>JABTUF010000002.1 GCA_015075645.1 Burkholderiales bacterium | reverse complement strand
CGCGGCGCAGCCGTGATCGCGCGGCGCGCTTCGGCGCGGCGATGGCACGCCTGGCCCGGGTCGGCGACGGCGCGCTCGCGTCGCTCGACGCGGGCACCTGCGTCTGCCAGTGCGAGCGGGTGACGCGCGCGGACATCGACGCCGCGATCGGTGCCGGCTGCGCCACGCTCAATGAACTGCGCGCCGCGACGCGCTGCGGCATGGGCCCGTGCGGCGGCCGGCTGTGCGAGGACGCGATCGCGCGCCTCGCGGCGCTTCGCACCGGACGTACGCGCGCGGAGGTCGGCCAGCCGACCGGCCGTCCGCCGCTGCGTCCGGTCGAACTCGACACCCTCGCGGGCGCGTTCGACTACGCGTCGCTGCCGATCGCGACACCGGCGCCGCTGTGACGCCTGCGCGACGACGATGAGCCGCGTGCACGACCTCGTCGTCGTCGGCTCGGGGATCATGGGGGCGACCGCGGCATTGCGCGCGGCGGAGGCGGGCATGCGCGTCGCCGTCGTCGAGCGCGATGCAGCCGGATCGGGGGCTTCCGGCGTGAACGCCGGCACGCTGTCGCTGCAGATCAAGCGCGTGGCGCTGATGCCCTACGCGCTTCGCGGCCACGACTGGTGGCGCCGCGCGGGCGACGCGGTCGGCTTCCACGAGACGGGAAGCTACACGCTGGCCTTCACCGACGCCGAGGCGGCACTGCTCCACGAGCGGATGACGCAGAAGCGCGCGGCCGGTGCGCCGATCGAGTTCGTGTCGCCGCGCGAGGTGCTCGCGCGCGAACCTGCGCTCACCGATCGCATCGTGGCGGCGAGCTGGTGCGCGCCCGACGGGCACGCGGACTCGAGCCGCACCGGCGTCTACCTGCGCTCGCTGCTGCGCGCAGCGGGTGTCGAGCTCGTCGAGCACGCGCCCGCGAGGGCGATCGAAGCGCTCGACGGCGGCGGTCGCGGGTTCCGCGTGTCGCTTCCCGACGGAAGGATCGAGGCGCGCCGGCTGCTGATCGCGTGCGGGGCGTGGACGCAGCGTGTCGCGACGATGCTCGGCGTCGCGCTGCCGATTCGCGTGCGCGTCAACACCGTGAGCGTGACCGAACCGGGGGCCCGTCGCCTCGGCGCGGGCATCGGGCACGCGACCGGCTTCCTGACGCTCAAGCAGAAGGCGAACGGCGGCTTCCTGATCGGCGGCGGCTGGCAGGGCCGCGGCACACCCGACGATGGACGCGGCGAGGTCGTACCCGACACGCTCGTGATGAACTGGGCGCTCGCGCGTTTCGCGGTGCCTGCGCTCGCGCACCTGCGCGTGCTGCGGACCTGGACCGGATTCGAGGCCTGGGTCGATGACCACTTTCCGCTCGCCGGTCCGCTGCCGGGCGTGCCGGGCGCGTGGGTGCTCGCCTGCGTGCGCGGCGGCTACACGATCGGCCCGTGCATCGGCCCGCTCGTCGCGGATGCGATCCTCGGCCGCGAGCCGGCGTTGCCGCTGTTCGACCCCGCGCGGGTGATGGGCGCGCCGTCAGCGTCCGCTGCGCCGGGGGGACGCGACTGACGGCGCACCGGGGGCCGGGAAACCCAGGCGCGCGGAGATCCGCCCGGCGGTCTCGACCACCTCGCGCACGTCGCGCGTGTCGAACAGCGCGAGGTCGAAGGCGGAATCGGGCGCCGACAGGTCGATGGCGGCGACGACACGGCCGCTGCGGTCGCGGACCGGAGCGGTGATCGAACTGCCGCCCGGTTCGACGACACCGTGGCTGATCGCGTACCCGTCGGCGCGCGCGCGCGCGATCCGCTGCGCCAGCTCCTTCGCGTTCCTCGGCGTCTGCTCGGTCAGCGCGGGAAGACTGCGCTCCGGAAAGAGCGCGGCGATCTCCGCGGGCGTGCGGTCGACGAGCAGGAGCCAGCCCAGCGGCGTTGCGTAGGCCGGCAGCCGCGCGCCGACGTTCATCGTCGACAGGAAGCCGGAGCGCGTCTGGATGCACGACAGGTAGAGGATCTCGCGCCGGTCGAGGATCGCGAGGTGAGACGAGACGTTGGTGCGGTCGCGCAGTGCCTCCAGTTCGGGACGCGCGATCTCGATCAGCGTCTGCGACGCGAGGTAGGCGTAGCCGATGTTGAGCACGCGGGCGCCGAGCTTCAGCATCTTCGTCTCCGCGATCTCCTCGACGAAGCCCATGTGCTGCAGCGTGTAGGCGAGGCGGAACATCGAGGAGCGCGTGAGCCCGATCCGCCGGCCGATCTCGGCGACGCTCATCGGGCGGCCCTCGTTCGCGAGCGTCTCGAGCACGAGGAGACCGCGGCGCAATCCGGGGACGAAGTAGATCGCGTGGTTCTTGTGCTCGGCGGCAGCGACAGGCGCGCGCCGCGCGCGCGGGCTCCGCGCGGGACGCGGGCTCGTTCTGCGGGTGGAGGCGGCGGGGGGCATCGTCGGGTCGTAGGAGGGCGCGCGTTCGCACGCACGAACGTCATGGTACCGGACCTTCGCGCCTCGTGTTTGCCCGCAAAACCGCGCGAGGCCCTCGGCCGGGGTCCGCGGTGCGCGACAATGCGCCCGAGGTCCGGGTGGCGGACCGGGGGATTCGCCGTGCTGATGCTCTCCGAACACGATGTCGACGCACTCGGCCTGACACCGCACGACTGGCGCGAAGCGATCCATGCCGTCTTCGCGCGTTTCGCGGACGGCCGGGTGCAGGTGGCGCCGAAGTCGCACCTGCGGCCGTCGCCGGGCGAACTGCTGCTCTCGTTGCCCGCGGTCGATCTCGAGCGCCGCTACAGCGCGTGCAAGTGGGTGAACGTGGTGCCTTCGGAGCGCTCGCGGGGCGGGCCCACGGTGAACTCGGTGATCGTGCTGAACGACTGGCGCAGCGGCCGTCCGCTGGCGCTCATCGCCGCCGACCGGCTCACCGCGGCACGCACCGCGGCGATGAGCGCGGTGGCGGCGCGGCACTACGCGCGACCCGAAAGCGAGCGCATCGGTTTCGTCGGCTGCGGCGTGCAGGCGGCGAGCCACTTCGACGCGCTGCGCGACCTCTTCCCGGGATTGCGCCTGGCGACGGTCGTCGGCCGCCGGATCGAGGCGGCGCGCGCTTTCGCGGACGGGTTGCGCGCACTGGGCATCGAGGCACGGGCGAGCGAGGAACCGCGCGACGCGGTCGCCGACCAGGACCTCGTCGTCACCACGGTGCCCAACGGCCTCGCGCGTCCGTTCCTCGACGCGAACTGGCTCGCGAACGGCGCATTCGTCGCGGCCGCGGACCTCGGCCGCAGCTGGCGGCGCGACGGGCTCGCCGCGTTCGCGCGGGTGATCACCGACGAACGCGAGCAGTCGGTCGAACTCGCGCGCGAGGGCCAGCTCGTCAGCGGTGGGCCGTACGAGGCGGATCTCGCCGACATCGCGGCCGGGCGCATTCCGCGTCCGCGCGATCCCGCCGGACGCACGCTGTTCGCGTTCTCCGGCCACGGCGCCGCCGACCTCGCCGGCGCCATCCTGATCTACGAAGCCGCGCTGCGCCGTACCGCGGCCGACACGCCGCTGCGCTGAGCGAGGATTGACGGGCATCAAGCGAAACGCGCATCGGGCGGCGTGACCTGCGTTTCGGCGCGGCGAACGGGCGACGACCGGCTCGCCTGTGCTAGAGTAAACTCGGCGAGTCATCCTTCGAGGAGCGTGCGATGTCCCCGATTCGTTCTTGCGTCGCGCTGGGCGCGGCCGCGATGTTCTGTGCCGGGTTGCTGCCGTCGGCGCCGGCCGCCGCGCAGGCCTATCCCACCAAGCCGATCCGTCTGGTCGTGCCCTACACCGCGGGCGGGTCGTCTGACTTCGTCGCGCGGCAGATGGCGCAGAAGATGAGCGAAGGACTCGGGCAATCGGTGGTGGTCGAGAACAAGCCCGGCGTGTCGGGCATCACCGGCACCGAGTACGTCGCCCGCAGCGCGCCGGACGGCTACACGCTGGCGCTGGTCGGCATGACGACGCACGCGTCGAACGCGTGGCTGTACAAGAAGCTGCCCTACGACCCGATCAAGGATTTCGCCCCGGTCTCGGTGGCGATCGTGTCGCCGCTGGTCCTGGTCGTGAACCCGGAGGTTCCGGCGAAGAACGTGCAGGAGCTGATCGCGTACGCGAAGGCGAACCCGGGCAAGGTCAACTACGGCTCGGCCGGCGTCGGCAACACGCTGCACCTCGCTGGCGAGCTCTTCAAGTCGCGCGCCAACATCGACATCACGCACGTGCCGTACAAGGGCGCGTCCGCGGCGATGAGCGACCTCCTCGGCGGTCGCATCCAGATGATGATCGACCTGGTGCAGACCCCGCTCCCGAACATCCAGGCCGGGAAGCTGCGGGCGCTCGGCACCACCGGGTCGCAACGCGTCGCGCTGTTGCCCGATGTGCCGACGATCGCCGAGCAGGGTCTTCCGGGATTCCAGTTCGCGACCTGGATCGGCATCGCCGCGCCGGCGGGCACGCCGAAGCCCATCGTCGATCGCCTGTACGCCGAGATGGTGAAGGCGCTCGCGATGCCGGACCTGCAGGCGGCGTTCGCCAAGCAGGGCATGCAGGTCGCGCCGTCCGCCTCGCCCGAGGCGTTCGCGCAGTTAATGAAGTCCGAGCACGATCGCCTGGGCGAGCTCATCAAGCGTGCCGGGATCCAGCCGGAATGAACCGGCGCGAGCGTTTCCTCGCCGCGGTCGAGGGCCGCGAGCCCGATCGTCCGCCGGTCACCGCGTGGGTGCACTTCCTGTCCGACCATCTGTCGGGCGAGGACACGGCGGACCTGCACGTCAAATTCCTTCGCGAGTACGACTGGGACATCGCGAAGCTGATGAACGACTACCGCTATCCGGTTCCCGCGGGGCTCGAACGGCTCGACAGCGCGGACGGGATGCGGCGCTTCCGCCGGCTCTCGCTCGACGAACCGGCGTTCGCGCGGCAACTGCAGGCGATCCGCTGCCTGCGTCGCGAGCTCGGGCCCGACTGGCCGATCCTCGACACGCTGTTCGATCCCTACCAGCAGGTCGTGCGCAACGTCGGCTTCTCCGAGGGCCGGCACATTCCGCAGCATCGCCAGGCCGCGCTCGACATGATCGGCTCCGTCTGCGACACGCTGTGCGACTACGTCGCGGCGGCGCGCGACGCCGGCGCCGACGGGTTCTTCATGTCGATCAACAGCGCGATTCGCGAGGGCGCCCCGCGCGGCGTCGGCGACGCGGTGTTCCGCGAGTACCAGCGCCCGTTCGACCTCCGCCTGCTCGAAGCGGCCGAGGGCTCGGTACGCGTGCTGCACGTCCACGGCGTCGGGCTCGACCTCGATCGCGTGCTCGACTACCCCTGCGAGGTCATCAGCCTGTCCGATCGGCTGCAGGGCAACCCGTCGCTGTCGGGGTTGCGCGCTCGCACCGACCGGTGCCTGATGGGCGGGATCGACGAGACGCGCATCCAGGAGCGCCCGCTGCCCGAGCTGCGCGCCGAGATCGACGACGCGCTCGCGCAGGCAGGACGCCGCCGCTGGATCGTGGCGCCCGGCTGCACGGTGGCGTCGTTCACGCCGCAGCGCTCGCTGCGCTGCCTGCGGGACCACGCGCGAACGCTCTGACGCATCGCGCGGCCCGCGACGAGCCTCTCGGTCGGGGGCCGCGAATGCATCCGGCCGGACGCGGAGCGCTTTCGCGGTGTCTCAGGCCGCCGCGACCGGCCGAGCGCCGACGTCGAGCAGCGCGTCGAGCGCGCGGTCCTTCTCCTCCCAGATCGCGGCGAGCCACGCCCCGACTGCCGCGCGGTACTCCGGGTCGCCGGTGGGGTCGCGTCCGATGAGTTCGCGCGGAATCGGTCGCTCGTCGACGCGCACGACCACTTCCTCCATGCGGCCGCACAGCAGATCCCAGAACGTCGGCGTGCCGCGCGGATAGGCGATCGTCACGTCGAGGAGCGAGGTGAAATCCTCGCCCATCGTCGCGAGCGCGATCGCCATGCCGCCCGCCTTCGGCTTCAGCAGGTGCCGGTAGGGCGAGCGCTGCGCCGCGTGCTTGGCGCGCGTGAAGCGCGTGCCCTCGACGAAGTTGATCACCGACGTCGGGATCGTCCGGAACTTCTCGCAGGCGCGCCGGGTGGTTTCGATGTCGCTCTTCCCGCCGCCCGCGCCGCGCTTGAGGAACGGAAAGTCGAGCGCCCACCACGCGAGCCCGATCACCGGCACCCAGATCAGTTCGGACTTGAGGAAGAACTTGAGGAACGGGATGCGGCCGCGGAACACCTTCTGCAGCACGAGGATGTCGGTCCACGACCGATGGTTGGGGCTCACCAGGTACCAGCCGCGAGACGACAGGCCGTCGGCGCCCGAGACGTCCCAGCGCGTGCGGCCGACCGCCGCCATGATGGCGTCGTTGACCGCGACCCAGCGTGTCGCGATCCCGTTGAGCGCGCGATCGCAGGTCCGGCGTACCGGCCCCCCGCGCACTGCGAGCTTGACGAGCGCGAAGGGCATCATCAGCGCGAAGCCGACGACGACGTTCAAGCCGAGCGCGGCGCTCGCGGCCACGCCCCTGACGGTGGCTCCCAATGTGTGCATCCGGGGGGAGTATGCCCGTTGCGCGCACCGAGTAAAGCGCGACCCGTCTGCCACCTGATCGGAGTCAAGGCAATGCGGCGTGGTTCGCGCCGACCGACGGCGCGATGCCGCCCCCCCGACGCCGTCCGCGGCCGCGAAGTTGCACGAATGCGCCGGGGGTCGGAGGGCGCGACGGTACAATGAGAAGTTGCGCGCGCGGCGAAGTGCCCCGCCACCCGAACGTGAAAGTCGAACGAACATGCTCGAAGAGACGATCGAAGCCACCTACCAGCAGGTGATCAACCGCAATCCGGGAGAGACCGAATTCCACCAGGCCGTGCGCGAGGTGCTCGAGTCGCTCGGGCCGGTGCTCGTGAAGCACCCCGAGTACGCCGAGCACAAGATCATCGAGCGCATCTGCGAGCCGGAGCGACAGGTCATCTTCCGCGTGCCGTGGCAGGACGACCGCTGCGCGGTGCAGATCAACCGGGGCTTCCGCGTGCAGTTCAACAGCGCGCTCGGGCCCTACAAGGGGGGACTGCGGTTCCACCCGTCGGTGTACCTCGGCATCATCAAGTTCCTGGGCTTCGAGCAGCTCTTCAAGAACGCGCTGACCGGCATGCCGATCGGCGGCGGCAAGGGCGGCTCCGACTTCGACCCGAAGGGCAAGAGCGACGGCGAAGTCATGCGCTTCTGCCAGAGCTTCATGATCGAGCTCTTCCGGCACCTCGGCGAGTACGTCGACGTGCCGGCCGGCGACATCGGTGTCGGCGGCCGGGAACTCGGCTACATGTTCGGCCAGTACAAGCGCATCACCAACCGCTACGAGTCGGGCGTTCTGACCGGCAAGGGCCTGGGTTGGGGCGGATCGCTCGTCCGTCGCGAGGCCACCGGTTACGGCGCGACGTTCTTCGTGCGCGAGATGCTCAAGGTGCGGCGCGACAGCCTCGAGGGCAAGACCGCCGTGGTGTCGGGCTCGGGCAACGTCTCGATCTACACGATGGAGAAGCTCGCGCAGCTCGGTGCCAAGGTCGTGGCGTGTTCGGACTCGAACGGCGTCGTCTACCACGAGAAGGGCATCGACCTCGCGCTGGTCAAGCGTCTGAAGGAAGTCGAGCGCCGCCGCATCGCCGACTACACGACGTACCACAAGGACGCCGAGTACACCGCGGGCGGCAACATCTGGGCGATTCCCTGCCAGGTCGCGATGCCTTCGGCCACGCAGAACGAGATCAACGGCAAGGACGCGCGAACGCTGGTGAAGAACGGGTGCATCGTGGTGGGTGAGGGCGCCAACATGCCGACGACCCCCGAAGGGGTGCGCGTGTTCCAGGACGCGAAGATCGCCTACGGGCCGGGCAAGGCGGCCAACGCGGGCGGCGTCGCCACCTCGGCGCTCGAGATGCAGCAGAACGCGAGCCGCGATTCCTGGACCTTCGAGTACACGGAACGGAAGCTCGACACCATCATGACCGGCATCCATCGCTCGGTGTTCGAGACGGCCGAGGAGTACGGCGTGCCGGGCAACTACGTGATCGGAGCCAACATCGCCGGCTTCATCCGCGTGGCCAACGCCATGGTGGCGCTCGGCGTCGTGTGACCGGTCCGTGACGGTGGGGCCGGCTCGCGGGGAACGACGGCGAGCCCGACCCTCCGGGTTCCCCCCGTTGGTTGCGGCCGGACGTACAATCGTCTCGCGCCACCGCCGACAGGAGGATCCGATGACCGTCCGCTCTTCGCCCCGACGCCGTGCGCTCCGCACGGCGATCGCCCTGCTCGGTTCGCTCGCCGCGGGAGCCGCGGCCGCGCAGGGCTACCCGACGAAGCCGATCAAGCTCCTGGTGCCGCTCGCGGCCGGGAGCACGGCCGACATCGTGTCGCGTTACGCCGGACAGGAACTCTCGAAGGCGATCGGCCAGCCGGTCGTCATCGAGAACAAGCCGGGCGCGGGCGGCACGATCGCGATGGCCGAACTCGCGCGCTCGGCGCCGGACGGCTACACGATCGCGTTCGCTTCGCAGGGGACGCTCGTGTTCAACCAGGCGATCTACGCGAAGCCGGGCTACGATTCGGTCAAGGACTTCGCGCCGCTCGGGTTCGTCGGCGGCGTGTCGAACGTGATGATCGTGCCGCCGGGAAGCCCCGCGGCGAATCCGCTCGACGTCGTGGCGGCCGCGAAGGCAAAGCCGGGCGAACTCACGTTCTCCTCGGGCGGGGCCGGCACGAGCCACCACCTGTCGGGCGTGCTGTTCGCGCAGTTGACCGATACCAGGCTCGTCCACGTGCCGTACAAGGGTTCGCCGCAGGGCGTGCAGGCGGTGATGGCGGGTGAAGTGACCATGGGCTTCTTCAACACGCCGACGGTCATCGGCCAGATCAAGGGCGGACAGGTGAAGCCGCTCGGCGTGACGAGCCTCGAGCGCTCGCCGCTCCTGCCCAACGTGCCGACGCTGGACGAGCAGGGCATCAAGGGCTACGAGGTGAACACCTGGTTCGGTTTCGTCGCGCCCGCGGGGACGCCGCCCGACATCGTCGCCAGGCTCAATACCGAGTTCAACCGGATCTTCGCGTCGCAGGCGGCGAAGGACAAGCTCGGTCCGCTCGGATTCGACCTCGCACCGCCGATGACGCCCGACCAGTTCGGCAAGCGGATCTCCGACGACCTGGTGAAGTGGGTGCCGATCGTCAAGGCCGCGGGCGCGTCGTCGAACTGATCGAGGTCCACCCGAAGCGGCGCGCGCCTGCGCTCCGCCGCGGTTCGTCGCGTGTCGTGCATCAGGCGTCGGGCTGAAGCCCGACCCACAAGGCCTCCGACGCCTCTTGCATGTGGGTTCGGCTTCAGCCGAACGCCTTTCGCGTCGAGCCGTCGGCTGTGGGTCGGGCTTCAAGCCCGACGGGGTTCGGTGCATCGAAGTCGATCGTGGGTCGGGCTTCAGCCCGACGTCTTTCGCGTCGAGCCACCGGCTGTGGGTCGGGCTTCAGCCCGACGGGGTTCGGTGCATCGAAGTCGATCGTGGGTCGGGCTTCAGCCCGACGGGGTTCGGTGCATCGAAGTCGATCGTGGGTCGGGCTTCAGCCCGACGGGGTTCGCTGAGTCGACACGAAAGGCGTCGGGCTGAAGCCCGACCCACAAGACCTCCGACGCCTCTTGCATGTGGGTTCGGCTTCAGCCGAACGCCTTTCGCATCGAGCCACCGGCTGTGGGTCGGGCTTCAAGCCTGACGCCTCTCGTGCGCGGCTCCTCATCGCGTCGCCGGTCGTTCTTCTTGATCTGAATTAATTGCGAATCATTCCTATTTGCAATAACCTTGGAGACACCTTCCCGACCGAAACCTGACCTTGAACCGCATCGCCTCCCTCGGCATCCTCCTCGTCGCCGGCCTCGCTGCCTTCACCTCCGACCCGTTGATCGCCGCGGAGGAACCCGTGGCCCTGAAGGAGGTCGTCGTCACCGCGAAAGGTTACCCGGCGGACGCCCAGGACACGCCGCAGGCGGTGAGCGTCCTGACGCCGCCGACCGGCAGCGGAACGCAGACCCCGGGCACACTCTTCCGGAGCGAACCCGGGCTCGCGGTCATGAGCGACGGCGCGTGGGGCCAGAATCCGGTGCTGCGCGGCCTGCGGAAGGAGAGCGTCGTCATCCTGATCGACGGCGTTCGCCTCAATTCCGCCCAGCCCGCGGGCGCCATCGCGTCGTTCATGAACCTGGGCCTCCTCGAGCGCATCGAGGTCGTGAAGGGTCCTACCTCGGTGCTCTACGGCACCGGCGCGATGGGCGGCGTGGTCAACCTGCTGACGCCCGACCCGACCTTCACGAAGGAAGCCGCCGTGCGCGGCCGGATCGCGGGTACCGCGAGCAGCGTCGATCGCGGCTTCGCCGGCGCGGCGATCGTCAGCGCGTCGAACGAGCGCAACGCGCTGGTGGTGGGCGCGGCGGCGAACGATGTCGAGGACTACGACGCACCGGACGGGCGCGTCGAGCACACCGGCTTTCGCACCGATTCCCTGCTCGCCAAGTACCGCTACGGCATCACCGATCGCGTCAGCGTGCGGGTCAACCTGCAGCGGCACCAGGACCATGACGTCTGGTATCCCGGCTCGGCGCGCACCGGCGGACAGCCCGGCGGGGCGGGCATTCCTCCGCCGCTCGGGACCGTGACGCTCCACTCGCCCGAGCAGAAGCGCGAACTCTACGAAGGAGGGCTCGACGCGGACATCGGCGCGGGCAGGCTTTCCGTCGACGCCTACCGGCAGGACGTCTACCGTCAGGTCCGCGCGTGGTCGTCGACGCTCCAGCGCGACTACGTGAGCACCGACGTGACGTTCTCGACCGACGGCGCGCGGGCGAGCTACGTGGTGCCGATCGGCGCTCACCTGCTGACGGTCGGCGCCGACCTGTGGCGCATGAAGGCCGACCCCGAGCGAACCATGAACAACAACCCGCCCACGTTCGACAACCATGTGCGCAACGACCCGTTCTCGGACGGGCGCATCGAGTCCGCGGGCGTTTTCGTGCAGGACGAGTTCGAGATCGCGCGCACCCGCATCGTGGCGGGGCTGCGCTTCGATCGGATCGAGGGCGACGCGGCGCAGAAGGGGGCCGGGGCCGCCGCGCGCACGACGGGCCTCGGGCACACCGACCGCAATCCGTCGTGGTCGATCGGCGCGATCCATCCGCTCTCCGCGACGCTCGGCCTCTACGGCAACGTCGGCCAGGCCTACCGCGCCGCGGACATGCGCGAGCGCTTCGAGGACTCGGCGCGCGGCGACGGCTACTACCACGTCGGCAATCCACAGCTCGAACCCGAGCGCTCGACGAGCTTCGAGGTGGGCGTGAAGGGCCTCGCCTACACGGCCGAGTTCGCGGTCGCCGCGTTCTACACGACCATCGACAACCTGATCGCCGGGCGCATCACCGGCGCGACGCATCCGGGAAGCGGCCTGCCGATCAAGGAGACCGGCAACGTCGACGAGGCGGAGATCTGGGGCTTCGAAGGCGGTGCGAGGATGCCGATCGGACCGGTCGTCGTCGATGCCGCGTTCACCTGGCTGCGCGGCGACAACCGGCAGGACGACGAGCCGCTGTCGCAGATGCCTCCGCCCGAGTTCCGGATCGGCGTCGGACAATCGCCCGAAGTCGGGTTCCACTGGCGCGCGCAGGTGCGCGCGGTGGCGAAGCAGGATCGCGTCTCGGAACGTTTCTCGGCCGGCACCGAGAATCCGACGTCCGGCTTCGCGACGCTCGACGCCGTGCTGGGGTGGCGATTCGGGCAGGTCGGCGTGCTCTCCGACGCGAGGGTCGACCTCCGTCTCACCAACCTGCTCGACAAGGGCTACCACGAACACCTCACCGAAGGCGTGTCCGGCCAGGAGATCCAGGCACCGGGCCGCGGCGCGGCGCTCGGCCTGAATGCGAGGTTCTGACGTGATCGACCGTTTTCGCCGTTACGTGGTTGCCCGATGGGCCGCGACGATGGGCATCGCCTGTCTCGCTCTCGCCGCACTCGCCGGCGTCGCGCAGGCGCAGAAACTCCCGCGACTCGTGCTCGCGGGTCCGATGGCCTCGGTGTCGAATCCGCTGATCCACATGGTCGAATCCGGCGCGCTCGCCGACCTTGCCGACCGGGTCGAGTTCGTCCCGTGGCGAGACCCCGACCAGTTGCGCGTGATGGCGCTCGACGGCAAGGCCGACGTGCTCGCGATGCCGGTGAACGTCGCCGCGAACCTCTACAACCGCGGCGCCCGGCTGCGCCTGATGAACGTGTCGGTCTGGGGCATCCTGTGGATGGTCTCGCGCGATCCCGGGCTCGCCACGCTCGCGGATTTCCGCGGCAAGGAGATCGCGATGCCGTTTCGCGGCGATATGCCCGACATCGTGTTCGGACTCGTCGCGGAGGCCGAGGGACTCGACCCGCGCAAGGACCTCCGCATCCGGTACGTCGCCACGCCGGTCGACGCGGTGCAGCTTCTCGTGACGAGGCGCGTCGAACACGCGCTGCTCGCGGAGCCGGCGGTGTCGATGGTGTTGCGCAAGACCCGATCGATGCCGCTCGCGCCCGAGCTTCACCGCAGCATCGACCTGCAGAAGGAGTGGGGCCGAGCGTACTCCCGCGCGCCCCGCATCCCCCAGGCAGGCATCGCGGTCATGGGCAGCGTGAAGGACAACGCGAAGCTCGTCGCCCGCCTCGAACAGGCCTATGCGCAATCGCTGGACTGGTGCAACGCGCACGCGGCCGAGTGCGGCCGCATGGTCGCGGGCCGGTTCGAGGCGTTGACGGCCGAGGCGGTGGCCGACAGTATCGCGACCGGCTCGATGAAGTCAGTCACCGCCGCGGCGGCGCGCGGCGAGGTCGAGTTCCTGTTCGAGCGGCTCATCGCGAAGAATCCCGCGCTGGTCGGAGGCCGGATGCCCCCCGACGACTTCTACGGCGGGACGCCCGCGCGAAGATGAACCCGCTGCGCTCGGTGCTGCGTGGACTCCCGGCCTATGCGTGGAGCGGCTGGGGTGCGGCCGCGAGCCTCCTCATCGCGCTCGCGGCGTGGGAGGCGGTGAGCGTGGTCACCGGGCCGCTCGTGCTTCCCGATCCGCGCGCGGCGTTCGCGGCGCTCGCGGACCTCGTGGCGCGCGGGGAGGCGTGGCGGGAACTCGCGATCACGACGCGGCGCGCGCTCGCGGGATTCGCGCTGTCGCTCGCGGCCGGAAGCGCGCTCGGGCTCGCCGCGGGACTCTCGGCCACCGCATCGACGATGGCGCGCCCGATCGTGACGGTGCTGATGGGGACCCCGCCGATCGCCTGGCTCGTGCTGGCGCTGCTGTGGTTCGGCGCGGGCGACGGCACGCCGGTGTTCACCGTGTTCATCGCGAGCTTCCCGATCGTCTTCGTCGGGGCGCTGCAGGGCGCGCGCACGCTCGACAACCAGCTTCGGTCGATGGCCGACGCGTTCCGGCTGCCGTTTCGCATGCGGCTTCTCGACGTCACGCTGCCGCACGTCGCCTCGTACCTGTTCCCGGCGTGGATCACCGCGCTCGGCATGTCGTGGAAAGTCGTCGTGATGGCCGAACTCCTCGCCACCCAGGACGGCGTCGGCGCGGCGCTCGCGGTCACGCGCTCCCACCTCGACACCGCGGCGACGCTCGCCTGGATCGTCGCGCTCCTCGCCGTGCTCCTCGCGGCGGAGTACCTCGTGCTGGAGCCGCTGAAGCGTGAGGTCGAGCGTTGGCGCGACGGGGCGACGTGAATCCGGGCCCGAGCCTCGTCGTGCATGACCTGAGCCACGCCTTCGCCCGGCGCGAGGTGGTCGCCGGCGTCGGATTCGAGGTCGAAGCCGGGCGCGCCGTCGCGCTCGTGGGGCCGTCGGGGTGCGGCAAGTCGACGGTGCTGAACCTGTGCGCCGGACTTCTGCGCGTGCGCGAGGGGTCGATCGAGAACGGCTACGCGAATCCGGCGTGCATGTTCCAGGAGCCGCGCCTGCTGCCGTGGAAGTCCGCGCTCGACAACGTCGCGCTGGGCCTCAAGGCGATCGGGATGGCGCGCGACGAACGGCACGCGCGCGCCCATGCCCTCGCGCGGCGCTTCGGACTGTCTGCCGAGGACGTCGACAAGTTTCCGCACGAGCTCTCCGGCGGCATGCGGAGCCGAATCGCGCTCGCCCGCGCGCTCGCCATCGAGCCGGACCTGCTGCTGCTCGACGAACCGTTCTCGGCGCTCGACGTGGGACTGAAGGAGGAACTCTACGGGCTCCTCGTGGCCTATCGCGTCGAGCGCGACGCGGGCGTGTTGATGATCACGCACGACCTCGCCGAGGCGGTGCGGCTGTCCGACCGCATCCTCGTGATGACCCCTTCACCCGGGCGCATCGCGGCCCGGTTCGACCTTGCACTGCCGGCATCGCAACGCGACGACGCCTGGGTCTATCGGCACGCCGCCGGAATCCTCCAGTCGCGCACGGTGCGCGAGTGCTTCGGCCTGCCTCCCGTTGCCGCCGCGCCGGATGGCGACGCTTCGGCCAACGGCGGATTCGCGCCGTCGGAGGTCTCGGTGCGCGAACGCACCTCGGCCGAGAGGGTGGCGCTCCCCGCGCATGCGCGGTGCGGGGCATGAACGCTTCCTGCCGTCCGCAGGGCGCGCGCCTTCGCGCTGCCGGGCGAGGACGGGGGCGGGGCGTCGTGGGGAGGTTCGAGCGCGGGCACCTGTCGGCACCGACTCGGGATGCAACGTCGCACCCGCTGTTCCTCTGCGCGTTCCGCCCGATGTTCTTCGCGTCCGCGGCCTGGGCGGTGATCGCACTCGCGCTGTGGTCGGTCTTCCTCGCGTTCGACCTTCCGCTGCCTGCGGTCGAAGGTGGACCGTTCGTGTGGCACGCGCACGAGATGATGTTCGGGTTCGTCCTCGCCGCGGTGACCGGCTTCGCGCTCACGGCGGTGCCCGAGTTCACGTCGACCACGCCGTTTCGCGCCCGCGTGGGGTTCCGATTCGCGCTCCTCTGGCTCGCGGGCCGGATCCTGTACGGGCTCTCGGGCGTCCTCGGGCCCTGGCCCACGGCGGCGGCCGACCTCGCGCTGCCGATCGCGCTCGCCGCGACGATCGGCCCGCGGCTCCTGCGCGATCCGGACCGCCGCCACACCGGATTCCTCTGGGCCATCGTCGCGTTCGCCGCGGCGGCCGCGGGCTTTCACGCGGACGTGCTACGCGGCGCGTACCCGATGCGCTTCATCGACGCGGCGATCGGCGCGACGATGGCACTCGTTCTGGTCGCGCTCGGCCGCGTGTCGATGCGCATCGTCAACGACGCGCTCGACGCGGTGCACGGCGGTGGCGGCGACGTGCCTGAGTATCTCGCGCGCCGCCCTCGGCGCAACCTCGCGATCGCCGTCGTCTCCGCCGCGACCGTCGTCGAACTCGTCGCTCCCGGCGCCGCGGCCGGCGGTTGGCTCATGCTCGCCGCCGCCGCCGCGGTGCTGAACGTGCAGAACGACTGGCACGTGGGGCGCGCGCTCTTCACGCGCTGGGCGTTCCTGCTCTACCTGGTGACCTGGCTGATGGCGCTGGGCTACGCGGCGCTCGGAGCGTCCGCGCTCGGCGCGGGCATTCCGCCGACGTCCGGGCGCCACCTGCTGACCGCGGGCGTCATGGGCCTGTCGATCTTCGCGGTGATGAACATCGCCGGGCGCATCCACGCCGGCTACCGGCTCGACGCGGGTCGCTGGGTCACCCTGGCCGCGCTGCTGATCGTCGTCGCGGCGATCGCCCGCGCCGGTTCACCGCTCGCGGGCGAGGCGGCCCGGCCGCTGCTCCTGGCGAGCGGCGCGTGCTGGGTCGCGGCGTTCGCGCTCGTCGTCGCGCGTGTCGGGGTCCTCTGGTGGCGACCGCGCGTCGACGGTGGACGCGGCTGCGACGAGGTGCGCGCGGCGGACCCCGCGCGTCCGTCCTCAGCCTGAATTGCAGGCGTCGCGGTCGGGAGACCCTTGGGTCCGGCTTCAGCCGGACGCCGTTCGATTCATTGCAACGAGAATCGTCGAACCATGGCGTTAAGGATGCGCAGGAGTTTGTGCATGCACGCCACGATCGCGACCTTCTTGACCTTCCCGGCAGCCACCAGGCGTAGATAGAAAACCCGGATCACCGGATTGCTGCGGATCGCCGTCAGCGTGGCCATGTAGAGCACGCGGCGAACCTCGAAGCAGCCCCTGGATCCAGCGGCGTCCTTTCTTCTGCCCCGAGTCTCGCGCCATCGGCGCGACCCCACCAGCGCGCTGATCTCGGCCCCGCCTCGCGTCCCAGTTCCGGCAACCCAGCGATCAGCGTCGCGCTGGCTACCGGCCCGATGCCTCGGGTCGACCAAGTAACCGGTCGAGTTCCTCGTGGTGGTGCGCCACATGGGTCTGCATCTGCCGGTCGATCTGGTCGAGCTGGCGTTTGATCGACTCGATCATCGCCTCGATGCTCGGCCGCACCAGGCCGCGAGGACTCGAGGCGCTGTCGTTCGGACAGCAACATGCCCAGCAGCTGGCGCCGGCGCGTCACCCAAGCCGCCAAGTCCTGCACCTGTTCGTCCACCGGCGGTTTCAGGTAGCGTTGAAGTCCGGCTTGTGCCTCAGCATCTGCCCGAACTCGGCCAGCACCCGCGCATCGATCCGGTCCGTCTTCGCCCCGGAGCCCACCCCTTGGCAAAGTCCCGCGCCCGCTTCGGATTGACCACCGCCACCGCCAGCCCCGCCGCCTGCAGCGCACCGCCAGCGGCGCTTCCGCAGCCTCCGGTGGCCTCCATCACCACCAGCGCCCTGCCGGCACCTGCGCCACCAGCCCGTGTGCCCTTCCGGATCGTTCCCGAACTCCCCTGCCGGCCCCGTACCGCCCAGCGTCACCACCTCGACGCTCGCCTTCGCCACATCGATCCCCACCACCACCTTGATTTCGGATACGGTCTTCGCACCGTGCTTGTCATGCGCTGCCCGGCGCGCCATGATTACACCGGCGGCGCGCGGACAGCACGGTCGACTTACCCTGGAACAGGCTGCGTCCGTCGGCTTCCTCCACCCTACCGCGCCGGTCTGCCAACACGGACGCCGTGATTCATTGAATCGTCAAGCCGCACCAGGAAGGCGAGGCGATCGTGGTGGCTGACCGTGTTGAACTGAGTGATGATCGAACCATGGCGTTGGATGCGGTGGCATGCACGCCACGATCGACCTTCACCTTCCGCAGCCAGCGTAGATAGAAACGGATCACGATTGCGATCGCCGTCAGCGTGGCCATAGACGCGCGAACTCGAAGCGGCCCCTGATCCAGCGGCGTCCTTTGCCCAGTCGCGCCATCGGCGACCCAGCGCGCTGATCCGGCCTGCGTCAGTTCCGGCGCGATCCGTCGCGCTGGCTACCGGGATGCCGGTCGACCATAACCGGTCGAGTTCTCGTGGTGCCATGGTCTGATCTGCCGGTCGATCTGGTCAGGCTGGCGTTTGATCGACTCGATCATCGCCTCGATGCTCGGCACCTCCGCGGGACTCGGGCGCTGTGTCGACACAACATGCCAGCAGCTGGCGCCGCGCGTCCCGCCAACACCTGTCCACCGCGGTTTAGTAGCGTGGAGTGGTCCGCATCTGCGAACTGCAGCACGCGCATCGATCCGTCCGTCTTCGCGGCCCCTGCGTCCGGCCCGCTTCGGATTGACCACCCCACCGCCAGCCCGCGCCTGCGCGCCGCCAGCGGGCGTCCGGTGGCTCCATCACCACCAGCGCCCCGCGTACCTGCGCCACCGGCTCCGTTGCCTTCCGGATCGTTCCACTCCCGCCGGCCCGTACCGCCAGCGTCACCACCTCGACGCCGCGCCCGCCATCGTCCCCACCACCGTTTGAGGTCTTCGCCCGTGCTTTCAATGCGCCTGGCCTTACGGCCGCCACCCGCCGTTCGATTCATTGCAACGAGAATCGTCGGGCTGAAGCCCGACCCACCAGGAAGGCGAAAGCCGCGGATCGCTCGTGGCTCCGGCTTCAGCCGGACGCATCTTGCGTCGATTCGCCGAACCCCGTGGAGGCCGCCGGATCGATGTCCTAAAGGCCGAGGGCGTCGGCGACGAGCCCGCGCAGTTCGCGCCGCAACCGCTCGCGCACCGGCGCGTGCGCCCGGCTGCGGTTCAGGTTCTTCATCTCGTACGGATCGGCGTCGAGGTCGTAGAGTTCGTCGAGTTCGCCGTCGCGGCCCCGGTTCACCCAGTGAATGTACTTCCAGCGGTCGGTGCGCACCGCCTTGTACGACATGCCGACGAGCCACGACATCGCCTGCTCGGCCCAGTACTCGCACAGGATCGACTTGCGCCATCCGCTCCGCCGCCGCGCCTCGCCCGGCGCGAAGAGCGGCAGCAGCGAGCGGCCCTGGATCTGCGGCCCGGGCTTTCCTCCGGCGAGCGCGATGAACGTCGGCGCGATGTCCTGGCAGATCACGAGTTCGCGGCGGCGCGAGCCCGCCTTCACGCGGCGCGGATAGCGGACGACGAACGGCGAGCGGATGCCGTCCTCGTAGGCGAAGCGCCGCTCCGGCCCGAGCCCGTGCTCGCCGAAGAAGAACCCGTTGTCGCCGAGGAACACGATGCAGGTGTCGTCGAGTTCGCCCTTCCTCTCGAGCGCGGCGAGGATCGCTCCGACGCCCTCGTCGACGGCGGCCATCATGCGCGCGCGGAGCCGGATCTCCTCCTGGTCGAAGGTGTGGAGCGCCGCGAGCACGGCGCGGGCGTTCTCGTCGCCTTCGCGCAGCGAGAAGCACTCGGCCCACGCGGGCTTGTTCCGGACGACCTCGGCGGGGGTCATCATGTTCGGCGTCGGCGGAAACACGGCGTTGCGGTAGAGCGCGCGGTGCCGCTCGGCGACGACGTAGCCGCCCTGCGCGGCGATCCGCAGGCGGCCGTCGGATCCCTGCTCGGCGTCCGGGTGGACCGCCTTGTGCGCGAAGAAGAGCGACCAGGGACGATCGTGCGGCCGCTCGACGAACGCGACCGCGAGATCGTTCATGATGTCGGTGATGTAGCCCTGGTGCTGCACGCGCCGCCCGTCGTGATTCAGCACCGGATCCATCAGCTTGCCGTGGCCGTCGTAGCTGACCCACGAGTCGTACCCGGGCCGGGGACTGCCGTCGTTGCCCATGTGCCATTTGCCGAGGTGCGCGGTCCGGTAGCCCAGCTTCTGCAGTTCGAGGTGGTAGTTGGGCAGCCGGTGGCTCATCGCGTCGCGCGCGACGTTGTCGATGATGCCGTGGCGGCTCGCGTACTGGCCGGTCACGATCGAGGCGCGGTTCGGCGAACAGATCGGCGTCGTGTGGAACGCACGCTCGAACAGCGCGCCCTCGTGCGCGAGCCGGTCGATGTTCGGCGTCTTCATGTACGGGTGGCCGCCCGCGCCGAATTCGTCGTGGCGGAGGTCGTCGATCAGGATGACGAGGAGGTTGGGCTTGCGCTTCGCGGGCATGGCGTGGGGAGCGTGACGATCCTGGGCCCGAGCATACCCGCACGGCGCCGCGACCGCATCCCGCGGATGCTGCGGCGTCGAGACCGCGATCGCCGGTGCGGGTTCAGCGCATCGGCGAGAACGCGGCCGGAACGAGGATCGACACCTGCTGGTGCGTGAATGTTCCGGCGTTGGTCTTCAGGAAGGCGTGCCACTCGGGATCTTCGGCGAGGCGGGCGCGGCGGGCCTCGCGGTCGGCGAGGCTGTCGTAGCACCACAGGTAGACCACCTGGTTCAGCGTGCCGATGTCGCTGACGAACGCGCCGGCGAGGCGCCCGAGATGGCGCAGCTGCACGGGCAGCCCCTCGCGCTCGTAGCGCTTCAGGTAGTCGTGTATCCTACCGTGCGCCACGGTGTACGTCCGCTGCTCGACAATCATCGCTCGACCTCCGCATGGCTGGAAAGACCGTCGTCGATTGCGTCGTGCGCTCGCACGACCGGCTGGGCGAGAGCCCGGTGTGGAGCGCCGGCGAGCGCAAGCTCTACTGGGTCGACAGCCGCGCGCCCGCGGTCCGTCGTTTCGACCCCGCGTCCGGCGCGCTGGAATCGCGCGCGCTGCCCGCGCTCGTCGGCAGCATCGGCCTGCGCGCACGCGGCGGACTCGTGCTCGCGCTGCAATCCGGATTCCACGCGATCGACGCGTTCGATGCCGCGCTGCAGGCGATCTGCGATCCGGAAGCCGACGCGCCGGAGAACCGGTTCAACGACGGCCGCTGCGACCGTCGCGGCCGTTTCTGGGCCGGCACGATGAACGACCGCCGGCGCGATCCGACCGGCGCGCTCTACCGCCTCGACCCCGATCACCGCTGCACGCGCGTGCGCGACGACATCATCGTGCCCAACAGCATCGCCTGGAGCCCCGATGATCGCACGATGTACTTCGCCGACACCTACCGGACCGTCATCCTCGCCTATCCGTTCGACCTCGACGCAGGAGCGCTCGGAACGCCGCGCACGTTCGCCGATCGCTTCGCGCGAGGACGGCCGGACGGCTCGACCGTCGACGCCGATGGCTGCCTGTGGAACGCCGAGTACGCCGGCGGGCGCGTCGTGCGCTACACGCCGCGCGGCGAGATCGATCGCATCGTCGAGCTGCCGGTGTCGCAACCGACGAGCTGCTGCTTCGGCGGGCCGGACCTCGACGTCCTGTACGTCACGACGGCGTCGCAGCGCCTGAACCCCGAGCAGCTCGCGGGCGAGCCGCTGGCGGGCTCGGTCTTCGCCGTTGCGGTCGGCGTGCGGGGCTTGCCCGAGCCCGCGTTCGGCGGTTGAGCGGCGATCGTTCCGCGACGCGCGGAGCGTCGGCCCCGCATTCCCGTCCGCCACGCGATGACCCCCGCGATCCTGCAGCCCGGCACGCTGCCGCACGACGTCGCGGCGAAGCTCGCTGCCGCCTATGCCGTCCATCGCGTGGATCGCGGTCGTGACGTGATGGGCCTCGCGCCGGACGTGCGTTCCGAGGTGCGCGGCATCGCGACCCGGAGCATGGTCGGCGCCGACGCGGCGTTGATGGCGGCGTTGCCCCGGCTCGAGATCGTGGCGGTGTTCGGCGCGGGCCTCGACGCCGTCGACCTCGACACTGCGCGCGCGCGCGGCATCCGCGTGACGCACACACCCGACGTGCTCACCGAGGACACCGGCGAGTACGCGATCGCGCTCGTGCTCGCGCTGCTGCGCCGGGTGGTCGAGGGCGACCGCTTCGTGCGCGCGGGTCGCTGGGCGTCGGGCGCGCTCCCCAACTCGACCCGCGTGCGCGGCCGCCGTCTCGGCATCGTGGGGCTCGGGCGAATCGGGCTCGCCGTCGCCCGGCGCGCGACCGCGCTGGGGATGCAGGTGGCCTGGCACGGCCCGCACGACAAGCCCGAAATCGGCTATCCGTTTCATGCCGATCTGCGCGCGCTCGCGCGAGCCGTCGATGTCCTGTTGCTCACCTGTCCGGGCGGCCGCGCGACCGAGCGCATGGTCGACGCGGGGGTGCTCGATGCGCTCGGACCGCATGGGTTCCTCGTGAACATCGCGCGCGGTTCGGTGGTCGACGAACCCGCGCTCGTCGCCGCGCTGGCCGAACGGCGCATCGCCGGCGCGGCGCTCGACGTGTTTCGCGACGAGCCGAACGTCCCCGCCGCGCTGCTCGGCATGGAGCAGGTGATCGTCGCGCCGCACATCGCGAGCACGACCGAGGAGACCCGACGGGAGATCGGCGAACTGATGCTCGCCAACCTGGCCGCGCATTTCGCCGGCCGGCCGCTGCCCTCGGCGGCGCTGTGATGCGGCGCCCGCTGCCACCGCTCAATGCCGTCCGCGCGTTCGAGGCGGCCGGCAGGCACGAGAGCTTCGCCCGCGCCGCGCAGGAGCTGCACGTCACGCCGGGCGCGATCAGCCGGCACGTCAAGACGCTGGAGGATCTGCTCGGCGTTCGCCTGTTCACGCGCGCCAACCGGCAGGTGCGCCTGACGCCCGAGGCGATCGTCTACCACAAGGCCGTGGTCGCGGCGTTCGACCGGCTGGGCGACGCCACCAGCGCGCTCGCCGCCGACCGTCGCGAGCGTCCGCTGCGCGTGATGTGCTCCGAAGTGGTGGCGATGCGCTGGCTGTTCCCGCGCCTGCCGCGCATCCACGCGAGCCACCCGCAGATGCCGCTGTCGTTCCGCACGACGCTCACCTCGGCCGAGCTCGAGTTCGACCGCCACGCTTCCGACCTGGTGATCCGCGTCGGCCACGGTCCTTGGCCGCCGGAACTCGCGAGCCACCGGATGTTCGACAGTCAGCTCGTCGCGATCTGCAGTGCGAGGCTCATCGAGCGCGGACCGCCGCTCGCGACGGTCGGCGACCTGCGCGCGCATGCGCTGCTGGGTTCGGGCCTGCGTCCGCAGGCGTGGCCGCGCTGGCTCGCGGCCGCCGGCGCGCCGGACCTCAAGCCGAAGCACTACATCGAGCTCGAGAACTCCGCGCTCGCCTACCAGGCGGCCGAGGAGGGGCTCGGCGTCGCGCTGGGTGAGCGCGGCTTCCTCGGCGAAGACCTCCGCGCCGGGCATCTGGTGATCCCGCTGGCGTTCGTGCTCGCGGGCGACGAGGCCTTCCACCTGGTCTACGAGCGGCAGCACGAGCGCACGCCGCACCTCGCGGCGTTCCGCGACTGGGTGCTGAAGGAAGCGCGGCTCGTGCGCGCCGCGCTCGCCGAGCCTGTGCGCGTGTCCGGCGGAGCGAAGCGCGCGGCGACCCGCTCGCGCAGGGCCGCCCACTAGAAATACTCCCAGAAATTCGAGGCCTGCGCGGCGGATGGCGGGCCGTCGAATACCACCTCGCCGTTGTTCATGATGAGGACGTGGTCGGCGATCTTCATCGCCGAGGCGATCTTGTGCTCGACCAGGATCGCGCTGATCGAGAGCCGCGTGCAGATGCCGCGGATCTCGCCGAAGAGCTGCTCGACGAGATCCGGCTGCAGCCCGATCGACGGCTCCTCCAGCAGGATGCAGCGCGGCGAGCCCAGGAGCGCGAGGCCGAACGCCAGCATCTGCTGCTGGCCGCCGCTCATCGAGCCGGCGAGCGCCTGCCTGCGCGACGCGAGCAGCGGCAGCATGTGCAGCACGTCGTCGATCGACACCGACGCTCCGTCGCGCACCACGGTCATCCTCCCGACGACGTCGAGGTTCTCCTCGACGGTCAGGTCGGGGAACACGCCGCGCCGGTCGGGCAGGTAGCGCAGGCCGCGCGCGACCCGGTCGGGAATGGGGAGCGCGTCGACCCGCTCCCCGTCGAGCCACACCTCGCCTTCGACCGGGCGCAGCGCTCCGAGGATGGTGCGCAGCGTGGTCGACTTGCCCGCGCCGTTGTGCCCGAAGAACGCCATCACCTCGCCCGGCGCGAGCGTGAACGAGACGTCGCGGATGACCACCTTGTCGCGGTAGCCCGCGGCGAGGCGCTTCACCTCGAGCACGACGTTTCCGGCCGGCATGGCGGTCTCGCGATCGGTGGACGTCAGTCCGCGCCGCCGAAGTAGATCGCGGCGAGCGAGGGATCGGCGAGGATCTCGGCGGGCGTGCCGCGCGAGACGAGCCGGCCCTGGTGCAGGAACAGGATCTCGTCGGCGATGCGCTGCACGACGCGCGTGTTGTGCTCGACGACGAGCAGCGTCCGGCCGGTCGCGCGCAGCCGCTCGACCATGTCGACCATCGCGGTGAGCGCCGACTGGCTCAGGCCCGAGGTCGGTTCGTCGAGCAGCAGCAGTTCCGCCCCGGTCGCGAGCACGCGCGCGATGCACAGGAGCTTCTGCTGGCCGTAGCTCAGGTTGCGCACGACCTCGCCGGCCTTGTGGGCGAGTCCCACCTCCTCGAGGAACGCGTGCGCCGCCTCGGCCTTGCGCTTCTGTTCGGCGTGCGTGCGGAACGGCCGCAGCAGCGCGCTCGTCGGGCTCGTCGCCGCGTCGCCGCGCAGGTACACGATGACGTTCTCGAGCGCGGTCATCTCGTCGAACAGGCGCAGATTCTGGAACGTGCGCGCGATGCCGGCGTCGACGACCTGCCGCGGATTGAGCCCGCCGAGCGGGCGGCCGGAGAACGCGATCGACCCCTGGTCGGGCCGGATGAATCCGGTGATGACGTTGAAGATCGTCGTCTTGCCCGCGCCGTTGGGACCGACGAGGCAGGTGGAGCGGTTGCGCTCGATGGTGAACGAGCAGGCGTCGAGCGCCTGCAGGCCGCCGAAGCGCTTCGACACCGCGCGGACGTCGAGATAGGCGGTCATCGGTGGATCAGATGCGCCGGCCCGCGATGCCCTGCGGCCGGTAGAGCATGAACACGATCAGGAGGACGCCGTAGATGAACTGGCGCAGCGGTCCCACCAGCGTCGACGGGACGTCGATCAGGTTCAGCGCCTGCGGCAGCGCGAGGAGCAGGAACGCCCCGACCAGCGATCCCGCCAGCGTGCGCGCGCCGCCGACCACGAGCATGGTCAGGATGAGGATCGAGGCGTGCAGGTCGAACGACGTCGGGTCGATGAACCCGAGGTAGGTCGCGAACAGCGCTCCGGCCGCACCGGCGTAGATGCCCGACACGGCCGCGATGCTGAGCTTCGCGCGCAGCACGTTGCGTCCGGCCGCCGCCACCGCGAGTTCGTCCTGGCGGATCGCGTGCACGATCTTGCCGAACGGCGAGCGCATCAGCAGCCAGTAGCTCAGGCACGCGAGCGCGAGGAAGCCCGCGGACAGGACGAGGAAGCCGGCGGTGCTGTCGGCCGCGCGGCCGAAGAGTTCCGCGCCCGGAATGCCGACCAGTCCCGAGGCGCCGCCGGTCAGCGTCGCCCAGTTGATGAAGATCGCGGTGGCGACGAGCTGGCAGCCGAACGAGGTGACGACGAAATAGTCGCCGGCCACGCGCAGCGACGGCAGCGCGAGCAGCACGTTCAGCGCGGCGCACAGGACCAGCGCCACGAGGACCGCGAGCGAGAACGGCAGCACGCCGTGCAGGAGCAGCAGTGCGACCGTGTACGCGCCGACGCCGATGATCGCCGCCTGCGACACCGAGAAGATGCCGATGATGCCGACCAGGAGGTTGGTCGACAGCGACGCGATCGAGTAGATGCACGCGAGCACGAGGTAGGTGAGGACGAAGGACATGGCGAGCTCAGCGGGCGCGGAACAGGCCCTGCGGCCGGACCAGGATGAACACGATGAAGAGGCCGAAGGTGGCGGCGATGCTCCAGCGCCCGGGCATCACGATCAACGCGAGGTTCTGCAGCACCGACAGCGCCACGCCGATGACGAACGCGCCGGTGAGGCTCCCGATGCCCCCGGCGATGACGGCGATGGTCGCGGTGAGGAGCACCAGCACGCCGGTGTAGGGCTGCATCGCCTGGTCGAGGCTGACCGTGATGCCGGCGAGCGCGACCGCGGCCGAGGCGATCAGCATCACCACGAGGTACACCGAGCGCGGGCGCAGGCAGGTGACCTCGGCCAGGAACGGATTCGACGCGACCGCGCGGATCCTCCGGCCGAGCAGCGTGCGCCGCGACATCCAGAGGAGCGCGCAGAACGCCGCGACGCTGGTCGCCGCGACCACGACCTGCGCGAGGCTCACGCGCACCGCGCCGACGCCGACCGTGTCGGTCCGCCACGGATAGGGAAAGCTCAGGATGTTCGGCGTGAACGCCATCGCCATCAGGTTCTGCAGGATCGCGAGCGCGCCGAGCGAGGCGATCAGGAAGACGAGCGGCGTGGCCTCTCTCCGTTCGAGGACGTCGTAGAGGCCGCGCTGGATCACGACCCCCGCGATCGCCGCGAGCGCCACGCCGGCGATGGCCGCCAGCGCGAACGGCGCGCCGAGGGTCGCGGCGTACCAGGCGCCGTACCCGCCGACGGTGTAGACGCCGGCGTGCGCGACGTGGAAGACCCGCGTGGTCGAGTAGTAGAGCGAGAAGCTGACCGCGACGAGCCCGATCGCGCAGCCGCTGATCAGGCCGTCGACGAGGAGTTGCAGCGCGAGCATCGTCTTGGGTCGGCGCTCCCTACTTCGCGCCTTCGACCGCCAGCACCTTGCGCGAATCCGCGGCGTACTGCTGGATCTCGACGCCGCGCTTCGCGGTGTTGCTCCTGTCGAAGGTGACGTCGCCGACGCTCGAACGGAAGGTCTTGATCGCGAAGATCGCGTCGCGCACCGCTTCCCCGGTGACCGGCTTGCCCTGCGCGAGCACGTGGTCGATCGCCTGCAGGCCGATGTCGGTCGCGTTGAAGTACTCGCGCGCGAAGAAGCCCATGTCCTTGGTCTTGTACCGGCTCACGAACGCGCCGCGGATCTCGGGGGCGATGTCCGACTTGATCGCCGACTGGTACCAGCCGGCCGACCCCGCGTAGCAGCACAGCGGATTGACGAAGGTCGTGCCGGCGACCACCGGGAGCCCCGGCGTCTGCGCCGCCTGCTCGACGAAGGTCGGGTGCCCCTGCGTGATCACCACGAACACGACGTCGGGCTTCGCCGCGGCGGCCTTGAGCAGCGTCGGGCGGTAGTTGGTGAGGCCGAACTCGACCGGCTCCTCCGCGAGCACCTTGCCGCCCAGCGCCTCGAACGAGCGCTTGAAGTCGTCCTTGCCGTCGATGCCCGCCGCGACGTTCTCGTAGATCACGGCCGCGGTCTTCTTGCCGAGCGTCCGGTAGAGGTAGTTGGTGATCGCGCCGGTCTCGTCCTTCACCAGCGGGATGGTGTTGAACAGGAACGGCGAGGCGTTCTCGAGCTTGTTCGACTGCGCGGCGGCGTTCAGCAGCACGACCTTCCTGCGCGTGGCGATCGGCGCGATGGCGAGCGAGACCGACGAGAACGCCGTGATCGCGAGCGGCACGTTCTCGAGGTCGAGGAGGCGGTTGAACGACAGCACCGCGACGTCGGGCTTCCCCTGGCTGTCCTCGTAGGCGACGCGGACCTTGTGCCCGTGCAGGCCGCCGCGGGCGTTGACGCGGTCGACCGCGAACTGCACGCCCTGCTGCTGCTCGAGGCCGACGGGGGCCGGCGGTCCGGTGAGCGGCAGGAGCGCGCCGATCACGATGTCCGGCCTGGATTGCGCGAGCGCGGGAAAGGCGACGGTCATGCCGGCCAGGGCGAGGCCGGTGGCGAGCATACGGATCGTTCGGCTGGACATGGTGTCTCCCGGAGGGTCGGTGCGGCACGCGGGCGCGGTGCCCGCGACATGCGTCGTTCCCGGCGCCGCGTGCCGCGGGGCAGGCGGGTCGGCGCGGAAACGATGCCGGAGCCGTCGGAGCTCCGTCAACCCAGTTTTTCATCGGCATGGTTGAATTTTCGTCAACGATTTGAGCTTTGCCGCGGCTTGCCCGAACATGGCCCGCACGACGCCGGAGGAGACGAAGCGATGGCCCTGCTCGACGACAAGGTTTGCGTGATCACCGGCGGCGCCGGCAGCGTCGGCCTCGCGACCGCGCGCCGGTTCCTCGCCGAAGGCGCGAAGCTGATGCTGGTGGACCTCGGTGCCGAGGCGCTCGCGCGCGCGACGGCCGAACTCGCCGCCGGCGCGCGGGTCGCGACGTTCGCCGGCGACGTGTCGAACGCCGACCACGTGCGCGGCTTCCTCGACGCGGCGGTGGCGCGCTTCGGGGCGATCGACGTGCTGTTCAGCAACGCCGGCAACGCCGGCCACAACGCGCCGCTGGTCGACTATCCGGAGGAGGCGTTCGACCGCACGATGGCGATCCACGCGCGCGGCGCGTTCCTCGTGTGCAAGTACGGGCTGCCGCGCATGCGCGAGGGCGGCAGCATCGTCATCACTTCGAGTCTCGCCGGCGTGCGCGGCGGCGTCGGCACCAACATGAGCTACGTGGCCGCCAAGCACGCGCAGATCGGCATCATGCGCACGGCGACCAAGCCCGCGGCCGCGCGCGGCATCCGCATCAACTGCGTCAACCCCGGACCGGTCGACAACGCGTTCCAGACCGGTATCGAGAACGAGATGAGCGCGATCCTGGGCTTCTCGGTGACCGATCAGTTGAACCAGACGGTGCCGCTCAAGCGCCACGCGCAGCCGGACGAGATCGCCACCTGCGTGCTGTTCCTCGCCTCGTCGATGTCGAGCTACGTCACCGGCTCGGTGCTGATGGTCGACGGCGGCCTGATGAGCTGACCATGGCGGCCCGCCGAAAGCTCACCGGCCGCGTTCCGCCCGAGGCGATCGTGCGCCTCGAATTCGAGCGGCTGCCCGAGGCCACGCTGAAGTCGTTCGCGCGCCTGACCGACCTCACCGGCACGGTGTCCGACAGCCTCGACCTGCTCGGCCTGCAGGGCGTCATTCCGGGCGCGGTGCTGCCGTCCTCGATGCCGGGAACGCGCATCGTCGGACAGGCGGTCACGGTGCGGAACGTCGAGCGAGCGGTGACGCCCACGCGCGCCGCGCTGGAGCGGGTCGGCAAGATGGGCGAGCACGAGGCCTACAACCTCGCCTCGCCGGGCGACGTGGTGGTGATCGAAGGCCTCACCGGCGTGTCGAACCTGGGCGGACAGTCCGCCACGGTGGCGCGCCGAGCGAAGCTCGCCGGCGCCGTCGTCGACGGTTCGTACCGCGATCCCGAGGTCGCGCGCGCGCAGCGGTTCCCGATCTGGGCCCGTGGCGTCACGCCCGCGACCGGCAAGTGGCGCCTGCAGACCGTCGCGATCAACGGTCGCGTGCGGATCGCCGGTGTCACGGTGGACGCAGGCGACCTCGTGCTGGCCGACGACGCCGGCGTCGTCGTCGTGCCGTACGCACAGGTCGACGCGGTGCTCTCCGAAGCGCGACGCATCGACGAGGGCGACCGCCGGCAGCGCAAGGACATCGCCGCCGGCGTGGGCCTCGCGCAGATCGCGCGCACCCGCTACAAGTAGCCGCGGCGCCTGCCACCCACCAGTAGCCGCGGCGCCTGCCGCCCACCGTTGCGCGTGCGGCGCGAGCGGCCGCAACCGGTGTCGCGGTCGCATGCCCGCGCCCTCCGGGTCAGGAGACAATCATTATTGCGCAATGTCACGACAACACGCATGAATCATGCGCGTGATAGACATAGGGCGCATGATCGATGCGCCACGACCGCCGCGGTCCGGCGCACGATGGCGGCTTCGACCCGATTTCGAGGCCCCGCGATGAACCTCACCGAATCGCTGCTGCACGCGCTGAAGGCGCACGGAGCGCATCGGATCTTCGGCATTCCCGGCGACTTCGCGCTGCCGTACTTCCGCGTCATCGAGGAGTCGGGGATCCTGCCGCTCCACACGCTCTCGCACGAGCCCGCAGTCGGCTTCGCGGCCGACGCGTCGGCGCGCGTGCAGGGCGGGCTCGGCGTGGCCGCGGTGACCTGGGGCGCGGGCGCGCTCAACATGGTCAACGCGATCGCCGGCGCGTACGCGGAGAAGTCGCCGGTCGTCGTGCTCTCCGGCGGACCCGGCAAGGGCGAGGCGCGCTCCGGCCTGCTGCTGCACCACCAGGCGAAGACGCTCGATTCGCAGTACCGGATCTTCGAGGAGATCACCTGCGACCGCGCGCGCCTCGACGACGCGGCGAAGGCGCCCGCGGACATCGCCCGCGTGCTCGCGTCGGCGCTGCGGCACTCTCGGCCGGTCTACCTCGAACTGCCGCGCGACATGGTGCGCGTGCCCTGCGCGAGCGTCGTCGCGGAACCGCCCGCGCCGATCGACGAGGACGCGCTCGCCGCGTGCGTCGACGAGTTGCTCGCGCGGCTCGCGGCGGCGACGTCGCCGGTGCTGATGGCCGGGATCGAGGTCCGCCGCTACGGGCTCGAGGCGCAGGTCGCCGAGCTCTCGCGCCGGCTCGGATTGCCGGTGGTCACGAGTTTCATGGGGCGGGGCCTCCTCGCCGACGCCAACGCACCGCTGGTCGGCACCTACATGGGCGTCGCGGGCGAGCCCGGGCTCGCGCAACTCGTCGAGTCCTCCGACAGCCTCATGCTTTTGGGCGAGATCGTCTGCGACACCAACTTCGCGGTGTCCGGCCGCAAGATCGACCTGCGCCGCACGATCCGCGCGCTCGACGGGCAGGTGGTCATGGGCCACCACGTCTACCCGGACATCCCGCTCGCCGCGCTGGTCGATCGGCTGCTCGCGCGCGTGCCCGCGACCGCACGACGCTTCGAAGTCCGCCGCAACGCGTTTCCCTACGGACTCGTCGCCGACGACGCGCCGATCGCGCCCGCCGACATCGCGACCGCGGTCAACGACCTGATGGCCGCGCAGGGCAAGATGCCGATCGCCGCCGACATCGGCGACTGCCTGTTCACGGCGATGGACGTCGAGCACACCGCGCTCGTCGCTCCCGGCTACTACGGGACGATGGGCTTCGGCGTGCCTGCGGCGCTCGGCGTACAGGCCGCGACCGGGCAACGTCCGCTGGTGCTGGTCGGCGACGGCGCGTTCCAGATGACCGGCTGGGAACTCGGCAACTGCGCGCGCTACGGCTGGGACCCGATCGTCGTGGTGTTCAACAACGCGAGCTGGGAGATGCTGCGCACGTTCCAGCCGGAGTCGTCGTTCCACGATCTCGGCGACTGGAAATTCGCCGATGCGGCCGCGGCGCTCGGCGGTGAGGGCGTGCGCGTGCGCACCCGGCGTGAACTCGCCGCCGCGCTCGCCCGAGCGCACGCCACGCGCGGAAAGTTCCAGCTGGTCGAGGCGATGATTCCCTCGGGTGTCCTGTCGCAGACGCTGCAGCGCTTCGTCGCCGGCGTGAAGCGGACGACGGTGCCGGCCTGATCGCCGGACCGGGGATCCGTCCCGGGACCGGCCGAATCGGTACGCCGGAGCGCCTGAAACGTGCAGACCTGCGCGGGGCGGGCATCGCGGGTCACCTGACATCACGGGTGTCCGGGCCTCGAAGACCCGCCAATGCCCTGGTCGACGCTTGCATGCCCTGGCGCGAAGTTGTATACAATAGCAGGGCATCCATCCGCTGCGGAGACCGCATGACCGACCGGGCCAAGACACTCGCGGAGAGCGTGGCGGATCGCCTCGCGGAGGAGATCATCCGCCGGCAGCTCCTGCCGGGCGCGCGCCTCGACGAGGTGTCGCTCGCCGCGCGCTTCGGCGTTTCGCGCAGCCCGGTGCGCGACGCGCTGCGCCTGCTCGCGGGGACGCGGCTCGTCGACCATCGGCCACGACGCGGCTTCTGCGTCGCGGTCGTCGACCAGGAGGAACTCCAGGACCTGTTCGAGGCCGCCGGCGAGATCGAGGCGCTCTGCGCGCGGATGTGCGCGCTGCGCGCCGGACCCGCCGAGCGCAAGCGCATCGAGATCGTCCACCAGAGCGCCTCCGCGGCCGCGCAGGCGGGCGACGCCGCGACCTACGCGTCGCTGAACGAGCAGTTGCACCAGCTCATCTACGCCGGCGCGCGCAACCGGACGCTCGCGGAACTCGCGCTCGGCATGCGGCGGCGCCTCGCGCCGTTCCGCGCCCGCCTGTTCTTCTCCACCGACAACCGGATGCAGGGATCGAACGCGGAGCACGCGGGAATCATCGCGGCGATCGTCGCCCGCGACGCGGACGGCGCGGCGCACGCGATGCTCGAGCACGCGGCGCAGTCGGCGACGAACGTCCGCACGCACCTGCCGCGCGACGACGCGGCCACCGGCGCGAAGGACCAGCGCGAAGTGGCGTAGGCGGCAGTTGTCAGTTGGCAGTTGGCTGTTGGCAGTTGGCAGTTGGCAGTTGGCAGTTGGCAGTTGGCAGTTGGCAGTTGGCAGGGGCGCCGGAGTCTCCGGTGGCGGCGCACCGAGCGCCGAGGTAGCGAAATCGTTGAAGGTTGGGTGTGGCGCCGCCTCCCGTTGCGGCACAGCGCCAGCCACCCGATGATGCGCTTGCGTGCTGCGGCGCAGCACACCAATAGTTCGTTCGACGGCTTGACAGCGGCGGATTGCGCGCCTAATCTCTGCATACAATTTACAGAACTCGCATACACGGAGACACGATGACCTGGGTCGCCCTCGCCACCTACCGCGCCGCCGGCGGCCTCGCCCCGGCCATCGCGGTCGATCACAAGCCCTACGCGCTGGACGCCGCGGTGCGCGCCGGCCTCGCCGGGGTCGATCCCGCGTGGCTCACCGGCGGCGTCAAGGCCATGATGAAGGACTGGGCCCGGGTCGAGCCGTGGCTCGCCGGCGCCCGTCCGGCGCTCGCCGACCTCGCCTCGCGCGGCAAGCTCGCGGCGGTGCCGATGTCCGCGCTGGCGGCGCCGTTCGTGCCGGACAAGATCTTCTGCGCGGCGTCGAATTTCATCGAGCACGCGAACGAGATGGGAACCGTGCTCGCCGCGAAGTCGGAGAGCAAGCCCTACATGTTCCTGAAGCTCGCCAACACGGTGATCGGCACCGGCGAGGCGATCCGGATGCCTCCCGAGACGACGATGCTCGACTGGGAGATCGAACTCGCGGCGGTGATCGGCAAGCGCTGCCGCCGCATCGGCGTCGACCAGGCGCTCGGGGCGGTGGCGGGGTACACGGTCGTGAACGACGTGTCCGCCCGCGACCTCAACGTGCGCAGCGACTATCCGTTCAAGTTCGACTGGTTCCAGGGCAAGTGCCACGACACCTTCGCGCCGATCGGCCCGTGGATCGTGCCGGCGTGGCAGGTGCCCGATCCGCAGGCGGTATCGCTCCGGCTCGACGTCAACGAGACGACGATGCAGGAGGACACGACCGCGAACATGATCTGGACGGTGCGCGAGCAGATCGCCTACCTGTCGACGATCGTGACGCTCGAGCCGGGCGACGTCGTCGCGACCGGCACGCCCACCGGCGTCGGCATGGGCCGCAACCTGTACCTGAAGCGCGGTGACCTCGTCACCGCCACCATCGGTGGCATCGGCACGATCGCCAATCGTGTCGAGGCCGAGTCGCTCGCCTGACCGCACGCCGCATCCACGAGGCCACCATGACCATCGTCCGCCCGAAGACCCGTTCGATCCTCGCCGCCGCGGCGCTCGCGGCTCTCGCCGGCACCGCACAGGCGCAGGAGAAGCTCACCTACAACATGGCGTGGCTGCCGCAGGGCAGCGCGATCGGCCCGATCGTCGCGGTCGCGCAGGGCTACTACAAGGACGCGGGCCTCGACGTCACGCTCGTGCGCGGCTACGGCGGCATGCGCACCGCGAACGAACTCGACCAGGGGCAGTTCGAGGTCGGCTACGTCGACCCGATCACGCTTTCGATCAACCGCAGCAACGGCGGCAGGATCCGCATGATCGGCGCGATCAACACGCAGTGGCCGGCCGGGATCTGCTTCGACACCAGGCGCCACGCGGTGAAGTCGCCCGCGGACATGAAGGGCCTGACGCTGGGTGGCGGTTCCGCCTCGCCGGTGCACAGCGTCGTGCCGGTGTGGCTCGAGGCCAACGGCCTCCCGAAGGACGCCATCCGCCTGCTGCGGATGGATCCGGCGGTCGTCGACGCGTCGCTGGTCGAAGGCAAGATCGATCTCGCCGAGTGCTGGCGCGGGAGCAACCGCCCGGTGCTGCTCAAGCAGGCCGCCGCGGCCGGCGTGAACGTCGGGTGGGTCGAGTACGCGGACTTCGGGCTCAACGCCTACGGCAGCGGCTTCGCCGCCAGCGAGGACTCGATCGCGAAGCGGGGCGACGCGCTGCGGAAGTTCCTGCAGGCGAGCTACAAGGGCTACGAGTTCGCGATCAGGAACCCGGAGCAGGCGGCGGACATCATGGTCAAGATGTATCCGACCGTCGATCGCAACGTCGCGCTGCAGCAGATCAAGGACACCGCCGTGCTCGTGGTCGACCCGCAGGCGAAGGACCGCGGGCTCGGATACCTGCGCGAGGACCGCATCAACGCGGGCATGCAGTTCGCGGACAAGGCGTTCTCGCTCGCGGGGAAGGTGAAGCCGCAGGACATTTACACCAACGCGCTGCTGCAGAAGTAGGGCGCGCGAGCGCTCGCCGCAGCGGGAGAGCCGTTCCTGGCGGACGCCGCCCGCGCCACCCGACCCGACGCACTCCGGAGACCGCATGAGCTACGCCCGTCCGACCGCCCGATCGATCCTCGCCGCCGCAGCGCTCGCGGCCTTCGCCGGCTCCGCCGCGGCGCAGGAGAAACTCACCTTCAACCTCGGGTGGCTCCCGCAGGGCAGCACTTCGGGTCCGGTCATCGCGCTCGCCAACGGGTACTTCAAGGACGCCGGCCTCGACGTCTCGATCGTGCGCGGCTACGGCGGCACGCGCACCGCGAACGAACTCGACCAGGGCCAGTTCGACGTCGGCTACACCGACCCGATCAGCATCGCGATCAACCGCAGCAACGGCGGGAAGATCCGCATGATCGGCGCGATCAACACCCAGTGGCCGGCGGGGATCTGCTTCGACACCAGGCGCCACATGGTGAAGAAGCCCGCCGACATGAAGGGGATGACGCTCGGCGGCGGCTCGGCCTCGGTCGTGCACAACGTCGTGCCGGTGTGGCTCGAGCAGAACGGGCAGCCGAAGGACCTGGTCCGCCTGCTGCGGATGGATCCGGCGGTCGTCGACGCGTCGCTGGTCGAGGGCAAGATCGACCTCGCCGAGTGCTGGCGCGCGAGCAACCGCGCGGTGATGCTGAAGCAGGCGGCGGCCGCGGGCGTCGACGTCGGCTGGATCGAGTACGCGGACTTCGGGCTCAACGCCTACGGCAGCGGCTTCGTCACCACCGACGACGTGATCGCGAAGCGGGGCGAGGCGCTGCGAAAGTTCCTGCAGGCGAGCTACAAGGGCTACGAGTTCGCGATCCGCAATCCGGAGCAGGCCGCGGACATCATGGTCAGGAGTTACCCGACGGTCGACCGCGCCGTGGTCCTCGCCCAGATCCGCGACATCATCGTGCTGGTCGTCGATCCTCAGGCGAAGGACCAGGGGCTGGGCTACATGCGCGACGACCGCATGGCCTCGACCGTGCAGTTCGTCGACAAGGCGTTCTCGCTCGCGGGCAAGGTGAAGCCGCAGGACGTCTACACCAACGCGCTGCTGAAGTAGCAGGGAACGCGGTCAGCGCACGCGCCGGCCGCACCAGGAAGTCATCGAGGTAGGGCCGGCACGGCGCCGGCCCGTTGCAGCCAAGCAAGGAGACGCCATGACCCGCCCCCGCCCCCGCCGCCTCGGCCACGTCGTGCTGAACGTGCGCGATCTCGCGACTTCGGTGCGCTTCTATACCGAGATCGTCGGCCTCACCGTATCCGACTACATCGAAGACCAGATGGCGTTCCTGCGCTGCGCCGAGGACCATCACGACCTCGCGCTCGCGCAGATCCCGCGCGACCAGCCCGGCCGCGACGAGGTCTACGCGCCCGGCCGACCCGGACTCGAGCACTTCTCCTACGAGGTGGGCTCGCTCGCGGACATCGAGGCGACCGCGGCGTTCCTGAAGGAACGCGGCGTCGAGATCGTCCGCGGAATCGGCAAGCACGGTCCCGGCGAGAACCTGTTCCTCGTGTTCAAGGATCCCGACGGCAACTACGTCGAGTTCTACGCCGACATGGTGCAGGTCACCGCCGAGAAGCCCTACGAGGCGCGGGTCTGGAAGAACGACCTCGATGCCTACGACCAGTGGCACTTCGAACGCTTCGTGGTGCCCCGGCCCCAGTGGGGACCCCGGAGCTAGGCGGGGCGGCCGTGCAGACCAGCGAGCGCGCCGCGCGTTGGCGGCAATTCGTCGATCCCGCGATCTTCTTCCTGCTCCTCGCGGTGCTGTGGGAGAAGGCGGTCGACGTCTTCCGCATCAAGCCCTACCTGCTGCCGCCGCTCTCCAAGGTGGCGTCCGCTTTCTGGGACGCGCGCGCGACGCTCGTCGCGGAGTCATGGGTCACCGTGCAGGAGGTGCTCGTCGGGTTCGTGTTCGCAGCCGCGGGCGGCATCGCGCTCGGACTGGCGCTGTACGCGATTCCCACGGTGCGACGCGCGCTCTATCCGGCGATCGTCGTGTTCCAGGGACTGCCGAAGATCGCGCTCGCGCCGCTGATGGTCGTGTGGTTCGGCTACGGCATCACCTCGAAGGTGCTGATGGCGTTCCTGTTCGCGTTCTTCCCGGTGGTGATCTCGACGATGGGCGGGCTCGCGGGCACGCCGCAACACCTGATCGAGCACTTCAAGGCGATCCGGGCGTCGCAGTGGACCACGTTCCGCCGCCTGCAGGTTCCCGCCGCGCTGCCGTCGATCATGGACGGGTGCCGCTCGGCGATGCCGCTGGCGGTGATCGGCGCGATCGTCGGCGAATTCGTCGGCTCCGAGCGCGGGCTCGGCCACCTGATCCTCGAGGCGAACGCCAACGGCCGCACCGATCTGCTGTTCGCCGCGCTCGTGGCGACCTCGATCGTCGCCGGCATCCTCTACCTCCTGGTCGAACTCGCGGCCAGGCGCGTCTGGTGGCGCGCGTTGTAGCCACCCCATCACGTCAAAGGCACATCATGGCCAAGCTGCGCCACATCGCACTTACCGTCTCAGATCCGGAGAAGTCCGCCAGGTTCTACAGCGACACGTTCGACATGCAGATCACCGAACGGACGGACTCGCCGCTCGCGACGGGCGTCTACCTGTCCGACGGCACGATCTGCCTCGCGCTGCTCAAGTTCAAGAACGACGCGTCGGCCGGTCTCGAGCGCGGCAAGGACTGGATCGGCACGCACCATTTCGGCTTCTGGGTCGACAACCTCGAGGCGCAGAGCAAGAAGATCGTGGCCAACGGAGGCAAGTTCTTCATGGACGTCCCCGCGGAGAAGGAAACCCTCTACTTCGAAGCCAAGTATCGCGACCCCGACGGTGTGCTGTTCGACATCTCGGCGGGTGGCTGGGCCGGCGCCAAGAAGTGAGGGCTGCCGCCGTGGCCGGGATCACAGCGACGGACAAGGACGGCGACGGCGGCGAAATCGCCATCCGGGTCCGCGACGTCGCCAAAACCTTCGGAGGGGGGGGAGGCGTACGCGCGCTCGACCGCGTGGATTTCTCGGTTCCGCGCGGCCAGTTCGTGTCGATCCTCGGGCCCTCCGGCTGCGGCAAGAGCACGCTGCTGCGGATCGTGGCGGGCCTCACGCCGCCCGACTCCGGCGGCGAGGTCGAGGTCCTGGGGCGGCGCCGCCAAGGCGTCTCTCCGGACATCGGCGTGGTGTTCCAGTCGCACAACATGCTGCCTTGGTACACCACCGAGCAGAACATCCGCCTCGCCGCCGAGGTCCAGGGCTTGCCGCCCTCCGAGATCGACCAGCGCGTGAACGAGTTGCTGCCGATCCTGAAGCTCGAGAAATTCCGCGACAGCTATCCGCACGAACTCTCCGGCGGCATGCGCCAGCGCGCGGGACTCGGGCAGATCCTCGTGCTGCGGCCGCAGGTCCTCCTGCTCGACGAGCCGTTCGGCGCGCTCGACGCGCTCACGCGCGACCAGCTGAACGTCGAACTGCTGCGCCTGTGGCAGCTCATGCGCAAGACCGTCATCCTGATCACCCACAGCATTCCCGAGGCGATCTTCCTGTCGGATCGCGTGCTCGTGATGTCCGAGCGGCCGGGGCACGTGCTCGACGACATCGCCATCGACCTGCCGCGCCCGCGCGACCCGCGCGCGACCAAGGAGAACCCGGCGTTCGGCCTCTATGTGGTCCAGCTCGGGCGCCTGATGGGCGTCGAGGATTGAGCATCGCCGTCCCGTTCGCTCGCGCGCCGTGCGCGCGGGCGCCGCACCACCGCAGCGAAGGAGTTCCGACGTGAATCCCGCGAAGTTCCATGGCGTCGTGCCGGCGATGGCCACGCCCTTCACCGCCGATCATCGCCTCGACGAGGCCCGGGTGCGCGACCTCGTCGCCGATTACCTCGCGGCCGGCGTCCACGGGCTGTCGGTGGCGGGGAGCCAGGGCGAGTTCTTCTCGCTCACCCCCGACGAGCACCTGCGGCTCCTCGAGGTGGCGATCGAGGCGAACGGCGGTCGCGTGCCGGTGTACGCGGGCACCGGCGCGGTGACCACGCGCGAGGCGATCCGCCTCACGCAGGCCGCCGAGGCGATGGGCGCCGACCTCGCGCTCGTGATCACGCCGTACTTCGCGCAACCCACGCAGGACGAACTCGTCGCCCACTACACCGCGGTCGCGAAGTCGGTGCGCATCCCGGTGATGCTCTACAACAATCCGCCGCGCACGAGCGTGAACCTGCTTCCGTCGACGCTCGCGCGCGCGATGAAGGCGGCCGACAACATCGTCGGGGTCAAGGACTCGAGCGGCGATCTCACGCAGGCGATCGAGTACCAGCTCGACGCCCCGCGGCCCGCGCTGCTGTTCTCGGGGCGCGACACCATCGCGCTCGCGATGATGTTGCACGGGGCGCAGGGCACGATCTCGCCGGCGGCGAACGTCTTTCCCCGCCTGCAGGTCCGGCTCTACGACGCGCTGCGCCGCGGGGACATCGCCGAAGCGCGGCGCTTGTCGAACGTGTTCGCACCGCTGCGGGCGGCGTGGGCCTGGGGCTCGTTCCCGGTCGTGATCAAGGAGGCGATGACGCTCGCCGGGCGCAGCGCGGGTCCCGCGCGGCCGCCGATCGGTCCGCTCTCCGAGGCGCGGCGCCGGGATCTCGAAGCCGTGGTGGCGAAGATCGCGGCCGAAGAGCGCAAGTGAGCCTGCTTCGGGGCGTTGCCGGCAGACTGCCCCGGTCGCCAGTACAACGGAGGGTCGATCGGTGAACGCGACTGCGACGAACCCGAGCTCGGCATCCCCGGCGGGCGCGCCCCTCGACGGCGCGGCACTCGACACGTTGTTCCGCCACGCGCGTTCGCAGAACGGCTGGCTGCCGCGTCCGGTGAGCGAGGCCACGCTGCGCGAACTCTACGACCTGTGGCGCTGGGGACCGACGGCGTCGAACACCCAGCCCGCGCGCGTCGTGTTCGTGTGCACGGCCGAAGGCCGTGCGCGCCTGCGTCCCTGCCTCGCGCCGGGCAACGTCGACAAGACGATCACCGCGCCGGTCACTGCGGTGATCGGCTACGACCTCGATTTCCACCTGCACCTGCCGCGGCTGTTCGCGCACAGCCCGACGACGCGCGACCGCTTCCTCGGCGAACACAACGCCGCGCATGCCGCGACGACGGCGTTTCGCAACGGCACGCTGCAGGGCGCCTACCTGATGCTCGCGGCGCGCGCGCTCGGCCTCGACTGCGGGCCGATGTCGGGCTTCGACCCCGACGCGGTCGACCGCGAGTTCTTCGCCGGGACGAACGTGCGCTCGAACTTCCTGTGCAACCTCGGTTACGGCGACCCGGCGAAGGTGTTCGGCCGCCTGCCGCGGCTCGCGTTCGAGGAAGTCTGCCGCATCGTGTGAGCGCGCTGCAGGCGGACGCCGTTCGCCCGCCCTCGTCCGTTCCGACCCCCGCCCGCGAACCTGCGGTCAGCGTTCGCGCACGGGCCGGTCGCGCGACGGAATGCTCCAGAGCCACGCTCCGGTCGCGACACACACCGCGACGAGGAGCGCCTTCGCCCACCAGGGTTCGACGAACCACGTCGCCGACACCGCGATCATCGCGCTCATGAGCCCGAGCGCGACGAGCTTCGTGCGCCACGGAATCGCGCGATGGGTGCGCCACTCGACGATCATCGGACCGAAGGTCTTCGACTCGGTCAGCCTCCGGTCGAGCTTCGGCGACGCGCGCGCGAAGCACGCCGCGGCGAGGAGCAGGAACGGCGTGGTGGGCAGCACCGGCAGGAACGCGCCGACGACGCCGAGCGCGGTCGCCACGATGCCGGCGACGAGCAGGAGCCAGCGGACCGTCGCGGACGGATGCAGGCCGGTCGGACCCGCGCGCTCGGATCGTGGCATCGCCGGGTGCCGGTCAGTCGCTGTTCCGACCGGACCAGTGCGGCGTCACCGTGGCTGGCAGCGGCACCATGCCGACAGACCGCGTGCAACGACTTGCCGGGGCATCGCGCGCGGCCGGAATCGGTTCTAGAGAATGCCGTGCCGAGCGAACACGTCGGCGAGCTTCGCGCCGTTCGCGAGTTCCTCGCGCGTGGTGTTCTCGCCCTCCACCTTGCGGAACGCGCGCGCGAGCACGTCGTCCTCGACCTTGCGCGGCACGACGACGACGCCATCGACGTCGCCGAACACGAGGTCGCCCGGTTCGACGCGCACGCCGCCGCAGTCGATCGGCACGTCGATCGCGACGACCTTGCCGCGACCCTTCGAATCGAGCGGCGCGATGCCGCCGTGGAACACCGGGAATCGCAGTTCGCGGATCATCCGCACGTCGCGCACGAAGCCGTCGGTGACCGCGCCGACCGCCCCGCGGGCGCGCGAGGCGGTGGTCAACAGTTCGCCCCAGGGCGCGATCTTGCGCGAGCCGCCGCAGCCGAACACCATGACCTCGCCGGGCTTCAGGTCGTCGACGACGCGGATCTCGAGTTCGTAGGGATTCTCGCCGGGCACCGCGGCGCTCACCTCGCGGAACAGCCCGGTCCGCGCGTAGCCGGCGAGCACGAGGCCCTCGTCGAGCGGGCGGATGCCCGGTGCGAGCGCCTGGTGCATGTATCCGAGTTCGTCCAGCACGTCGGAGAGCACGGCGCTGTAGAGCGTCTTGCGCAGCCGGTCGAGGAATGCGGGGTCGTGGCGATCCAAGCGCTTGCTCCCGTGCGGCGTGTCGCCGCGAACGGACACGATTCTACGCAATCGCGGGCGCACCGCGGCGCTCGGCTGCGCGCGCCCCGGCGACCGCCAAGGGATCGAACTACTCGTTCTGCACCGCGGAGTCGGTCGAGACGGCCTTCGCGTTGCCGCCCGTGCCGTGGTAGACGGTGATGCGGTACGGGTAGAGCGCGGAATGGCGCGGCGACTTGTCGGTGCACACATAGCGCATGCCCTTCGCCTCGACGTTGCAGCCGAGGAACTGTCCGCCGTCGATCGCGACGCTGTCCGACTGGAACCGCCACGGGCCCTGGGCCGGCAGTTCCCAGATGACCTTGCCGCGGGTGTCGGACTTGAGCACCACGATCGGATGCTGGTCGACGACGACGTGCCGGTCCGCGACGACCCGCACCTTGACGACCGGCGTCGCGGTGCTGCCCTTCGCCTGCGCCTTCGCGGCGCCGGGGACGAGCGCCACCGCCAGCGCGGTCGCGCCGCAGAAGGCAGCCAGCAGTGCGTGATTCATCGGAAGATCCTCCATGCGACCCGGTCGTGTGCCCGGCGATCGTGCAAGGATACTTGCGATGCAGGCGGGCGGGAAGCGCGTGCGTGCACCTGCAGTGCGAATGTAAGAATTACACGTGCGCGCGGGCCCGAATGCGGATCGCGATCCGCGCGGAAGGTCCTTCAGGCGCCGCGGATGCGGTCGCCGAGCGCATCGACCACATGCTCCGCGGCCTCGGGCATGGCGAGCATCGCGGGCGCGCCGCCTCCGGTGGCGCGGCGCAGCGCGGCGATCAGCGCGTCGTCCGCGCGGCCGGCCACGCGATGCGCGAAGTCGCCGACGTCGAGCGCGAGCCGCGTGATGTCGCGGTGCGCCTGCGCATGGAGCACGTTGTGCGGGCCTTCCCAGGTCTCCATCACCGCGGCGTCGCGGTAGAGACGCGGCAGCGGCGAGAAACGCTCCTCGATGCCGTTGGCGCCGAGCAGCATCACGGCCTCGTGGAGGAGCATGCTCGCGCGCTGCGTGATCACCGGCTTCGCGAGCGAGAGCAGCACGCGGAAGTCCGCCGCGTCGTGGGTCCCGTCGGGCGATGGCCACAGCCGCACCAGTTCGAACGCGACGGCGAGCGAACGTTCGCGCGCGAGCGCGATGCTCTCGATCGTCCGGCGCACCGGCGCGAAGTCGGCGATCGGACGCCCGAACGCGGTGCGGAAGGTCGCGTAGGCGCGCGCGATGCGTTCGGCCTGGCGCAGGCTCGCGGCCGCATAGAGCACGCAGGCCATCCGCGAGGTGACGAGCACCCGGTCGACGAGGTTCGGGAGGCCGCGGTCGAGCGGTCCGATCGGCCAGCCGACCGCCCCGTCGAAGGTGAGTTCGGCGGTCGCGAGTTCGCGCGTGCCGAGCTTGTCCTTCAGGCGGTCGATCGTGCAGCCGTTGCGTGCCCATCCGTCCCGGTCGAGGTACGCCGGCACGAGGAAGATCGCGATCCCTTTCGGGCCGGCGGGCGCGCCGGCGGGGCGGGCGCTGACGAGGAAGTCGTCGGCGTTGACGTTCGAGCAGAACCACTTCGGACCGTGCAGCGTGTACGCACCGTCGCCGGCGGGACGTGCCTCGACCGCATTCGCACCGACGTCGGAGCCGCCCTGGATCTCGGTGACGAACTGGGCCGCGTGCCAGACGCGCCGTTCGCTCGACGAACGCATCCGGTCGAGCGCGGCGCGGTGCTCGGGCCGATCGCCCAATGCGTCGAGCGTGCGCGACAGGCCGTCGGTGCAGGCGAGCGAACAGGCGACGCCGGCCTCGCCGTTCTGGTGCGCGAGGTAGGTCTTCGCGTAGAACGCGAACCGGTCGCCGTGGAGCACGCCGAGTCGCTCCGCGCCCGCCACTTCGGCGAGCGCGGCCTTCGTCGATGCCGGAAGCACGATCTCGTCGACCCGGCGGTGCCAGGCGTCGTACTGCCGCAGCGTCGGCGCGTTCGCCGGTTGCGCGGACTCGTCGGCGAGCCGGGCGAGCGGTCCGGCGACACGCGCCCCGAAACGCGACAGGTCCGCGTCGCGCGCGGGAGAGGCGCCCGCGTATCGGTCGAGCAGCGTCGCCAACAGCGCATCGTCGTCGTACCGGTTGGCGCCGGTCGCGTCGAGGAAGGTGTCGAACGCATACCCCACGCGGCCATTATGCGGCCGCCGTGCCGCGTTGGCCATGGCGTGGGGCCCGAAGTCGCCGCGCCGGGACGGCCGAGGTCGCGCGGGTCCCGACTCGCGGAGGGTCAGAAGAAGTCGTACTTGCGCATCGTCGGCGCCTTGGGCATCGGCGTCGACGACTGGCACTTGCCGCCGACGATGCGGCTATCGTTCTCGAAGATCGCGACGTCGCCGTCGAGATAGAGCGCAGTCAGGCCTTCGCCGTACTTCTCCTGCGCGGCGCTGTCGACGCGGGTCAGGGTCCAGGACCGGGAGCCCATGGTCACGCGCGCACTGCGCGCATCGGGGGCGCGCTCGACGCGCATCCTGATGCCGCCCTCGCACTGATAGTCGATGACCGCGGCGAGGACGGTGGTCTCGAGGCCGGGGCTGTAGCGCTCGGTGGCGCAGCCGCCCAAGGCGAGCGCGGCGCAGGCGAGGCAGGCATGGGCGAAACGGACCGATCGCGTCATGGCGACGGACTGTATCATTGCGCCCTGACCTCCGCACGCCGGGGGCGAAGCCCCGATGACTCCCGAAGCCCTGGACGCCCGATTGCGGTTCGCGACGGCGGCGGCACGCCGCGCCGGCGAGATCGCGCTCGCCTATGCGCACGACCCGGCGCGCATGGCGATCGAGGCGAAGGGGGTGCAGGACCTGGTGACCGCGGCCGACAAGGCGGTCGAGACGTCGCTGCGGCGCGAGATCGCCGCGGCGTTTCCCGGCGACGCGGTGTTGGGCGAGGAGGAGGGCATCTCGGCCGGCTGGGACGGACGCGCGCCGCTGTGGGTCGTCGATCCGATCGACGGCACCGCGAACTTCGCGCGGCGGATCCCGGTCTGGTGCGTGTCGATCGGGCTCGTCGTCGACGGCGACGCGGCGCTCGGCGTCATCCATGCACCGGCGCTCGGGGACACGCATGCAGCCGCGCGCGGCCGGGGCGCGACGCTGAACGGCGCGCCGATCCGCGTCTCCCCGGCCAGCGCGCCGGAGGCCTCGCGCGTCGGCCTCGGCTTTTCCTACCGCTGCGATCGCCAGGTGCACCTCACGGCGATCGACCGCCTGCTCGCGCGCCATTGCGAGTACAGCCGGCTGGGCAGCGGGGCGCTCGGGATGGCGCACGTCGCGGACGGGCGCTTCGAAGGCTATTTCGAGCCGCACATCAACGCCTGGGACGTCGCGGCGGGCATCGCGATCGTGCGCGAGGCGGGCGGGTTCACCAACGCGTTCTTCGCCGGCGACGGCCTCACCCGCGGCAACGCGATCCTCGCGGGGGCGCCCGGCGTGCGCGCGTTCCTCGAGTCGACGCTCGGCGACCTGATGCCGTGAGCCGCCCTCGACGCGCGATCGATCCGGCGTGAACGACACGTCGTACTCGTTCTGGCTGCTGCCCGAGGCCGCGCTCGAACGCGAACTCGACAGGCTCGTGCGAGCGCTCGCGCCGGTGTTCGGCATGCCCGCGTTCGGGCCGCACGCGACGGTGCAGGGCGATCTCGACCTCTCGGCGGACGACGCCGAGATGCTCGCGCGCGAACTCGTCGCCGGCGAGGCGCCGCTCGAGTGGCGCGCCTGGGGCATCCAGTGGACCGAGCACCCGTTCCGCGCGTTCTTCGTCGCGTTCGACCGGGCGGACCGCTTCCGCGCGCTCACCGAGCGCTCGGCGAAGCTCACCGGGTCGCGCGAGGGCCTGTCGCCGTTCCCGCACCTGTCGCTCGCCTACGGAGCGCTGCCGGTGCGCGAGAAGATCGCGCGCTCGCGGCCGCTCGCCGGGGCGATCGACGGGCGCACGATGGTGTTCGACCGTCTGGCGGTCGCGCTGTCGGGCAAGGAGGTCGCGGTCGAGGACTGGAGGATCGTCGCGACGATCCCGCTGGGAAAGTAGGGTCAGACTCGACTCCTGCATCGCGAACGCGATGCGCTGTCCGGCAAGCGTTCGAGAAGTCGAGTCTGACCCTGCCTTTCGCCGGGACACTACCGCCCGATCATCGCCAGCACGTCGGCCTTCAGGAAGCGCTCGACCAGCAGCATGAACAGGATCGACGGCGCGAGCAGCAGGAGCGCGGTGATCGACGCGATCTGGTAGTTGCCGCCCATGCTCGCGTTGAACATCAGGAGCGGCATCGTCGTGACGTCGGGCACGCCGACGAAGTAGGTGCCGGTGAACTCGTCGAGCGACTCGAGGAACACGAAGATCGCGCTCGCGATGAGCCCGGGCAGCGCGAGCGGCAGCGTCACCGTGGTCCAGCAACGCCACGGCGAGGCGCCCATGTTGCGCGCGGCCTCCTCGAGGGAGGCGTCGACCGCGGCGAACGCCGCGGAGGCGATCCAGACCGCCAGCACGAGCCCGTGCGACGCGTGGACCAGCACGACGCCGAGGATCGTGCCGTTCAGGTTGAACTCGTAGAACACGCGGGCGATGTTCACGTAGACCGGCAGGTTCGGCACCGCCTGCGGCAGCAGGAACACGAGCAGGATCAGCGTGCGCGCCGGGAGCTTCAGGCGCGCCAGCGCGTAGCCCGCCGGGACCGCGACGGAGAGCGTGAGGAGCACGGTCAGCGTCGCGATCCCGACGCTCGTCCACAGCGACGCGAGCGCGCTGCCGCGCGGGGCGAACACGCGCGCCCAGTAGGTGAGGCCGAACTCCTGCGGCAGCTTGTGCGGGAAGTACCAGCGCTCGGCGAAACCCCAGAGGACGAGGTTCGCGAGCGGTCCGAAGATCGCGAACGCGAGCAGCACGAGCAGGACCGTGCGCGCGGCGGACTCCCCGATCCGGACCGACAGCGACGCGTTCACGCGCGCTCCGCCTTGCGCGCGGCCGCCTCGCGCAGGTAGAACCAGGCGCCGAACGACGCCAGCACGAGCGACATCAGGCACAGCGCGTTGGCGACCGCGTAGTCGCCGTGCGAGTTGATCCGGTAGGCGATGTCGACGGTGAGCATCGTCGGCGAGTTCGGGTTGATCATCATCGGCACCGACAGCACCGAGAGCATCGACACGAACGAGAGCACGAGTCCGACCATCAGCGTCCGGCGCGCCTGCGGCAGCACGATCCCGAACAACACCCGCCAGCGGTTGGCGCCGAGGTTGCGCGCGGCCTCGATGTGCTGGCGGTCGATCGCCGCCATCGCGCCCGCGAGCAGCAGCGTCACGAACGGCGCCTGCTTCCACACGAACGCGATGACGATGCCGCGCCAGTCGAGCAGGCTCTGCGCCTGCAGCGGGTCGATGAGGCCCCCGCCGATCAGGACGTGGTTCAGCATCCCGTTCTTGGCGAGGAAGGTGCGCATCACCTGCGCGGTGACGATGAACGGGATGAACAGCGGCCAGCGGTAGAGCCAGCGCAGGATCGCGAGCGTGCGCGGGTGTTCGCCGAGCGTCAGGTAGCCGGCGACCGCGATCGCCACCGCCGCGATCGCGGCGGTCGACAGCACGACGATCGCGGCCGAGAACCAGAGGTCGGCCGAGTAGTACTCGAACGCCTTCGCGAAATGCGCGAACGTGAAGCCGCCGCCCTCGTCGCGGAAGGCGAGGACGGCGGACATCGCGAGCGGCGCGACGAAGAACACCGCGACGATCGAGAGCGCGGGCGCGGCGAGCGCGAGGCCCGCCCAGCTACGCCGGACGGGCGGCGCGATCCCGACGCCCGGACGGTCGCTCACGCGATCGGGGGCGTCGGACGCGGGGTCATTTCAGGACCACCCGCTCGTAGCCCTCGAGGATGTCGGTGAAGTACTCGGACAGCGGGAACGGGCGGCCGTAGCGCTGCAGCGTGTCGGGCGGGATGTCGGCGAAGAGCTTGTTCCAGCTCTTGTCGTCCATCTGCGGCTTCACGTACTGCGCGTCGATGCCCGGATACCAGTTGAAGCGCTTGACGATGCCCTCGGCCTGGATCGCCGGGCTCGCCGCGAAGTCCACGAACTTCTTCGCGAGCGCGGCGTTGGCCGCCTTCGCGGGAACGACGTAGTACATCGGCTGTCCGGGAAGGCCCGGCTGCGGCAGTTCGAGCTTCACGTTCGGCGGCATCTTCCCGTCGGCGACCCAGGTGTAGAACATGTCGACCCACACCGGGCCCATCGCGATCTCGCCGCGGTTCAGCATGTCGAGCGTGCCGGCGTTGCCCGGCGTCAGCACGACGTACTGGTTGAACTCCTTCAGGCCGGCGAGCGAGCGGTCGATCACCGCCTTCTTCGCCGGGTCGTAGGGACCCTTCTCGAGCTGGTCGCCCATGCCGCTGTTCGCGGCGACCCAGCCCATCACGAAGCCGACGCCCGACATCCCGCCCTTGACGCCGTTGTAGCCGAACTGCTTCGGGTGCTGCTTCACCCACTGCGCCAGCTCGGCGTAGCTCTTCGGCGGCGACTTGACGACGTCCGGGTTGTACGCGAAGGCAATCTGGCTGTGGAACATCGGGATCACGTAGCCGTCGACGTTCTGGCCGAGCGCGTTCTTCGCGGTGTCGCGCGACACGAGTTTCCCGGCGGCGATCTCGTTGCGGTAGGGCGCGAGCAGGTGGTCCTTGACCATCGTCGCCGCGCCGCGCTGATGCACGACGGCGACGTCGGTGTCCCACGCGGTCGACCCCGCCTTCTGCTGCGCGGAGAGCTTCTCGAGGATCTTCTGCGAACCGGCGTCGCCCGGTCCGGTGCCGACCGCGCGCACCTTGACGCCGGGATTCCGGGCCTCGAATTTCGGCCCGAGGAAGTTGTTGACGTAGTCGACCATGTTCTGGTCGCCCGCGGTCACGACGTTGAGCGTGACCTGCGCGGATGCGGGAACCGCGTAACCGAACGCCGCCCCCGTCGCGACGAGCGCGAGGGCCAGGGTAGTCTTGAACGTGCGCATGATCTGCCTCCTCCTCTGAAAGACCTCCGTGCCCGTGCGTCGCGGCGCGCGTCAGGCCGCCGCGGGAAACACGAGCAGCCCGTCGGGCGGGACGAGGACGCGCACCGGCGCGCCCTCGTCGCGTCGCTCGGCGTCCTCGACCCAGAAGTCGTCGGCGCCGGCGTGAATGCGGTAGCGATGCACGGTCCCGAGGTAGACGCGCTGGGCGATCGTGCCGTCGATCGCGAGCGTGCCCGCCGGGGCCGTCGTTCCGGGGTGGACGAGGCGCGCCCGGTCGGCGCGGAAATGCGCGCGGGCGCGCGCTCCGGCGTGCGGTGCCGCGCTCCAGGTCCAGCCGTGGCCCGTGCGCACCACGTCGATCGCGTTGTCGGCGCCCATGAAGCCGGCGACGAACGGCGAGACCGGATGGTGGAACACGTCGTCGGGCGTGCCGAGCTGGGCGACGCGGCCGGCGTCGATGACCGCGATGCGGTCGGCGAGCGTGAGCGCCTCTTCGCGGTCGTGCGTCACGTAGACCGCCGTGATGCCGACGCGCTGCTGCAGCGCGCGCAGCTCGTGGCGGAGTTCCAGCCTGACCCGGTAGTCGAGGTTCGACATCGGCTCGTCGAGCAGGAGCACGCTCGGGTCGACCGCGAGCGCGCGGCCGAGCGCGACGCGCTGCTTCTGCCCGCCGGAGAGCGCTGAGATCGCGCGCGCGCCGTAGCCTTCGAGCTTGAGGAGCTTCAGCATCTCGTCGACACGCCGGCCGATCGACTCGCGCGGCCGGCCGCGCATGCGCAGCCCGTAGCCGATGTTCGCCGCGACGTCCATGTGCGGCCACAGCGCGTAGGACTGGAACATCATCGCCGTGCCGCGCGCCTCCGGCGCGAGCCGGGTGATGTCGCGGCCGTCGACGACGATGCGTCCCGCGTCGGGCGCGACGAATCCGGCGATCGCGCGCAGTAGCGTCGTCTTGCCGCAGCCGGAGCTGCCGAGGAGCGCCACCAGTTCGCCCCGCTCGACCTCGAGCGACACCCGGTCGAGCACGCGCGTCGTGCCATACGACACGCTGATCGCGTCGGCGACGAGGTACGGGGCGCGGTGCGGAGCCGGGGAGGGGGTGGGCATGCCAAGCCGCCGCGCGCGGTCGTCGCGCGGCGATCGACCGGCGGATGATTCGCGCGCGCGCGAGGCGTGTCAAGGGGCACCGCGGGCCGCGTCCGCGGCGCCTCGCGGTGTATGCTTGCCCGGACGCGGGGCATGCCGCGAACCGGAGAGGCGCGATGGGACTGATCGATTTCGTCAAGGAAGCGGGCGAGAAGCTGTTCGGCAAGGGGACGGCGCAGGCCGCGATGGCGGAGGTGAAGTCCGACCCCGCGAACGACGCCAAGATCAAGGCGGCGAACGACGCGGCGGGTGATGCGATCGTCACCTACATCAAGGCGCAGAACCTCTCGGCGACCGGGCTCACCGTGACCTTCGACGGCGCGTCGTCGTCGGTGGCGGTCTACGGCGTCGCGCCCGACCAGGCGACGCGCGAGAAGATCGTGCTCTGCTGCGGCAACGTCGCGGGCGTGTCCACGGTGAAGGACATGATGAGCGTCGATCGCAGCGAACCCGAGGCCCAGTACTACACGGTGAAGTCCGGGGACAACCTGTCGAAGATCAGCAAGCAGTACTACGGCGACCCGAACAAGTACATGAAGATCTTCGAGGCGAACAAGCCGATGCTCTCGCACCCGGACAAGATCTATCCGGGCCAGAACCTGCGCATTCCGCCGGCATGAATGCTCTCCTCGCCGAACTCGTGCGGCCGGGCGGAGGCATCGCCGCCCCGGTCGCGCATCCCGGTCCGGGCGACGACGATGACGACGACGAGACCCCGATCGGCGACCCGGACGACGATGACGACTGGGGCGAGGACGACGACGAAGACGACGACGACGACGAGGATCCGCTGCAGGCGGCATCCCCGCCCGCGGCGTAGCCCGCGATCCCCCGCACGCAACCGCTCACGCGGCGCAGGAAGGCAGCGGGTCCGCGAAGCGGCGGTGGAACGCCGGATCGATCGGCGGCAGCGTGGCGCCCTCGTTCGCGAACGCCGCGGCGAGGTGGGCCTCCGCCATCGGCTCCGCCATGCGGTAGAAGTCGCGGCACAGCGCATAGGCCGCCGCGCCCGGCCAGTCGTCCGGCAGGACCTCGCGGGGCAGTTGGGGATCGCGCAGGCGCACGCGCCGATAGGCGTGCACGAGCAGCGTGCGGATCGCGAACGCCTGCGCGGGATCGGGGTTGGCGCGCTGGCGGAACGCCGCGACGACGCCCGCGTGCCGCGCGATGAAGCGGCGGTAGTCCGCGGCCAGCGCGCCGAGCGCGTAGACCGATTCCGCGCGCGAGGCGAGTGAGGGAAGCGCGCCGTCCGCGGTGTCGCGTGCGACGAACCCGGTGACCGCGCAGGCGACGCCGAGCGCCTCGACGATGCGCGCCGCGACGCCGTCGCGCCGGGCGGGCCGCAGGTGAACGCCGGGCGCGAACTCGGCGAATCCGGCCCAGGCGAGTTCGTCGCGCAGGCGCCGGCGCGAGGCCGGGCCGAGATTGGAGTGCGGGACGACCGCTTCCCACTCGCCGTCCCAGGGCTCGAACGGGCTGTCGTAGACGCGGTGGAACGCGCGCGCGAATCGCGCGCCCGCCTGGCCGGACACCTGGTAGCGGCTGCGGCGGCCGACCGGCTGCGCGACGAGCCAGCCATCCCTTGCGACGCGGAACACGCCGGTGCGCACCGCGCGCTCGTTGACACCGAATTCGCCGAGGAGCGCAATCAGCGTCGCGAGCCACGCGGCGCCGCCGTGCGGCACCAGTGCGTCGCCCCAGACGGTGACGATGAGCGACGGGACCCGCGGCGGGTCGGCGGCGAGTTCGCGCCGGATCCAGCGGGCCAGTTCGGGATCGGGATCGGGTGGCGGCATCGGGCAATATGATACAAGCTTTACTGCGCATGCCACAAAGATGTATCGTGTTGCTGGCGGCACGAGGCGGGTCCGAAAGCGCCCGGCTCCACCGAACGAGGAGGCAGGCGATGTACGCGCAACTGGTCGACACCGGGTTGAAGAAGGTCGCGGAGGCATCCGAGATGTCGCCGGAGGAGCGCGCGTTCCAGGCGCGCCTCGACGCGGACATCAAAGTGGAGCCGAAGGACCCGATGCCCGAGGCCTACCGCCGCACGCTCGTCCGCCAGATCCAGCAGCACGCGCACTCCGAGATCGTCGGGCAGTTGCCGGAGGGCAACTGGGTGACGCGCGCACCCACGCTCCAGCGCAAGGCGATCCTGATGGCGAAGATCCAGGACGAGGCCGGTCACGGGCTCTACCTGTACTCGGCGGCGGAGACGCTCGGCGTCTCGCGCGACGACCTGATCGAGGACCTCCACGCCGGCAAGGTCAAGTACTCGTCGATCTTCAACTACCCGACGCTCAACTGGGCGGACATGGGCGCGATCGGCTGGCTCGTCGACGGCGCGGCGATCATGAACCAGATCCCGCTGTGCCGCTGCAGTTACGGCCCCTACGCGCGCGCGATGGTGCGCATCTGCAAGGAGGAGTCGTTCCACCAGAGGCAGGGCTTCGACATCATGCTGGCGATGTGCCGCGGCACGCCGGAGCAGAAGGCGATGGCGCAGGATTCGCTCGACCGCTGGTGGTGGCCGTCGCTGATGATGTTCGGCCCGCCCGACGCCGACAGCGTGCACTCCGCGCAGTCGATGCGCTGGAAGATCAAGCTCCTGTCGAACGACGAGCTGCGCCAGCGCTTCATCGACCAGACCGTGCCGCAGGCGGAGTTCCTCGGGCTCACGATTCCCGATCCCGATCTGCGCTGGAACGAGGAACGCGGCCACTACGACATCGGCCCGATCGACTGGAGCGAGTTCCAGGCGGTGCTGCGCGGCCACGGGCCGTGCAACCGCGACCGCATCCGCGTGCGCACGAAGGCCTGGGAAGACGGTGCGTGGGTGCGCGAGGCCGCGGTCGAGCACGCGCGCAAGCGCGCGGCGCGCGTTGAACGTCGAACGTCGAATCTCGAACCCTGAACCAGCGAAAGCCTCCCATGACCTCCGAATGGCCCCTCTGGGAAGTGTTCATCCGCAGCCAGCACGGGCTCGCGCACAAGCACGCGGGCAGCCTGCACGCACCGGACGCGGAGATGGCGATCAAGAACGCGCGCGACGTCTACACGCGCCGCAACGAGGGCGTGTCGATCTGGGTCGTGCGGAGCGCCGACGTCGTCGCGAGCGCGCCGGGCGACCGCGAGGCGCTCTTCGATCCGGCGGAGAACAAGGTGTACCGCCACCCGACGTTCTTCCCGATGCCCGACGGGGTCAAGCACATCTGACGCCGCGCGCCGCGCGCGGGCGCGCGGCCGCCCAGGTCCTTCCGGCGACGCATCCCATGCCTCCTTCCACGATGGCTCCCGCACCGACATTCGAATTCCTGCTCCGCATGGGCGACAGCGCGCTCATCCTCGCGCAGCGGCTGTCCGAATGGGTCGGCAAGGGCCCGGTCCTCGAGGAGGACATCGCGCAGACCAACGTCGGCCTCGACCTGATCGGGCAGGCGCGGATGTGGCTCTCGTACGCGGGCGAGGTCGAGGGCGCGGGCCGCGACGAGGACGCGCTCGCGTTCCGGCGCGACCAGCACGAGTTCCGCAACGCGCTCATCGTCGAGCAGCCGAACGGCGACTACGCCGACACCATCGCGCGGCAGTTCCTGTTCGACCGCTGGCACCTCCTCGCGCTCCGCGCGATGACCGCCTCGCGCGACGAGCGTGTCGCCGCGATCGCGGCGAAGGCCGCGAAGGAGGTCGCCTACCACGCCGAGCGCTCGTCCGACTGGGTGATCCGGCTGGGCGACGGAACCGGGCACTCGCACGCGCGGATGGCCGGCGCGATCGACGCGCTGTGGATGTACACCGGCGAACTCTTCCTGCCCGATGCGGTGGACGACGCGATGGCGAAGGCCGGCATCGGCCCCGACCTCGCCGCGCTCGCCGCACCGTGGCGCGAATCGGTCGGCGCCGTGCTCGCCGAAGCGACGCTCGCGCTGCCGTCCGACGACTTCGCGCAGCGCGGCGGCCGCCAGGGCACGCACACCGAGCACCTGGGCCACCTGCTGACCGAGATGCAGTTCCTGCAGCGTGCCTACCCCGACGCGCGGTGGTGAACGACATGACCGTCGAACCCATCCCCTCGGTGAAGGGGAACGCGCGGCGGGGCGGCGGCCCTGCGACGCTCGCGCCGGTCTGGCGCGCGCTCGCCGCGGTCCCCGATCCCGAGATCCCGGTGCTGTCGGTCGTCGACCTCGGCATCGTGCGCGCCGTCGAGCGCGAGGGCGATGGCGTCGTCGTCCGCGTGACCCCGACCTATTCCGGCTGCCCGGCGACCGACGTCATCGCGGGAGCGATCGACGGCGCGCTCGCGGCGATCGGCGTGCGCTCGCGCGTCGAGATCGTGCTCGCGCCGTCCTGGACCACCGACTGGATGCCCGCGGACGCGAAACGACGCCTGCGCGAGTTCGGGATCGCCCCTCCCGGCTCGGCCGTCGCCGGTGCCGCGAAGATCGACGTGCGCGGCTTGAGCCCGCTGCGCCATCCCGGCGTCGTCGTGCCGTGCCCGCGCTGCGGGTCGAGCGATACCACGCTCGTCGCGCAGTTCGGCTCGACCGCGTGCAAGTCGCTGCACCGCTGCGGTTCCTGCCTCGAGCCGTTCGACTACTTCAAGCCGCATTGAATCCGCGAACGGTTCGTGCCCGGCGCTCCTCGCGGAGGCGCTCGCGACCGAAGCCCGGTTTGGACCGTCCACCGCCACCGCTACCGCCACCTTCGAAATCGCCATGAGCCGCTTCCACCCGCTCGCCGTCGCCCGGATCGAGCCGCAGACGCGCGACGCGGTCGCGATCACCTTCGCGGTCCCAGACGCGCTCGCCGACGCGTTCCGCTACGAGCCCGGCCAGCACCTGACGCTCAAGGCGTCGATCGACGGCGCCGACGTGCGGCGGTCGTACTCGATCTGCTCGGGACGCGACGAGCGGACGCTGCGCATCGCGATCAAGCGCGCGCCGGGCGGCGTGTTCTCGACCTGGGCCAACACCGCGTTGAAGCGCGGCGACACGCTCGAGGTGATGCCGCCGATGGGGCACTTCGCGCTGCCGCTCGATCGCGCCGCGCGCCACCACTACGTCGGATTCGCCGCGGGCAGCGGCATCACGCCGCTGCTGTCGATCGTGAAGACGACGCTCGAGAGCGAGCCGCACACGCACGTCACGCTGTTCTACGGCAACCGCGCCTCCGGCACGGTGATGTTCCGCGACGAACTCGCCGACCTCAAGGACCGGTTCCTCGACCGCTTCAACCTGGTGCACGTGCTCTCGCGCGAGGCGCAGGACATCGACCTCCTGCACGGGCGGATCGACCGTGCGCGCGCCGGCGCGCTCCTCGACCGCTGGGTGCCGCTCGCCGACGTCGACGCGGTCTACGTCTGCGGTCCCGAGGGCATGATGGCCGACGTGACCGCGGCGCTGCGCGAGCGCGGCACCCCGGACGCGAAGGTGCGCATCGAACGCTTCGCGTCGAGCATCCCGAAGCACGAGCACCAGGTCGCGCGCGTGCCGCCCGCGGGCCGGACCGAGACCCTGGTGACGGTGGTCATCGACGGGATGCGCAAGACCTACACGCTCGACCGCACGCGCGAGAACCTGCTCGAGGCGGCGCTCGCGAACGGCATCGAACTGCCGTACTCGTGCAAGGGCGGCGTGTGCTCGACCTGCCGCTGCAGGCTCGTCGAGGGCGAAGTCGACATGGACGTGAACTTCGCGCTCGAGGACTACGAGGTGGCGCGCGGCTTCGTGCTCGCGTGCCAGAGTTATCCCGCCACCGACCAGGTCGTCGTCGACTTCGACCAGACCGGCATGGGGTGAGCGGGACGCGGCGCGGCGCGCGCCGAGTCCATCGATGCATCGGGCGCGGTGCGGCGGTGCGGCGCGTGCCGCGTGCTAGAGTCGGCATCCGGCCGACCGACGTTTCGAGGAGCGAGCCTTGAGTCATCCCCTGTTCGACAAGCATCGCGCGACGCTGGAGCGCGCGCTCGGCGCGATCGCCGATCGCGGCTACTGGTCACCGTATCCGGAATCCGCGAGCCCGAAGGTCTACGGCGAAGGTTCGGCTGAAGCGGGCAAGGCCGCCTACGAGGCGCTGCTCGGCAAGCCGTTCCCGATCGTCGAGCCGGGCACGGTCGGCGCCGTCGGCGGCGAGCGTTCGCCCTGGGGCGTCGACCTCGGCATTACCTATCCGAAGGTCGATCTCGAGGCGCTCTTCGCCGGGATCGCGCGTGCGCAGGCGTCGTGGCGCGCCGCGGGACCCGAAGCGTGGGTCGGCGTGTGCCTCGAGGCGCTCGCGCGCATCAACCGGGCGAGCTTCGAGATCGCCAACGCGGTGATGCACACGAGCGGGCAGGCGTTCATGATGGCGTTCCAGGCGGGCGGCCCGCACGCGCAGGATCGCGGACTCGAAGCCGTCGCCTATGCCTACGACCAGATGCGCCGCGTGCCGTCGAAGGCGACCTGGGAGAAGCCGCAGGGCAAGGGCGATCCGATCCGCATGGAGAAGCGCTTCCGCGTCGTGCCGCGCGGCGTGGGCCTCGTCATCGGCTGTTCGACGTTCCCGACCTGGAACGGCTACCCGGGACTGTTCGCGAGCCTCGCGACCGGCAACGCGGTGGTGGTGAAGCCGCATCCCGCGGCGATCCTGCCGCTCGCGATCACCGTGAGGATCGTGCGCGACGTGCTCGCGGAGGCCGGCTTCGACCCCGACGTCGTGACGCTGGTCGCGCACGCGGCCGGCGACGACACCGCGCAGAAGCTCGCGCTGCGCCCGGAGGTCCGGATCATCGACTTCACCGGCAGCCCGGCCAACGGCAACTGGCTCGAGTCGCACGCGCGGCAGGCGCAGGTCTACACCGAGAAGGCGGGCGTGAACCAGGTCATCGTCGACTCGACCACCGACCTCGCCGGCGTCGCGCGGAACCTCGCGTTCTCGCTGTCGCTCTACACCGGGCAGATGTGCACCGCGCCGCAGAACATCTACGTGCCGCGCGGCGGCATCGCGACCGGGGAGGGACACAAGTCGTTCGACGAGGTCGCGAACGCGATCGCCGACGGCGTGAGGAAACTGCTGGGCGACCCGGCGCGTGCGGTCGAGGTGCTGGGGGCGGTGCAGAATCCCGGCGTGCTCGAACGCCTGGAGCGCGCCCGTGCGCTCGGACCGATCCTGCTCGACACGACCACGGTCGCGCATCCCGCGTTCCCGAACGCCAACGTGCGCACGCCGCTCCTCGTGAAGCTCGACGCGCGCGACGGCGACAAGTATCTGTCGGAGTGGTTCGGTCCGATCGCCTTCGTGATCGCGACCGACTCGACCGCCCAGAGCCTCGCGATCGCCCGCGACGCGGTCAAGCGCCACGGCGCGCTGACGCTCTCGCTCTACTCGACCGATCCGAAGGTGGTCGACGGCGCGATCGAGGTGGCCGAGGACGCCGGTGTCGCCCTCTCGATCAACCTCACCGCCGGCGTGTTCGTCAACCAGTCCGCGGCGTTCTCCGACTTCCACGGCACCGGGGCGAATCCGGCCGCGAACGCGGCGCTCACCGATGCCGCGTTCGTCGCGAACCGGTTCCGCGTGGTGCAGCACCGGAGGCACCTGTGACCGCGGGAGTCGCGGAGCGCCGGACGCGGGTTTGACCCTGCTGCGCCGATCGCGACGAAGACCACCGGCCCGCGCCGACGGGGCGCCGGCCGCAACGAAGGCTGGCGCGATGCCTGCGACGGGCGCCGGAGATCGACGATGACCTACGAGAACATCCTCTTCGAAACGCGCGACGGCGTCGCGCGGCTGACGTTGAACCGGCCCGACCGGCTGAACAGCTTCAACGACGCGATGCACGCGGAAGTGCGCGGCGCGCTCGCGCGGCTCCTCGTCGGCGGGAACGCGCGCGTGCTGCTCCTCACCGGCGCGGGGCGCGGGTTCTGTGCCGGGCAGGATCTGTCCGACCGCGCGGTGGCGCCGGGGGCGGCCCGGGTCGACCTGGGCGCGTCGATCGAGCGCAACTATCGCCCGCTGATCCTGGCGCTGCGCTCGCTGCCGATGCCCACCGTGTGCGCCGTGAACGGCGTCGCGGCCGGCGCGGGCGCCAATCTCGCGCTCGCCTGCGACCTCGTCGTTGCCGCGAAGTCCGCGAGCTTCATCCAGGCGTTCTGCAAGATCGGGCTCATCCCGGATTCCGGCGGCACGTACTTCCTGCCGCGACTCGTCGGCACCGCGCGCGCGCTCGGCCTCGCGATGCTCGGCGACAAACTGCCCGCCGAGCAGGCGGCGGCCTGGGGCCTCATCTGGCAGGCGGTCGACGACGCCGCGTTTGGCGACACGGTGGAAACGCTCGTGACGCACCTCGCGAGCGCGCCGACGCGCGGTCTCGTGGCGGCGCGGCGCGCGATCCACGCGTCGGCGGCGAATCTGCTCGAGGACCAGTTGGACCTCGAGCGCGACCTGCAACGCGAACTCGGATTCGGCGACGACTACCGCGAGGGTGTGGCGGCCTTCCTGGGCAAGCGCGCGCCGCGCTTCACCGGGCGCTGATGGCGATGGCGGATTCGCTCCCCCCCGCCGCGATGGTCGCCGTCGTCGGTGCGGGCGCGATGGGCGCGGGCATCGCGCAGGTCGCCGCGCAGGCAGGCCATCGCGTGATGCTGCTCGACTCGCGTCCCGGCGCCGCCGCCGACGCCGTGCGGCGTCTGGCCGCGACCTTCGATGCGCTCGCGGCGAAAGGGCGCATGGGCGAAGATGACGCGCACGCCGCAGCCGGGCGGGTCGTCGCGGTCGACGCGCCCGCGGACTGCGTCGGAGCGTCGCTCGTCGTCGAGGCGATCGTCGAGGACCTCGCGGTCAAGCGCGAACTGTTCGCGGCGTTCGAAGCCGTCGTGGCCGACGACGCGATCCTCGCGTCCAACACCTCGTCGCTGTCGATCACCGCGCTCGCCGCCGGCATGAAGCGGCCGGACCGCATCGCCGGCATGCACTTCTTCAACCCGGCGCCGCTGATGCCGCTCGTCGAAGTGGTGCGCGGGCTCGCGACCGAACCGCTCGTCGCCGACACGCTGTTCGCGACCGCCGCGGCGTGGGGCAAGACCCCGGTCCACGCGGCATCGACGCCCGGGTTCATCGTCAACCGCTGCGCGCGGCCGTTCTACGGCGAGGCGCTGCGGCTCCTGGCCGAGCGTGCGGCCGATCCGGCCACGATCGACGCGGTGATGCGCGAGGCCGGCGGCTTCCGCATGGGGCCGTTCGAGCTGATGGATCTGATCGGGCACGACGTCAACTACGCGGTCACCCGCTCCGTGTGGGAGGCGACGTTCCACGATCCGCGCTATGCGCCTTCCGGCATCCAGCGCGAACTCGTCGCCGCCGGCCGGCTGGGTCGCAAGAGCGGGCGCGGCTTCTACGACCATTCGCCCGGCGCCGCACCGGCGGTGGCGGCAACCGCGCCTCCAGAGAGCGCCGCCACCCGCGTCGCGATCCACGGCGAACCCGGACCGCTGAAGCCGCTGCTCGCGCGCATGGCGGCCGCCGGCACCGTCGTGCAGAAGCGCCCGATGCATTCACTCTTCCCCGACGGTGCGATCGACGCGGGCGCCGCGTGGATCGTGCTCACCGACGGCCGCACGGCGAGCGCGCGCGCGGCGGCGACCGGCGCGGCGAACCTCGTGCTGCTCGACCTCGCGCTCGACTACTCGACCGCGAAGCGGATCGCCGTCTCGGCCGCGGACAACTGCCCGGCGCAGGCGGTCGCGACCGCGACCGGCGTACTGCAGCACGCGGGGCTCGCGGTGTCGCGCTTCGACGACGTCGCCGGGCTCGCGGTGATGCGCACGGTGGCGATGCTGGTCAACGAGGCGGCCGATGCGGCGATGCAGGGCATCGCGACGCCGTCCGACATCGACCTCGCGATGCAGAAGGGCGTCAACTACCCGCGCGGTCCGCTCGCCTGGGGCGACGCGGTCGGCGCCGCCCGCATCGGCGCGACGATGGCGAACCTGGCCGCGCACTACGGCGAGGACCGCTACCGGGTCTCGCCGCGTCTCGCGCGCGCGGCCCAGACGGGCGGCCGCCTCGCGGGATGACCGGAGAAGCGACGATGGGCGAGCATCATCCGGCGACGACTCCCGAGGAAGCGCAACGCCTGGCCGAGCGGGTCGCCGACGACATGTACCGGCGCGACCACGCGACCCGCGCGCTCGGCATCCGGCTCATCGCCTGCGGACCGGGCCGGGCCGAACTCTCGATGACCGTGCGCCGCGACATGCTGAACGGACACGCGATCTGCCACGGCGGCTTCGTCTTCACGCTCGCCGACAGCGCGTTCGCCTACGCGTGCAACAGCTACAATCTGTCGACGGTGGCCTCGGGATGCTCGATCGACTTCCTCGCGCCCTCGCGCGAGGGCGACGTCCTGACCGCGCGCGGCGTCGAGCGCAGCGCGTCGGGGCGCACCGGCGTCTACGACATCGAGGTGTTCAACCAGCGCGGCGAGAAGGTCGCGCTGTTCCGCGGCAAGAGCTACCGGATCAAGGGTCACGTGATCGAGGAGCCGCCGACCGCATGAGACGCACGCGCGGGCGCGCGCATGGCGCCCGTGGAACGGAGGAGAGGATGCCGTCGAAACAGCCGCGCCCCGGGGAACTCGAACCGATCGAGCGCGCGAGCCGCGACGAACTCGCGGCGCTGCAGCTCGAGCGGATGCGCTGGAGCCTCGCGCACGCGTACCGCAATGTCGCGCATTACAAGCGGGCCTTCGACGCCGCGGGCGTCCATCCGGACGACCTCCGCACGCTCGCCGACCTCGCGAAGTTCCCGTTCACCACCAAGTCGGATCTGCGCGACAACTATCCGTTCGGCATGTTCGCCGTGCCGCGCGACGAGGTCGTGCGGGTGCACGCGTCGTCGGGCACCACCGGCAAGCCGACCGTCGTCGGCTACACGGCGAAGGACGTCGACACCTGGGCGACCGCGATGGCCCGCTCGATCCGGGCCGCGGGGGGACGGCGCGGCGACATCGTGCACGTCGCTTACGGTTACGGCCTCTTCACCGGGGGGCTGGGCGCGCACTACGGCGCCGAGAAGCTCGGCTGCACGGTGATCCCGATGTCGGGCGGCCAGACCGAGAAGCAGGTGCAGCTCATCGCCGACTTCCGGCCCGACGTGATCATGGTGACCCCGTCGTACATGCTCGCGATCGCCGAGGAGATGGAGCGGCAGGGCATGGATCCGAAGGCGTGCTCGCTCTCGATCGGGATCTTCGGCGCGGAGCCGTGGACGCCGGCGATGCGGCAGGCGATCGAGGCCAAGCTCTCGATCGACGCGATCGACATCTACGGGCTCTCCGAGGTGATCGGGCCGGGCGTCGCGCAGGAATGCATCGAGACCAAGGACGGGCTCACCGTCTGGGAGGACCACTTCTATCCGGAGATCGTCGACCCGGCGACCGGCGCGGTGCTGCCCGACGGCGAGAAGGGCGAACTCGTGTTCACCTCGCTCACCAAGGAGGCGATGCCGGTCGTCCGCTACCGGACCCGCGACCTGACGCGCCTCCTGCCTCCGACCGCGCGGTCGATGCGGCGCATCGAGAAGATCACCGGGCGCTCGGACGACATGATGATCATCCGCGGCGTCAACGTGTTCCCGACCCAGGTCGAGGAACTGATCCTGCGCCACCGGGAACTCGTCGCCCACTACCAGATCGAGATCACGCGGCCGAAGAACCTGGACGAGATGGCGGTGCTGGTCGAGCGCGCGCCGGACGCCGGCAGCGTCGACGGCGAGCGCGCTGGCGCCGCGCTCGGCCACCTGATCAAGTCGCTGATCGGCGTCTCGGCCGACGTGCGCGTGGTCGCGCCCGGCGGGATCGAGCGCTCGCTCGGCAAGGCGAAGCGCGTGGTCGACAAGCGGCCGAAGTAGCGGCAGGCCTGACGGACATGCGTCGTGCACGACTGCATGCGCTCTTCGGCATGCTCGGTGTCGTGTGCTTCGTCGTCGCCACTGCAGGATTCGACGTCATCGCGCGTTTGGGAGTTGCCGGGGAGCCGTTGCGCACCGCGGTGACACGATCGCTTCACCAGGTGTTCGCGCAGCCGGTCGGTACCCTGATGCTGCTTGCACCTTTCATCGGCGCCGCCGCCTTGTCTGCCGAGGTCGCGAAGGCCTCCAACATGGCCGCAGGCTGGATTTTCTTCGGCCTGGTCGCGGGAGTGCTCGGCGGGTTGTACTTCTCCGGCCATTGGGGCGCCCAGGTTGCGCTGGGACAACGCAGTTGGACCGCCGCGGCCCTGTCGGTGGGCATGTTGCCGTTTCGCAGCATTCCCGTTCTCCTGGCAGCGGCGGTATGCGCCGGGTTGGTCGCGTGGAGATCCCCGCAGCGTGGGCCATGACCCCGCGCTCCGCTCGACTCCGCATTCCAGCGCTCGAGGGGAGCAGAGGGTGATGAGACTCCTGCGCTGGTGGCGGCGTTGGCGCGCACCGGCGTCCACCTACGACGACGAGCTGGAGGCGAGCGCGCGGCGCATCGCGAAGCTGCGTGCGGAAGGTGCGCGCATCGCCCCCGGATGCGTGCTGTTCAGCGGCAAGTTCTCGCGCGAGCCCTGGCTCGTCGAACCGGGCGCGAACGTGGCGGTCGCCGGCTCGGCCTCCTTCGTCGCGCACGACGGCGTGGCCTTCCTGCTGCGCGACCGCGAGCCGAACGCGCAGCTGTTCGGCCGCATCGTAGAGCGTCATTTCGGGCTCGACGGGGGTGGCCCGGGCGCGGGGCCGGGCGAGGGGACGAAGCGCTGATCCTCGTTCCGGCGCGAGGCCGACGCATCATGCGCAGTCGCGTCGGTGTCGGTCCCGGGTGCGGGGCGCAGCGCGGTCCGCGCGTCCCGCGGCGAAGCGCAGCGAGAAGACCCTGCGGCGATCGAGGTCGGCGCTCCGGGAACGACGGGCCGGATGATCCACGTCAGGTCCGCGGTATCGACAAACGGTGCGCCCGCCGCGAGAATGCGGGCAACGCGCCGATCTCCATGGAAGTCTCCTTCAGCCGCGAAGTCGGCATGCTCCGCCGCGGCAACGGCGAGACCTTCGAGGGCGAGGGCATCCTCGCGATCACCAAGGGGCTGCTCGAAGCGGGCGTCGCCTACGTCGGCGGCTACCAGGGCGCGCCGGTCTCGCACCTGCTCGACGTGCTGGTCCAGGCGAAGGACTACCTCGCCGAACTGGGCGTGCACGTGGAAGCGTGCAGCAACGAGGCCTCGGCGGCCGCGATGCTCGGCGCGTCGATCCACTATCCGCTGCGCGGCGCGGTCACCTGGAAGTCGATCGTCGGCACCAACGTCGCGGCCGACGCGCTCTCCAACCTCGCCTCGCCGGGCGTGACCGGCGGCGCGCTCATCATCGTCGGCGAGGACTACGGCGAGGGCGCGAGCGTGATCCAGGAGCGCACGCTCGCCTTCGCGCTCAAGTCGACGCTCGTCCTCGTCGATCCGCGCCCCGACCTCGCGCACATGGTGCGCTTCGTCGAAGAGGCGTTCGGATTGTCGGAAGCCTCGAACATGCCGGCGATCCTGCAATTGCGCATCCGCGCCTGCCACGTGCGCGGGCGCTTCGCCACGCGCGACAACGTGGCGCCGGCCGTGTCCGCGCTCCGCCCGCTGGCCGAGCCCGCGGCCTTCGACTACACGCGGCTGTCGCATCCGCCGGTGACCTTCCGCCACGAGAAGCTCAAGGCGGACGAGCGGTTGCCCGCCGCGCGGCGGCGCATCGTCGAGCGTGCCCTGAACGAAGTGTTCGAAGGCGAGCGCGACGATCTCGGGATCGTCGTGCTGGGGGGATTGCACAACTCGCTCGTGCGCGCGCTCGCGGCGTTCAGACTCGCCGACGCGTTCGGCGCTCCGGCGCTGCCGATCCTCGTGCTGAACGTCGTGCACCCGCTCGTGCCCGAGGAGATCGTCGCGTTCTGCCGCGGCAAGCGCGCGGTGCTGGTGGTCGAGGAGGGGCAGCCCGAATTCGTCGAGCAGGAGATCCTCGCGATCCTCGCCCGCGCGGGCGCCGACACGGCGATCGAGGGCAAGGGACCGCTGCCGATGGCCGGCGAGTACACGGTCGAGGCGCTCGCGCGCGGACTCTCGGCGTTCCTCGCCCGGCACGCGCCGGATCTCGACCGGGGCGGGGCGGACGGCTGGCTCGCGTCGGTGGATGCGCGGCGCGCCGAGGTCACGAAGGCGTTGGGCGATCCGCTGCCCCCGCGTCCGCCGAACTTCTGCATCGGCTGTCCGGAGCGGCCGGTCTTCGCCGCGATGAAGCTCGCGAAGCAGACGATCGGCCCGATCCACGTCGCGGCGGACATCGGCTGCCACTCGTTCGCGACCTTCGAGCCCTTTTCGCAGGGGCACTCGATCCTGGGCTACGGCATGAGCCTCGCGTCGCGCGCCGGCGTGTCGCCGGCGATGGGCAAGCGCGTGATCGCGGTGATGGGCGACGGCGGGTTCTGGCACAACGGCGTGGTGACCGGCGTGCAGTCCGCGCTGTTCAACGGCGACGACGCGGTGCTCCTGATCCTCAAGAACGGCTACACGTCGGCGACCGGCACGCAGGAGATCATCTCCACGCCCGACGAGGAGACGAAGGCTGCCGCGGCCGACAAGACGCGAAGCCTCGTCCACGACAACCAGGTGATCGAGCGCACGCTCGAAGGCCTGGGCGTGCGCTGGCTCCGCACCGTCGACAGCTACCGCGTCGACGAGATGCGCGCGACGGTCGAGGAGGCGTTCACCACCGACTTCGCGGGCCTCAAGGTGATCGTCGCGGAAGGCGAGTGCCAGTTGGAGCGCCAGCGCCGCGTGAAGCCCTGGCGCGCGGGCCTCGAGCGCGAGGGACGACGCCACGTCCGCGTCAAGTACGGCGTCGACGAGGACGTGTGCTCCGGCGACCACTCGTGCATCCGCCTCTCCGGCTGCCCGACGCTGTCGGTGAAGGACAGCGGCGATCCGCTCGAGGTCGACCCGGTCGCGACCGTGCTCGACGGCTGCGTCGGCTGCGGCCTGTGCGGCGAGAACGCGCACGCGGCGACGCTGTGCCCGTCGTTCTACCGCGCGGAAGTGATCCGCCACCCGAACTGGCGCGACCGCGCGCTCGCCGCGGTGCGCGGCGCGTTCGGCCGGATGTTGCGCGGAGGGCGCGCGTGACCGCGGCGCGGCCGGTGTCGATCCTCGTGGCCGCGCTCGGCGGGCAGGGCGGCGGCGTCCTCGCGCAATGGCTGGTCGAAGCGGCGTCGCACGCGGGCTACCCGGCGCAGAGCACGTCGATTCCCGGTGTCGCGCAGCGCACCGGCGCGACCACCTACTACGTCGAGGTCTTCCCGGTGACCCTCCGCGACCTCGGCGGCCGCACGCCGGTCCTCTCGCTCCTGCCGGTGCCCGGCGCCATCGATCTCGTCGTCGCGTCGGAACTCCTGGAAGCGGTGCGCGTGATGCAGGCCGGATTCGTCGACCGCGAGCGCACCATGCTCGTGACCTCGACGGCGAGAGCGCTGACGACGGTGGAGAAGCTCGCGCTCGGCGACGGCCGCTACGACTCGGGGCGGTTGGTCGAGGTCGCCGCCGCGACGAGCCGCCGGCTCGTGACCTTCGACATGGATGCGGAAGCGCGTGATGCCGGCACCGTGGTGAGCGCGGTGATGTTCGGCGCCATCGCCGGCAGCGGCGTCCTGCCGTTCGGCCGCGAGGCCTGCGAGGCCGCCATCGGCGCGAACGGAGCAGGCGCGCAGGCGAGCCGGCGCGGCTTCGACCGCGGGTTCGCGCGCGTGGCCGCGGGCCCGTCCGAGGATCCGGACATTCGCGTAGCGGAAGCTTCCGCGCCGATCGTGTCGGGTGCACCGGCAAGCGCTCCGGAAGCGACCGCCGCGTATCCGGCGTCGTGCCGGCCGATCATCGCGGCCGGCGTCGAGCGCGTGACCGAGTTCCAGGACGCCGCCTACGCCGCGCTCTACCTCGAACGCGTCGCGCGCGTGCGCGCGGCGGAAACCGGGGCCGACCCGCGCGACGAGCACGAGGGCGCGATGACGCGCGAAGCGGCGCGTTTCCTCGCGCTGTGGATGGCCTACGACGACATCGCGCGGGTCGCCGGCTTCAAGGTCCGCGCGAGCCGCGTCGCGCGCGTGCGCCGCGAAGTCGCGGCCGCCGACGGCGACGTGGTGAAGATCGTCGACTACTTCAAACCGGGCGTGCCCGAGATCGCGGGGATGCTGCCTCCCGCCCTCGCGCGCCGGCTGCTCGCCTGGGACCGACGGCGCGTCGCGCGCGGCGAGCGGCCGTTCGCGCTGCCGCTCGAACTGCGCACCGACGCGGTGACCGGGATGGCGGCGCTGCGGACGCTCTCGGCGACGCGACGCCTGCGCCGGGCGAGTTCGCGCTACGCCGAGGAACAGGCGGCGATCGAGACCTGGCTCGACGCGATCGTCGCGGGAGCACGCAGTAGCTGGTCGGTCGGCCACGAGATCGCGCTCGCCGGCCGGCTCGTGAAGGGCTACGGCGAGACCAACCTGCGCGGCAAGCGCAACCTCGAGCACATCGTCGCGCACGTCGCGACGTCGGGGGCGTTCGGGTCCGCTCCGGCGCGGGCCGCCGCGATCCGTGAAGCGCGCGAAGCGGCGCTCGCCGACGAAGGCGGCGGCAAGCTCGACGCGGCGCTGGTGCGCCACGGCGCGCCGCCGCGCCCGGTCGTCGCGCAACCGATCGTTTGGATGAAGCGCCAAGCGACGCGCAGGTGATCATCGGCGTTCCGGCGATCAGGAACGCTTCGGCCTCCAAGCTCCTCTTCTCCTCCGAATGGGGGGACCCTTGGCGCCTGCCTGGTGGCCGGGCGATGTTGCCCGTCCGGATGCTGAAGCGCCTGATCGCCGCCGGCGTGTCGAATCGGCTTCGATCGCCCAAGGCGGCGTAGCACGCGCAGAGCGGTCGCCGCGTTCAAGGATTCGGCTGTATTCGAATGTCGAATACAGTCGTTCAGCAATTCTGACTTTCGCGAATCCCGGGCGATTTCTATATTCCGTCATCGCCGCGATCCCGCGCGACGGCAGTCCTCGCAAACAACGGCACCCGGGGGTGCTCACTGGTCGGGGCGACCAGAGGAGACGACGAGCATGGAGCATCCGCGGCGTGACCCGGCTTCGCCGCTCGGCGGCCACCACGCCGTCGTGACCGGCGGCGGGCGGGGGATCGGCAAGGCGATCGCCGTCGAACTGGCGCGGCTCGGCGCCGACGTGACGCTGATGGGCCGCGACAGCGCGGTGCTGCAAGCATGCGCCGAAATGCTCGGTGCCACGCACGGCACGAAGGTCGGGACGCAGCAGGTCGACCTGACATCACCCGGGTCCGTCGCGAGCGCCTTCGAGCGTGCCCGCTCGGACCTCGGGCCGGTCACCATCCTCGTGAACAACGCGGGCATTGCGCATTCCGCGCCGTTCGATCGGACGACGCTCGACAGGTGGCAGGAGATCCTGGCCGTGGACCTGACCGGCCCGTTCCTCTGCATTCAGCAGGTCCTGGCCCCGATGCTCGCGGCCGGCGGCGGCCGCATCGTCAACATCGCATCGACCTCGGGCATGACCGGCTGCGCGTACGTCACCGCGTACTGCGCCGCGAAGCACGGACTGATCGGGCTCACGCGCTCGCTCGCCATCGAGGTCGCCCGTCGCGGCGTCACGGTGAACGCGGTGTGCCCCGGATTCACCGACACGGAGATGGTCAGTCGCTCGATCGAGAACATCGTCGCCAAGACCGGCCGCAGCGCGGAGCAGGCGCTCGCGGAACTGGTGTCGCACAACCCGCAGCGCAGGCTGATCGATCCCGAGGAAGTGGCATCGGCGGTCGGCTGGCTGTGCCTGCCCGCCTCGCGTTCCGTGACGGGGCAGAGCCTGCTCGTCGCCGGCGGCGAGCTGATGTGAGCCGATCGTGCAAACGACGCCAACGCATGGAGTCCCCTCGATGAAGTTGTTCGAACCGCTCGACATCAACGGCATGGTCCTGCCGAACCGCGTGATGGTTCCGGCGATGGTCACGCACCTGTGCCGCGAGGATGGCCACGTCAACGACGACATCCTCGAGCGCTACACCGCCTACGCGGAGGGCGAGGCCGGACTGATCGTCGTCGAGGCGATGGCCATCCACCAGAACAAGTCCGGAACGCTGCTGCGGATCAGCGACGATCGCTACGTTCCGGGACTGCGCGAACTCACGCAACGCATCCACGCGACGTCGGACTCCAAGGTGGTGCCGCAGATCATCCACTTCATGAAAGTCGCGCGGAGCGGCTGGCGGCAGACGATCGACACCGTCTCCCCGGAGGAGATCGGGCAGATCACCGATCAGTTCGCCGCAGCGGTGGCGCGTGCGCGCGAGGCTGGATTCGACGGTGCCGAACTGCATTCGGCCCACGCGTACACGTTGTCGTCGTTCCTGTCGCGGACGAACCCGCGCACCGACGGGTTCGGAGGCGAAACCCTCGAGCACCGGATGCGCCTGATCGGCGAGGTGATGCGCCGCGTACGGCGCGCGGTGGGCGCCGACTTCCCGGTCGGGATTCGCTTCAATGCGGAGGAATTCATCAAGAACGGCTACACGGTCGACGAGTCGAAGCTGATCGCCGAGCGCCTGGCCGCACTCGGGTTCGACTACCTGTCGCTGTCGGCCGGCGGCAAGTTCGAGGATGCGGTGCACACGCCGGGGCAGGTGCTGTTCCCCTACTCGGGCTATTCGGGCGATCGCTGCATGCCGGGCGCGTGGTTCCCCCGGGCGCTTCACGCCGGGCTGGCTGCCGAGATCAAGGCGCATCTGCGGGCCAGAGGTTTCAGCACGCCGGTTGCCGTCGCGGGCAAGCTGTCCGAGCCCTCGGACGCCGAGCGGGTCGTCGCCGAGGGCAGCGCCGACGTCGTGGGTATCGCGCGGGGGCTGCTCGCCGACCCTGCGTGGCCGCGCAAGGTCCGGACTGGCGCGATCGACCGCATCGTCCAGTGCGACTACTGCAACGTGTGCAAGCAACTCGACGGTGCGCACAAGCCGGTCATCTGCGCCCTGTGGCCGCAGGGCGCGCTGCAGGCGCCGAAGCCGGCTCCGGCGCAGGCGCCGCTGCTCCGGCCAGGCGCTCCGGTGCCGACCGCGAAGGCCAGCGACAAGGGCATCGCGCTTCGCTGGACGAAGGTCGAGCGTGCGCTGCGCTACGACGTCTACCGTTCGGTCGCCGGAGGACCCGCGGCGTTGGTCGAATCGACCAAGGTGACCAACTGGACCGACGCCGTGGTGCTGGGCGGACAGCACTATGAGTACTTCGTGCGCGCGGTCCTGCCCGATGGATTGGCCAGCGAGGCTTCGCCCCGTGTCGCAGTCGATCTCCCGCTGCCCGACTACATGCTCGTCGCCTGACGCTCGAACGTGCCACGCGGCTACACACCCCGGGAAGTTCGCATGCTGGACGGCTTCGTGCCATGGCCGGCCGCCGACGCGAAGCGCTACCGCGACGCGGGATTCTGGCGCGGTGTGTCGTTGTTCGAGCAACTGGCGCAGGCGGCGAGCGCCCGCGGGCAGGCGACGGCGCTCGTCGACGGTTCGCGTCGCGTCGCCTACGACGAGCTGATCGAGAACGTCGAGGCGCTCGCTGCGGGCCTTCACGACCTCGGCCTGCGCGCGGGCGAACGCGTCGTGCTCCAGCTCGCCAACGGCGTGCGGATGGTCGAGACGTTCTACGCGCTGACGCGAATCGGCGCGGTGCCGATGATGGCGTTGCCGGCGCACCGCCGCAGCGAGATCGAGCACTTCGTGCGCGCCAGCGGGGCCATCGCGCTCATCGTCCCGGAGACGGCGCGTGATCACGACTATCGTCACATGGCCGCCGAGGTCGCGGCGGCCTGTCCGCACCTGCGCCACGTTCTCGTCGACGGCAGTCCCGGCTCGGGCCAACGCTCGCTCGGCGACCATTTCGCGCCCGGGAGAGCGCCGGACTGTCCGCCGCCCGCCGCAGGAGAGGTGGCGCTGATGCTCGGCTCCGGCGGCACCACCGGACTTCCGAAGCTCATCGCGCGCACCCACGACGACTACCTGTGCGGGTGCCTGCACGCCGCGCGTGTCGCGGAGTTCGGGGCCGACACGGTGTTCCTGGCGATGCTGCCGATGGGGCACAACTACACGCTCGGCGCGCCGGGCTTCGTCGGCGCGCTGAGCTGCGGCGGGACGACGGTGATCGCGCGAACGACCGACCCCGAGCAGCTCCTGTCGCTGATCGATCGCGAGCGCGTGACCGTGGTCAGTGCCGCCGCTCCGATCGTGGCGCGCTGGCTGGCGGGCGACTGGCTCGAGCGTTGCGACCTGACGTCGCTGCGGTCGGTGATGTGCGGCGGCTCGAGGCTCGCGCCGGCACAGCGTCGCCTCGTCGAGCAACGATTCGGCTGTGTCTACCAGGAGAGCTACGGAACCGCGGAAGGCCTGCTCAACATGACGCGACTCGACGACCCGGACACGTTGCGGCACGACAGTTCCGGGCGTCCCGTCTGCCCCGCCGACGAGATCCGGGTGGTCGACGCGCAAGGTCGGGAGCTTCCCGACGGCGAGGCGGGCGAACTGCAGGCCCGCGGGCCGTACACCATCCGCGGCTACTACCGCGCGCCGGACGCCGACGAACGCGCCTTCACCGCCGACGGGTACTACCGCATGGGCGACATCGCCCGGCGGGTCGACGGATATCTCTACGTCGAGGGCCGCCTGAAGGAGCAGATCAATCGCGGCGGCGAGAAGATCAGCTGCGAGGAAGTCGAAGGGCACGTGCTCGCGCACCCGGACGTGCAGGCGGCGTGCGTGATCGCCGCCCCCGACGAGGCGTTCGGCGAGCGCGTGTGCGCCGTCGTCATCCTGAGGCCGGGTGCGCGCATGGACCTGGAGGATCTGCGCGAGTTCCTGCGCGGGCAGGCGATCGCGCGCTTCAAGTGGCCCGAGCACCTCGAGGTGGTGAACGAGTTCCCGATCAGCGCCGCCGGCAAGGTCCTGCGTCGCGCGTTGCGAGCCGAGATGTTCGGCGCATCCAACGCGTCGACCGGCGTACCTGCTGCCTGACGGCATGGCAAGACGATGCTGAATCCCCGCTTCTTCGATGTCGACGCCGCCGATCGTCACGCCGAGCACAAGGCGCTCGCGGGTCGAGCCGTCCTTCAGATAGATCAAGGTGGATCCGCATGTCAAGGGTTCCCATGGCAGCACCGGGAACGCCGTCGAGAGACCGATCGACACCGCGGTCGGGGAGTACGCGGTAACGGCAGTCGTGTCGACGGAGCGCTATCCGGAGTGTTCGCCCGATGCGCTGCTGACGAGACTCCCGGGTACGCCGTTCGAATCGATGGTGCCGTGTCGGGCGCCTGCAGCAGGTTGGCCGTCGTCGGCAGACCCGGATGGCCCGAACCCGCCGCGACTGCGCGGGTTCCGGCGGGAAAGCAGTGACTCCAGGAGATCAGGAATGGAAACGGTGAAAACGGACGTGCTCGTCATCGGAGGAGGCATTGCGGGCTGCTTTGCGGCGATGCGCGCCAGCAAGATGGGAGCCGACGTCGTACTGCTGGACAAGTCGACGATCCGCAGAGGCGGATCGGTCGGTCCCGGCATGGACCATCTCTCGACCGGCGTGTGCCCCGAGACCATGAGCCTCCAGGAGGCCAAGGAACTCGCCGTGGCCTCGCGCAAGGAACTCTCCGATCCGAACGTCACCCTCGCGATCGAGAAGGCCTGCTTCGACCGGGTGCTGGACTTCGAGAAATTCGGCGTGAAAGTCCGGGAAGACGACGGGAGCTTCTTCTTCTGGAAGATGCCGGAGCGGCACTTCTACCTGATCTCCTACCGTGGCGTGGACACCAAGGTCAAGCTGTCCAAGGCGGTGCGCAAGACCAAGGTCAAGGTCATCGAGAGAACCATGGGCGTGGATCTCCTGACCCATGGCCAGCGCGTGACCGGCGCGGTCGCGTTCAACGTGCGTGACGGGCACACGACGACCATCCAGGCGAAGGCGGTCGTGCTCTGCACTGGCGATTCGGGGCGGCAGTACATCGAACCGGACGGCCTGTTCCTGACCTGGCTTCCCACGACGAACACCGGCGACGCCCAGGCCATGGCCTACCGGGCCGGCGCGAAGCTGACCAACATGGAATACATCTTCATGGATCCCGCAGCGGTGCGGGCGGGAGGCGGCATCGCGGGATGCAAGCCGATGGAGAAGATGGCGACCCTGCTCAACAAGAACGGCGAGAAGCTGCTGCACAGCAAGGAGGATTTCCTCCGGCGGCCGCTCATCATGGCGAAGGAGATCGCCGAGGGCCGGGGCCCCCTCTACTGGGATTTCCGGAACCTGCCGGAGGACGTCCTCCAGATGCACGAACGGGAGATGGACAACGAGTACCCGATCGTCAAGCAGTGGTTCAAGCAGCGCGGCCTGGACATTCGCAAGGACCTGATACCGATCCAGCTCGTGCCCTCCTCCATCCAGGGCGGCCTCCTGGTCGATGAACGATTCGTGGCGTCGATGGAAGGCCTGTACGCGGCCGGCGGGTCCACCGCGTTCTCGCGCGGCATCACGCCGGCGGCGTCATCCGGGCACATCGCCGGAGAGAGCGCCGCCGAGTACGCCCTGAAGGCGGACGAACCGCAGTACGACGAAGCGCAGGCGGAGCGGATTCATCAGTACGTCAACGGGCTCGTGGGGAAGAAGGACGCCATCAACCCGATCCAGCTGGAGGAGGCCGTTCGTGGCGTCCCGACCGACTACGTCGGCTACTTCAAGAACGAAGGCGTGATGACGGAGGGCCTCCGGGTCCTGAAGGAGCTGAAGGAAGCCCATCTCGACCGGGTGGGGGCGGCCGATCCGCACGAGCAGATGCGGTGCCTGGAAGTCCGGAACATCTTCGACATGGTGGAAATGCACATCCGGGCGTCGATGATGCGCAAGGAGACCCGGATGAGGCGCATGGGCATCATGCCGCACTACCGAACCGATTACCCGGAGCTCGATCCCAACTGGGAGAAGCTCATCGTCGTCCGCAAAGAGGACGAAACGATGTCGCTCTCCACCCAGGAGCTTCCCCACCTGAAGGAAGAATGCACATGTCCGTGAACATCGACTACGACCGCTGCAGGGGCTGCGAGTTCTGCTACCGGGAATGCCCTGCGGACGTGTTCACCTGGGACAAGGAGAAGGACCTTCCGATCATCGCACGCCAGAACGAATGCTGGCACTGCGGGATCTGCGTTCTGGAGTGTCCCGAGGATGCCATGCTGCACACGCTGCCTCCGCAATGCTGGAACGACACCAACAAGCGGTTCCTGGCGAACATCGGAGGCAAGAAGTCCCCTTGAGTCGCGGAGCCGGCCGCGATCTCCCTGAGGGATCGGCAGGAAGTCGATGAGTCTGCCCCCGGACCCACCAAGCGCATGAGCACGCGAAACGGAGCCGTCATGAACCGCAGATCGAAACTGGGTGTCCTTCCCGTACTCCTCGCACTGGGCATGTTCGCGGCCGGCATCGGCGCGGCCCACGCGCAGGCGAAGGAGAAGGTCGTCACGGTCGGCCAGACCATCGACATCAGCTCGTTGAATCCCTATGGCGACATCAACACGATCACGTTCGCCATGTGGAAGCACATCATGGAGCCGTTGATCCTCTTCGATTTCGACAAGAAGGAGTACTACGGCGTACTCGCGGAATCATGGACCCGGCAGGGGACGGACTACGTCTTCAAGATCCGGAAGGGCGTGAAATTCCATGACGGAACGGAGCTGACGGCCCGCGACGTCAAGTTCTCGCTGGACACGGCGATGAAGGGCATCCAGGCCGTCATCCTCAAGAACGTCATCAAGAGCGTCGATGTCGTCGACGACCAGACGGTCAAGGTGACCACTCCCGCTCCGTTCGGGAATCTGCTCGCGCGGCTGAAGCACATCGTGATCGTGAGCCAGAAAGCCTACGAGAAATACGGAGCCGACATCACCAGCCATCCCATCGGAACCGGGCCGTTCGAGTTCGTCGAGTGGAAGAAGGGAAGCCACTTCGTGGTCGCCCGAGCCAGGAACTACTGGGGCACGCCGGCGAAACTGGACAAGGTCATCTGGCGGCCGATTCCGGAAGACGCCGCGAGAGTGACCGCGCTCGAGGCCGGCCAGATCGACGTGGCGACCGCGATTCCGCCGCATGACCTCGCGCGACTGGACAAGAAGGACAGCGTGCGGGTCGAGAAGATCCGGGCGCTGAGGCAGCTCATCGTCGGCCTGTCGCCGAGGGCCGAGCCTTTCAGGAACGTGCAGGTCCGGAAGGCCGTGAACCATGCGGTCGACGTCGATTACATCATCAAGAACGTCCTCGATGGCATGGCGGTTCGCGCCATCGGGCCGTCCGGCCCGCAGCAGCTGGGGTACGACCCCAATCTCAAGGCCTATGCCTACAACCCTCAGAAGGCGAAGGAACTCCTGGCTCAGGCGGGATACCCCAACGGCTTCGACGTGGTCTTCAACACCAGCGTCGGCCGCTACGTGAAGGACCGGGAGTTCACCCAGGTGCTGGTCGATCAGCTCGCCAAGGTCGGCATCCGGGCCAAGCTCGCGATCGAGGAACACAGCGTCCATTGGTCCGGCGTGACCAAGGGGAAGTTCGGCATGTTCCTGACCGGCGCGTTCAACGAGGAGGATCCGGAGCTGTTCCTGGCCCTCTACTACGAGACCGGCGTGACCCCCAGGATCGGCATCTCCGATCCGAAGTTCGATGAACTGCTGAGAGCGATGCGCACGAGCGCCACCGATGCGGAGCGGGACAGGTACCTGCGCCAGATCAACGCCTACGTGCACGACGACATGGTGCCGATCCTCACGCTGTGGCATCCCATCGACCTCTATGGCGTCAACGAGCGCCTGCAGTGGAAGCCGAATCCGAACGAGGAGATGTACTTTCACCGCGCGGAACTGAAGTGAGCGCGCATTCGGGCGTCCGGCCGCGCGTCGCCGCGCGCGGCCCGGCCCTCTCCGGCGATTCACGGTTCCCGGGCACCTGTCACGCATGATCAAGCGCAGGCTGATCGGCATCCTGCCGGTCCTTCTCGGGGTCTCGCTGATCGTCTTCGTGGTCCTGCGCCTGGCGCCGGGAGACCCCGTATCGATGCTCGTGCCCGACGGCGGATCGCAGGAGGAGATCGAGCGGATCACCCGGGAATGGGGGTTGGACCGCTCCATTCCGATGCAGTACTGGGAGTTCCTGAGGAGGGCCGTCCAGGGAGACTTCGGTCAGTCGTACAAGTATGCGGAGCCCGTTTCGAGGGTCGTCCTGGAACGGATGCCCGCCACGATCGAACTGGCCGTCCTGAGCCTCCTCATCTCGACCGTCGTGGCGATCCCCATCGGCATCTTCAGCGCGATTCGCCACAACTCGCTGTGGGACCACTCGTTCATGGGCCTCGCCCTGGTCGGCACGTCCATTCCCCCGTTCTGGCTCGGCATCATGCTGATCATCCTGCTGGGCGGGGACCTCAATCTCCTGCCGGTGAGCGGCAGGCTCTCCTACGGCGTCGAGCTGAAATCGGTGACGGGGCTCTACCTCGTCGACAGCCTGTTGACGCTGAACGGCAAGGCGTTCGTCGATGCCGCGAGGCACATCGTCATGCCGAGCTTCACGCTGGGCATCGTCATGGCCGCGATGGCGGCCAGGATCACGCGATCGAGCATGCTCGACGTGCTGCGGCAGGACTACGTCACCATGGCCAGGATCAAGGGTCTGTCGGAGCGGACGGTGATCTGGAAGCACTGCATGCGGAACTCGCTCTGCACGATCGTCACGATCCTCGGCATCCAGCTCGGCACGCTCATGGCCGGTTCGATCATCGTCGAGACCGTCTTCTCCTGGCCCGGCATGGGAAGCCTGCTGATCCAGGCCATCAGCTACCGCGACTACCGCGTGGTGCAGTTCATCGTGCTTCTCTTCGCGCTCATCTATGTCGCGGTGAACCTGATCGTGGACGTACTCTATGTCTGGGTCGACCCCCGGGTGAGAGTGTGAAGAACGAAGCGGCCCGAATGTCCGGCGGCTTGCGGCCCCACGCGGCGGCGCTGGCCGGCGTCGTCGCGGTCGCGCGAGACGGTCAGGACGAGTTGACGGCCGGAGACGCAAGGGCGCGCGGCGGTGCCGCCGACGTCGGCCGCGGGTCCGCCGTCCCGGCCGAGTCGCGTGCCCGGCGGCAGGGGTTCGGGCGCGGGGCCGCGCAGCGCGCGAGACGCGTGTTCCGCAAGAAGTACCTGAAGCTTCACATCGGCGGGCTCGTGTTCGCGCTCTTGATCGTCATGAGCCTCTTCGCTCCGCTCCTCGCCCCGTTCGATCCGGGAGCCCAGAATCTCGAGGTGAAGCTCCTGCCGCCGTTCTTCCTCGACGGAGGGCAGGCGGCGCACCTCCTCGGCACGGACAATCTCGGCCGGGATCTGCTGAGCCGCATCATCTACGGCTCGAGGGTGTCCTTGCTGGTCGGCATCGTCAGCGTGCTGTTCGCCGCCGCGATCGGCATCGTCCTCGGGGCGATTTCAGGCTACTTCGGTCGCTACATCGACGAATTCATCATGAAGATCGTGGAGGTCTTCCTCGCGTTCCCGTTCCTCCTGCTGGCCATCGTCATCATGGCATTCCTCGGCGAAGGGCTCGTCAACATCATCGTGGCCCTGATCCTGAGCCGATGGGTGCAGTTCTGCCGGTTGGTGCGGGGCGAGGTGTTGAGCCTGAAGACGAGAGACCACGTGATCGCGGCGAGGGCGCTCGGGGGAACGGACATGTACATCATCTTCAGGCACATCATCCCGTACACGATGCCGACGCTGATCGTGCTGGGCACGTTCGAGATCGCGCTGGTGATCATCCAGGAATCGAGCCTGAGCTTCCTCGGCCTCGGGGTGCCGCCGTCGGTGCCGACCTGGGGCACGATGCTGGCCGAAGGAAGAAGCTACATGCACGCAGCGCCCTGGCTATCCGTCTTTCCGGGGCTCGCCATCCTGATCACCGTCCTCGGTCTCAACCTCCTGGGAGATGGCCTTCGGGACGTCCTCGATCCTCACATGCGGGGACGTTCCTGATCATGCAAGCGATGGATCGCGCGCAAGGACGGCTGCTGGACGTGGTCGACCTGAAGACCTATTTCTTCCTGGACAACGGCGTGGTCCCGGCGATCGACGGCGTGTCGTTTCACGTCGATCAGGGCGAGACGGTCGGATTGGTCGGAGAATCCGGGTCGGGGAAGAGCGTGACGTCGCTGTCCATCATGGGGCTCGTCCGGACGCCCCCCGGAAGGACCGTGGGCGGAAAGATCCTCTTCGGCGGCAGGGACCTCCTCTCCCTCGGGAGCGAGGACATGCGCAGGATCCGAGGCAACGAGATCTCGATGATCCTGCAGGATCCGATGACGAGCCTCAATCCGGTGCTCACGATCGGCGAGCAGATCGCGGAGATCTTCGTCCTGCGCGAAGGGCTGGGCAAGGAGCAGGCGATGAAGCGCGCCGCCGACATGCTGGACGTCGTCGGCATTCCGAGTCCGGAAAAGCGCATCCATGAGTACCCCCACCACCTCTCCGGAGGCATGCGCCAGAGAGTGATCATCGCGATGGCGCTCTGCTGCAGGCCGAAGTTGCTGATCGCGGACGAACCGACGACCGCGCTCGACGTGACCATCCAGGCCCAGATCCTGGCGTTGATGTGCTCGATGAAGGAGCAGTACAGGATGGCCATCCTGTTCATCTCCCACAACCTCGCCGCGGTCGCCGAGGTGTGCCAGCGCGTCATCGTCATGTATGCCGGGAAGATCGTCGAGGAGGCGAGCGTCGAGGATCTGTTCAAGCATCCGTTGCACCCCTACACGAGGGGCCTCCTGAGATCGCTGCCGCGGTACGACCAAGCCGGCGGCAGGGAGCGGCTCCAGGCCATCCCGGGGGTCGTTCCGAACCTCATGGACCTGCCCCGCGGCTGCCATTTCTCGACGCGATGCGCGGAAGCGAGCGCGATCTGCAGGGAGCGGGAACCCCCGCTCCTGGAACGGGAAGGGAGGAGAGTGCGATGCTGGCAAGTCACGAACTAGCGTCGACGCCGGATGCGGCCGGGCAGGAGAACGCGCTGCTCAGGGTTTCCGGATTGACGAAGCACTTCCCGGTCGCCAGGGGCTTCTTCGGCAGGACGACGGAAAAGGTCCATGCCGTCGACGACCTCTCCTTCGAGATCAGGAAGGGGGAGACGCTCGGAATCGTCGGGGAATCGGGCTGCGGGAAGTCGACCGCCGGCATGACGATCCTCAGGCTGATCGAGCCGACCTCGGGAAGCGTCTGGTTCGAGGACAAGGAGGTGACGCGGCTGGACGAGGCCGAGCTGCGCCTGCTGCGCAGGGAGATGCAGATCATCTTCCAGAATCCCTATGCGTCGCTGAACAGCCGGATGACCACGGAGCGGATCGTCGGCGAGCCGCTCGAGATCCACAACCTCTACACGAAGCGGGAGCGTCGGGAACGGGTCGCCTACCTGCTGGAGAAAGTGGGACTGCGAGCGGAGCATGCGACGAGATATCCGCACGAGTTCTCGAGCGGGCAGCGGCAGAGGATCGCCATTGCCCGGGCCCTCGCGATGAATCCGAAGCTGATCATCGCGGATGAGCCGGTGTCCGCGCTGGACGTGTCGATCCAGGCCCAGGTGATCAATCTGCTGGAGGATCTGCAGAAGGAATTCCAGCTCGCCTATCTCTTCATCTCCCATGACCTCAGCGTCGTCGAGCACATTTCCGACCGTGTCGCGGTCATGTATCTCGGGCAGATCATGGAGATCGCGTCGAAGAAGGAGCTGTATTCGAATCCCCTGCACCCCTACACCGAGGCGCTCTTCTCCGCGGTGCCGGTTCCCGACCCCGCGCTGAAACGGGATCGCGTCCTCCTCACCGGCGACGTGCCGAGCCCCATCCGGCTGCCCTCAGGCTGCAGGTTCTATGCAAGGTGTCCGAAGAAGAAGGACGATTGCAGGCAGGAAGTGTCACAGCTGGTATGGCTCTCGAAGGACCACGCCGTCCGGTGTCCCTGCTAGGAATCTGATCGAACGCCCTCAGGACGCGCGCCGGGGCCGCTCGCGCAGTGCGTCGATCGACCGCTCGGCGATCACGAGCTTCAATACCTCGCTCGCGCCCTCGTAGATGCGCAGCGCGCGGATCTCGCGGTAGAGCCGCTCGACCGGCATGCCCCGCACGACGCCGAGCCCGCCGAAGATCTGCACCGCCGCGTCGATGACCTGCTGCGCCGCCTCGGTGGCATGGAGCTTCGCCATCGAGGCCTCGCGCGTCACGCGCGCGCCGAGCACGTCGCGGGTCCAGGCCGCCCGATAGACGAGGAGCGCCGACGCGTCGATCGCGACCTTCATCTTGCCCAGCCTGGCCTGGGTGATCTGCATGATCGAAGAGCGTCCGGCCGAACATCTTGCGCTTGCGGGCGCGCGTACGAGCCTCGGAGAATCGGCGCGGCGGGCGACCGCCTGCGCCGTGCGCCCACGGTCGTGCGCATGACGTCGGCGTGGCCATCGCGATCTTGAATCCCTGTCCCGGCTCGCCGAGCAGGGCGTCGGAACCGACGCGGCAGTCGGCGAGCAGCAGAGCCCCAGCGGATGCGGCGCGATCACGTCGATCCGCTCGGCTGCCGTCGAGGCGCCGGTGTCGGCGTCCACCACGAACGCGGACGCCCGCGGGTCGTTCTCCGTCGCGGTCCGCGCGAGCACCACGTACTGGGGAGGCGATCCCGCGTTCGGCGATCCGCCTTGGTGCCGCCCGATCCTCCGATAGCCTCGGGGCGCAACCGGGCGCTCGCGGTGGTCGCGATGGCCGCACCGTCGGATCCGGACGTCGTCCGACAGCGCGACAGGCGCCGATGCGCGTGCGAGGCGCGGTGGCGGGCAGGATCGCGCGCTTCTGGTCCTCGCGGCGCGGGCAGCGAGACCGTTTGGTCGCTGCCAGCGCCTGCATCCGTAGGGCGAAGTCAGCGAGCCCGAGGTGCCAGTATCTCGCGCGCGAGACACAGGCTGCGCGCGTCGACCTTCTCGCGGGCGCCGCCGGCGAAACCACTCGGGCTGCAGGTGCGCAGCAGGCGCGCGCCCGAGTTCGCGCACCAGTCCCTGGACGCAGGCATCCACGCTGGACGGAGTGTTGGCGGGGTTTCAGAAGCGCGTCATTCTGGGGATGTGACGCGGTTTGGTCCAACGCGGCATGAATAGAGCGGCCGCCGCGCAGCGGCACCGGATGAGCTGATGCAGTCGATCAGAACGGGGAGGCGTTGGGCGCAGCTTGGCGACGCGCGCTGGCGATGTCGTCGTAATGGCGCTTGAGTTCAGCGGCGTAGTGGCGTTCGAGGGCCTCGGTGAGTTCGCGCAGGAAAGCGATCAGTTCAGCCGCCGCTTCGGGCGGCAGTTCGAGGGGCAGACAGACCAGCGGCAAGTCGTTGGGTTGCAGCATGGCGATCACGTCGATGGGCGGCGGTCGGTGGCGCGCGCCTTCGACTTGCGCGCGGCACGCTCCTGTGCTTCCTTGAAGCGATAGCTCTTGCCGTCGAGGGCGATGATTTCGGCGCGATGCAGCAGCCGGTCGACCAGCGCTACGACGCAGGCGGCGTTGGGAAACACCTGGTTCCATTCGCCGAAGGCTTTGTTGGTGCTCAAGGCGATGGGGCGCTGCAGCTCGTAGCGGCGGGTGATGACCTCGAACAAGAGATCGGCATAGCGCGCGTCGTAGGAGAGGTAGCCGACCTCGTCGATGGCCAGCAGGGTGCAGCGGGTGTAGCGGCGCAGCCGGCGGGCCAGGGCCACGGTGGAGTCCTGGGCGGCGAGATCGTGCAGCATGTCGGAGGCGAGCGTGAAGCGCGCGCTGTGGCCGTGCAGGATCGCCTGGTGGGCGAGGTTTTTGAGCAGCAGGGTCTTGCCCAAGCCGTTGGGGCCGATAAGCACGACATTGGCGGCCTCGGCGAGGAAGCCGAGCGCGAACAGCTCTTCGATGGCGCTGCGGTCGCATTTGCTGGGCCAGCTCCAGTCGAAGTCGGCGAGGGGTTTGAAGGCGCCCAGGCGCGCGTTATCGAGGCGGCGCTTGAGCGAGCGGCGGGCGCGTTCGGTGTCTTCGATCTCGAGCACGCGGGCGAGCCATGGCTCGGCGAGCAGCGTGTCGGCCTGAGCGAGCAGGCCGTAGAAGCCGAGCCGGCGCAGGCGCGTACGCGCGCTGTCAAGACTGAGCGTCGCTGGGGTCGGACTCATCGGTGGTGGTGCTGGCCAGTTGGTGGTAATCGCTCAACGGCTGTGGCTGCACGGTCAGTGGCATGCGCGGGTCTTCGGGCAATGCCACGGCGATGGGTGGCCGTTGGCCGCGGGCGTGGGCGTGGGCATCGATGAAGTGACGCACGGCCCCCAGATGCGCGGCATCCTCGGCGAGCGCGGCGGCGATGGCCGCTTCGAGTGCCGCGGCGCCGTGAGTGGCGAGCAGTTGCAGCAGGCCGCGCGTGAGCACGCCGAGGTGGGCGCCGCGTGCGGCGGCGCGCACGAACAGCGTCTTGGCGCTCGGCGCGGCGTGCTGCAGCCGATCCTGCGCCCGATGCGCACGGGCCGCGCGTTTGTCGGCCACCAGGGCGGCGACGTGGGCCGCATCTTCGATCTGCGCGCCACGATCGAAACTACGGCCGTGGGTGGCGAGCACCTGCTGGCCGTCAACGACGCGCACGGTATCGAGGCTGGCGAGTACGGTCAGCGTGCGCTGGACGTGCGCGTGCGGAATGCTGTAGTCGTTGAGATCGAAGCGCACGTACGGTGTCTTGTGCGCATGCGCCGTCACCCGCTCCTCGCACGGGAAGGGCGTGCTCGGCAAGGCGAGCAGCTGCGGCTGTTCCTCGGCGAACGCCTCGCGCACGCGACGGCGGCGATCTTCCGGCCAGGGCCGGTCAGCGGCGGCCCCCTGGCACCAGGCCAACGCCTGCTGGTTGAGATCAGCGATATCGCGGAAGTGGCGCGCCGCGAAGAAGGCATCGCGGACATAGCGAATCGCCCGCTCGACGCGACCCTTCTCGTTACCGCGCGCCACCGCCACCGGGCGTGGCTGAAACCGGTGATACGCCGCCAGTTCCAGCAACCGCGGATGGAAGCGGATGGCGTCGTCGTGCCGCTCGAGTACGGCACTGCGCAGATTGTCGTAAAGCACCATCCGGGTGACGCCCTGAAAGTGGTTGAAGGCTTCGACATGACCCCCGATGAAGTACGGCATCGTGGCGCCCAGATAGAAGCGCAGGAACAAGTAGCGCGAGTACGCGAGCACCATCACGAACGCCATCAGGGGCCTTACCGCGCGGCCGACACTGAGCTTGCCGAAGTGGGCCCAGTCGACCTGCGCCTGTTCGCCCGGCAAGGTGCGCAGGCGCAAGTACGCTTCGGCCGCGGGCCGCGGCCGCAAGCGCGCCACGAGGGCCCGGAAGTGATCGGGGGCGCCGGGATAGCCGCGCTCGCGCACCATCGTGTACAAGCGCGAGGCGCGCAGCGTCGGGTACTTCGCCAGCGTCTCAGCGATGAACGCGAGGTACGGTTCCACCATCGACGCGCGCACCGGCTGGTGCGTCGGCACACCGGCCTGCGCCAGCACCCGCCGCACCGTGCTGTGGTGGACCCGCAGTTGCCTGGCGATGGTGCCCACCGGCCAGTGCTCGGTGGCGTGCAGGCGCAGGATCTCGGCTGCGAGCGCGCGCGCGATGGTCACCGGCGCGCTCCGTCATGGTCCGCCGCGCAACGGCCCCGTCCGCGCGAACCGCGATAGCGGCCGGCCACAGAAGCAGCAGCGTGGCAACGGTGCAGCAACGGGCGCATGGTCGGCATCGTTCCCCGCGGGCGTGATCGACAGTGCCGCCACTATCACCGCCATCACCGGCGGCAGGGAACCGTGATGCGTCACTTCCTGTGTTCGCCGTGCGCGCCACCGTCGCTGCCGCGCGGCGTGTCGGCTCGCGCCGCGGTAGCTCGTTTGGTAGCGCACCCCGGCCCGGCGCAACGACTCCCGCCGGCGAATGCGCGCGCAGTCAGCGGCGCAGTACTGATTGCCGTGGTCGCAGCGCCGGCAAATGCGCACCTGTTGCGCGCACCGCCGGCAGCTGTACAGCCGGTAGCTGTCTTCGCCCGCCCTCATGCACCCCGCACGCAGCGCTGGACAACGCCGCGAAACGCGGGCATAAAGGAAGCGCAAACGCGTCCTTGTGCCGCGCGAGCATGTAGAAGGCCCGGGGTTCTGCCAAGAATTCGCCCGGGCCTTCGCTTATCCGGCGTTCGGTCACGAGCATAGCGCAGCCGCCAGCGCGCGGCCCTCGTATCATCGCCGGATGTACATCACCGATCTCACCCACTTCCTTGACGAGAAGGGCGCCATCGCCCCGATGCCGGCGCCGGCGCGCCGCCTGGCCGAGTTTCTCGGACGCGTCGTGGCCGCGGCGAGCGCACCGGCTACCATGGACGAGGCTGGGGAATGCCACTGCAACAAGTGCAGGAAGGGCATCGTGGTCACGGAGATCGCGTCCGACGACGCCATCGAGTGGTTCTGCGAGCGCTGCGGCCACGAGGGCCGCATTTCCAATTGGCGACGATCGTTCTGGGATCTGTCGGCACTACCGAACAAGCGCTAACGCCAAATCCAAGGAGCACTACAGCGCGACGCGCGTTTCTGGGGATGTTTCGCGCCAACCCCCAAAATCGCGCGGATTCAGATCCCCGTCAACAACGGATCGTCACCCGTGTGGCCGAGGAGCGAGGGCGACGCGTGTTCGACCCACCGCGAGAGCGCTTCGGCCTCGCCGCGGTGGCCGTCGTCGAGGAACGGCCAGTGCAATCGGCTCTCGTCGACGAGGTCGATGCTGCCGGGCGGGTCGGTCCAGTTCAACAACGGATACCTCCATGCGCGACCGGACCGAGCAGCATCGATCAGCGCGGCAGCATCGGCAGATGGAGGCCTTGCTCGCGCGCGCACCGAATCGCGGACTCGTAGCCGGCGTCGGCGTGGCGCATGACGCCGGTACCCGGATCGTTCCACAGGACGCGCTCGATGCGCCTCGCTGCGGCATCGGTGCCGTCGCACACGATGACCACGCCCGCGTGCTGCGAATAGCCCATGCCGACGCCGCCGCCGTGGTGCAGACTCACCCAGGTGGCGCCCGAGGCGGTGTTGAGCAGGGCGTTCAGGAGCGGCCAGTCGCTGACCGCGTCGCTGCCGTCCAACATCGCCTCGGTCTCCCGGTTCGGGCTCGCCACCGAGCCGCTGTCCAGGTGGTCGCGGCCGATCACGATCGGCGCCTTGAGCTCGCCGGACCTCACCATGTCGTTGAACGCGAGGCCGGCGCGATGGCGCTCGCCCAGTCCGATCCAGCAGATGCGCGCCGGCAATCCCTGGAATGCGATGCGCTCGCCGGCCAGGTCGAGCCAATGGTGCAGATGGCGGTCGTCGGGGAAGAGTTCCTTCATCCTGCGGTCGGTCTTGCGGATGTCGTCCGGATCTCCCGACAACGCGACCCAGCGGAAGGGCCCCTTGCCGCGACAGAACAGCGGCCGCACGTAGGCCGGAACGAATCCGGGGAAATCGAATGCCCGCTTCACGCCCTGGTCGAACGCGACCTGGCGAATGTTGTTGCCGTAGTCCACCGTGGGAATGCCCATGGCCTGGAAGTCGAGCATCGCCTGCACATGCACCGCGCAACTGCTGGCGGCAGCGGACTTCAGGGCGGCATGCCGTTCCGGGTCGGCCTGTGCGGCGCCCCAGTCCTCGACCGTCCAACCGGCCGGCAGGTAGCCGTGGACCAGGTCATGCGCGCTCGTCTGGTCGGTGACGATGTCGGGTCTCGGGCCGCCCGCCCTCGCGCGCGTCACGAGTTCGGGAAGGATCTCCGCGGCATTGCCGAGCAGGCCCACCGAGATCGCCCTGCGTTCCGCCGTATACCTGCGAATCCGCGCCAGCGCGTCGTCGAGGTCGTTCGCCTGCTCGTCGAGATAGCGGCTGCGCAGGCGGAAGTCGATGCGCGACTGCTGGCACTCGATGTTCAGCGAACTCGCGCCGGCGAAGCTCGCGGCCAGCGGCTGTGCGCCGCCCATGCCCCCCAGGCCCGCGGTCAGGATCCAACGGCCCGCGAGGCTGCCGCCGTAGTGCTGGCGGCCGGCTTCGACGAAGGTTTCGTAGGTCCCCTGCACGATGCCCTGCGAGCCGATGTAGATCCACGAGCCGGCAGTCATCTGCCCGAACATCATCAGTCCCTTGCGGTCCAGTTCCTCGAAGTGCTCCCAGTTGGCCCACTTCGGCACCAGGTTCGAGTTCGCGATCAGGACGCGCGGCGCGTCGGGATGCGTGCGGAACACGCCCACCGGCTTCCCGGACTGGATCAGCAGCGATTCGTCCTCGCCGAGTTCGCGCAGCGCCCTCAGGATCGCGTCGAAACACGACCAGTCGCGCGCGGCCTTGCCGATGCCGCCGTAGACGACCAGCGCCTCGGGGTTCTCGGCCACCTCCGGATCGAGGTTGTTCTGGATCATCCGGTACGCGGCCTCGATCAGCCAGTTGCGGCACACGATCGCGCCCCCGCGCGGGGCGCGGACCGGACGGGCGGACACCATGGGCAAGCGCGCGACATCGTTCATGGCCGGACCTCGTCAGCAGGGGCTCCAAGCTTAGCTTGTCTAGACAACATGAGTCAATGGCGGAGGCGGAGCGACCGAGCCATGGGGCCGACCCCGGGCGCACCGTCCGCTTGTCCAGACATCTCGGGGTCACTAGAATCGGCGCATGGGAAAGGCGCCGCCTCGACACGCCGCCGCGCCGTACGCGCGCGTCAAGCAGCATGTCAAGGCGCAGCTCGCGCGGGGGCGCTGGCGGCCCGGCGCGCTGATGCCGTCGGAGGCCGAACTCGTCGCGAAATTCGGCGTGAGCCGCATGACGGTGAACCGCGCCCTGCGCGAACTGCAGGGCGAAGGACTGGTGGACCGCATCCAGGGCGTCGGCACCTTCGCGGCCCGGCGAACCCGGCTTTCGTCGATGCTGACGATTCGCGACCTGCACGAGGAGATCGAGGCGCGCGGCCATCGCCATCGCGTGCGCGTCGCCCTCAAGCGGCAGGAACGGGCGTTGCCGTGGTTGGCGCGGCAACTCGGACTCGAGACCGGCGCGGCCGTGTTCCACACGCGGATCGTGCACTTGGACAACGACGCGCCGTTGCAATGCGAGGATCGCTACGTGAACCCCGGCGTCGCTCCCGACTACCTGAAGGTCGATTTCACGCGCACGACGCCCACCCACTATCTGCTGGAGATCGCGCCGCTGTGGGAGGGGACCTACACGATCGAGGCCGCCGTGCCGACCGCCGCCGAGGCGCGGCTCCTCGGTATCGAACGCAGCGAACCCTGCCTGGTGATCGCGCGGCGAACCGTCTGCCAGGGCGTGCCGGTCACCTTCGCCCGACTCGTGCATCCCGGTTCGCGCTACCAGCTCGAAGGAGTGTTCGAGGCATGAGCCCGAGGGACGCCGACCTCGGCATGGGCGAATCCGTCCCCGCGCCCATGGGTGGATCGAAGACGTCGCGGGGCGCGGTGGTCGCGGCGTACCGCGTTCGGGCCCGCGATGGGTGAGCGTTCCGATCCTTCCGGGATGCTGTGGGCGCCGCGGGCCTGGCTCGTCGATCCGGGGACACGCCGCGGCGGCTGGCACCGCCATGTGGCGCTGCGCATCGGTGCGGACGGGCGTTGGGCGGAAGTCGCACCCGGCATCGCCGAGCCGCCTCGAGGCGCGACGGTACTCGATGGCGCCGTGCTGCCGGGACTCGTCGACGCCCACAGCCACGCCTTCCAGCGCGCGTTCGCCGGCCTCGCGGAGCGGCGGGAGTCCGATGCGGACGATTTCTGGTCGTGGCGGGACCGCATGTATCGCGTCGCCTTGCGCGTGACCCCGGAGCAGTTGCGCGCGGTGGCCGCGCAGCTCTACGTCGAGCTCCTCATGGGCGGGTACACGCAGGTATGCGAGTTCCACTACCTGCAGCGACGGGAGGACGGCACACCCTACGACGATCCGTTGGCGCTTGCATGGGCGGTCGCCGACGCCGTCGCCGACGCCGGTATCGGCGCGACGATCCTTCCGGTGCTCTACGAACGCGCCGGCTTCGCGCAGCCCGCGCTGCGCGATGTCCAGCGGCGCTTCCGCGCCCATGCCGGCGACGTGTGGCATGCGGCGCGCCGCATCGCTGCCGCGGGCCGGCCGCTCGTCGGGGCGGGCGTCGCGGTGCATTCGCTCCGCGCCGCGGCGCCGGAATCGATCGCAGAACTGCGCGGTCTCGCCGACGGTTGGGCCGGGCCGATCCACATCCACGTGGCGGAACAGGTCGCCGAGGTCGATGAATGCGTCCGCGCAACGGGCGCACGGCCGATCGAGTGGCTGGCGCGCGAACGCCTGCTCGACGCCCGCTGGCAACTCGTGCACGCGACGCACGCGACGCGAGACGAGATCGCCTCCGTGGCCGCGAGCGGCGCCACGGTCGTGATCTGTCCGACGACGGAGGGCAACCTCGGCGACGGAACGGCCGACCTGCCGGGCTGGCTCGACGCCGGCGTGCCGATCGCGATCGGCAGCGACAGCCAGGTCGGTCGCGACTGGCGCGAGGAGTTGCGCTGGCTCGACTACGGCCAGCGTCTCGTCCTGCGCCGGCGCAACGTCGCCGCGGCGCCCTCCGCCGGCGAACCATCGACCGCCGCGCGACTGTTCGAACATGCGGTGCGCGCCGGCGCTCTCGCCGCGGGCGAACCGCAGTGGGGACTCCGCGAAGGCGCGCGCGCCGACCTGCTGGTCGCGGACCCCGGAGATCCGGCGCTCGCGGGCATCCCGGCGCCGCGAGTCCTCGACGCGATCGTGTTCTCCGGTCCGGCGCGGCCATGGCGCGATGTGATGGTGGCCGGCCGCTGGGTCATCCGCGATCACGTGCATCCGCGGGGCGAAGCGATCATGGCGCGTTTCGCGGAGGCGATGAGCGCGCTTTGGCCCGATAGCTGAATCCGCGCCCGGCGGGTTTGTCCGGGCCGTTTCGCGCGTCGCCCGCGACGCGTATCGCATGCAGCGGTGCCCCGGCGGACCGCGACCGGACCGGCCGGCACGTCGGGGGTCGATCGAACGTGCCGTGGCGGTCGAGGCGGCAACGTTCATTCGAAAATCGAATACGGCCGTTCGCGTTTCCACACTTCCGCGAATCTTTGGCCGATTCTATATTCGGCCATCGCCTCGATCGGACGCGACGACCGGCAAGGCACCTGACCAGTCCACCGGTGGTACGCGACGACCGGATGACCGGAGGAATCGATGAACATGAATCATCCGCGGCGCGACGCTGCCGCGCCTCACGGAGGCCTCGACCGCGAGGTTGGCGAGCCCGTTCGCTCCCCGTCCGCTTTCCGCTGAAGCGAGTCCCTCCGTGTACCGCATCGCCAAGGCCGAGAAGTTCACCGACCAGACCTTCCTGTGGGAGATCGCCGCGCCCGACGTCGCCGCCGCGGCCGAGCCGGGCCATTTCGTGATGCTGCGCCTGCACGACGGCGGCGAGCGCATCCCGCTGACCGTCGCCGACTTCGACCGCCAGCACGGCACGGTGACCGTGGTCGTCCAGGCACTGGGCAAGACGACGCGCGAGATGCGCGACGACTATGTCGAAGGCGAGCACTTCGACGACTTCGTCGGCCCGCTCGGCCTGCCCCAGCACATCGAGCGGGTCGGCCACGTCGTGCTGGTCGGAGGTGGCCTCGGCGTCGCGCCGATCTTCCCGCAACTGCGCGCGTTCAAGGAAGCCGGAAACCGCACGACCTGCATCGTCGGTTTCCGCAACAAGGGCCTGGTGTTCTGGGCCGACAAGCTGGCCGAGTTCTCCGACGAACTCATCGTCTGCACCGACGACGGCAGCGCCGGCCGCCCGGGATTCGTGACGGCGGCGCTGAAGGACCTGCTGGACCGGCCGGACACGGACAAGCCCGACCTGGTCATCGCCATCGGCCCGATGCCGATGATGCACGCCTGCACCGACACGACGCGGTCCTACGGCGTCAAGACGATGGTGTCGCTCAACACGATCATGGTCGACGGCACGGGCATGTGCGGATCGTGCCGCGTCACCGTGGACGGAGAGGTGAAGTTCGCCTGCGTCGACGGGCCCGACTTCGACGGCCACAAGGTCGACTTCAGGGAGCTGCACGCGCGCCAGAAGCGCTTCAGGAAACAGGAGGCGCAGGCCAACGACGACGTGGCGCACGTGTGCAGCCTCGAGGAGAAGCTGTTCGTTCAGGGCAAGCGCACGTACAAGAAATACTCGGCGCTCGAGCGCCACCAGGTCAAGATGCCCGAGCGCGATCCGCAGGAGCGCTCGGCGAGCTTCGCCGAGGTCAACCTCGGCTACGGCTACGCGGCGGCGCTGCGCGAGGCCGAACGTTGCATCCAGTGCGTCAAACCGACCTGCATCGACGGCTGCCCGGTCAGCATCGACATACCGCGCTTCATCCGCCACCTGCTGGTGCGCGATCTCGAGGGCGCGGTGGAAACCATCCACGAGTCGAGCATCTTTCCGTCGGTGTGCGGGCGGGTGTGCCCGCAGGAGAGCCAGTGCGAAGCTCAGTGCGTGCTCGTCAAGGCGAAGATGGAGCCGGTGGCGATCGGCCGCCTCGAGCGGTTCGTCGGCGACAACGCGCCGCCGGTGAAGGTGACGTTGCCGCGCGTGGCCGAGCCGATCGGGCAGGTGGCCATCGTCGGCTCGGGGCCGGGCGGGCTCGCCGCCGCGGCCGACCTCGTCAAGCTCGGTGCCGAAGTCACCGTCTACGAGGCGCTGCACGTGGTGGGCGGGGTGCTCCGCTACGGCATCCCGTCGTTCCGGCTGCCGCGCGACATCATCGACCGCGAGGTCGCCCGCCTGCGGGATCTGGGCGTGCGCTTCGAAACCAACAAGGTGATCGGCAAGACGTTCACCGTCCCGCAACTCACCGGCAAGATGGGCTTCGACGCGGTCTTCGTCGCCGCGGGCGCGGGAGCGCCGGCGTTCCTGGGCATCCCGGGCGAGTTCGCCGGACAGGTCTATTCGGCCAACGAGTTCCTCACGCGCGTCAACCTGATGGGCGGCGACGAGTTCCCGTACCGCGACACGCCGATCGCCCTGGGCCAGAACGTCGTCGTCATCGGCGCGGGCAACACGGCGATGGACTGCCTGCGCGTGGCTCGGCGCCTGGGCGCAGGCCGCGTGCTCTGCGTCTACCGGCGCTCGGAGGCCGAAGCCCCGGCGCGTGTCGAGGAGTTGCGCCACGCGAAGGAAGAGGGCATCGAGTTCGCCTTCCTGCATGCGCCGGAGGAGATCCTCGTCAACGACGACGGCGACGTGCGCGCGATTCGCGTGCAGAAGATGGCGTTGGGCGACCCCGACGCGCGCGGCCGCCGCGCGCCCGTTCCGCTCGGTGAATTCTTCGAGTGGGACTGCGACACGGTGATCTACGCGCTGGGCACCAAGGCCAACCCGATCGTCGCGCAGGCGACCGAGGGCCTGGCGCTGAACAAGTGGGGCTACATCGTCGCCGACGAACTCACCCAGGCCACCAACATTCCGGGGGTGTTCGCCGGCGGCGACATCGTCACCGGCGGCGCCACCGTGATCCTGGCGATGAGCGCCGGACGCCGCGCGGCGCGCGCGATCGGTGCCTGGCTGCGGCAGGCGCCCAGGTGCTGGCCTCCGAAGCTCGACACCGACGAGGCGGTCGACGCGCCCGCTCCCGTCGCCGGGACGCTGTCGAACTGAGGGTCGCGCCATGCTGTGTCCGAAATGCCGCCAGCCGCTCGACGACGACGCCGAAGGCGTCTACATCTGCTGCGCCGACGCCAGCCTGCGATGGCACTGCACGCAGTGCGCCAAGGTCAGCGAAGGCTTCGCGTTTCCCTACGGCCGCTGTCCCCACTGCGGCGGCAAGCTCGAAGTGCAGGACACCGGGCGCGTCGACGAGGTCGGGGCGCTCGAGGGCATACGCCTGGCGTTCGAGATCGAGCTCGGGGGGCGTGCCTTCTACCAGCGCGCCGCGGCCGACAGCCGCGAGCCGGCGATGCGCGAGCTGTTCGGCCGCTTCGCGGTGATGGAAGGCGAGCACATGGAAACGCTGTCGCGCCGCTACCACCTCGACGTACCCGAGCCCTCGCCGGCGTTCCGCATCGAGCTGGCCGCGATCTTCGCCGACGTCGAGAGCCGTCCGCAGGATCCCGCCAATCTGTTCCGCATCGCGATCGGCCTCGAGAAACGCGCCGCTGAGTACTTCGCCGGCCGCGCGGAGCGCGCTGCGCCGGGTTCGGCCGAGCATCGGCTCTATCGCGAACTCGCGGCCGAGGAGCGCGACCATGCCGACACGCTCGCCACCGAATACGAACGCTGGCGCGTCGGCAAGCCCGGGCTGTTCAGCGTCGGACCGGACGGCGCCGGTGCGCCGCCGACGACTTCCGGGGCGCGGAGTCGCTGAATGTCGCCGCGAAGCCGTTCGACGATCGCGGCGCGGCGCAACGGGCCGCTCGAGGCTGCGGCCCGCGCGGTCGCATCGCGTCCGAGAGACAGCGCCGCGTCTTGCGGCGCTCGGTGCCCTGCGAAACCCGCCGAACCGAAGGAGAGAGCCGTCGCCTGACGCGGCGTGCTCGTGAACCCGCCATGGCCCTGTTGATCAACGAAGACTGCACGTCCTGCGACGCATGCAAGCCGGTTTGCCCGAACGAGGCGATCAGCGTGGGAGATCCGATCTACGTGATCGATCCGACGAAATGCACCGAGTGCGTCGGCGCCGAGGACGAGCCGCAGTGCAGGGTCGTGTGCCCCGCCGACTGCATCGTCCAGCATCCGGACCACGTCGAGTCGCCGGACGACCTGATGGCCAAGTACCGGGCGCTGCACGGCTGAACCCGGACCCGGCTGCGGTGCGCGGCGCGAGGGACGCGCTGCAAATCAGCGGCGGCGTCGTTCAGCCCACGCTTCCCGGAAGGGCGGCGGGTTCGATGAGCCCGCGGAACGCGCCCGAAAGGACGAGATCGCGCGCCGCCTCGATGTCCGGCGCCAGGTATCGATCCCTGTCGAGGCGGTGGACGCGCGCGCGGATCTGTCGGAGCGCGCCTTCGAGAGCCCGTGAACTCTCGAGCGGTCGATGGAACTCGACCCCCTGGGCCGCGGCGAGCAGCTCGATGCCGACCACGACAGCGGCGTTGCGCGCCATCAGCAGCAGTCGGCGCGCGCCGTGCGCCGCCATCGACACGTGGTCCTCCTGGTTCGCGGAGGTCGGGATGCTGTCCACGCTGGCGGGGTGCGCCAGCGCCTTGTTCTCCGAGACCAGCGCCGCGGCGGTGACCTGGGGAATCATGAAGCCGGAGTTCACGCCGCTGTTCTCGATCAGGAAGGCCGGCAGGCCGCTCATCTTCGGATCGACGAGCAGCGCGATGCGTCGCTCGGAGATCGAGCCGATCTCGGCGACGGCGAGCGCGAGCTGGTCGGCCGCGAACGCGACCGGCTCGGCGTGGAAGTTGCCGCCGGAGAGCACTTCGTCGCTGTCCGGGAACACCAGCGGGTTGTCGGTGACGGCATTGGCTTCGAGCGACAGCGCCCGCGCGGCGCTCGTCATCACGTCCAGGCAGGCGCCCATCACCTGCGGCTGGCAGCGCAGCGAATAGGGATCCTGCACGCGGTCGCAGACGACGTGCGAAGCGCGGATGCCGCTGCCCTCGATCAGCCGGCGCAGGACTCGGGCCACGGCACGCTGCCCCCGCTGGCGCCGCAGCGCGTGGATGCGGTCGTCGAACGGGGTGTCGCTCCCCTTGAGCGCGTCCGTCGTGAGCGCGCCGGCGACGAGCGCGGCGGCGTAGACGTTTTCGATGGCGAAGAAGCCGGCGAGCGCGAGGGCCGTCGAAGCCTGCGTGCCGTTGAGGAGCGCGAGTCCTTCCTTGGCCGCGAGCCGGACCGGCTCGATGCCCGCGAGCTTCAGCCCCTGCGCCGCGCTTACGCGGCGCCCGCCGGTACGCATGTGGCCGACCCCGAACAGGGTTGCGCTCAGGTGCGCGAGCGGCGCCAGGTCGCCCGAGGCGCCCACCGAGCCCTGCGAGGGCACGCACGGGTAGACCTCGCGCTCGAGCAGACGTTGCAGCGCGCCGATCGTTCCCGGGCGAATGCCCGAGTGCCCCTGCGCGAGGCTGGCGACCTTCAGCACCAGCACCAGCCGCACGATCTCGTCGGACAGCTCCTCGCCGGTGCCGCAGGAATGCGAGAGCACGAGGTTGCGCTGCAAGGCCTCGAGCTGATCGGCCGGAATGCGTGTCTGCGCGAGCAGGCCGAAGCCCGTGTTGATGCCGTAGGCTGCGGCCTTTCGGCGCGTGACACCAGCGACGGTGCGAGCACCCTGTCGCACGCGCCCCAGGGCGCGCGCCGAGAGTTCGTAGCGGACGGGGCCTTCGAAGACGGTGCGCAGCGCGTCGAGCGACAGATCGCCGTCGCGAAGGGTGATGGCGGTCACGTCAGGGGGTTTCCAGGGTCTGGCCGAGGTCGGGAAAGCCGGGTGTTGCTTCGTTCACGGGCCGCTCGGAAGCGGCCGGGACGGTGCGCGACCTCGCCGACGCGTTCCGGAACCAGCATAGAATCCGCCCGGGATTCGCGAAAGTGCTAACATCGAAACGGACGTATTCGAATTTCGAATGCGCGCCGCGCCCCGGGAGGCGCGAAACGTGACCAAGCCCCAGGCTTCGCTGGACCGACGATTGCTCGCCGTCTTCGACGAGATGTCGAAGCGGCGCTCCGTGACGCTCGCCGCGGAGACGCTCGGCCTGAGCCAGCCGGCCGTCAGCGTTGCGCTGGCGCGCTTGCGCGAGCACTTCGCCGATCCGCTGTTCGTTCGCGTGGGTGCCGCGATGGAACCCACGCCGCTGGCGCGTGAACTCGCGCCGCAGATGCGGCAGGCGCTCGAGGCGTTCGACACCGCCTTCGGCTATCGAAGCCAATTCGATCCGCCGACGGCGACCAGGCGGTTCTGCATCAGCATGAGCGACATCAGCCAGGTCGTGCTGCTGCCCGGGCTCTGGGCAGGCCTGCTCGCCATGGCGCCGGGCGTGTCGATCGAGGTGCGGCCGCTGTCGCAACAGACGGCCATGCAGCTCGAATCCGGCGACGCGGACCTGGCGATCGGTTTCATGCCCCAGTTGACCGCGGGGTTCTACCAGCAGAAATTGTTCCCGCAACGCTACGTCTGCGTCGTGCGCGCGGGCCATCCGCGCATCCGTCGCACGCTCAGTCGCGCGCTCTACGAATCCGAGTCGCATATCGCGGTCAGCGCCGCCGGTACGGGGCACGCCATCGTCGAGCGTGCGTGCGAGCGTCAGGGGGTCGTGCGCAGGATCTCGATCGAGGTCCCGAACTATGCCGGCCTGTCCTATGTCATCCAGGGCACCGACCTGATCGCGACGATCCCGCTGCGCCTCGCGGAGATCATCACGAAGCAAGGACGCCTGCGCACGTTCGAGCTGCCGGTCAAGCTGCCCGGCTACGACATCAACCTGAACTGGCACGAGCGGGCCCACCACGACCCCGGACATCGCTGGATGCGCTCGGGGATCGCGCGGTTGCTTCGGACCTGATACCTTCACGTGCCGCCGTGCCCCGTGCTTCCCGTCCGGGCTCTCCTTCGAACGTCGTCTTTCAGGAGTCCCCGGACGGGTTGGACGAAATGGAGGTCGGGAGTGTTCAAGATGCCGTGGCAGGAGTGCATTCGGGGGATCGGGCGGTCGGGGCCGCGCAAGGGTGGCGGTAGTTCGGAGCGCCACGGCGCGCCGCCGCGCCCGGTCGTCGCGCAGCCGATCGTCTGGATGAAGCGTCCGGCGGCGCCCGCGCGCGTCGCTGCGAAGCGCTCGCCATGAGCTTCCGGCACACGACCGGATTCACCGTCGAGTTCGGCGACTGCGACCCGCTGCGCATCGTCTTCTATCCGAACTACTTCCGCTGGATGGACGCGGCGTTCCGGCAGTTCTTCGAGGCGGCAGGCGTGCCGTCGTGGCACGAGACCGAACGCAGCGACGGCATCTTCGGGGCGCCGCTGGTCGAGGCGACGGCGCGCTTCCTCAAGTCGGCGACCTTCGGTGACAGGATCGCGGTCGACACGAGCGTCGCCGAGTGGCGCGGGAAGAGCTTCGTGGTGGCACACGCGATCCGGCGCGCGGACGAGGTGCTGGTCGAGGGGCGCGAGGTCCGGATCCTCGCGCGCCGCCATCCCGACGACCCCGCGCGCATCCAGGCGGCGGCGCCGCCGGAGTGGTTGCGCGCGAAGCTCGGATAGGGCGGACAGGGCGTACCGATTCCGGAACGCCGGACGCACGCCGCGGTCGCGGAGGGAGAGGCGTCATGCAGGAGTCGCAGGGAGCGGCGGGGGCAGGGTACGGCGCTGCGGGCCGGGCGCTCATCGCGATCGCGCGCGGTTTTGCCGTCGCGGGCGGCTTCGTGTTCGTCGCGCTGGTCGCGATGGAGATCGTGTCGATCGTCGGGCGCAAGCTCTTCGCCTGGTCGGTGCCCGGCGACGTCGAACTCCTGCAGATGTGCGCCGCGTTCGCCTCCGCGGCGTTCTTCGCCTATTGCCACCTGGTCGGCCTTACATTCCGCACATCGGCAGACGCATTTCTCGGTAATTTCCCGATCGCACGTCGGAGTCAGTGATCGCGGGGTTGTTCGGCTTCGATGAGTCGCGCGGATTCTCTCTCCCATTCGCGTAGCAGTTTCTTGAGCTTGCGGTAGTTGGCGATCGCCAGGCGCATGAGGCGGGCCTGCTCGGCCGAGAGGCGGCGACGCACGAGCTTGCCGTCCTGCATGTACCCCCAGTCGTAGTACGGCCCGTGGCGAGCTGCCAGGTCGGTGGCGCAGCGACAGCCAGCCTTGCCGCAGCGGCTCAGATGTTCGTAGAGCGTGCCGGTGCACAGGTAGTCGATCGTGCCGACGGCAGCGCGAATCTTCTCGATGCGTTGCCGCGACCGTCTGGCCTGGGTGGCGAGGGATCGCTTGGATGGGGGGCTTGACTTGGTCATGTCTGGCGATAATACTATCGTCAGGTTGAAGAAACCACAAGTCTACCCGCCCGAACGCTTCGCCCTGAACAGCGAGCGACTGGGACCGCTACCCCTGGTCAATCACTTCCTCGAGCGCATGGGGTTGCCGGCGCTGCTCGAGAAGTTCGTGCCCACCGCCGATCGACGCCGTGCCGTCAGCCACGCGCAGGCACTCGGCGTGCTGCTGCGCTCGATCCTGGTCGAGCGCGAGCCCGTCTACCGCCAGCAGGAGACCGTGCACGGCTTTGCGCCGGGGTGCTTCGGCATCGACGCGGCGCAGATGGTGCGGCTGACCGACGACCGCATTGGGCGCGCGCTCGATCGGCTCTTCGACGCCGACCGTGGAGCCCTGCTCACCGCGGTGGTGGTCGCAGTGGGGCAGCGCTTCGGGGTGACCTTCGAGCGGCTGCACAACGACTCGACCTCGATCGCCTTCTGCGGCCAGTACCGGGCGGCGACCGGCCGCGAGCTGCGCGGGCGCACCGCACCGGCGATCGCCTTCGGCTTTTCCAAGGACCACCGCCCGGATTTGCGCCAGCTGCTGTTCATCCTCACCGTCACCGCCGAGGGGGTTCCGGCGTCGTTTCGCTGCGCCGACGGCAATACCAGCGACTCGGTCACCCACGTCCAGACCTGGGAGGCATTGCGGGCGGTGGCCGGCCGTGCCGACTTCCTGTATGTCGCCGATTCCAAGCTGTGCTCCTACGAGAACATGCGTCACATCGATGCCGCGGGCGGGCGTTTCGTTACCGTGATGCCACGCAGCCGCCAGGAGGATGCACGCTTTCGCCAGTGGATCCAGACCCATGACCCGGCCTGGGAACAAGTCTGGGATCGGCCGAATACTCGGCACCGTGACGGACCACGGGACTGCTGGTACGTCTACCGCCAACCGTTGCCCTCGATGGAGGTCTGGCCGATCACCTGGGTGTGGAGCACGCTGCTCACGCTGCACCAGCGTGCCCGACGCGACCGCCAGCTCGCCGCGGCCAGCGAAGCGCTCGAACAGTTGCACCGGCGCCTGATCGCAACCCGCGCGCGGCTGCGGGGTGCTGCCGAGATCGATCAGCGCGTGGCCGAGATCCTCGAGCAGTACCGGGTCACCCGCTACCTCAAGGTCAAACGCGTGGTGCGCGAGGAGCACAGCTTCAAGCAGGTCCGCCGTGGTCGTCCTGGCCCCGACACCGCGTACCGCAAGATCACCCGCCGGCGCTTCGACATCGAATGGTCGATCGACGCCGCCGCCGTGGCCTACGACCAGAAGAGCGATGGCATGTATCCGTTGCTCAGCAACGACCGGACCCTCACCCCCGCCCAAGTGCTCGAGGCCCACAAGGGCCAGCCCACCATCGAGAAGCGTTTCGAGCAGGTGAAGACCGTGCACGAGATCGCCCCGATCTTCCTCAAGAACGAAGGGCGCATCGAGGCCCTGTTCACGCTGTACTTCCTGGCCCTGCTCGTGCAGGCGCTCATCGAGCGTGAATTACGCGGCGCGATGCGCCACGAGGTGATCGCCGAGCTACCGCTGTATCCGGAGCAGCGTCAATGTCGGCGGCCTACCACCGAGCAGGTGCTGCGCCTGTTCAGCCTCGCCCAACGCCACCGCCTGTTGCGCGACGGCCAAACCGTCCAGACCTTTGACGCCGACCTCACCGACCTGCAGCGCCAAGTCCTCGCGTTGCTCGGAGTTCCCGCACACGCCTACCGCGTCTGCGCGTGACGCCCCAGCCTTCCGGCCTCGCCTCCGGAAATTCACTCCAATTGCGTCCGCCGATGTGCGGAATGTAAGGTCGGCGGCGACGTCAAGGTGGATTTCTTCACCCATCACCTGCCGGCGCGCGCGGTCGCCGCGCTCGACGCGTTCGGATCGCTGCTCGTCGGCGGCTTCGGCGCGCTCATCGCGTGGCGCACGGCGGTGGGCGCGTGGTCGGTGCATGCGGACGGCGTGACCTCCGCGATCCTCGGCATCCCGCTCTGGATCGCGCAGGGGTTGATGGTGCCCGGCTTCGCGCTGCTCGCCGTCGCCGGGGCGTACAAGGCCGTCCATCTGCTGCGCCGGGCACGGGGCGCGGGAGCGCCGAAGCCGTGAGCGTGCGGCCTCCGCGGTTCTGCTTCCCGGGTGCGAAGCGCGGGACGCGCCGATGACCGGCATCGCGTTCGGCGGCGTGCTGTTCACGATCATGCTCGTGCTGATGGTCGTGCGCGTGCCGATCGGCATCGCGATGTTCCTGTGCGGTGCCGGGGGCTACCTCGCGTTGACCGGCAATCCGAACGCGCTCCTCAATTCGCTCAAGAACCTCGCCTACGCGCGGCTCTCGAACTACGACCTGGTGGTGATCCCGCTGTTCCTGCTGATGGGCCAGTTCGCGACCCACGGCGGGCTCTCGCGCTCGCTGTTCCGGTTCGTCTCCGCGTTCATCGGACACCTGAAGGGGGGCATCGCGATGGCGGCGATCGGCGCCTGCGCGGGCTTCGGGGCGATCTGCGGCAGTTCGCTCGCGACCGCCGCCACGATGGGCCAGGTCGCGCTGCCGGAACTGCGCCGCTTCGGCTACTCGGGTTCGCTCTCGACCGGGGCGCTCGCGGCCGGCGGCACGCTCGGCATCATGATTCCGCCGTCGGTGCCGCTCGTGATCTACGCGATCCTCACCGAGGAGTCGATCGGCAAGCTCTTCATGGCGGCCGTGCTGCCGGGCATCATCGCGATGCTGGGCTACATGCTGGTGGTGCGGATCATGGTGACGTGGCGGCCGGAATCGGGCCCGGCGGGTCCGGTGGCGGCGTGGCCCTCGCGGCTGCGCAGTCTCGCCGAGGTGCTGCCGGTGCTGCTCGTGTTCGTCGTCGTGATCGTCGGCATCTACGGCGGCTGGGCGAACCCGACCGAGGCGGCGGCGATCGGGGCCGCGGCCTGCGGCGTCCTCGCGATCGTCGGCGGCATGCGCATCCCCGGACTCGTCGAGAGCGCGGCCGGCACCGCGGTCGCGACCGCGATGATCTTCCTCGTGCTGCTCGGCGCGGACATGCTGAACGCGACGCTCGCGCTCTCCCAGATGCCCGGCGAACTCGCCGCCTGGGTCAAGGGCTCCGGACTCTCGCCGATGCTGGTGCTGGTGGCGATCCTCCTGATCTACATCTTCCTCGGATGCGTGATGGATTCGCTCGCGATGATCCTGCTCACCATTCCGATCTTCTATCCGATGGTGATGGGGCTGGATTTCTTCGGCATGTCGCACGACGACAAGTCGATCTGGTTCGGCATCCTCGCGCTGATGGTGGTCGAGATCGGGCTCGTCCACCCGCCGGTCGGGATGAACGTCTACATCATCAACCGCCTGGCGAAGGACGTGCCGCTCACCGAGACCTTCAAGGGGGTGGTGCCGTTCCTGTGCTCCGACGCCCTGCGCATCGCGCTGCTCGTGTATTTTCCGGTCGTCTCGCTGTATCTTGTGCACACGTTCAAGCGGTGACCCGGCCCGGGGTCGCCGTCCACCAGGAGGAACCACCATGAAGCCCGCCCGTCTCGGCATGGCCCTCGCCGGCGCGTTGGTCGCGCTTTGCGCCGGCACGTCGCATGCGCAGGACGTCACGCTGCGTATCCACCACTTCCTGCCCGCCAAGGGCACGATCCAGGCCCAGGTCCTCGAACCCTGGTGCGAGAAGCTCGGCAAGGAATCCGGTGGTCGCATCAAGTGCCAGTTCTACCCGTCGATGCAGCTCGGGGGGACGCCTCCGCAACTCTTCGACCAGGCGCGCGACGGCGTGGCGGACATCATCTGGACGATCCCGACCTACCAGGCCGGACGGTTCACCAAGGCCGAGGTCTTCGAGCTGCCGTTCATGACGATGAACGCCGAGACCGGCAGCCCGGCGTTGTGGGACTACATTCACAAGAACGCGATGGACGAGTTTCGCGGGGTGAGGTTGCTCGCGGCGCACGTGCACGACGGCTCGCTGCTGCACTTCTCGAACAAGCGGGTGACGACACTCGAGGAGATCAAGGGTCAGAAGGTCCGGGCGCCCACGCGCATCGGCACCAAGTTCCTGACCGCGATCGGCGCGGCGCCGGTGCAGATGCCGATCCCGCAGGTCACCGAGGCGCTCGCGAAGTCGGTGATCGACGGCGCGATGGTGCCCTGGGAGGTCGCGCCGGCGATCAAGCTGCAGGAGGTGACGAAGTACCATCTCGACTCCGACCGAAAGCTGGCGAAGATGTCGAACTCGATCTTCGTGCTGGCGATGAATCCCGCGAAATACGATTCGATGCCCGCGGACCTGAAGAAGATCCTCGACGCCGACACCGGCCTCGAATTCTCGAAGCACATCGGCAAGGTGTTCGACGGCACGACGGAGCGGGGCATCAAGCTCGCGCGCGACGCCGGCGGCGTGTTCGACACCATCTCGCCCGCCGAGTACGCGCGCTGGCAGAAAGCGTGCGAGCCGGTCGTCGCCGAGTGGATCGGCGAGGTCGCCGCCAAGGGCGGGAACGGCAAGGCGCTCTACGACGACGCCCGCGCGCTCCTCAAGAAGTACGGCGGCTGACGGGCGCGCGACGCCGGCGCGGACGGACGCTCCGCCGGGGGCGTCCGCCGCGGTTGCGTCCGCGATGCGTGCAGGCGCGGAGGCGGGACTCGCACGCGGTTCGGGCGTTTCGCTCCAGTGGATCGTCGTCGTGCGCGCTGCCCCGCGTTAGTCGGGGGATCGCGCTTCCTGTCGCGCGCCCGCCTGGCGGAGCCGCCCCGACGACACTGCATGACCGATCCCTTCGGCCGCTGGCGGAGCGCCCGCTGACGATCGCTTGACAGTCGGGTGGTCGCGTGTAGCATATTTCTCGTAGGTAAACAGCGTTCGGCTGTACCGAACAGCCGATCTCTCTCGGGCGGCGCGATCAGCCGCCTCCATTGAGCGACGGAGTGCGCGATGACGAGCTACGGATTCGGACGCTGGACGAAGGCCGCGCTGGCGGTGATCTGGATGACCGCGCTCACGGCGGCGCACGCGGAGTCGGTGGTCGTGTACAGCGCGGTGAGCCCGAAGGTGATGTCGGCGTTCGTCGACGAGTTCCAGAAGCAGAATCCCGGCGTGAAGGTCGAGCTGATCAACGGCGGCAGCGGCGAGCTCTTCACGCGCCTCAACGCCGAGAAGACCCGGCCGCGGGCCGACGTCCTCGTCGGCCCGGACGCGGACAACTTCGACGCCTACCTCGACCTCTTCGAAAGCTACAAGTCGAAGGAGGACGCGTCGTTCCCGCGCTCCGCGGTCGGCCCCGACCACAAGTACTACGGCTTCTCGACCAATTTTCAGGCGTTCATCGTCAATACGAAGATGATGCCGGCGGAGAAGGCGCCGCAGAGCTGGAGCGACCTCGCCAAGCCCGAGTTCAAGGGCAAGGTCGTGATGGCCAATCCGGCGCAGTCGGGATCCGCGTACTCGCAGATGCAGCAGATCCTGCAGCTCTACGATTGGGGAACGATGGACAGGATCATCGGTGTCGCGACCTTCGTGCCGAGTTCGCGGCTCGCCTACCAGAACATCGCCAAGGGCGAGATGCCGGTGGGCCTCACCAGCGAATTCAACATCGTGGCGAGCCAGGCCGAGGGATTCCCGGTGGTCGCGATCTACCCGAAGGACGGCACGGCGCTGATCAACGACGCGAGCGGCATCGTCAAGGGTGGTCCCAATCCGGCGAACGCGAGGAAGTTCCTCGACTTCGTCAATTCGAAGCAGGCGCACGAGATGATCGTCGGCATCGACAAGCGTCGCAGCGCGCGCAGCGACGTGCCGCCGCCCGCGGGCCTGCCGCCGGCGTCCACGCTGAAGACGTTCGCCTACGACAACAAGGCGGCGACCGTGAACCGCAAGGCGAACCTCGAGCGCTTCGACAAGGCCTTCGCCAACAAGTAGCGACGCGCGCCACCGATGGCCGGCGCGGCGCTTCGCGTACGCGACCTCAGCAAGTCCTTCTCCGCGGTCGACGGCGTGGTCCACGCCGTCGACCGCGTGTCGTTCGACGTCGCGGCGGGCGAGTTCTTCACCATGATCGGCGCGTCGGGCTGCGGCAAGACGACGACGCTGCGGATGATCGCCGGTCTCGAACCGCCGACGTCCGGCACGATCACCATGGGGGAGTTGGACTTCGTCTCGCTGCCCGCGCAGCAGCGCAACATCGGCATGGTCTTCCAGTCGTACGCGCTGTTCCCGCACCTGACGATCTTCGAGAACGTCGCCTACGGACTGCGGCTGCGCGGCACGCCGCGCGCCGAAATGGAGCGCCGTGTCGCGGCGACGCTCGCGATGCTCGAACTCGAACCGTACGCGCAGCGCCATCCCGCGGGCCTGTCGGGAGGCCAGCAGCAGCGGGTGTCGATCGCCCGCGCGCTCGTCTACGAGCCGTCGCTGCTGCTGCTCGACGAACCGCTCGCCAACCTCGACGCCAGGCTGCGCGTGCAGATGCGGGAGGAGTTGCGGGCGCTGCAGCGGCGCCTGGGGATCACGACGCTCTACGTCACGCACGACCAGGAGGAGGCGACCGCGGTGTCCGACCGGATCGCGGTGTTCGACCGCGGACGACTGATCCAGCAGGGCACGCCGGAGGCGATCTACGCCGCGCCGGAGACGCTGTACGTGGCCGAGTTCATCGGACGCGCGAACTTCCTGCCCGCGACGCTCGCCGTCCCCGCGAGCCCCGAGCAGGGCGTATTGCTCGAAGGCGGCCTGCGGCTCGCGGCCCGACGGCATTTCACGCTGGGCGCCGAGGAGGCCGCGACGCTCGCGGGAACCGGGGCTGCGGTCGTGATGCTGCGCCCCGAGCACCTGACCGTCGCGGCGTCCGCCGGCGACGTCGCGGGCCGCGTGCTTCGCGTCGAGCTGCTGGGCGGCCTCGTCCGATACCGGGTGGCGACCGCGCTGTCCCCGCGGCCGATCGCAGTCGAGACCACGAGGCCGGTCGCGGGCATCGCCGAGGGCGGCGCGGCGTGGCTGTCGCTGCCCGCGTCCGACGCGATCGTGTACCACCGATGATCGGGCCGTTCGCGTCCGCCGGCGCCCCGTCGTGGCGACGCGAGCCGGGTCCATGGCTCCTCGGCATCGCCGTGGCGCTCGTGGCCATCGTGTTCCTGCTCCACCCGCTGGCCAACGCGATGCTGCTCGCGTTCGTGAAGAGCGGAGCGGACCCGGGCTGGGGAAGCTTCACCCTCGAACATTTCGCGCGCTTCGTCAGCGCGGCGAGCTACCGCCGTGCATTGTGGAACTCGATCTATTCGGGCATCGCGGCCACGCTGCTCGCGACGGCCGTCGCGTTGCCGATGGCCTATGCGGTCGCGCGCGTCGAGCTGCCGCTGCGCGGCCTCCTGTGCGCCATGAGTGTGGTGCCGCTGATCTCGCCGCCCTTCATCGGGGCCTACGCGTGGATCATCCTGCTCGGCAGGAACGGCACGATCACGCAGTTCGTCGCCCAGACGACCGGGGTGACGCTGCCCGCGATCTACGGGCCGACGGGCGTGATCCTGGCGCTCGCGCTGTCGTACTTCCCCTACGTGTTCCTCATCGTGCAGGGGGCGCTCGCGGCCGGCGATCGTCACGTCGAGGAGGCGGCGCGCATGGCGGGCGCGGGACGGGCGAGGATCATCCGCACGATCACGCTGCCGCTCGCGCTGCCCGCGATCGCCGCGTCGATGCTGATCGTGTTCATCAAGGCGGTCGGGGACTTCGGCGTGCCTTCGATCCTGGGCGGGGAGTTCCAGGTCCTTCCCACGCTGATCTACTACCAGATCCACGGCTTCTTCAACCTGAACGCCGCCGCGGCGATCGCCGCGGTGAACGTGGCGCTCACCGTGCTCGCCATGCTCCTGCTGTCGTGGGTGAACCGCCGGCGTGCGTTCGCGACCATCGGCGGCACCGCGAGCGCCGCCACGCGCGCGAGCGGCCGGGCCGCGCGGGCGGCCGGGTTCGCCTACTGCTGGCTGCTGATCGCCGTCGCCGTGCTGCCGCAGGTCGTGATCGCGCTCGCGTCGGTCGCCGACAAGTGGCCGGGCACCATGCTGCCGGTGAGCTACACGCTCGAGCACTACCGACGCGTGGCGTCGCAGCTCCTCGCGCCGATCGTCAACAGCCTGCTGCTCGCCGGCGCCGCCACCGCGCTGTGCATCGGCTTCGGAAGCGTCACCGCCTATGCGGCCGCGCGCGGCCGGCTGCGCGCGCGCTGGGCGCTCGACGCGACCATCATGCTGCCGTTCGTGCTGCCGGGCCTGGTCATCGGCGTGGCCTACCTGACCGCGTTCAACAGCGGCCCGCTGGCGCTGACCGGGACCGCGCTCATCCTCGTGCTCGCCTACTTCACGCGGCGCGTGGCGTTCGTGTATCGCACCGTCGCCACCGCGATCGGCCAGATCGACCCGAAGCTCGAGGACGCGTCGAGGATCTGCGGCGCCGGCTGGATGACCACCATGCGGCGGGTCATGGTGCCGCTCGCCGCGCCCGCCGTCCTGTCGGGCGCCATCCTGGTCTTCTCGACGCTGATCGGCGAGATCAGCGCCACGGTGCTCCTGTACTCGGCGCGCTGGAAGACGATGGCGATCGCGATCTACGAGCTGGTGCTGGGCGATCAGCTCGCCGAGGCGTCGGCGATCGGAACCATCACGACGGTCATGACGCTGCTGCTGGTGCTCGCGGCGAGCCGCCTCGCGGGCAGGAACATGGCCGACCTGTTCCGGTAGGGAAGCTCCGCGCGACCCCACGGCGCGCGCGACCTCGCGGACCCATCATGACGACGCGACAGCAAAGCGTTCGCGCGCCCGCCGCCCGGGACGCATCCGCGCGGTTGCGCAGAGCGTTGCTAGGGCCGGTGCGCCGACATCACATCGACGAGCGTGGCGAAGAGCTCGGGCGTCGCGGCGATCGTCTCGTTTCCCGTGGTCATCGCGTCGCCGTCCAGGAAGGGGCGGGTCCGGCCGCCCGCCTCCTCGACCAAGAGGAGCCCGGCCAGCGCGTCCCACGCGTAGAGGTGGCGCTCGGCGTAGCCGTCGAGACGCCCGTCGGCCACGCGCGCGAGGCCGAGCGCCGCCGACCCGCAATTGAGCACGCCGACGCCGCGCTGCAGGAGATCCGACACGAGGGCGCCGTACGCGCCGGCCGGCGTGCGGGCCGAATAGCCGACGTCCACGATCGCGCTCGCGAGGTCGTCGGTGCGGCCGATGCGCAGCGGCAGGCCGTCGCGCGTCGCACCCGCGCCGCGGCGCGCGGCGTACAGCGCGTCGGCCGCCGGCTCGTGGATGACACCGACTTCGGTGCGGCCGTCGATCACCAGCGCGATGGAGACGCACCAATGCGGCAGCGCGCGCGCGTAGTTCGAGGTGCCGTCGATCGGATCGACGACCCAGCACGGCGCGCCCGGCCGCGCACCGCCGCCTTCCTCCTCGCCGAGGATGCCGTCGCCGGGAAAGCGCGAACGCAGCGCGGTCACGAGCATCCGCTCGACCGCGACGTCCGCCGCCGTGACGACGTCCTGCGGCCCCTTGCGACGGATGTCGAGGCGCGGGCGGTCGGTCCGCAGGTCGAGCGCGAGGCGCCCGGCGTCACGGGCGAGTGCTTCGGCGACGCGCATTCGTGCCGCGATTTCCCCGGAGTCCATGCGCCCGAAGCATACCGCGGGGGTTCCCGGACCGCCGGGGATTCCGGTAGGATATTTCCCTTTGACAAACGGTGTTCGAACAAGCAGAACAGAATGCGAGTCGATGCCTTCACCTTCGGCGCGGTCGATGGTGTGCCGGTGCCTGGCTTCGAGCTCCGCAACGCGGGCGGCATCGCGGTCGGTGTCGTCGCCCTGGGTGCCCGCATCGTGCGTCTCGCGATGCCCGACGTGCACGGTCGGAGCGCCGACGTCGTTCTCGGCTTCGACTCGCCGGAAGCCTATCTCGCGTCGGACGCCTACATGGGCGCGACCTGTGGCCGCTACGGCGGCCGCATCCGCGGCAGCGCGTTCGTCCTCGACGGCGTCGCGCATCGCCTGAGCAGCAACGAAGGCGCGCACCATGCGCACGGTGGCGCCGCGGGCTTCGATCGCAGGGTGTGGCGCGCCGCCTGCGATGCAGCGAACGGCGAAGTCACCTTCACGCTCGATTCGCCGGACGGCGACCAGGGTTATCCGGGCGCGCTCTCGGCCAGCGTGAGCTACCGGCTCGACGACGAGGGCGTCCTCGCGATCGACATGCGTGCGCGCGCGGACCGTGCCACCGTCGTGAACCTCCTGCACCACGGCTACTGGAATCTGGCCGGCCACGACGCGGGGAGCATCGCGGCGCATCGGCTGCGCCTCGAAGCGGACTTCGTGACGCCGATCGACGACGCGCTGATCCCGACCGGCGAAGTGAGGTGCGTCGACGGCACGGTGTTCGACTTCCGCGAGGGCAGGCCGATCGGACTCGACCTCGATCGCGTCCCGACCGCGGCCGGCGGCTACGACCACAACTTCTGCGTGCGCGGAGTCGCGGGCGAGTTGCGCCGCGTGGCAACGCTCGGCGATCCCGGCTCGGGGCGCACGCTCGAACTGTTCTCCGACGCCCCCGGCGTGCAGCTCTACACCGGCGGACACTTTCGCGCCGAGGTCGTGGGCAAGGGCGGCGCGCGCTACCGCCGGTACGCGGGAGTCGCTCTGGAGACGCAGCGCTTTCCCGACGCGCCCAACCTGTCGCACTTTCCGAACGCACGTCTCGACCCTGGTCGCGACTACCTGCACCGAATGCGGTTTCGTCTCTTCCACGAGCGCGGAGCCGCGCGATGAACGGGCGATCGCGACGGGTCCGCCGGATTCCGGCCTTGCCGGTCGTTCGCACCGGATGGAGCGCCCGATGAACGCCGATCCCAACCTCGCGTTGATGGACGATGCCGCGCGCTATCCGAGCCTCGCCGGCCGCGTCGTGTTCATCACCGGAGGGGCGTCCGGCATCGGCGCCAGCCTCGTGCTGCACTTCTGCGACCAGCAGAGCCGCGTGGCGTTCGTCGATGTGCGCGACGATCTCGCGCGGGAGTTGATCTCCGGGATCGCCGCGCGCGGCCTTCCGCCGCCCTGGTATCGTGCATGCGACCTCCGCGACGTCGCCGCGCTGCGGGCGGCGATCGCCGAGGCGGGCGAGGCGCTGGGTCCGATCCGGGTGCTGGTCAACAACGCGGGCAACGACGACCGGCACACGCTCGATTCCGTGACCCCGGAGTACTTCGACGACCGCATCGCCGTCAACCTGCGCCATCAACTGTTCGCCGCACAGGCGGTGCGGCCGCAGATGCGCGCCGCCGGCGGCGGGTCGATCGTCAACCTGAACTCGATCACCTGGTCGGTGGCCGACGGCGACTGCGTCTGCTACGTGACGGCGAAATCGGCGATCACCGGACTCACGCGCGCGCTCGCCACCGAACTGGGCCCGGAGCGCATACGCGTCAACGGCATCGCCCCGGGATGGATCATGACCGAGCGTCAGGTGCGGCTGTGGCTGAACCCCGAAGGCGAGCGGCAGATCGAGGAGCGCCAGGCGCTGCCGGGGCGACTGTACGCGCCTGACGTCGCGCGGATGGCGTTGTGGCTCGCCGCCGACGACAGCCGCATGTGCAGCAAGCAGATGTACGTCGTCGACGGCGGATGGATCTGACGGAGGCCTGCGATGCGGATCGTTCAATTCATCGACGACGACGGCGCGCCGGCGGTGGCGATGGTCGATGGCGCGACGCTGCGACCCCTCGCCGGCGTGGCGTCGACCTACGAACTCGCGCGCGCGGCCATCGCGCGGGGGCAGGGCCTCCATACGACGATCGAGCGCTGCCTGACCCCGCGCCGGCTCGACCATGTCGCGATCGAGACGGCCGGCAGGGTGCGGGCGCCGATCTCGCATCCCGACTGCTCGCGGCTGCGCGTCACCGGTACCGGACTCACGCACATCGGCAGCGCGCAGGCGCGCGACCGTATGCACGAACGACCGCCCGAAGGCGCGCCGGAGAGCGACCCGATGAAGATGTTTCGCCTGGGACTCGAGGGCGGCAAGCCGCGCGGCGGCGAGATCGGCGCCCAGCCCGAGTGGTTCTACAAGGGCGACGGCGACATCGTGGTGCCCTCGGGCGTGTCGATCCCGATGCCGTCGTTCGCGCTCGCCGCGGGCGAGGAGCCCGAAGTCGCCGGGGTGTACGTCATCGACGACGACGGCGCGCCGTGGAGGATCGGCTTCACCCTCGCCAACGATTTCTCCGATCACGTCACCGAGCGGCAGAATTTCATGTACATCGCGCATTCGAAGCTTCGGGTCTGCCCGCTCGGGCCGGAGTTGATGGTGGGCGAGCTTCCGGAGGACGTTCGCGGCGAATCGCGCATCGTGCGCGACGGCCGGATCGCGTGGCGCGGCGAATTCGCGAGCGGCGAGGCGAACATGTCGTACTCGATCGCCAACCTCGAGCACCACCACTTCAAGTACGAGATGTTCCGGCGCCCGGGCGACCTGCACGTGCATCTGTTCGGCTGCCCGGTGCTGAGCTTCGCCGAGGGTATGCGCGCGCAGCCGGGGGACGTGTTCGAGATCGACGTGCCGGCGTTCGGGCGTCCGCTGCGGAACACGCTGGTCGCGGACCCGCGCGGCAACCGGCCGGTGGACGTCGGCGTGTTGTGAGCGTGGCCGCCCGGCCCGTCCGCGGCGACGCTCCCGCGGCTCCGCGCGCGAAGCGCCGTGCGGCGTCGGCGGCAGCCAGGGTCGTCGCGCGCACCGCCGACATCCTCGCCGAAGGTCCGGTGTGGGACGGCGCCCGCGGGCGCTTGCGCTGGGTCGACATCGAACGCGGGCTGATGCACAGCACGACGGCCTCCGGAGACGACCTTCGCACCCTTCGATTCGACGAGCGGATCGGCTCGTTCGCGCTGCGCGACGGCGGCTACATCGTCGCTCTGGAGCGCGGCATCGCGCTGTGCGACGACGAGGGCGGCGCGCTTCGCCGCGTCTTCGTCAATCCCGAAACCCCGGGGACCACACGGTTCAACGACGGCAAGTGCGATCCCGCCGGCCGCTTCTACGCCGGAACGCTCGATCTCGCCTTCCAGCGTCCGCTCGGATCGCTGTACTGCGTGGAGGCGGATCTTCAAGGGCGTCGCATCTTCGCGGACGTCATCATCGGCAACGGGCTCGCCTGGTCGGCCGACGGGACACGCATGTACTTCGCCGACAGCGGCCGGCGGCGCGTGGATTGCTTCGCCTACGACGCCGAACGCGGTGTCGCCTCCGCGCGGCGCACGTTCGTCGACACCGCCGCCTGGCCCGGCGTCCCGGACGGAGCGACGGTGAGCGCCGACGGCCTCTACTGGCTGGCGATGTACGACGGCGGGTGCATCGTGGCCGTCGATCCGGAGGGGCGCGTGGCGCGGCGGATCGAGCTTCCGGTCGCGCGGCCGACCTGCTGTGCCTTCGGCGGCGATCAGCTCGCCACGCTCTTCGTGACCTGCGCCGCCGACGCGCCGGGCGTGCGCGATCCGGCATGGGCCGACGCCAGCGTGCTGGCCCTCGAGGTCGGCGCCCGGGGCCTGCCCGCGGTCGCCTTTCGCGCCGCGCCCGGTCCATGAGCGCCGAAGCCCCCGACCAGCGCTATCGCGTGCGCAGTCTGGAGCGTGCGCTCGACGTGCTCGAAGCGCTGGCGCAAGGCGGCCGCGACGGTCTGAGCGTCTCCGAGCTCGCGCGGCGCGCCCGCATGTCGAAGAGCAACTCGTTTTCGATCCTGCATACGCTGATCGCGCGCGGCTATGTCGCCGACCAGGGCGTGGGCATGACTCGCCGCTATCGGCTCACGCCCGGGCTCGCACGGCTCGGCGCCGACATGCTCAGCCGCGATTCGATGACCGTGGCCGGCCAGAGGGTGCTCGAGTCGCTGACCGAACAAACCGGCCTCACTTCGCGGCTCGCCGTGCTCGACGACGGCTATGTGGTTGCGCTTCTGCGCGTGGATGCCCCCGGTCCGGTGCAATTGTCGACGTATCTCGGCCGGCGCGAACTGCCGCACTGCTCGGGCGTGGGCAAGGCGATCCTGGCAACGCTCGCGGACGACGAGGTCGACGCGATCGTGCGAAGGATCGGACTGCCGCGCCGCACGCCTCACACCCTCACTTCCGCGGCCGCGCTCAAGCGTCAGCTGAAGCTCATTCGCAGGCAGGGTTACTCGTTCGACGACGAAGAGGACCATGAAGGCGTGTTCTGCGTGGGCGCGGCGTTCCATGAGCGCGACCGCGCGACCGCCGGCGCGATCAGCGTCAGCGGACTCAAGTCCGGCCGCGACGACGCCGACCTGCACAAGCTGGGCGCGATCGTCAGCGCGCACGCGGTGCGGCTGTCGCAGGAACTGGGGGCAACCGTCGGACCGCGCTGATGCGCATGGCGCCGAGTCGGTGTTCGACGGTGCGATTGCGGCTGACGGCGAAGTCAGACGGGATCCGCGGCCGCGATCGAGGGGCGTTCGCCGCGGTGGTATTCTCGATTCACGCATCCGGGAGCGGACATCGATCGATGAGCACGAAGGCCTTCGCGTCGCACGCCGACGTCGTCGAAAAGCCGGTGTCGTTCGACCGGCTCTCCGACCACGCCTGGGCCTACACCGCCGAGGGCGACCCCAACACCGGCATCGTGGTCGGCGACGACGCGGTGATGGTGATCGACACGCAGGCCACGCCGGTGATGGCGCAGGACGTGATCCGGCGCATCCGCGAGGTCACCGACCAGCCGATCCGCTACGTCGTGCTGTCGCACTACCACGCGGTGCGCGTGCTCGGCGCGTCCGGCTACCGCCCCGACCACGTCATCGCGAGCCGCGACACCTTCGACCTCATCGTCGAGCGCGGCGAAGCGGACATGAAGAGCGAGATCGAGCGCTTCCCGCGCCTCTTCCGCGCGGTCGAATCGGTCCCCGGACTCACCTGGCCCACGATCGTGTTCGACCGCCGGATGACGATGTGGCTCGGGAAGCTTCGCGTCGAGATCATGCAGCTCGGGCGCGGACACACGAAGGGCGACACCGTGGTCTGGCTCCCCGACGAGCGCATCCTGTTCTCGGGCGATCTGGTCGAGTACGACGCGACGCCCTACGCGGGCGACGCCTACCTGGCCGAATGGCCCGCGACGCTCGACGCGATCGCCGCGTTGCGGCCGGAGAAGCTCGTTCCCGGGCGCGGCGCCGCGCTGATGACGCCCGCGCAGGTGAAGGCGGGCCTCGACGGCACGCGCGACTTCGTCACCACGATGTTCGCCTCGGTGCGCGAAGGCGTGCGCGCCGGCAAGGACCTCCGCACCGTCTATCGCGAAACCTACGACCGCCTCGAGCCGCGCTTCGGCCACTGGGTCATCTTCGACCACTGCCTGCCGTTCGACGTCACGCGCGCCTACGACGAGGCGACGCAGCACCCGGATCCGCGCATCTGGACCGCCGCGCGCGATCAGGAGATGTGGCGGATGCTGGAAGGGTGACGAGGCAGGGAAGGGGGAAGAGGGAAGGGAGAAGGGGGCGGCGAGGAGCATGCGACCGTCATTTTGACGTCGATCATGGTCCAAAATCACTGCGGCCGTAGTATCGAGCCCGATGGCAGGGAACCGACGCGCCCGCCGGAGGCGATCCGCACACCGTACCCTTCTCCCTTCCCTCTTCTCCCTTCCCCCTTCCCCCTTCCCCCCACGCAGTGAAGACCTACACGCAACCGCGCTACTTCTACGAGCGCTCGCCCGACATCGACGCGGCGCCGTCGCAGAAGCCGGTGATCGTCGTCGGCGCTGGGCCGGTCGGGCTCGCGCTCGCGATCGACCTGGGCGGGCGCGGCGTGCCGGTCGTCGTCCTGGACGAGGACGACACGGTGAGCGTGGGTTCGCGGGCGATCTGCTACGCGAAGCGCTCGCTCGAAATCCTCGACCGGCTGGGATGCGCCGAGGCGATCTGCACGAAGGGCGTCGGCTGGAACGTCGGCAAGGTGTTCCACCGCGACGACCTCGTCTACCAGTTCGAACTGGTGCACGAGCGCGGCCACCACCGCCCCGGGATGGTGAACCTGCAGCAATACCACCTCGAGGAGACACTCGTGCGCCGCGCGGTCGAGACGCCGGGCGTCGAGATCCGCTGGAAGCACGAGGTCACCGGCGTGCGTCCGGGCCGCGACCGCGTCGACGTGACCGTCGAGACGCCCGAAGGTGGATACACGATGCCGTGCTCCTGGCTCGTCGCCTGCGACGGAGCCAGGAGCCCGGTCCGCCACCTGCTGGGACTCGAGATCGAAGGGCAGATGTTCCGCGACCGCTTCCTGATCGCCGACATCCACATGCAGTCGGCGTTCCCGCCCGAGCGCTGGTTCTGGTTCGATCCGCCGTTCCATCCCGGGCAGTCGGTGTTGCTGCACCGGCAGGCGGACGACGTGTGGCGCGTCGACTTCCAGTTGGGCTGGGACGCCGACCCGGAAGTCGAGAAGCAACCGGAACGCATTCTGCCGCGGCTTCGCGCGATGCTCGGTCCCGACACGCGCTTCGACATCGAGTGGGCGAGCGTCTACACCTTCCAGTGCCGGCGCATGCAGCGGTTTCGCCACGGGCGCGTGCTGTTCGCCGGCGACGCCGCGCACGTCGTCTCGCCGTTCGGCGCCCGCGGCGCGAACAGCGGCTTCCAGGATGCGGACAACCTCGCCTGGAAGCTCGCGCTCGTGATCGACGGCAAGGCGCCCGGTGCGCTCCTCGACAGCTACGACCTCGAGCGCACGCGCGCCGCGGACGAGAATCTGGCCGCGTCGACCCGTTCGACCGACTTCATCACGCCGAAGAGCGCGATCTCGCGCACCTTCCGCGATGCGGTGCTGGAGCTCGCGAAGCGCCACCCGTTCGCACGCAGGCTCGTGAACAGCGGCCGGCTCTCGACGCCGGCGGTGCTCGCCGGCTCTCCGCTCAACACCCCCGACCGCGACGGCGACTTCCCGTCCGGGCCGGGCGCGATGGTGCCCGGCGCCCCGGCCGCGGACGCCCCGGTGCACGGTCCGGCGGGCGAATGGCTGCTCCGTCACCTCGAGCGCGGATTCACGCTGCTCGCGTTCGGGCCGCTGCCTTCCGACGCGGTCGGCGAGCTCGCGCGTGGCGCGGTGCCGGTGAACGTCGTGCAGGTCGATGTCCCCGCGGTGCAAGGCGCCGTCGCGATCCGGGACGTGGAAGGCCTCGTGGCCACGCGCTATGCCGCGTTGCCCGGGACCTGCTATCTGCTGCGCCCGGACCAGCATGTGTGCGCGCGCTGGCGCAGCTTCGACGTGGACGCGGTGCGCGCGGCGCTTACGCGCGCGACCGCGAATGCGTGACACCGGAGAGCCCATGGCCGCACTCGACACCGAACCGCGGATCGCCGATCCGGATGGCTTCTACGAACGCCTGATCGCCGCGCATCGCGGGCTCGACGACGGGCAAAGCGCGCTCGTCAACGCCAAGCTCGTGCTCCTGCTCGCGAACCACATCGGCGATGCCGACGTGCTCGCGCAGGCGATCGAGGCCGCGCGCGAGGATGTCGTCGCGCGCGCCTGACCGCGCACCGGAGCCATCGATGGACGCTACGACGCCGAAGAACGCGCCACCCGCCGCACCGCGCAGCGGGGCGACGCCGCTCGCCTACCAGAGCGGATTTCGCAACGAGTTGGCGACCGAGGCGCTGCCCGGCGCGCTGCCGGTCGGCCAGAATTCCCCGCAGCGCGTGGCCTACGGTCTGTACGCCGAGCAACTGTCGGGCAGCGCGTTCACCGCGCCGCGCGGCGCGAACCTGCGCTCCTGGCTCTACCGGATCCGACCCGCCGCGATGCATGGTGCGTTCCGGCCGATCGACGCCGGGCGCATCGAGAGCGCGTTCGATTCGGTGCCCGCGCCTCCCGACCAGCTTCGCTGGCATCCGCTGCCGCTCCCCTCGGCGCCGACCGATTTCGTCGCGGGCCTCGTGACGATGGCGGGCAACGGCAGTCCCGCGGCGATGAGCGGATGCGCGATCCACGAATACGCGGCGAATCGCTCGATGGAGGGCCGCTACTTCTACGACGCGGACGGCGAACTCCTCATCGTGCCGCAGCAGGGGCGGCTCGTCGTCGCGACCGAGCTGGGCCGCCTCGAGGCCGCGCCGCGCGAAATCGTCGTCGTGCCGCGTGGCGTGCGTTTCGCGGTGGAACTCCCCGACGGCGCGGTGCGCGGCTACGTCTGCGAGAACTACGGCGCGCCGTTCCGGCTGCCCGACCTCGGTCCGATCGGCAGCAACGGGCTCGCCAATCCGCGCGACTTCCTGACGCCGCACGCGTGGTACGAGGACCGCGAGGGCGACTTCGAGCTGGTCGCGAAGTTCCAGGGGCACCTGTGGTCGGCGCGGATCGACCACTCGCCGCTCGACGTCGTCGCCTGGCACGGCAACTGCGCGCCGTACAAGTACGACCTCGGCCGCTTCAACACCATCGGCTCGATCAGCTACGACCATCCCGATCCGTCGATCTTCCTCGTGCTGCAGTCGCAGAGCGACACGCCCGGCGTCGACGCGATCGACTTCGTGATCTTCCCGCCGCGCATCCTCGCGATGGAGCACACGTTCCGCCCGCCGTGGTTCCACCGCAACGTCGCCTCCGAGTTCATGGGGCTGATCGAGGGGGTCTACGACGCGAAGGCCGAGGGCTTCGTGCCCGGCGGCGCGAGCCTGCACAACTGCATGACCGGCCACGGCCCCGACGCGGAGACGTTCGAAAAGGCCAGTGCCGCCGACACGTCGAAACCCAACTACATCCGCGACACGATGGCGTTCATGTTCGAGACGCGGCAGGTGATCCGACCGACCCGGCAGGCGCTCGAGTCGCCGCAGCGGCAGCGCGACTACGCGCGCGTGTGGCAGGGGCTGCGGAAGCACTTCGATCCGGCGAAACGCTGAATCGATATCGGGGGGGCCGGGCCAGTGCGGCGCGGCTCGGACGACACCGAGGCGATGCGGGCGCTTCGGCGACGGCGGCCGTCGGGGCGGCGCGCAGTGTGGCAGGTCGCGAAGACGTCGTTGCGCTGAACCCGGGGGATCGTGCGGGTGCCATGCTCTGGCGGCGCTGGTCCGGACCTCTCGCGCGACATGCTTGCGCGTGCTGCTCGAAAGGGGTGGGGGCCGCCGCGCTATCATGGCGGGTCTGCGCGGCACATCGTCTCGCGCCGCCGCACCGCATTCCTTCGACCACGAACCTCGAACCTCCCATGGCCTACGAAAATCTGCTGACCGAGACGCGCGGACGGGTCGCGATCGTCACGCTCCACCGCCCGGCGCGGTTGAACGCGCTCAACGACGCGATCGCCGACGAGATCAAGTCGGCGCTCGAAGGCTACGACGCCGACCCGGAAATCTCGGTGATCGTCATCACCGGCAGCGCGAAGGCCTTCGCCGCCGGCGCGGACATCGGCGCGATGGCGGAGTGGAGCTACGCGAAGGTGCTCGGCGACAACTACATCTCGCGCAACTGGGAGGCGGTGCGCTATACGCGCAAGCCGGTGATCGCGGCGGTCGCGGGCTACGCGCTGGGCGGCGGCTGCGAGCTCGCGATGGCCTGCGACTTCATCATCGCCGCCGACAGCGCGAAGTTCGGCCAGCCGGAGATCACGATCGGCACGATGCCGGGCTTCGGCGGCACGCAACGCCTGCCGCGCGCGGTGGGCAAGGCGAAGGCGATGGACTGGTGCTTGACCGGGCGGATGATCGATGCGGCGGAAGCCGAGCGTTCGGGCCTCGTGTCGCGCGTCGTGCCGGCCGACAGGCTCCTCGACGAAGCGATCGGGGTCGCGACGCAGATCGCGTCGTATTCGCTGCCGGTGGTGATGAAGGTCAAGGAGGCGGTCAACCGCGCGTACGAGTCGTCGCTCGCCGAAGGACTGCTGTTCGAGCGGCGCGAATTCCACGCGACCTTCGCGCTCGACGACCAGAAGGAAGGCATGCGCGCGTTCGTCGAGAAGCGCAAGCCGGCGTTTCGCAACCGCTGATGGCGCGCGTCGTACCGACGGGAACGAAGCCGCGCAGGCTGCGCCGGCTCGGCCGCGGGTCGCTCATCGCCTGCGCCGCGCTCGTCGCCGCGGGCTGCGCGTCGACGACGCTGCGCGACGCCTGGTTCGACCCGTCGGTGCGTTCGAAGCCGTTCGCGCGGATCCTCGTGGTGAGCGTCGGCGGCGACCTGACGCAGCGGCGCATCTTCGAGGACACGCTCGCCGGCAAGCTCGCGACCGTCGGCGTCGAAGGTATCCCTGGCTACCGCCTGCTGCGGGACGGAACGCTGACCGAGGACGAGATCAAGGGCGGTGTCGCCAGTTCCGGTTCGGACGGACTGCTGCTCGTGCACATCCGCGGCGTGCAGACCCGGACCGATGTGCGCACGACGATGGTGCCGGTGGGACCGGTCGGCGCGGGTTGGTGGGGCTGGTACGGAGGCTGGGTCGCGCAGCCGCAGGTCATCCAGACGCGCATCGCGAGGATCGAGACGTCGCTCTTCGACGTCGCGAGCGATCGCCTCGTGTGGACCGGCGTCACCGAGACCTACGATCCCTCGTCGTTCCGGCGCGAGGCGGATGGGCTCGCCACCGTGATCGCGCACGCGATCGCGTCGCAGGGACTCACACCGTCGAAGGCGGCGGCATGATCGTGCGCGCGCTGGCATTCGTTGCGATCGTGCTCGCCGCGGCCGGTTGCGCGACGACCGACAATCGCGTCGTGCTGCGCGAGTTCGAACAGTCGTCGAACCGCGCGACCCGGCCGCTCGCGAAGATCGCGATCGTGACGATCGACGCCGACGCGGCCCGGCGCAAGGCCTGGGACGACGCGTTCGCGGTCCGGCTCGCGTCGGCGGGCGTGCCGGTCACGACGCGGGACGGCCTGCCCGGTGCGGTCGCGACCGACGTCGGCGCCGTCACGGTCGACGGTGCGGCGGTCATCGAGGCCGCGCGCCGTGCCGGCGCGGACGCGATCCTGTTCGTGCAGCCGCCGAGCGACAAGCCGATCGTGAAGTCGGGCGGCATGTACCGGTGGTTGGGCGCGCGCTCCGATCCCGATCCGCGCACCGACCTCGACACGACGCCTTCGTCGGTCACCGAGGTCCGGCTCTACGCGATCGACACGACGAAGGAAGCCTGGCGCGCGCTGGTGGTGGTCAACTATCCGTCCGGCACCGCCGCCGATGCGAGCGACGTCGCGGCCTCCGTCGTGAACGGCATGGCGAAGCGGGGATTCATCCGCGCGTCGCCGCGCTGATCAGGGCGGCAGGCGCTTCAGTCGCAACGCCGTGGCGTCGCCGCCCTCGAGCACCAGCACGCCGTCGCGGTAGCTCCAGCGCGTGGTCCGCGCGAGGCCGGCGGCGAACGCGGCGTCGAGCGAGCCGTCCGGACACTTCATCTTGGTCGAGGCGGGCGGCGTCAGCGCGAGGCGGTCGCCGTCCCGCGACCACTGCGATGAGCCGCGGTTGCAGTCGAGGCGGAGTTCGGCGCGCCCGGACGCGTCGAAGCGGACGGTGTAGCGGCTCGGGTCCGCGACGTCGATGCGCGGCGCCGAGCCGGCGTCGGTGCCGACCCAGGCGAAGGTGACGCCCACCGGGAACGCCGGCGCCTGCGATTGCGCTCCTGCGCATCCAGCCACGAGAGGCACGGCGGCCGCGGCAACGAAACGCAACGCGCGCTCTCGCAGCGGCCGCGCGAACGGGGAGGGCGTGGCCGCGTCGGACATTCTGCGCGTGCCCGGCGCCGCGCCTGAGGGTCCCGGCGGCGCGCCGCGGCCGCGGTCCGCGTGTCGCGAATCCGAGCGGTTCATGCGCAGCAGCGGCGTGCGGCGCCGGCCGGCTTCGCCGACGAAACCACGGCCGCGCCGCAGCATCCGACCGCGGAGGCATCGCTGGCGTCGTCGGGACCAGCCGCGTCGCAGCAGCGCTCCGCGGCGGGCTCGCCGTGCTCCTCGCCGAAGCGCGTGATCGCGCCGAGGGTGTGGAACGCCTCCCAGGCGACGCCGGCGGGATCGGTGATCCAGTGCTTGTCCGACACCGCGTAGCAGCAGCGCGCGCCGGGCTCGTCTTCGACCGCGCCGGCGCGGGCGGCGTCGAAGCGCTCCCGGATGTCGGCGAGTCCGCCGGCGTCCTCGGCCTCGAAGCCCAGGTGCTCGAGCCCCGTGCGGGCCATGCGCTGCGAGATCGCGAAGTTGACGCGGGGGTCGTCGATCATCCACTTCGCGTAGTCCGGCTTCGCGACGCTCGGCGCGGCGCCGAACACGCCGGAGTAGAACCGGATGCCCTCGGCCAGATCGGGCACCGAGAGGTGGACGTGGAAGCGCTTCATCGTGGTTGCCTCTTATGCGCCGGGGTCGGGGAGCAGGCGGCCGGGGCGCATCCGGTCGCGCATGCAGAGTCGGTCAGCCGGCCGGTCGCCCGGCAGCAATGGTCGACGAGGTAGCCGACGAGCGCGTTCATCGCGATGAGGTCGGCCCGGTAGCGGATGCGGCGCCCTTCGCGCTCAACGGCGACGAGCCCGGCGGTCGCGAGTTCCTTCAGGTGGAACGAGAGCGTCGGCGGGGCGATGTCGTGAATCGTCGCGAGTTCGCCGGGCGTGAGGCCGCCGGGCGCGTGCGCGGTGAGCGAGCGGAAGATCGCGAGCCGCGTCGGTTGCGCGAGCGCGGCGAGCGCGGTGACCGCGCGCACCGTGTCGACCGCCGCGTGCCCGGCGTAGGTGGGGGCCGTGGTGAGCGAGGTGGCTTTCATATTTCCAATATTATGGAATATTGGAACTATGTCAACCCCCAATCCCGCTGACCCCGCCGTTCGCATCAATGCCGCAGTACGCGTACGAGCCAACCCGCCAGCGCGACCGCGGCGGCAACGGCGACCGCGACCCACACGTAGAGCGGCAGGTCGGACGGCCGGCGGGTCTCGGGCAGGAGATCGTCGTCGCGCAGATTCGACGGAAACGGCCGCGACAGCACCGGAATGATCTTCCGGTCCTCCGGATCCGAGGGCACCTTTCCCCGGTATTCCGCGGGCGACACGACCGGCCACGACCCCGGCACGCGCGACGACGGCAATTGCGGCACGTGCACGAACACGAGCGCTTCGAGGTCCCGTGCGAGTTCCCGTTCGAGGTCGCCTGCTTCGTGTCCCGCACCGTCCCGGGCGAGCGTCACGAGCGATGCGCCGATCGTTTCGAACGCGACACTCGGGAAGAGCCGCGTCCGGTCCTCGGTCAGGTACTCGTAGGCCACGCGCGCCTTCGACAGCGAGCGTTCGGTGACGAGCGCCCAAGGGAACGCGAGCCATGCGAGGGCGGTCGACCCGGGGCCGGGCTCGTTCGCGTGCAGCCTCCAGCCGAGCGCGCGCAACGTGTCCACGCTGATGCCCGAGCAGTTCGCGAGCGAATGCTGGTAGTGGAGCTGGTGGCGCCAGAACTGCGCGTAGACGCGGTTGAACGCGCCCTGCACGCGCGCGGGCACGGCGTCGTCCGAGAGCACCGCGACCACGAGCGCCGTGGGCCGGTACCACGCCTGCCCGCTGTTGACGTCGGCGAGATACTGATCGAGCGGCGTGGGGGCCGCGAGGATGCCCTTCTCGCTCACGACGTCGAGCGAGTAGAAGTTGTCGACGAGGATGTCGTCGATCGCGCCGCCGGCCCCGAGGCGCCCGGTGCCGATCGCGAAATGACCGCCCCAGGCCTCGTCGTCGTCGCCCTGCGCGCCGTTCACCATGACGAGCAGCACCGGCTTGCCGTCCCACGCTCGTGCGGAGCCTTCGCGTTCCCAGAGCGGCCGGGCGAGGAAGGGATGGCGCGCGTCGCCGCTCGTCGAGCGCACGAGTTCGCGCAGCGCACGGTCCGCGGGTCGATCGCGGGGCAGCGGGTCGACCGGCGCGGCGGCGTCGATGCGGAAGTCCCGCGGCCACAGCGTGCGTGCCTCGAAGGCGTCGTCGCGCCACTCACCGCGCAGCGCGACCTCGCGGTCGGCGAACCAGCGTCCGGTGCCGGCGTCGGCCCATGAGCCGTTCAGCGGAAGCTTCGGCGCGAGCGTGAGCTTCGCTGTGTGTCCGCCGGCGACGACGTGCTGCAGGTCGGGCGTGGTGCGCGCGTGGCCGATGCGCACTGGCGAACCCAGCCATGCCAGCGGCGGGCGCTGGCCCGGGCGCTCCCGGGCCGCGGGCGTAGCGCTCCACACGCGGACGTCGTCGGCCGCGCGCATTCCGGTCGCGAACCCCGACACCGGCACGCCTTCGCGCGGCACCGCGATCCACTCCTTCGCGAAGTACAGGCGCGGCGACGGCGCGATCGGCGAGAGGTCGCCGGTCGTGACGACGAAATCGCCGGCCGGATAGAGCCCGAGCGAGTCGGACAGCGGAGGAGCGTCGGGAAACGCGGCGGGAGCAGGCTTGGCGAGCATCAGGGCCGCGGCGAAGGCGGAAGCGAACGCGCGCATGACGCGATGATGCCAAGAACCAGGCGGACGCGCGAACGAGCGCGCCGGCGGAGTTCGTCCCTCGTGCTTTGACGTCCGGGCGCCTCCGGGCGCAGACTCGCCTGCCGGCGAGCGGCCCACGCGACCCGCGCGCGAGCGCCACCGAGAACGGAACGCGAGCGAACGTGACGTACGGAGGCATCGCGAAGCGGCTCGACGCCGACCCGGAACGCGAGCGGCACGCGCTCGTCGCGGGCCTGCGCCGTGACCCGGCCGCGATCGCGCCCCGGTACTTCTACGATCGCCTGGGCTGCGCGCTCTACGGCGCGATCTGCGAACTGCCCGAGTACTATCCGCCGCGCACCGAGCGCGCGATCTTCGTCGAGCACCGCGCGGCCATCACCGGCGCCATCGGATCCGGGGGCCAGTGGGTCGACCTCGGGGCAGGCGATTGCCGCAAGGCGCAGGACTGGTTCCCGTTCGCCTCGCCCGCGCGCTACATCGCGGTCGATGTCGCCGAGGATCAGCTCGCGGACTCGCTCCGCCGGGTCGCGGACGCGTTTCCGGCGCTCGACGTCCGCGGCGTCGTCGTCGATTTCACCGAAGGCCTCGACCTCGAGGCGGATCTCGACCCGCGTCCGGCCACGTTCTTCTATCCGGGGTCGTCGATCGGCAACTTCACGCCCGACGACGCGCGCGAACTCCTCGAGCGCGTCCGTATGCACTGCGTCACGCGTCCGGGGAGCGGGCTTCTGATCGGCGTCGACACGAAGAAGTCCGCCGCGCGGCTGGTGCGCGCCTACGCGGATCCGACCGGCGTTACCGCGGCGTTCAACCGCAACGTCCTCAACCACGTGAACCGCCTGATCGGCAGCGATTTCCTCCCCGAGGCCTGGGCGCACGTCGCCCTCCACGACGAAGCCCGCTCGCGCATCGAGATGCATCTGGAAGCCACGAGCCCGCAGGTCGTTTCGATCGGCGGATCGCCGAGGACCTTCGCCGCCGGCGAGCGCATCCACACCGAGAACGCGTACAAGTACGCGCCCTCCGAGTTCGAGGCGCTGCTCCGGGCGGCGGGATACACGCGGATCCGCTGCTGGCAGGACGCCCACGGAGACTTCGCCGTGTTCCACGCGGCCTGAGCGTTCACGCTTCGAGCGCGCCGGCCGCCGCGTCAGCGCCGCCGCACGCGCACCGGCGGCTGGCAGGCCGGGCAGTAGAACCAGCCGCGGCCGGCGACCTCGCGCCGCCGGATGGCCGACCCGCAGGTCCGGCACGGCTCGCCTGCGCGGTCGTAGGCCAGGAACCGTCGCTCGGCCCGGGGAACACCGCGGGCGTCGAGCGTGCGCGCGAGCGCCGCGCCGGCGGTGACGCCGCGCGACCGGTAGCTGCGCCGGGGCAGCGCGACGATCGTCTCCGCGAGCCGCGCCCGCGCATCGCCGTCCAGGTCCGCGGGGCGCGCCTCCGCGCGAAGCCCGGAGACATGGAGGATGTCGCTGCGCAGGTAGTTGCCGAGCCCGGCCGCGAACGACTGGTCGAGCAGCAGGTGCCCGAGCGTCGTGCGCGCGAACCGCGGAAGCGACAGGCGCGCGGCGATGAGCGCGGGCGTGGTCGAGCGGTCGAGCACGTCGGGGCCGAGACGGGCGACCAGCGGGTGCGCGTCCACATCGCCCGCGTCGACGAGCGCGATCGCCGTGGCGCTGTAGAGCGTGGCGATGCGCGTCGCGGTCGCGAGCACCACGCGCACGGCGCGGTCGGAATCGGGGACCCGCCGGGCGTCGGCGATGCGCCAGCGACCGTAGAGCTGGTGGTGCGACAGGTGGACGAGCCCGCGGTCGTAGGCGATCACCATCGTCTTGCCGCGCGAGGTCACCCGCGTCACGCGCGCGCCGGCGAGACCGGCCGCGCGGGCGGCGAGCGAGGGCACCCGGTACTCGATGCGCACGAGATTGCGTCCGACCAGCGCACGCCCGAGCTCGTCCGCCTCGCGGCGTACCTCGGGACCCTCGGGCATCAGCGGAATCCGGCGATCGCGTTGCGGCAGACCACGCCGTCGAAATCGGCGCGGCAGGCGTCGCGCACCGCGCTGCAGACGGCGCCCGACATGCCCGAGGTCACGCCGCGGACGAGATCCTGCATCGCCTGTCCGAGCGCGTCGGCCGCGCTTTCCGGGGCGCGGGGATCCGCCGCGGGCGTGGCGGATTTCGAGGCGCCGAACCGCGCCATGCACGCCTCGTACGCGCGCTCGATCTGCGCGTCGCGCGAATGGTAGTGCTGCCACGCGAGCGCCGCGACGATGGCGATGCCCGCGACGATCGCGACGACGATGCGCATGCCCGACGCTTCAGCGGAAGACGACGCGTGGCGCGCCGGCCACGATCTCGCCGACGACCGCGGCGCGGTCGAAGCCCTCGCGTCCGAACACGTCCATCACCGCCTGAACTTCGTCGGGCGCGCATGCCACGAGGAGGCCGCCCGAGGTCTGCGGGTCGGTGACGAGCGTGCGCAAGGCGTCCGCGTCGGGCGCCTCGATCGCGACCTCGCCGCCGTAACCGGTCCAGTTCCGGCCCGAGGCGCCGGTGCGGATGCCCTCGCGCGCCAGCGCCGCGGCCCCCGGCAGCATCGGGAGGCTCGCCGCATCCACCAGGGCGGCGACCGAGGAGCCGCGGCAGATCTCGAGCAGATGTCCGGCGAACCCGAACCCGGTGACGTCGGTGAGCGCGTGGACGCCCGGCATCGCACCGAGCGCGATGCCCGGAGTGTTGAGCTTCGTCGTGGTCTCGATCATCGCCGCATAGCCGGCATCGTCGAGCCGGCCCTTCTTCAGAGCGGCGCTGTAGATGCCGACGCCGAGCGGCTTGCCGAGCACGAGGCGGTCGCCGGGTTTCGCGCCGGCGTTGCGCTTGAGGTTCGCGGGATCGACGAGCCCGATGGCGACCAGTCCGTAGATCGGTTCGACCGAGTCGATCGTGTGGCCGCCCGCGATCGGGATGCCCGCGCGGCGGCAGACGGACTCGCCACCGTCGAGGATGCGCCGGATCGTCTCCACCGGGAGCTTGTCGACCGGCATGCCGACGAGCGCGAGTGCGAAGAGCGGCGTCCCTCCCATCGCGTAGACGTCGGAGATCGCGTTGGTCGCCGCGATCGCGCCGAAATCGAACGGGTCGTCGACGATCGGCATGAAGAAGTCGGTGGTGGCGACGATCGCCTGGCGGTCGTTGATTCGGTAGACCGCCGCGTCGTCCGCGGTCTCGATGCCGACGAGGAGCGACGGAGGGAGGATGCCCGCGCCTGCGTCCGACTTGCCGAGGATCTGCTGCAGGACGCCGGGCGCGATCTTGCAGCCGCAGCCGCCGCCGTGGCTGAACGCGGTGAGTCGCAGGGGCAGGGTGTCCGGGGCATTCATGGCGACGCGGGCCGACGAGGTCGATGGACGCTCATTCTAGCCGCCTCGCTTCGACGCGATCGCGGCGTCGATCGCCGCGACCAGCGAGCGTGCTTCCGCCTCCGGCGTCAAGCGCCGGCCCCGACGCGCGCACTCCCGTGCGCGCGCGGTGAGCCAGCGCCGGTCGCGCGCGGCGCGCACCACCATGTCGGCGAGCGCCGCGGCGTCGCCCGGCGGGAACAGCGCGTCGTACCGTGCTCCGAGCAGCCCCACGTTCCCCGGGATGCGCGTGCCGATCACCGGCGTGCCCGAGGTCAGCGCCTCGACGACGACGTTCGCGCCGCCTTCCATCCGCGAGGTCACGACGAGCGCGTGCGCGCGCCGGATCGCCTGGCGCGTCCAGCCGTGCGGCCGCGCGCCGAGCCAGCGCACGCGGCGGTCGGCCGCCGTCGCGCGACGCACCGCAACCGCGAGCGGCGCTTCGAGCGCGGCACCGACGATGGTGAGCGTCGCCGCGAGGTCGCGAGGCAGGCTCCGCCAGGCCTCGAGCGCGGTGACCGGATCCTTTTCGCTGCGCAGGTGCGCGACGAGCACCGCGTGGAAGCGCGAGGCCGCCTTGCGGGCGTACGGCACGAGCGCGCGCGCGGACTGCACGACGACCGAAGCCCGCGCGCGCTCGCCCGGGCCGAGCGAGGCGAGCGCTTCGCCTTGCAGCACGATCAGTCGATCGGCGTCGGCGACCGACGCGGCGGCGTCGCGGTCGCCGGCGGGCAGGTCGCGGTACAGGTCGGTCCCGGTCAACGCGACGACGAGTGCGCGGTCGGGGTGCGCCGCTTTCCAGCGCGCGACGGCGTCGCGGCTGCGCCTGGCATGGAGCGCGACGAGCGCCACCGCATCGTCGGGAAGCGGCGCGTCGGGCGGCCGTACAATGACCCGATGGCGCGGCGCGAGCATTCGCGCCCAGCGGGCGGCGGTGCGCCAGTTCCCGTTGTTGGCGCTCGCGAGGTACGGCGTGACGAGGATCAGCGAATCGGATTGGCGCGCACGCATGCGGAATGCGCTCGTCGATGCGCGGCAGTATACGCGGCACTGCTACGCGCACCTGCACGACGACGACCCGGTGTTTCCCTGCGTGCCGACGGTCAATCCGGCGCGCTGGGAACTCGGCCACATCGCCTGGTTCCAGGAGTACTGGTGCCTGCGCCACGGCACCTCGATGCGTCCGGGCGACCCCGCGGGCGCGGCGCGCGCGTCGTGCCTCCCCGGCGCCGATGCGTTCTACGACAGCTCGAAGGTGCCGCACGACGCGCGCTGGTCGCTCGACCTGCCGGACTGGCGCGGCACGCTGCGGTACCTGGACGAGACGCTCGGCTCGGTGCTCGGGGAACTCGGCCGCGCCGCCGCGTCGGCGCGCTACTTCTTCGAACTGGCGCTCCTGCACGAGGACATGCACGGCGAGGCGCTCGCGATGACGCTTCAATCGCTTGCGCTGCCGCCGCCCGCGGAATGGACGCTGCCCGAGCCGGCCCGGGGCGCGGGTACCGGCGGTGACCTCGAGGTGGCTGGAGGCGTCCATGCGATCGGCAGCGGCGCGGACGAGAAACGCGCGCGTTTCGTGTTCGACAACGAGCGTGAGGTGCACGAGGTGACGCTCGAACCGTTCGCGATCGCCCGCGCGTGCGTGACCGAGGGCGAGTTCGCCGCGTTCGTCGACGACGGCGGCTACGAACGCGAGTCTCTGTGGTCCGACGACGGGCGCCGCTGGCTCGCCGCCGCGAGGCGCAGCTTGCCGGCGTACTGGCGCAGGGCGAACGGATTCGAGGTCCGCTGGTTCGACCGCTGGCGCCCGCTCGCGGTCGCGCGGGCGATGCAGCACGTGAACGCGTGGGAGGCCGAAGCGTACGCGGCATGGGCGCGGCGGCGGCTGCCCACCGAGGCGGAATGGGAGGTCGCCGCAGTGACGGCGCCCGGTGCGGCGCTGGATCGAAACCTCGATGCCCGGCACTCCGGACCGGTCGCCTCCGATGCCGGCGCGACGGGGGCGTCGCACCTCCTCGGCAACGTATGGGAGTGGACGTCGTCGCCGTTCCAGCCGTACCCCGGCTTCGTGCCCGGCCCTTACGCCGACTACTCGCAGCCGTGGTTCGGCGACCACCGGGTCATCCGCGGCGGATCGTGGGCGACGCGCTCGCGGCTGGTTCACGCGCGGATGCGCAATTTCTACCTGCCCGGCCGGCACGACATGTTCGTCGGTTTCCGGACCTGCGTCTGACGACTGGCATGACCGTTGCCCCGGGCTCCTGCGGGAAAGCACGTTGCGCCGCAACAATGCCTGCCAGTCCGGATCGGCGTAGCATTCGGGCCAGCGTTCGCGCGGCCAGGCTGGCGTCCGCGGCCGAGGCACTCGCCGGGATCACCGGCGAGCCCGCGGGCCCGGCCGCCGCGAACGAGTTCGAGGAGTACGCTTGAAACCGACGGATATCGCGCAACCGGACTACTTCCACAAGGTCGTCGACTGCCAATGGGCGTGCCCCGCGCACACGCCCGTCCCCGAGTACATCAGGCTGATCGCGCAGGGACGCTACGACGACGCCTATCTGGTCAACTGGAAGTCGAACGTCTTCCCGGGCATCCTCGGGCGCACCTGCGACCGGCCCTGCGAGCCCGCGTGCCGGCGCGTGCGCGTCGAGGAGGGCTCGCCCGAGCATCGCAAGGCGCACGCGAAGCCCGAGCCGGTGGCGATCTGCCGGTTGAAACGCACGGCCGCCGACTACAAGAGCGACATCCGGGCGCGGCTGCCGAAGCCCGCCGAGCGGAAGAACGGCAAGCGCGTCGCCCTGGTCGGCGCCGGTCCCGCGTCGCTCACCGTCGCGCGCGACCTCGCGCCGCACGGCTACCACTGCGTCGTGTTCGACGCCGACCCGAAGTCCGGCGGCATGATGCGCACGCAGATCCCGAAGTTCCGCCTGCCCGACCGCGTGATCGACGAGGAGTGCGGCTACATCCTCGACCTGGGCGTCGAGTTCCGCGGCGGCACGCGGGTCGATTCGATGGCGCGCCTCCTCGACGAGGGCTACGACGCGATCTTCGTCGGCAGCGGCGCGCCGCGCGGTCGCGACCTCGACCTCCCCGGACGCCAGGAGGCGGCGGCCCACATCCACGTGGGCATCGACTGGCTCGCGTCGGTGTCGTTCGGCCACACGACGTCGATCGGCAAGCGCGTCGTGGTGCTGGGCGGCGGCAACACCGCGATGGACTGCTGCCGCAGCGCGCGGCGGCTCGGCGGCGAGAAGGTCGACGTGGTCGTGCGGTCCGGCTTCGACGAGATGAAGGCATCGCCGTGGGAGAAGGAGGACGCGCAGCACGAGGGCATCCCGATCCACAACTTCCTGGTGCCGAAGGCGTTCCTGCACGAACGGGGCAAGCTCGTCGGCATCGCGTTCGACCGGGTCAAGGCGGTCCGCGACGCGAACGGCCGGCGCGAACTCGTGCCGACCGGCGAGCCCGAGGTGCGCTTCGACTGCGACGACGTGCTGGTGGCGGTCGGCCAGGAGAACGCGTTCCCGTGGATCGAGCGCGGGCTCGGGATCGAGTTCGACCGCTGGGGCATGCCGGTGGTCGACAAGACCACGTTCGCGTCGACGCGCCCGGGCGTGTTCTTCGGCGGCGACGCGGCGTTCGGCCCGAAGAACATCATCTGGGCGGTCGCGCACGGGCACGACGCGGCGATCTCGATCGACCGCCACTGCCGCGGCGAGGACATCACGAAGCGCCCGCCGCCCACCTTCCTGCTCGTCTCGCAGAAGATGGGCATCCACGAGTGGAGCTACGACAACGCGATCACCAGCGACAAGCGCCACCGGGTGCCGCTCAAGGACACGGTGATCGCGCTGAAGGACATCCGGCAGGAGGTCGAACTCGGCTTCGACCCGAAGCTCGCGTTCGCCGAGGCGCAGCGCTGCCTCAACTGCGACGTGCAGACGGTGTTCACCGAGAAGCTGTGCATCGAGTGCGACGCCTGCGTCGACATCTGCCCGATGGACTGCATCACGTTCACGTGGAACGGCGACGAAGCCGACCTGAGGACGCGGCTGCGCGCGCCGGCGGTGAACCTCGCCCAGGACCTGCTCGTGTCCGACACGCTCGCGAGCCGGCGCGTGATGGTGAAGGACGAGGACCTGTGCCTGCACTGCAGCCTGTGCGCCGAGCGCTGCCCGACCGGCGCCTGGGACATGAAGAAATCGTTCATCGAGATGACCCACTGCGGCGACACGCCGCGTATCCGGCTGCCGAAGCGCGCGCGCGCGGACGTCGCGGCCGAGGCGGCGGAGTGACGATGCGACCGATCGCGCGCGTCAACGACTTCGTCGTCAAGTTCGCCAACGTCAACGGTTCGGGGTCGGCCTCGGCGAACGGGCTGTTCGCCAAGGCGATCCTGCGCATGGGCGTGCCGGTCGCGGCGCGCAACATCTTCCCGTCGAACATCCAGGGCATGCCCACCTGGTACGAGGTGCGCGTCGTCGAGGCGGGTTGGCGCGGCCGGCGCGGCGGCGTCGACCTGACCGTCGCGATGAACCCGGAGACCTGGAAGGCCGACGTCGCGGAGGTCGAGTCGGGCGGCTACCTCCTCTACGACGCGACCCGGCCGCTCGCCGCCGGACGCACGCGCGCCGACCTGACCTCGATCGGCGTGCCGCTCACCGCGCTGTGCCAGGAGACGTTCTCCGACGCGCGCCAGCGCCAGCTTTTCAAGAACATCGCCTACCTCGGGAGCCTCGCGTTCCTGCTCTCGATCGAGGCCGACGTCGTGGAGGCGATGCTCGTCGAGCAGTACAAGGGCAAGGCGCCGCTGCTCGACGCCAACCGCAAGGCGTTCCGGCTGGGGTACGACTGGTCGCGCGACCATCTCGCGCCGCTCGGGCTCAAGGTCGAACGGCGCGACCGCGTCGGCGAGCGGATCTTCGTCGACGGCAACAGCGCCGCGGCGCTGGGCGCGGTCTACGGCGGGGCGATGGTGTGCGCGTGGTACCCGATCACGCCGTCGACCTCGCTCGCCGAGGCGTTCCAGCGCTACTGCCGGAAGCTCCGCGTCGACCAGTCCACCGGCAAGCACCGCTACGCGATCGTGCAGGCGGAGGACGAACTCGCGTCGATCGGCATGGTCGTGGGCGCGGGCTGGAACGGCGCCCGCGCCTTCACCGCGACCTCGGGGCCCGGCATCTCGCTGATGCAGGAATTCATCGGGCTCGCCTACTTCGCCGAGATCCCGGCGGTGCTCTTCGACGTGCAGCGCGGCAGCCCGTCGACCGGCATGCCGACCAAGACGCAGCAGGCGGACATCCTGTCGGCGGCCTACGCGTCGCACGGCGACACCAAGCATCCGCTGCTCCTGCCCGAGGATCCGACCGAGGCGTTCGACATGGGCGCGCTCGCGTTCGACCTCGCCGACCGGCTGCAGACGCCGGTGTTCGTGATGCTCGACCTCGACATCGGCATGCAGGACTGGCTGACCGAGCCGTTCCGCTGGGACGACGCGCGCGCGCTCGACCGCGGCAAGGTCATGACCGCGGAGGAACTGGAGGCCGGCCGCGATTTCGGCCGCTACCTCGACGTCGACGGCGACGGGATCGCCTACCGCACGATCCCGGCGACGCACCCGCGGCGCGGCGCGTACTTCACGCGAGGCACCTCGAAGGACCGCTACGCTCGCTACACCGAGGAGGGCGCCGCCTACGTCGACAACATGCAGCGGCTGCTGCGCAAGTTCGAGACGGCGAAGTCGCTCGTGCCCGGGCCCGTCATCGAGAAGGCGGCGCAGGCCACTCGCGCGGCGGTCGTCTGGTACGGCTCGTCCGGCGCCCCGATGGCGGAGTCGCTCGCCGTCCTCGAGACGCAGGGGATCCACCTCGACCGGATGCGGATCCGCGCGTTCCCGTTCGCCGATGCGATCGCCGAGTTCATCGCCGCGCACGACCACGTGTTCGTCGTCGAGCAGAACCGCGACGCGCAGCTGCGCGCGCTGCTGATGATCGAGTGCGGCATCGCCCCCGACAAGCTGATCCCGATCCTCCACTACGACGGCAACCCGCTGACCGCGCGCTTCATCGAGAGCGAGGTCGGCGAGAAGGCCCGCGCGCTCGGACTCGTGCGCGGACGTCCCGCGGTCGCTGCGGATTGAGCCGTTCCTGACTCCTGATTTCCGGCCCCTGGCGCCCGATGACCTACCTCGCGAAACCGAAGATCCACCACCCGTCGCTGCCGGTGAACGCGCTCGGCTTCACGCGGCGCGACTACGAGGGGCCGGTCTCCACGCTGTGCGCCGGATGCGGCCACGACTCGATCTCCGCGGCGATCATCCAGGCGTTCTTCGACCTGGCGGTGCCGCCGCACCGCGTGGCCAAGCTCTCGGGGATCGGCTGCTCGTCGAAGACGCCGACCTACTTCCTCGGCCAGTCGCACGGCTTCAACACGGTACACGGGCGCATGCCGTCGGTCCTGACCGGCGCCAACCTCGCGAACCGCAGCCTGATCTACCTCGGCGTCTCCGGCGACGGCGACTCGGCGTCGATCGGGCTGGGCCAGTTCGCGCACCTGATGCGCCGCAACGTCGACATGACCTACATCGTCGAGAACAACGGCGTCTACGGGCTCACCAAGGGCCAATTCTCCGCGACCGCGGACAAGGGCAGCCGCAGCAAGCGCGGCGCGGCGAACGACGACGAGCCGATCGACCTCGTGATGATGGCGCTGACGCTCGGCGCGAGTTACGTCGCGCGCGGCTTCTCCGGCGACAAGGAGCAGCTCGTGCCGCTCATCGTGGGGGCGGTGCGCCACAAGGGCGCCGCGCTGATCGACGTGGTGTCGCCCTGCGTCGCGTTCAACAACCACGCCGGCTCGACCAAGAGCTACGACTACGTGCGCGAGCACAACGAGGCGGTCAACCGCCTCGACTTCATGCCCGAGCGCGCGCCGATCGTCTCCGCGCAGGCGCCCGGCGAGACGCGCGAGATCGTCATGCACGACGGTTCGACGATGCGGTTGAAGCGGCTCGACCCCGCCTACGATCCTTCCGACAAGGTGGCCGCGATGGCCTACCTCGAATCGCACCGCGCGAGGGGCGTGGTCGTGACCGGACTCCTCTACGTCGCGGAGCACGCGCCCGACCTGCACGACGCGCAGGAGACGGTCGACACGCCGTTGAACCAGCTCTCCGACGCGGAACTCGTGCCCGGTTCTGCGGCGCTCGCCGGCATCAACGCGTCGCTGCGGTAGCGAACGGTCGAGTCTGACCCTGCTTGTCCCGCCCCGGCCACGCGGACGCCCGGGGGCCTGCGGTCAGCCGTCCTTCGCGGAGGTCAACCGGAACACCGGCACCGGCCTGTCGAACCCCTTCAGCGTCAGCGGCTCGAGTTCGTCGAACGCGAAATCGTCGACGAGCGCCGCGTGTGCCCGGCGGTCGACGAGGATCTGTCCGCCGCGCGCCTCGGCGCACAAGCGCGAGGCGAGGTTCACGACGCCGCCGATCACCGTGTAGTCGAAGCGCCCCTCGTAACCCATCGCGCCGAGCGTCGCATAGCCGCTCGCGATGCCGATGCCGAGACCGAGTTCGTGCCCGAGCCTGCGCCATGCGTCGCGCAGCGGCGCGAAGCGCGCCTGCATCGCGAGCGCCATGCGGGCGGCGCGCGGTCCCATGTCCGGCATCGGGATCGGATCGTTGAAGAAGATCAGCATGCCGTCGCCGGTGAAGTGCGGCACGGTGCCGCCGAATTCGGCGATCGGACCGCCCATCGCGGCGTGGAACTCGCCCAGCATCGCGATCACCTCCTCGGGTTCGGCGGCGTCGGTGAACGCGGTGAAGCCGCGCAGGTCGATGAACGCGCAGCACACCTCGCGCCGGTGCGGCGCGAGCATCGACTGCTCGCCCGCGGACACGATCGCGTCGGCGACCGGCGCGGAGAAGAACTGGCGCAGCCGGCCGAGGCGCTCGATCTCGGAGAGCGCCGCCTTCACGCGCGTTTCGAGTGCCGCGTTCCACTCGCGCAGGCTCGCCGCCTGTCGGGCGACTTCGTCCTGCAGCGCCTTGATGCGCAGGAGCGAGCGCACGCGCGCGAGGAGTTCGCTCTGGTGTATCGGCTTCGACAGGAAGTCGTCGGCGCCGGCCTCGATGCCCTTGACGCGCTCCTCGTGCGGGTCGAGCGAGGTGACGAGCACCACCGGAAGCAGCGCGGTGTCCGGGTTCGCGCGGATCCGGCGGCACACCTCGTAGCCCGACAGCCCCGGCATCATCACGTCGAGCAGGACGAGATCGGGCTTCTCCGAGGCGAGCTTCGCGAGCCCTTCCTCGCCCGACGCCGCGGTGATCGCGACGAAGCCCTTCGCGCCGAGCAGGTCGGCGAGGAGCTTCACGTTCTGCGGGGTGTCGTCGACGACCAGCACGCGTGCGGCCGCGGCCGGTGCGATGGTCGAAGCCTGCCAGGAGGCGGACGTCGTCACGCGCTCGGTCCCCCGACCGCCTTCGCCACCGCCGCGAGGAACGCCTTCAGGTCGAGCGGCTTGCCGATGTACCCGTCGAAGCCCGCGTCGACGATGTGGCGCCGATCCGAGTCCATCACCGAGGCGGTCACCGCGATGACCGGGATCGCCGCCGTCGCCGGGTCCGCGCGCAGTTGCCGCAGCGCCTCGAACCCGTCGATCCCCGGGAGCTGGATGTCCATCAGCACGAGCGCGGGCCGATGCTCCCCCGCCAGGCGCACGCCGTCCTCGCCGGTCACGGCCTCGAGGGTGGCGTAGCCCTTCGCCTGCAGCACGTCGCGCACGAGCTTCATGTTCTTCTCGTGGTCCTCGACGATCAGGATCGTGGTCATGGCGCCGCCGAGCCCGCCGCGCGCGGCGGATCGGGAATCGTGAAGGTGAAGGTCGAGCCCTTCCCGGGCTCGCTCTCGAGGACGATCGCGCCACCGTGCAGTTCGACGAAGCGCCGGGTGAGCGCGAGGCCGAGCCCGGTGCCCTCCTGCTTGTTCGTGTAGTGCCGCCCGACCTGCCGGAACTCCTCGAACACGGCGGCCTGGTCCTCTTTCGCGATCCCGATGCCGGTGTCGCGCACGGCGACCTCGAGCGCGCCGTCGATCCGGCGCGCGGCCACGACGATCCGCCCGCCGTCGGGCGTGAACTTGACCGCGTTGGTGAGGAGATTCAGCAGGATCTGCTTGAACTTGCGCTCGTCGGCGGTGACGTCCGCGACGCCGGGCGCGAGGTCGGCGACGAGCGCGATGCCGTGCCGCTGCGCGCGCTCGCGCACGAGCGTCATCGCGTTGTCGATGGCGGTCGGCGCGTCGAAGGTCGACGGCTCGAGCTCCATCCGCCCGGCCTCGACCTTCGACAGATCGAGGATGTCGTTGATGAGCGAGAGCAGGTGCCGGCCCGAGGCGTGGATGTCCTCGAGGTAGTCGTCCTGCTTCTCGTTCAGCTCGCCGAACATCCGCTCGAGCAGCACCTCGGAAAAGCCGATGATCGCATTGAGCGGCGTGCGCAGCTCGTGCGACATGTTGGCGAGGAACTCGCTCTTGTGCTGGCTCGCGACCTCGAGCTCGCGACCCTTGCGCCGGATCTCCTCGACCATCCTCGCGTTCTGGATCGCGATCGCGGCCTGGCCGGCGAAGGTCCGGAGCAGCGCGATCTCCTTTTCGGTGTATGCGCCGGCGTGCTCGCGGGCGACGACGATCGAGCCGATCGCGCGGTCCTCCCACAGCATCGGCGCCACGATCACCGCGCGGAAGCCCATCGCCCGCCAGGCGCGCAGCGCGATCGGGGGCACGTCGGGATCGCTCTCGATGTCGGGGAAGTGCAGCACGGCGCGCCGGCGGATCACCCGGCCGGTCGACGAGTCGTCGTCGACCGGGAACGGATAGATCCGTTCGAGTTCGTCGCGGGCCGGGCCGTGGTAGGCCGCGAGCTGCACCATGCCGGCATCGTCGAGCAGGTTGATCAGGGCGACGCGGCCGGCGAAGAGCTTCTGGCAGCTCAACAGGATCTTCTCGAACACCGGGCCGGTGTCGGCGATCGAACTCGAGATCGTGGCGAGCACTTCGGACGACGCCTGCTGCTGCTCGAGGGCCTCGCGCGTCTCGTTGACCAGCCGCGCGTTCTTGAGCGCGATCACCGCCTGTCCCGCGAAGGTCTTGAGCAGCGCGACCTCCTTGTCGGCGAAAGAGCCCTTCGACGCGCGCCCGATCCACAGCGCACCGATGGCCTTCTCGCCCTGCATCATCGGCGCGGCCAGCAGCGACCGGTCGCCCAGGGACGCGCGGCCGGCACGCAGCACCGGGGGCACGTCCGGCGCGTCGAGGTCGGGGTACATGACCACCCTGCGGTCGAGGATCGCGATGCCGGCGGCGACGTCGCGCCCGACCGGATGCGGGAAGCGGCGCTTCAGTTCGTCGATGCCGGGTCCGACGTGCGCGTCGATGTGGAGCCGGCCGTCGTCGTGCAGCAACGTCATGCCGACGTTGCGGGCGCCCAGCAGGCGCCGGCAGTTGCCGAGGATCACGTCGAACACAGGCGTCACGTCGGCGATCGAACTCGAGATCGCCGAGAGCACCTCGGCGGACGCGCGCTGCTGGTCGAGCGCCTCCTTCGTCTGGTTGAACAGGCGGACGTTGTCGATCGCGATCGCGGCCTGGTGCGCGAAGGTCTCCAGCAGCGCGACCTGGTCGGGCGAGAAATGGCCGGGGAACGGACGCCAGACGTACAACGCGCCGTAGGCGACGGACTCGCGCATCAGCGGCACCGAGAGTACCGCGCGGAAGCCGAACCTGATCGCGTTGTCCTTCGCCGCGCGGAACTCGCCGTCGAGCAGCGGCACGATGTCCGCGTGGTGCACCGTGCGGGCGTCGAGGACGGACCGGCCGGTGATCATCGTGCGGTCGAGCGCAACCGCGTATCCGGCCGGGATCCGGGTGACGCCGTCGCGCGAGTGGCACGACATCACGCGCAGTACCTCGCCCTCGCGGATCAGGACCGAGGCCTCCGGCGCGTCGCACAGCAGCGATGCGCGCTTCGCGACCGCGTCGAGCACCGGCTGGATCTCGGTCGGCGAGGCGGAGATCGCATGCAGGACCTCGGCGATCGCGGCCTGGTGCTCGCGCGCGGACGCGAGCGCCGCGGCCAGCGACTCGGCCCGATCTCCGGGAACGGGGGACGTCGCGCTCGATTTCGGGTTTCCCAAGCCTCGCCTCCGGGCGTTCGTCGGGAGTGCCGGTCGCCGGACCTGCGGCCGGCGCGCCATCATGGCAGATCGGCGGGCGCGGCGGGGCGCCAACGGTGGACGATCGGCGGCGGGAGTGAGACGTCCGGGCGGTTCGGGCGCCGGCGCACGGGTTCGGGCATAATCCGCGCCGTGACCGTCCGCCGCCCCATTCGCCGCTTCGTCGCGCTCGTCGCGCTGCTGGCCACGGTCGTCGCCCAGTCCGCGGCGGCGGCCTACGCCTGCGCGAGCCGCGCGGACGCGATCGCCGCGGCTCCGTCCGCCGAATCGCCCTGTGCCGAACACCTGGCGATGGGCTCCGATGCCGGCGCGACGAGTCCGAACCTGTGCGAGGTCCATTGCCAGTCGGCGTTGACGCCCGCGTCGGCGCTTCCGGTGATGGCGCCCGCGCCGGAAACCGCGATCGAAGTGCCGCTGCCCGCCGCGGTTCGGGACGGGCAGGACGCGCCCCCGCCCGAGGCGAAGGTCACGCCGCCACCGGCGCGCTCGCTCTACTGCCGCCTCCAACTCTGAGCCTCCGTTGACGTCACCGGGGCCGGCGCGCGCCGGCGCCGCGCATCCACGTCCGGAGGCTCCATGCATCGACGAATCGACCACGGCGGGCCAGCGCCCGCCCACCCGCATCGCCCGCGTTCACGGCTCGCGTGGACGCTCATGCCGGCGCTCGGCCTGACAGCCTCGGCAGCATTCGCGCAATCCGTCGTCCCGCTGACGCTCGCCGCCGCCGAACGGATCGCGCTCGAGCGCTCGCCGCAGGTCATGGCGCAGCGCTCGCGCGCCGACGCGGCGCGCGAGATGTCCGGCCCCGCGGCAGCGCTCCCCGACCCCAAGCTGATCGCGGGCTTCGAGAACGTGCCGACCGACGGGCCGGATCGCTGGCGCCTCGACGGCGATCCGATGACGATGACCCGGATCGGCGTGATGCAGGAGTTTCCCGGCGGCGACAAGCGCCGCCTTCGCGCCGAGCGCGCGTCGCGCGATGCCCAGCGGGGCGACGCCGCAGCGGGGGTCGCGGCGCTGGCGGTGCGGCGCGAGGTCGCGACGGCGTGGCTCGCGCGGTGGTACGCGGACCGGCAGGCGCAGGCGATCGCCGCGCAGATCGACGAGGCGCGGCTCGAAGCCGACGCGACCGCCGCGGCCTACCGGGCAGGACGGGCCGCGCAGGGCGAGGTCCTGGCCGCGCAGGCGCTCATCGTCGAACTCGCGAACCGGGCGACCGACTCGGCACTCGCCTCCGAACGCGCGCGTCTCGCGCTCGCCCGCTACCTCGGCGCGGACGCGGACCGGCCGCTCGCCGCGCCGCCCGACGTGCTTGCGCTGCCGGACACGCTCGGACGCCTCACCGACGTCGAGCGCCAGCCTGAACTGCGGCTCGCCGAGGCCGAGATCGCGGTGCTCGCGGCCGAAGCGGACCTCGCGGGTGCGGCGCGCAGTCCCGACTGGAGCGCGGAACTCACCTACGGAATCCGCAAACCGGAATACGGCAACATGATCTCGCTGATGGTGCGCGTCGATCTCCCGTGGTCGCCGGGCACCCGGCAGGACCGCGAGCAGGCGGCGAAGCTGCGCGAACGCGACGCGGCGCGCGCCCAGCGCGAGGACCTGCGCCTCGCGCGCGACACCGAGGTGCGCCAGACGCTCGCCGAATGGGAGGCGACGCGCGCGCAGGCGCTGCGCGTGCGCGACGACCTCGTGCCGCTCGCCGAACGTCGCGTGGAAGCGGCGCTCGCCGCCTACCGCGGCGGCGCGGGCGCGCTCGCGCCGGTGCTGGAGGCGCGCCGCGCGGTGCTCGACGCGCGCCTCGCCGCGCTCAACTTCGAACAATTCGCGGCCCGTGCCTGGGCCTGGCTCGCCACGCTTTCGACCGGAGAGAACTCATGACGACCCATCAGCGCGGCGCGTCCGCGACCTCGGTGGCGATCGCGCTCGCGATCGCCGTTGCGACCGGCCTCGCCGGCTACTGGCTCGGATCGCGCGCGCCGCACGCCGACGTCGCGGCGGCGCCCCCTCAGACGGCCCCCGGCGGCGGGACGGCGCTCACCGACGAGAGCGGCCGGCGCGTCCTCTACTGGCACGACCCGATGGTGCCGGGGCAGAGATTCGACCAGCCGGGCAAGAGCCCGTTCATGGACATGCAACTCGTGCCGGTCTACGCCGATGCCGCGGCTGACCGGGGCGAAGTGTCGGTGAGTCCGCGCCTCGTCCAGAACCTCGGCGTGCGCACGGTGGAGGCGCGCGAGGGCACGCTCGACACCGGCGTGCGCGCCACCGGCGCGGTCGCGATCGACGAGCGCACGCTCTCCGGCGTGCAGTCGCGCGTGCAGGGCTTCGTCGAGAAGCTCCATGTGCGCGCGACCTACGATCCGGTACGCAAGGGCCAGCCGATCGCCGACCTGTTCGTGCCCGAGTGGGTCGCGGCGCAGGAGGAGCTCCTCGCGCTTCGCGCGAGCCGCCAGCCGGGTGCAGAGGCGCTCGTCGACGCCGCGCGGAACCGCCTGCGGCTCCTCGGGATGCCCGACGACGAGATCGCGCGCGTCGAGCGCGAGGGCCGGTCGTCGGGCCGCGTGCGCGCGGCCTCGCCGGTCGACGGCATCGTCTGGGAGATCGGCGCGCGCGACGGCATGGCGGTGGCGCCGGGAACCAACCTCGTCCGCATCGCCGGTCTGTCGCCCGTGTGGGTGATCGCGGAGGTGCCCGAAGCGCAGGCGGCGCGCGTGGCGCCGGGCGCGAAGGTCGAGGTGCGCGCGGCGGCGTTCCCCGACCGCGTGCTGCGCGGCAGCGTGCAGGCGCTATTGCCCGAGATCAACGCCGCGACGCGCACGGTGCGCGCGCGCATCGAACTTCCCAATCCGGGCGGCGCGTTGAAGCCCGGCATGTACGCGACGGTCGACTTCCGTGGCGCGACGTCGGCGGCGGGCGTGCTCGTGCCTTCCGAGGCGGTGATTCGCACCGGCACGCGCAGCGTGGTCATCGTCGACGAGGGCGAGGGCCACTTCGCGCCGGTCGAGGTCGAGGCCGGACGCGAGTCCGGCGACCTGACCGAGATCGTGCGCGGCCTCGCGGCCGGCACGCGCGTCGTCGCGTCGGGCCAGTTCCTGATCGACTCGGAGGCGAGCCTGCGCGGCGTGCTCGCGCGCATGAACGTCGCGGGTGAGTCCATGCCGTCCGAGGCGGCGGAACCGCCGGCGCAACTCGCGCAGGCGGGTGACCCGCATGCCGGCCACAAGATGGACGCGCCGGCCTCCGCGGGCGCCGCCCGCCATCGCGCGTCCGGGACGGTGCGGGCGATCAGCGGCCGCGACGTGTTCATCGAGCACGGCGCGATCCCGAGCGCGGGCATGGGCGCGATGACGATGGGCTTTCGCGCCGGCGCGTCGGGCGTTCCGGCCGGCGTCAAGGTGGGCACGCGCGTCGACTTCGAGTTCACGATCTCGCCGGCCGGCCAGTTCGAGCTCACGCGCATCGCGCCCGCGAAGTCGCCATGATCGCCGCGATCATCCGCTGGTCGGTCGCGAACCGGCTCCTCGTGCTCATCGCGGCGGTCGTGCTCGCGGCGCTCGGCGTCGCGTCGATCCGCTCGATTCCGCTCGACGCGATCCCGGACCTCTCCGACACGCAGGTCATCGTCCGCACGACCTGGCCCGGGCAGGCGCCGCAGATCGTCGAGGACCAGGTCACCTATCCGCTGACGACGACGATGATGTCGGTCCCCGGCGCGAAGGCGGTGCGCGGCTACTCGTTCTTCGGCGACTCGTTCGTGTACGTGCTGTTCGAGGACGGCACCGATCTGTACTTCGCGCGCTCGCGCGTGCTCGAGTACCTGAACCAGGTGCAGGGGCGGCTGCCGCCGGGCGCGAAGACCTCGCTCGGCCCGGACGCGACCGGCGTCGGCTGGATCTACGAGTACGCGCTCGTCGACCGGACCGGCAAGCACGACCTCTCCGAGCTGCGCGCGCTGCAGGACTGGTTCCTGCGCTACGAGTTGAAGAGCGTTCCCGACGTCGCCGAGGTGGCGACCGTGGGCGGCATGGTCAGGCAGTACCAGGTGGTGCTCGACCCGGCCAGGCTCGCAGCGTACGACCTGCCGGTCGCGAAGGTCGTCGAGGCGATCCGCGGCGCGAACCGCGAGACCGGCGGCTCGGTGCTCGAACTCGCCGAGGCCGAGTACATGGTGCGCGTGCGCGGGTACCTGCGCACGCCCGACGACTTCCGCCGCATCCCGGTCAAGACGACGCCTTCGGGGACGCCGGTGCTGCTCTCCGACGTGGCGCGCATCCAGCTCGGCCCCGAGATGCGGCGCGGCATCGCGGAACTCGACGGCGAGGGCGAGGTGGTCGGCGGCATCGTGGTGCTGCGCTCCGGCCGCAACGCCCACGCCGCGATCGAGGCGGTCAAGGCGAAGCTCGACGCACTGAAGCCCGGGTTGCCCGCAGGCGTCGAGATCGTCGAGACCTACGACCGCTCGGGGCTGATCGAGCGCGCGGTCGCCTACCTCGCCACGAAGCTCGTCGAGGAATTCGTGGTCGTCGCGCTCGTCTGCCTCCTGTTCCTCGTGCACCTGCGCTCCTCGCTCGTCGCCGTGGTGTCGCTGCCGCTCGGCGTGCTCGCGGCGTTCGTCGTGATGCGCGCGCAGGGCGTGAACGCCGACATCATGTCGCTCGGCGGCATCGCGATCGCGATCGGCGCGATGGTCGACGCCGCGATCGTGATGATCGAGAACGCGCACCGCAAGCTCGAGGCGTGGCGGCACGAGCATGCCGCGCGCGGCCGCGACGGCTGGCTCCCGGAGCCCACGTCCGCCGAACGTTGGAGGCTCGTCGTCGACGCGTCGGTCGAGGTCGGGCCGGCGCTCTTCGTGAGCCTCCTCATCATCACGCTCTCCTTCGTGCCGGTGTTCGCGCTGGAAGCCCAGGAAGGGCGACTGTTCAGGCCGCTCGCCTACACGAAGACCTACGCGATGGCGGCCTCCGCGGCGCTCGCGATCACGCTCGTGCCGGTGCTGATGGGCTACGTGATCCGCGGGCGCATTCCGCCGGAGAGCGCCAATCCTCTCAACCGCGCGCTCATCGCGCTCTACCGGCCGCTGCTGCGCAGCGTGCTCGCCTGGCCGAAGACGACGCTCGCGGTGGCGGCGGTCGTGCTGGCGGCGACCGCGTATCCGGTGTCGCGGCTCGGCGGCGAATTCCTGCCCGCGCTCGACGAGGGCGACCTCCTCTACATGCCGACCGCGCTCCCCGGGCTCTCCGCCGGCAAGGCCTCGGAACTCCTCCAGCAGACCGACCGGATGATCCGCCAGGTGCCCGAGGTCGCGAGCGTGTTCGGCAAGATCGGGCGCGCCGAGACCGCGACCGATCCCGCGCCGCTCGAGATGATCGAGACGACGATCCGGTTCAAGCCGCGTGAGCAATGGCGGGCGGGCATGACGATGGAGAAGCTCGTCGACGAACTCGACCGCACGGTGCGCGTTCCCGGCCTCTCCAACATCTGGGTGCCGCCGATCCGCAACCGCATCGACATGCTCGCGACCGGCATCAAGAGCCCGATCGGCATCAAGGTCGCGGGGCCCGACCTCGCCAGCGTGAACGCGACGGCGCAGGCGATCGAACGCGCGGCGAAGGCGGTCCCGGGCGTGACCTCCGCACTCGCGGAGCGACTCGAAGGCGGGCGCTACATCGACGTGACGCCGGACCGCGGCGCGGCGGCGCGCTACGGCCTGTCGATCGCCGAGATCCAGGACGTCGTCGCGGCGGCGGTGGGCGGCGAGAACGTCGCCGAGACGGTCGAGGGACGCGCGCGCTTCCCGGTGTCGGTGCGTTACCCGCGCGAGTTGCGCGACTCGGTCGAGAAGCTGCGGATGCTGCCGGTCGTGACACCGGGCGGCGCGCAGGTCCCGCTCTCCGCGGTCGCGTCGCTGCGCATCGTCGACGGTCCTCCGATGCTGCGCAGCGAGAACGCGCGGCTCTCGGGGTACGTCTACGTCGACGTGCGCGGCCGCGATCTCGTGTCGGTCGTCGACGACCTGAAGTCCGCGGTCGCGCGCGAGGTGAAGCTCTCGCCGGGCACGTCGATCGCGTGGTCGGGGCAGTTCGAGTACCTGGAGCGCGCGAAGGCGCGCCTCGCGTTCATCGTCCCGCTGACGCTCGTCGTGATCTTCGTGCTGCTCTTCCTCGCGTTCCGCCGCATCGACGAGGCGCTCCTCATCATGCTGGCGGTTCCCTTCGCCCTGGTCGGCGGCACCTGGCTCCTCTGGGCGCTCGGCTACGCGACCTCGGTCGCGACCGCGGTCGGCTTCATCGCGCTCGCCGGCGTCGCGGCGGAGTTCGGCGTCGTCATGCTGATCTACCTGCGCCACGCCTGGGACGCGCGGCTCGCGTCGGGCGAAGGAGCGGCCGAGGAGGACCTGCGTTCGGCGATCGAGGAGGGCGCCGTGCTGCGCGTGCGGCCGAAGGCGATGACCGTTGCCGTCATTCTCGCTGGTCTCGCGCCGATCATGCTCTCCGACGGCACCGGCGCCGAGGTGATGCGCCGCATCGCCGCGCCGATGGTGGGCGGCATGGTCACCGCGCCGCTGCTGTCGATGTTCGTGATTCCCGCGGCTTACCTGCTCCTGCGCCGGCGCGGGCTCGCGCGAGTGCGCGCGACTTCGACGGCCGTCGCCGAAGCCGCGGGATGAGCGGACTCAATGGGGTCAGACTCGATTGAACCCGATTGAACCGCGTCCGCCGTTCAATCGAGTCTGACCCCATTGAACGGGTGGGTCGCGATCCAGTGGCGCGCGATGTCGATGCGGCGCGCGAACCACACGCCGTCGTGCGCGCGCGCATGGTCGACGAAGCGCGCGAGCGCGGCCAACCGCGCGGGCCGGCCGGCGATCCGGCAGTGCAGGCCCACCGACAGCATCTTCGGCCGATCGAGGCCGGCGGGATCGCCCTCGGCGTAGAGCGTGTCGAACGCATCGCGCAGGTAGGCGTAGAACTGGTCGCCGCTGTTGAAGCCCTGCGGCGTCGCGAAGCGCATGTCGTTGCTGTCGAGCGTGTAGGGGACGACGAGGTGCGGAACGCGCCCGCGCGAGCAGTCGACCTCGGTCCAGTAGGGCAGGTCGTCGGCGTAGCTGTCGGCGTCGTAGACGAAGCCGCCGTGCTCGACGACGAGGCGGCGCGTGTTCGGGCTGTCGCGGCCGGTGTACCAGCCTTCGGGCGGCCGTCCGGTCAGGCGCACGATCGCGCCGACCGCGCGCTCGAGATGCTCGCGCTCGACCGCTTCGTCGACCGACTGGTAGCTCACCCAGCGCCAGCCGTGGCTCGCGATCTCGTGGCCGTCGCGCAGGAACGCGTCGACGACGCGCGGATGTCGGAGCATCGCCATGCCGACGCCGAAGACCGTGAGCGGGATGCCGCGGTCGCGGAAGAGCCGCAGGATCCGCCAGACGCCGGCCCGCGAGCCGTACTCGTAGAGCGACTCCATCGACAGGTGCCGCGCTCGGAACGCCTGCGCGCCGACGATCTCGGACAGGAAGGTCTCCGAGGACTCGTCGCCGTGCAGCACGGCGTTCTCGCCGCCTTCCTCGTAGTTGAGGACGAACTGGACGGCGATGCGCGCGCCGCCCGGCCAGCGCGCGTGCGGCGGGTGTTCCCCGTACCCTGCGAGATCGCGCGGGTAGGCGGGGTCGAAGGCGTCGGCGGTCATCGGTCGCTCGCTGGCATCGGGCGGGCGCGAGCATACTCCTGCCGGGCGCGACCTGCCGCATCGCTGTGGGGAAACGCCGGGGTGTCGCCGTCCCACGACGCCACGGGCGACCCCGCGCATCGACCGGACGCGCCGACGGGAAGCATCCGGCGATCCCGGGGGGCGCACCCCGGCAACGCGGGCCGGGAGCCGTGGTATTTTCGGCCGATGGCTCGACCGCCTGCCGGCGCCGCAACGACAGGTTCCGCCGCCGGGCGCATGCGCGAGTTCCGGTCTCGGCCTTTGCACACACGATGATGCAGTTTCGGTCACCGACGGCTGCACGACGCCGCGCCCATGCGCTCGCATGCGCGTTCGCGCTCGTCACCGCCATCGCGCCCCCGCTCGCTCATGCCCAGCACGACATGGCGGTGACGTCGACTCCGGGCGCTTCCGGCGACGGCACGAAGTTTCGTTTCCTGTTCGACCCGCTCGCCGCCTGGCCGGCGAGCGTCACCTGGAACTACAACGCCACCGGGGCACCCGCGGCGTTCGCGAACGCCTCGACGGTCACCAGCGCGATGCAGCAGGTAGTGGCGTCGTGGGCATCGGTGTGCAACATCGAAGCGGTCTACGGCGGGCCGACGGGGGTCGCGCCGGAGAACACGGTGATCGAAGCCGAGAACGGGGCGCAGCCCGATCTCGTCAACGTCCTCGGATGGAAGGCGACGCCGGCGGGCATCTCCGGCTACACGATCGCGCATTCCGGCTGGACCGAGGGCGGCGGTCTCGCGCCGATTATCGACGCCGACATCGTGATCGACCCGGTCAAGGTCACCACGGGCGCGTTCCTGTCGCGCCTCCTGTTGCACGAGTTCGGGCATCTGCTCGGCGTCAACCACTCGCAGTTGAACGGAACGCTGATGTCGGGGCCGCCGTACTCCGACTACAACTCGCTGTCCGTCCTGACACCCGACGACATCCGCGCCTGCCGCTGCCTCTACGGTGCGCCGCCCGGCGTGTCCGCCGGCGTGCTCTGCTCGGCGCCGCCGCTCCTCGACTTCGGCACCCAGAACGTCGGTGCGTCGTCGCAGAAGTCGTTCCAGATCGGCAACTTGGGCAACGCGCCGGTCTCGATCATTTCGGTGACCGCGTCGCCGTCGTCGTGGCAGGCGTCGGGCTGCGGCGCGGGCGCGACGCTCGGCCAGGGCGTGAACTGCACGATGCAGGTCACGTTCACGCCCGGCTCGGCGGGCGACCAGAGCGGGTTCCTGACGATCGACGTCGGCGAGTCCACACCGTACCGGATCCGGCTCCTCGGCGCGGGCTCCGGCGGCGCGTCGAGCCCGTTCGCGTCGAACCCCGCCAGCCTCGATTTCGGCCCGGTTCCGATCGCGACCTCGTCGGCGGTGCAGCGCGTGACGATCAGCAATCCCGGCCAGACGACGGTCACGATCGCGGGCATGCAATTCCAGGGTCTGCAGGCGAACGAGTTCACGCGCTCGGGCCTGTGCAAGCCCGGACAGAACCTGCCGCCGAACGGCGTGTGCACCACGGACATCGGATTCCGTCCGGCCGCGAGCGGGCCGCGCAGCGCCGAACTCCTGGTGTCGACCGGAGACGGCCGCGCGATGACGCTCTCCCTGCAAGGCTCCGGCCTGGTGCCGCTGCCGACGCCCGAACCGGTGCGCGCGCAGCCGGTCAACGTCATCGAGTACTACCACGCGGGCACCGATCACTACTTCGTGACCATCGGCGCCGACGAGATCGCCGCGCTCGACACCGGCCTCTTCCCCGGCTGGGTGCGCACCGGCCTGGGCTACAAGGCGTATGCGGTGGCGCAGCCGGGCTTCTCGCCGATCTGCCGCTTCTGGCTGCCCGCGCCGGCGAACTCGCACTTCTACTCGGCGAATCCGTCCGAATGCGCGGTCGTGCAGCAGATCATTCCCAACGCGATCCTCGAGTCCACCGCCGTGATGTATCTCGCGCTCCCCAATCCGGTCTCGGGGGTGTGCGCCGCCGGCACGAAGCCGGTCTACCGCGTCTGGAACCACCGCGCCGACACCAACCACCGCTACATGACCGACAAGAACCTCCGCGACCAGATGGTCGCCCAGGGTTTCGTTCCCGAGGGCAGCGGCCCGGACATGGTCGTGCTGTGCGCGCCGATGTAGGGTTGGGCGCGCGTGGCGGCACCTTCGCCGGCGTCGCGCGTGCCGATGTGCTCGCCACCATCCGCGGCGAGCTCGATCGTGCGCTCGTCGACGGGACGACGTTCGACGACTTCAAGCGGCAACTGAGGTCGCGGCTTTCCGCGCTCGGCTGGTGGGGCCCGCAGCAGGTCGTGCGCCTGGACACCGGCGAAACGAAGGTCGTGAACCTGTCCTCGCCGCGCCGGCACGCGACGATCTACCGCACCAACTTGCAGAGCGCGTACATGGCCGGGCGCTACCGCGCGCTCGCGGCCATGATCAACGAGCGGCCGTACTGGGAATACGTCGCGGTGATGGATGACCGCACCCGGCCGACGCACGCCGCGATGAACGGGAAGGTGTTCCGCGCGGACGACCCGGTGTGGCAGTCGATTTTCCCGCCCAACGGTTTCGGTTGTCGATGCAGAATTCGGGCGCTGTCCGAGGCCGACATGAAGGAGCGCGGCATCGCGGTGATGTCGAGCGAGGGCTGAGCTTCCCCTCGAATTTCGTCTTCCAAGGGTCTTTGGATAGGATAGGCGAAATGGAGGTTGGGAATGTTCAAGGTACCGAAGCAGGAATTCACGGCGGAGTTCAAGGAACTGGCGGTCAAGCGGGTTCGCAGCGGCCAGGGGGTCGCGGTCGTGGCGCGCGACCTGGGGTTGGTCGAGCAGACGCTGCGAAACTGGGTGAAGGCGGCGAAGGCGGGGAAGCTCAATCCGCCGGGAGCCAAGGCGATTACGCCGGAGCAGATGGAGCTCTCGCGGGTGCGGGCCGAGAACGCGCGGCTGCGGATGGAGAATGAAATCCTAAAAAAAGCGACGGCGTACTTCGCGAAAGATGCACTGTGAAGTACGCCTGGATCGACACGCAACGGAAGAACTTTCCGCTGCCGACGATGTGCACCACGCTGACGGTGAGCATCAGCGGGTATCGGGCCTGGAAGGGTGGCGGCAGGCCGGATCGCACACGGCTGACCGATGGGCAACTGCTGGCGCTGCTGCGCAGCGTGCACGCGCAGTACAAGGCGGCCTACGGCTCGCCGCGGATGTATCGGGAGCTGCGGGAGCGCGGCTACCAGGTGAGCAAGGCGCGGGTCGAGCGGCTGATGCGGGAGCATGACCTGAGGGCGCGGCACAAGCGCCGGTTCAAGGCGACGACCGATTCCAGGCACGCGCTGCCGGTGGCGGACAACCTGCTGGCCCGGGAGTTTGCGCCGGCGTCGCCCAATCGGGTGTGGACGGCCGATCTGACGTACATCTGGACCGATGAGGGTTGGCTGTACCTGGCCGTGGTGCTCGATCTGTTCAACCGCGAGGTGGTCGGCTGGTCGATCAAGCCGCGGATGACGGCGGATATCGTGGTCGATGCACTGACGATGGCGTGGTTTCGCCGCAAGCCGGCGCCTGGATTGATGCATCACTCCGATAGGGGCAGCCAATACGCGAGCGGCGTGTTCCAGGACAAGCTGGTCGAGTTCGGCATGACCTGCTCGATGAGCCGCAAGGGGAACTGCTGGGACAACGCGCCGACCGAGAGCTTCTTCAACAGCTTGAAGAACGAGCGCGTGCATGGCACCCGGTACGCGACGCGCGAGGCGGCGATCGCCGATCTGTTCGACTACATCGAGGTGTTCTACAACCGCAGGCGCAAGCACTCGACGCTCGGCTATGTTTCGCCGGCGCGGTTCCTGGCCGGTTGGATCAGCAGTCAGCACGAGCAAGCCGTGGCAGCATGACCCCGTTCCCTTGGCGGACGAAAAACAGAGGGAAGCTCAGGCCGCCTGTCGACGCACCAGGTCGAGGGCACGAACAGCGAGATCGACGAGCGACTCGTCGTCGATCTCGGCGGAGGAAGCAAGTTCTCCCCCGACGCCGGGTTCGGCCGCAACCCGGCGCTCGCGGCGCCCTATCCGGACATGGTCATGCCGGATCGTCTCGCGGTGCTCGGCGCCGCTCGCGACGAAGCGCTGCGCACGATCGCCACCGCGGATCCGCGCGCGAAGGCGTTCGGGGCGTGGGTCGACGACGTCACCGCGCAGGGCGTCGCGCGCGGATCGTCGCAAGTGGCCGGCTATCTCGACGCGCCGCTCGTCCGCTACGCCGCGCAGAACGGCACGATCGCCAGCGACTGGCCGATCTTGGTCGAGGACAGGCTGCTGGTGGGGCCGAAGGCGGGGCGCCACACGGCCGCGGGTGACGCGCTAACCGCCGGGCAATGGGCGGACCTCCCCGTCATGCTTGCCCAGGCGCGCGCGGTGCTGTGGGGGCGCAACAGCAAGCTCGTCTTCGTCTATGACTACCCGGGTGATCCGTCGAAGCGGATCCGGATCGTGGTGGCGATCGCGGATCAGCGCAAGAGAGGAGGCGTGCGCAATGCGATCGACTCGGCGTCGATCGTGCCCGCGAGCTCATTGCGGGACACGAACCTGTTCACGCTGATTCGCGGCCTGATCTGAAGCGGGAAGTGCGGGCGGGAGGCCGGCCGTCCCTCCATCCGAACCCCGACTGCTGATTCGTGCCAGTGCCGAATTTCTAGCGTCGCCCGCGGGGAGGCGCCAAGGATAGCACCGATGAAGGCGAAGATCGAGATCGTCCAGGACGAGGTCACCGTCGCGCTTTCCGCGCTGGTCGCGCTGGGCGAGGACCTGACGCCGGTGATGCGCGAGCTCGCCGGCGTTGATGCACGACTCGGTCGAGGAGAACTTCCGGGTCGAGGGCCGCCCGGCCTGGACGCCGCTCGCGCCCTCCACCCTGCGCAAGCGCCGCCAGTCGGGTTCGAACGCGAAGATCCTGCAGCGCACCGGCCGGCTCGCCGCGTCGATCACGCCGGACTCGGGCCGCGACTACGCCGTGGTCGGCATCAACGTGGTCTATGCGCCGATCCAGCACTTCGGCGGCACGATCCAGCGCGCGGCGTTCTCTCCAGAATCGGTCGTCATTCTCTCCAACGCCCACGTGCGACGGCGGCCGGATTACTGGAAGCGTCGCCGGTAGCGCCCCAACCCTACGGTCAACCGGACGCGCCGGCACGTGGCTTGAACTTAGGCGAGCATCTCGTCGGCGCGCCGGTTGCCTTAACCGTTAGACCTCTTGCCGGCCGGACATTGACCGCGTCCCCGACATTTGCCACGATCACGGCGTGTACTTCGAGATCATCGGAGAGCTCTCCGCGGTCGAAACCATTGCCCCGGGCTCTGGCATCCGCGAATTGGCGCGCTTGCGAAAGTTCCATGGCCGCGGCCGGTGGCGCAAGCGCAAGGGCGTTGCCCGCGTGCGTCTGATCGACGGTGTCACGGTGCTGGCCGAGTTGCATTGGCATGAAGCTACTGCCGATGCGCAGGCAGCCAAACACGGCCAACTTCGGGTCGTCGATGAGTCGGGAGAGGACTACCCGTATCCCGAGGAGTTCTTCTTGACCGTCGAGCTGCCGCAGTCTTTGCGACGCCGCGTGCTGCAGGCAGCCTGACGCGAAATCCGGGGCCTGTCGGAAGGCCGGAGATCCAGAAGTTTGCTGGCGCTCTCCAAGGGCAACGAGCCAGCACAAGGGCGTTCCTCGATATTGCGGCGCGACCGCATCGGGGGTACGCCGGACCGAAGGAGCTCGCCGATCTCCCGATCGCACGATGTCCTTGGCGGCACGCCGGTGTTCGCCGGTACTCGCGTGCCTGTCCAGACTCTGCTCGACTACCTCGCGGCCGGTGAATCGATCGATGATTTTCTCGAAGGCTTCCCGAGCGTGACACGGGAGCAGATCGTCACGTTTCTGGAGCTGGCGAAGGATCGACTGATCGAAGTCACGCCGTGAGGTTGTTGCTCGACGAGTGTGTTGATCGGCGGCTCGCGCGGCAGATTCCCGGGCATGAAGTTGCCACCGCCGTTGGACCGGGCTCGGTCAGTTCAGGAACGCAGCAAGATCTCCGCCCACCAACCGGGCATCAGAAGAGCGCCGACTGCTTCGGCGTCCTGGGCGTCGCCGGGGGCGGCGGAGTCTCCTGCGGTGGCTCGGGCGCCACGCCGGCCAGAGGCACGATCAGCGACGCATCGTCGTTGCGGATGCTGCCGACCTTCGCGGAGACGGGCGTCCAGCGCATTGCGTCGGACGGGTAGGGCGCGACGAGGTCCGAGGGATCGGCGACGCCGGGATCGAGCCAGCGCGCGTAGGCGTCCGGCGGCACGATGACCGGCATGCGCTCGTGCACCGGGCGCAGCAGGTCGTTCGCGTCGGTGGTCACGACCGTGCAGGTGTCGAGCGGTTCGCCGTCCGGACCGAGCCAGCGCTCGGCGAGCCCGGCCAGCGCGAACGGCGCGCCGTCGCGCAGGGCGATGTGCACCGGCTGCTTGCCGCCCTCGCGCGCCATCCACTCGTAGAACCCCGAAGCGGGGAGCAGGCAGCGGTGCCGCCGGTACGCCGTGCGGAACGCAGGTTTCTCCTTCAGCGTCTCGCCGCGCGCGTTGATCATGCGCGCGCCGATCGACGGGTCCTTCGCCCAGCGCGGCACGAGCCCCCAGCGGACCTGGACGAGTTCGCGCGCGCCCTGTGCGTTGACGCGCACGATCGGCACGTCCTGCATCGGCGCGATGTTGTAGCGCGGCGCGAGCGCCGGCGGCGCGGGCAGGCCGAACGCCAGCGCGATCGCGGCGGGCGAGGCGTGCAACTCGTAGCGGCCGCACATGGCGTCAGCCCGGTCCGTCGCTCCCGCCCTCGGGTGCGGCGGCGAGGAGCTTCTTCGCGGTCTTCGCGACCTGCATCGTGTCCCAGTACGCGTAGCTCGCCACCGCGGCCGCGCCGGCGATCGGCACCCAGCGCGTCGCGGCGGTGCCGGCCAGGCGTTTGGACACCGCGACGCTCACGCCCGCGAGCGCTCCCTGGATCGCGCCGCTGCCCAGTTGGCGGAGCACGAAGCGCTGGCCCGCGCGCACCGCGACGTCGCGCAGCACCTGGCTCGCGGCATGGCGGAACAGGCAGTAGAGCATGTGGGTGCGCGTGAGTTCGCCCTCGCGTCCGTACAACCCGAAGATGTCGGCGACCATCTGCCGCTGGATGCGCCAGATGACGTAGATGTCGGGCAGCACCGTGAGCATGCCGAACGGCCCGGGCGGCAGCGCGAGCGATCCGGACACCATCGCCGCGCGCTGCGCGGCCTCGCGCGCCAGCTTGTCGGCCGCGCCGTCGGGATGGTCGACCGCGTGCGAGCGGGATGGGGGCACGCGCGCGATCACGCGCTCGATCGCCCCGACGACCTCGCGTTCGGGGGGCATCGTGGTGGCGGGAACTCGGCTCATCGTCGGCGTAACCGGGGCGGATGGGGACAGGATAGCGCGACGCGCGCGAACGGTCGCGCGGGCCGCCGTTCGCCGGATCGCTAGAATGCACCCCTTTGGACCCCGTGACCCCGATGCGATTCCTTCCGCCGCGTTCATCCGCCCGCCGCGCCGTCGCCGGCCGCTGACTGCGCCCGCAATGCGCGCGTTCGGCTTCGCCGGGTGGTCCGGCAGCGGCAAGACCACGCTGATCGAACAGGTCATCCCGCGGCTCGTCGCCCGCGGACTCGCGGTGTCGCTCATCAAGCACGCGCACCACGAGTTCGACGTCGACCAGCCGGGCAAGGACAGCTTCCGCCATCGGGCGGCGGGTTGCTCGGAGGTCCTCGTCACCTCCACGTGGCGCTGGGCGCTGATGCGCGAACTTCGCGGCGAACAGCAACTGTCGCTCGGCGAGGCGCTGATGCGCCTGTCGCCCTGCGATCTCGTGCTGGTCGAAGGATTCAAGTCGGCACGGCTGCCCAAGCTCGAGATTCACCGGGCCGGGCTCGCCAAACCCTGGCTCCATGGCGACGATCCCCACATCCTCGCCATCGCCTCGGACGCCGATCCCATGCCGTCGGCAGGGTCTCGACCGTGGTTCCGGCTCGACGCCTGCGACGAAATCGCAACGTTCATCCTGGCCCACGCCCGGCCGGCCCCCTGGGACGATTGACGAGCGCCGCAGGCGAGGGGTAGGGTGAACTTGCAGGGCGCAGCGCGGACGAAGGAAGGCATGCCTCGGTCCGCGACCGGGGGATCGGATCGGGCGGCCTGACGACAAGTCATGAAGATTCAGACACTTGTGGGCATCGTGCTGGCGGGAGCGGCCTCCGGGTTGGCCCTGCCCGCGGCCGGCGCATCAACCTTTGCCGGCTTCTACGGCGGCATCGTCCTGCAGGATGGCGCGCGATCGACCGGAGTGTCGCTCGACGGATCGGGAAGCCGTGGGCTCCGCACTCCCGGGATGGACGAGGCGACGACGCGTCAGATCTTCGGCGGCTACCGCTGGAACAACGACCTCGCGGTCGAAGCCGCATTCGCTCGAAGCGAGAGCTACGCGCTGCGGCCGTTCAGCGCGTCGACGCCGACCGGCGTCGGTCTCACGCTCGGCGGTCACGACCTCGCCCCGCAGGCCGCCTACAACCTCGATGTGTTCGGCAGCTACACGTTCCTGCGCTCGTTCGCGCTCTACGGCCGGGTCGGCTACGCGCAGAACGAGCCGGCGGGATCCGGTGCGACGACGCTCGTCGCCTATCCCGATGCGAGACTCGTCCGCGACGGCGTGAACTACGGCCTGGGGCTGCGCTACGACATGACGCGCACGCTCGGCGTGAATCTCGAGTACACGCGGTTCGGGCGGTTCGCGTTCGACAGCTTCGGCAGCACGCTGCCGGACAACGACCAGGTCCGCCTGGGCGTGCAGTTCCGCTTCTGACGCCCGACGTTCGCCGCGGCGCGAGCGCGGCGGTACACTGACGCCATGGCGGCGCGTTGCAACGCGAACGTCGCAGCGCCGGTCGCGCATTCATCCGCCGAGCAGCATCCGGTCCCGATGTCGGCCACCCGTCCGAGCGCCAGAACCATGCATGATTCCCCCACCCTCGCCACCTCTGTCGTGACCCTCGTGTTCCTGGCGCGGCTGCGCGACGCGTTCGGCGCGTCGCACGAGCGGTTCGAAGTCGCCGGCCCGACGACCGTCGGCGCGATCCGCGAACGCCTGCGCGCGCGCGGCGGTGCGTACGCGAGCGAACTCGCCGAGGGTCGCGCGGTGCGCGCCGCGGTGAACCACGAACTCGCGGGCGAGGCGACGCGCGTCGCGCCCGGCGACGAAGTCGCGTTCTTTCCTCCGGTGACCGGAGGCTGACCGTGCGCGTGCGCATCCAGTCCGGGCCGTTCGACGCGCAGGCGGAGGCCGATCGCCTGCGGGCGGACGATCTCGACGTCGGCGCGGTCGTGACCTTCACCGGCACCGTGCGCGACGTGAACGAGGGCGATGCCGTCGGCGCGCTGACGCTCGAGCACTACCCGGGCATGACCGAGAAGGCGCTCGAAGCCATCGTCGACGAGGCGCACGCGCGCTTTTCAGTCCGGCGCATTCTCGTGATCCATCGTGTCGGGACGCTCGCGCCGGGCGACCCGATCGTGCTGGTCGCGGTGACCGCCGCGCATCGCGGCGAGGCGTTCGACGCCTGCCGCTTCGTGATGGACTACCTGAAGACCCGCGCGCCGTTCTGGAAGAAGGAGCGCACGCCGGAAGGCGAGCGCTGGGTCGAGGCGCGTGCGTCCGACGACGAGGCGGCCGATCGCTGGGAACGCCCGCGCGCGCCGACCGAACTGGCCTGACCTCTTGACCGTTCCGGCGGTCGGGACGACCATCGGGGTCTGCCGGGCGCCGCATCCCGAGCGTCAGCGGCATCGCCCGCATGTCTTCCGCCGCCTTGATCGCCCTCGACTGGGGCACCACCCGCGCCCGCGCGTTCCGGATCGACGCGACCGGCCGCGTCCTCGACACCCGCAGCGGCGACCTCGGCGTGCAGCGCCTGGGCGGTGCCACGTTCCCGCAGGCACTGGCGCAGCTCACCGGTGACTGGAGCGACGAGCGCGCACCGCGGCTCGCCTGCGGGATGATCGGCAGCCGGCAGGGCTGGCGCGAGGCTCCGTACCTGCCGTGCCCGGCCTCGCTCGAAGCGTTGTCGCGCGGATTCGTTGAGGTCGAGGGCGCCGCGCTCGCGATCGTTCCTGGGTTGTCGACGCGCGACGGGTCCGGGCTCCCGGACGTGATGCGTGGCGAGGAGACCCAGATCTTCGGCGCGGTGCCGATCGACGCGCCCCGCACGCTCGTGGTGCTGCCCGGCTCGCACAGCAAGTGGGCGCGGGTCGAACGCGGCGTCGTGCTCGACTTCTCGACCTACCTGACCGGCGAACTCTACGACGCGCTCGTCGGCCACACGATCCTCGGGCGGCTCGCGACGCCGGCGCGGGAGGGTACGCCCGGCCCCGCGTTCCTGCGCGGCGTCGAGCGCGGCCTCGGTTCGGGCCAGACGCTGCACGACATCTTCGGCGCGCGCACGCTCGCCCTCTCAGGTGAACTCGAACCCGACTCGATTCGCGACTGGCTGTCGGGGCTTCTCATCGGCCGCGAGGTCCGCGCCGGTCGCGTCTGGGCCCAACTCGCCGGCGACGATGCCGCGCGCGTCCTGGTGGTGGGGAGCGACGCGCTCGCCGAACGCTACCTGACCGCGCTCGCGGCCGCGGACGTCGCCGCCGAACGCGGACCCGCCGAGGCGGCCGCCACCGGCCTCTACCGTATCGCCCGGGCCGCCGGGCGTCTCGCACCGGAGCATCGATGAAGCTCGCCGATTGCCTCTCGCCGCTGCCGCTCGTCGCGGTGCTGCGCGGCATCTCGCCCCCGGAAGTGCCCGGCGTCGCCGACGCGCTCACCGGCGCGGGCTTCCGCGTTCTCGAGGTGACGCTCAACTCGCCGCAGCCGTTCGACAGCATCCGTGCGCTGTCGGCACGGTGCGGCGCGACCTGTCTCGTCGGCGCCGGAACGGTGATCGATCCCGCCGACGTCGCGCGCGTGCGCGACGCGGGTGGGCGGCTCATCGTGATGCCGCACGCGGACCCCGCGGTGATTCGCGAGGCGAAGCGCCTCGGGCTCGTGTGCATTCCCGGCGTCGCGACGCCGACCGAGGCGTTCGGGGCGCTTTCCGCGGGCGCCGACGCACTCAAGTTGTTCCCGGCGGAGGGGCTCGCGCCCTCCGCGCTCAAGGCATGGCGGGCGGTGCTGCCGAAGGCGACGCTCGTGTTCGCGGTCGGCGGCATGCGGCCGGACAATCTCGCGCCGTGGTGGGAGGCGGGCGCGGACGGATTCGGCACCGGATCGAACCTGTACAAGCCCGGCGCGGGCGCCGAGGCGGTGCGCGAGGCGGCGCGGGCGTATGCTCGCGGCTTCGCGGGGTTGCCCGCGCGCGAAGCGGGAAGCGCACCTTGATGGTTGCCACGCGCGGTCCGGTGGGCACGCGCGATCGGTACGGGAGCGGGGGAACAGGCATGGGTTGTCGAACCACGTGCGCGTCGAGCGCGACCGTCGGCGCGTTCGTGTCCGCGGCCTCGCGCCCGGCCAGGACCTTCCGGTCATGACGCGCACCGTGGGGCGCTTCGACCTCTGCGCGCTCGGCGAGCCGATGGTGGAGTTCAACCAGGCGCGCGGCGCGGATGCGCACGTCTGGCGGCAGGGCTTCGGCGGCGACACGTCGAACATGGCGATCGCCGCCGCGCGGCTCGGCGCGCGCGTGGCCTACGTCACGCGCCTGGGCGACGACGCGTTCGGCGCGATGTTCCGCGCGCTGTGGCGTGCCGAGGGCGTGGCGCAGGACGGCGTGGCGACCGATCCGGACGCACCGACGGCCGTCTACTTCGTGACCCATGGTCCCGCGGGCCACGCGTTCTCGTACCTGCGTGCGGGCTCCGCGGCGAGCCGGATGGCGCCCGCGACGCTGCCGCGCGAGGTGATTCGCGCATCGCGCACGCTGCACGTGTCGGGAATCAGCCAGGCGATCTCGACCTCCGCCTGCGACGCGGTGTTCGCCGCGATCGCCGCGGCGCGCGAGGCGGGCGCGAAGGTGAGCTACGACCCGAACCTGCGCCCGAAGCTCTGGCCGCGCGATCGTGCGCGCGCGGTCGCGCTCGCGACGATGGCCGCGTGCGACTGGTGCCTGCCGTCGCGCGAGGACGCCGAGTGGATGTTCGGCACCGGCGAGCCCGACGCGGTGATCGACGCCTGCCGGCGCGCGGGCGCGAAGGGCATCGTCTACAAGCGCGGCGCGGATGGCTGCACGATCGACGACGGCCGCGCGCGCGTCGCGATCGCCGCTCATCGCGTCGATGCGGTCGACGCGACCGGCGCGGGCGATTGCTTCGACGGCGCGTTCCTCGCGCGGCTCGCCGCCGGAGCGGCGCCGGTCGATGCGGCCCGGTACGCGAACGCCGCCGCGGCGATCGCGACCACCGGCTACGGCGCGGTCGAACCGCTGCCGCGGCCGCACGAGGTCGACGCATTGCTGCGGCGCGCGGCATGACCGAGGCGGTGACCGGCAGTTTTCGCGACGGCCTCTTCGCGGGCCGTACGGTGCTCGTGACCGGAGGCACGAGCGGCATCGGCGAGGCGATCGCCGACGCGTTCGCCGCGCTCGGCGCGGATGTCACGGTGACCGGCGCCACCGCGGGCGAGGTGGAGTCGGCGCGCGCGCGTCCCGGTTCGCGCCTTCGCGACGCGCGCGTGCTCGACGTGCGCGACGATGCCGCGGTCCGCGACCTCGTCGGGGCGCTCCCTTACATCGATGTGCTCGTGAACGCCGCGGGGGTCATCCGCCGCGACAGCGAGCACGATCCCGAGGTGTTCGCCGACACCGTCGCGATCAACCTGACCGGCACGATGCGCTGCTGCGCTCATGCCCGGGCGAAACTCGCCGCGGCGCGGGGATCGGTCGTCAACATCGCGTCGATCCTGTCGATCTTCGGCGGTGCGCGGGTGCCCGGCTACGCGGCGTCGAAGGGGGGCGTGGCGCAACTCACGCGCTCGCTCGCGATCGCCTGGGCGCCCGAGGGGATCCGCGTCAACGCGCTCGCGCCCGGCTGGGTGCGCACCGCGCTCACGAGCGCGCTCCAGGACGACACGTGGCGCAGCGCGGCGATCGTCGCGCGCACGCCGATGGCGCGGTGGGCGGAGCCCTCCGACATCGCGGGTGCCGCGGTGTTCCTGGCCTCGCCGGCGGCTGCCTTCGTCACCGGGGTACTGCTGCCGGTCGACGGCGGGTACCATGTGAGCTGACGCCGCGGCGGGTTGGAACGAACGGGGGAGGGGGCAGGCATGACGCTCAACACGGCGATCCGGCACCTCGAGAAGGGCAACTGGCGCAAGGCGCACGACGTCGTGCAGAACGACGCCACCGAGTTCGGCTGCTGGGCACACGGGATCGTGCACCTGCTCGAAGGCGACCTCCCGAACGCCCGGTACTGGTACCGCCGCGCGCATCGCGCGTTCCCGCGCGCGCACGACCCCTCCGCCGAGATCGACGCGCTGGTCGCGGCGTGGAAAGAGGACCTGCGCGACGCGCGCATGGCCCGATGATCGCCGGGTTCGCCGCCGTCGGGTTAGGCGCCGCGCTCGGCGCCTGGCTGCGCTGGGGCCTGTCGGCGTGGCTCAATCCGCGCGTGCCGTCGTTTCCGCTCGGCACGCTCGCGGCGAACCTCGCCGGCGGCTACCTGGTCGGATTCTGCGTCGCGTTCTTCGTCGCGCGTGCCGACCTCGCGCCCGAATGGCGCCTCTTCGCGGTAACCGGCCTCCTGGGCGGGCTCACGACGTTCTCGACCTTCTCCGCCGAGGTGGTCGAACTCCTGATGCGCGGCGAGGTCGCGCCGGCCGCGGCGCTCGCGTTCGCGCATCTCGCCGGTTCGCTCCTCCTCACCTTCGCCGGCTTCGCGACCTTTCGTCTGCTGGCGTCCTGATGTCCAATGCACCACGGGAATTCCGCATGACCCGAGCCATTCGTTTCCATGCCACCGGCGGGCCGGAAGTGCTCGCCTTCGAAACCGTCGCCGTCGGCGAACCCGGCCCCGGCGAGGCGCGCGTGCGCCACACCGCGATCGGCCTCAACTACCTCGACACCTACCACCGCTCCGGCGCCTACAAGCTGACCTTGCCGTCGGGCCTGGGACAGGAGGCGGCCGGCGTCATCGAGGCGCTCGGGCCGGACGTGCAGGGCCTCGCGGTCGGCCAGCGCGTCGCCTACGGCACCGGTCCGATCGGCGCGTACAGCGAGGCGCGCGTGATGCCGGTCGACCGGCTGGTCCCGCTGCCCGACGGTGTCTCCGACCGCGACGCTGCGGCGATGATGCTGAAAGGGCTCACCGTCCAGTACCTGTTCCGGCAGACGAAGCGCCTGCAGGCGGGCGACACCATCGTCTTCCACGCCGCGGCGGGCGGCGTCGGACTGATCGCGTGCCAGTGGGCGAAGGCGCTCGGCGTCACGATGATCGGTACCGTGTCGACCGATGCGAAGGCCGCGATGGCGCGCGAGCACGGCTGCACGCACACGATCGTCTACACGCGCGAGAATGTCGTCGAGCGCGTGAAGGCGCTGACCGGCGGCAAGGGCGTTCCGGTCGTCTACGACGGCGTCGGCAAGGACACGTTCCCCATGTCGCTCGAATGCCTCGCGCCGCGCGGCCTGTGGGTGCTGTTCGGCGCGTCGTCGGGACCGGTGCCGCCGTTCGACCTGCAGATGCTCGCGCAGCGCGGTTCGCTCTACGTGACGCGACCGACGCTCTTCAGCTACGCGGCGACCCGTGCGGAACTCCTCGCGATGGCGAAGGAGATGTTCGACCTGATGCTCGCGGGCAGGATTCGCGCGGAGATCCACCAGACGTTCCCGCTCGCGCAGGCCGCGGACGCGCATCGCGCGTTGCAGGGACGCGCGACGACCGGGGCGACGCTGCTCATCCCCTGATCCGGGCGCGGCACGCCGCGCCGGGGCGCGCTCAGCCGATCGTCATCAGCGTGGCGTTGCCGCCCGCGGCGGCGGTGTTGACGGAGAGCGCGCGCTCGATGACGAGGCGCTCGAGCGGGACGCGGGTGTCGCCCGGCTCGAACCGCTCGACGCCGACGACCGGGCCCGCGCGCTCCGCGAGCTTCCGCTGCACGGCGGCGAGTTCGTCGACGCTGCCGTGCAGCAGCACGAGATCGAGAGGCGCGCCGGCCGCGTCGGGTCCGCTGACCGTGGCGATGTGCCGCTGCAGGTCTTCGGGCAGGGCCTCGTGCAACGCCCGAGCCTCGGTCGGCCACAGCGCCCGGGCGCCGACCGCGAGCACCGCCGCCAGTTGCACGAGGCGATCATCGTCGTCGTGCGCGAGACACAGCACGCCACGGCGGGGGACGACGCGCCAGGTGTTGCGCTCGCCGGTGGGGCCGGCGAGCACGAGCGCCGTCGACGAAGGCGCGAGGTCCGCCATGCGCGCGCAGGTCGGCGCGAGCGGGCCCGCGCGTTCCCGCGCCCATGACATCAGCGTCGCGAGCGGGCCGGATGCGGCTCGCAAACCGGGATTCGCGCCCTCGGCGTCGAAGGCGCGCGCGAGCGCATCGTCCGGGCGCTCGGCGAGGAGCCGCAGCAGGTACAGCGGCCCGCCGGCCTTCGGCCCGGTGCCCGAGAGCCCTTCGCCGCCGAACGGCTGGACGCCGACGACCGCGCCGACCATGTTGCGGTTCACGTACACGTTGCCCGCGTGCGCAGCGTCCGTCACCTTCGCGATCGTCTCGTCGATGCGCGTGTGCAGGCCCAGCGTGAGTCCGTAGCCGGTGGCGTTGATCTCGGCGACGAGCGCGTCGAGGTCCTCGCGCCGGTAGCGGCGGACGTGCAGCACCGGGCCGAACACCTCGCCTTCGAGTTCGGCGAGGCTCGCGATCTCGATCACCGTCGGCGCGACGAAGGTCCCGCGCGACACGAGGCCCGCGTCGCCGTCGGGGGCCCGGCGCACGCGCCGGCCCGCCGCGCGCATCGCGTCGACGTGACGCTCGATGCCCGCTCGCGCCTCCTCGTCGATGACCGGGCCGACGTCGGTCGAGAGCCGGTCGGGATTCCCGATGCGCAGTTCCGCCATCGCGCCTTCGAGCATCGCGACGATACGGTCGGCCGATTCCTCCTGGACGCACAGCACGCGCAGCGCCGAACAGCGTTGTCCCGCGCTGTCGAACGCCGAGGCGAGAACGTCGGCGACCACCTGCTCGGGCAACGCGGACGAGTCGACGATCATCGCGTTCTGGCCGCCGGTCTCGGCCACGAGAGGCACCGGCCGGCCGTGCGCGTCGAAGCGTCCGACGAGCGATCGCTGCAGCGCCCGCGCGACCGCCGTCGAGCCGGTGAAGAGGATGCCGCGCACGCGCGCGTCGCCCGCGAGCCTCGCGCCGACGACCTCGCCGGCGCCGGGGACGAGCTGGAGCGCGGCGCGCGGCACGCCGGCGGCGTGCAGCACGCGGACCGCTTCCGCGGCGACGAGCGGCGTCTGCTCGGCCGGCTTCGCGAGCACGGCGTTGCCGGCGGCGAGCGCCGCGGACACCTGCCCGGTGAAGATCGCGAGCGGAAAGTTCCACGGACTGATGGCGAGCACGGTCCCGAGCGGGCGGTGGGTCGAGGCGTCGAAGTGCGCGCGAACCTGCGCGGCGTAGTAGCGCAGGAAATCCACGGTCTCGCGCACCTCGGCGATCGCGTTGCCCGCGGTCTTGCCGGCCTCGCGCACGAGGAGCGCGACGAATCGCGGACGCGCCGTCTCCATCCGCTCGGCCGCCGCGTCGAGGATGCGTGCACGCTCTGCAGGGGACACGGCGGCCCAGTCGGCGGCACCCGCCACCGCGCAGGCGAGTGCGTGCTCGACGTCGGCTGGCGTCGCGTCGCGCGCTTCGCCGACGATGTCGGCGGTGTTCGCAGGAGAGCGCACGAATCGGACCGGACCGCCGTCCGCGCCGACCGCGAGGAGCGGCGAGGCTTCGAAGCGTTCCGCGTTGTACGCCTGGAGCGCGCGCGCGAGGTAGCGCAGCGCCGGTTCGCTCGCGAGGTCGACGCCCGCCGAATTGCGTCGCGCATCGCCGTAGAGGTCGCGCGGCAGCGGGATCGCGGGGTGCGGCAAGCCCGCACGGCCTTCGGCACGGGCCTGCGCGTCGATCACCTCGACCGGATCGCGCACCAGGTCGCCGAGCGGGATCGCCGGGTCCGCGATGCGGTGGACGAACGAGGTGTTGGCGCCGTTCTCCAGCAGGCGCCGTACGAGGTAGGCGAGCAGCGTCTCGTGCGTGCCGACCGGCGCGTAGATGCGGCAGGGGCGAGCGAGTCCGCCCGCGGGCGTCGCGCCCACGACCTGTTCGTAGAGCGGCTCGCCCATCCCGTGCAGACACTGGAACTCGTACTGGCCGCTCCGGTAGCGCGCAGGATCGGCGAGTTCGAAGATCGCCGCGAGCGTGTGCGCGTTGTGGGTCGCGAACTGCGGATACACCGCGTCGGGCGCGGCGAGCAGGCGGCGCGCGCATGCGAGATAGGATGCGTCGGTGTGCGGCTTGCGCGTGTAGACCGGATAGCCGTCCAGGCCGTCGACCTGCGCGCGCTTGATCTCCGAGTCCCAGTACGCGCCCTTGACGAGCCGGATCATCAGCCGGCGTCCGCTCCGCCGCGCGAGGTCGATCACGTGATCGACGACGGCGGGGCAGCGCTTCTGGTAGGCCTGGATCACGAAGCCGAGGCCGTTCCAGGCGCGCAGCGCGCGCTCGAACGCGAGGCGTTCGAGGAGGTCGAGCGAGAGGTCGAGGCGGTCGGCCTCCTCCGCGTCGATGTTGAGTCCGATGTCGTGGTGCTTCGCGCGCGCGCAGAGGTCGACGAGCGCGGGCGCGAGTTCGGCGATCACCCGGTCGTGCTGCGAGCGGGCGTAGCGCGGGTGCAGCGCGGAGAGCTTGATCGAGATGCCCGGGCCGTCGAGCACACCGCGACCGCCCGACGCCGCCCCGATCGCCTCAATCGCGTCCTCGTAGGCGCGGCGGTAGCGCCGCGCATCCTCGGCGGTCAGCGCCGCCTCGCCCAGCATGTCGAACGAGTAGCGGTAGCCCTGCGCCTCGCGCACGCGCGCGTTCGCGAGCGCTTCGGCGATCGTCTGGCCGGTGACGAACTGCTCGCCCATCATCCGCATCGCGAGGTCCATGCCCCGGCGGATCAGCGGCTCGCCGCCCGAGGCCACCAGCCGCCCGACGGCCGACGAGAGGCCGGGCTCGCTGTGCGTGGCGACGAGCTTGCCGGTGAGGAGGAGACCCCAGGTCGCCGCGTTCACGAACATCGACGCGCTGCGCCCGAGGTGCGCGTCCCAGTCGCCGCGCGCGATCTTGTCGCGGATCAGCGCGTCGCGGGTCGGGGCATCGGGAATGCGCAGCAGCGCCTCGGCGAGGCACATGAGCGCGATGCCTTCCTGCGACGAGAGCGCGTACTCCTGCAGCAGGCGCTGGACCCGACCCTCGCGGCCGGCACCCGCGTCGCGCTCGCGCAGGTTCCGCGCGAGACGCAGCGCGAGGGCGCGCGCACGCTCGGCCAGCGGTGGCGGCAACCGCGATTCGTCGAGGATGGCGGCGACGGCGTCGGGTTCGCTCGGCCGGCAGCCGCGCGCGATCGCCGCGCGCAGCGGCGCGTCGGCGCCGGGCGACGCATCGAGGAAGCGTCCGAACGGAGCGGCTGCCGGTTCGTCGGACGGAGCCATCGCCGCAGTCCCGAAGGTCAGGCCGCGCCGATCGGGCGGGCGTTGAGGAGCGAGCGCGTCGCGTCCGCGATCTCCGAGGCGGCGAGGCCGATCGGCCCGACGCCGCGCGCGACGAGATCGTCCGCGGCGGCGCCGTGCAGGCACACCGCATAGCGCAGCGCGGCCGACGCATCGAGTCCCTGCGCGAGCATCGCGCCCAGCATCCCGGCGAGCACGTCGCCCGAACCGGCGGTCGCGAGCGCCGGATTGCCGCTCGCGTTCAGGTCGAACCTCCCGTCCGGATGCGCGAGCACGCTGCCCGCGCCCTTGAGGACGACATGCGCGCGCAGCAGGCGCGACAGCGCATGCGCCGAGGCGACGCGATCGCGCTCGACCTCGGCCACGGCGACGCCGAGCAGGCGTGCGGCTTCCGCCGGATGGGGCGTCGCGAGCGTCGCGGCGCCGCGCGCCGCCACGTTCGCGCGCAGCGCGTCGGAACGAGCGATCAGATTGAGCGCGTCGGCGTCGAGCACGAGCGGCACCTGCGCGCCGAGCGCGCGGCCGAGGGCTTCCGCCGCCGCGGCGCCGGCGCCCATGCCCGGTCCCGCGACGATCGCGTCGGCGCCGTCGAGCGCGGCGGCGGCCTCGCCCAGCATCAGCTCCGGCGCGAGTGGATCGACCGCGGGATGCGCCGCGCCGATGAATCCCACCCGCACCTTGCCCGCGCCGGTGCGCACCGCCGCCCGGCCCGCGAGCAGCGGCGCGCCGGTCATGCCGTCGGCGCCGCCGACGATCGCGAGCGCGCCGAACGTGCCCTTGTGGACGTTGCGCCGGTCGCGTCGAAGCGCGTCGGGGCGCATCGCGTCGAGCGTGCGCCAGTCGAGACGCCGGCCCTCGGCCGTCGCGAGCGCGGCATCGAGGCCGAGCATGTGCAGTGAAACCTCGCCCGCCGCGTCGAGCCCCTCGCCGGTGAGAAGCCCCGGCTTGAACGCGATGAACGTCGCGGTCGCGCGCGCGCGGATCGCGGGCTCGTGCACCGTGCCGGTGTCCGCGCCCACGCCGCTCGGGACATCGAGCGCGAGGACCGGAGCGCGCGCTGCGTTGGCCCATGCGACGAGCGCGGCGTCGTTGCCGCCGATCGATCGCGAGAGGCCGATGCCGTAGAGCGCGTCGACGACGAGCGAGGGAGCGCCCGCGCGCGGCTGCGCGACGGTCCGGCCGCCGCCCGCGACGAACGCCCCGTGCGCGGCGCGCGCATCGGGCGGCAGCACGGCGGGATCGTGCGCGAAGACCACCTCGACGTCGAAGAACGCGCGCGCGAGTTCGCGCGCCACGACGAAGCCGTCGCCGCCGTTGTTGCCCGGCCCGGCGAGCACGACGACGCGCCCTCCGGCGGAGGCGGCGAGCATCGCGCGGGCGACGCCGGTCGCCGCGAGGCCGGCACGCTCCATGAGTCCGGCGTCCGCGTGGCGCGCCTCGATCGCCCGCAGCCCGGAGCAGCGGAGGACCGGGGCGAGCCGCGTGTCGTCCATCGCGCGATCATACCTGCGCGGATTGCGGCGTCGCGCATGGCGCCCCCGGGGTGGCCGGTGTAGAGTCCGGCGCATCGCATCGGCAAGGGGCAGCCATGACAGCAGCCGCGAAGGGCGACGTCCGCGTCGAGCACGACCTCATCGGCGATCGCGAGATCCCCGCGAACGCGTACTGGGGCGTGCACACCTTGCGCGCCGTCGAGAACTTTCCGATCACGATGCGCGCGGTCGGATTGTGGCCGGAACTGGTGCGCGCCCTCGCGCTCGTCAAGCACGCGGCGGCGCAGACCAACTACGAACTCGGCCTGCTCGGCGAGGACAAGGCGAAGCTCATCATCGCCGCGTGCCGCGAGATCGCCGCGGGCGCGCTGCACGGCGAGTTCGTCGTCGACCAGATCCAGGGCGGCGCGGGCACGTCGACCAACATGAACGCGAACGAGGTGATCGCCAACCGCGCGCTCGAACTCGCCGGGCGGAAGAAGGGCGACTACGCGTTCCTGCACCCGATCGAGCACGTCAACATGGGGCAGAGCACCAACGACGTGTACCCGACCGCGGTCCGGCTGGCGGCGCGCTTCGCGATCGTCGACCTGATCGCGGCGATGGAGGAGTTGAAGCGCGCGTTCGCCGCGAAAGCGCACGAATTCCGCGACATCCTCAAGGTCGGCCGCACGCAGCTCCAGGACGCGGTGCCGATGACGCTCGGGCAGGAGTTCTCGACCTTCGCGGTGATGCTGGGCGAGGACCAGCAGCGCCTGGTCGAGGCGGGCGCGCTGATCGAGGAGATCAACCTCGGCGCGACCGCGATCGGCACCGGCATCAACTCGCATCCGGGCTACGCGCCGCTCGCGTGCAAGCACCTGGTCGCGCTCTCGGGGGTGCAGGTCAAGACCGCGGAGAACCTCGTCGAGGCGACGCAGGACTGCGGCGCGTTCGTGCAGCTCTCCGGGGTGCTGAAGCGCATCGCGGTGAAGCTCTCGAAGACCTGCAACGACCTGCGGCTGCTCTCGTCGGGACCGCGCGCGGGCCTGGGCGAGATCAACCTGCCGGCGGTGCAGGCGGGCAGCTCGATCATGCCGGGCAAGGTGAATCCGGTGATACCCGAGGTCGTGAACCAGGTCGCCTTCGAGGTGATCGGCAACGACATGACGGTGACGATGGCGGCGGAGGGCGGCCAGCTCCAGTTGAACGCGTTCGAGCCGGTGATCGCCTACAGCCTGTTCCGCAGCATCCCGCACCTGAGGCAGGCCTGCATCGTGCTCGCGCGGCAATGCGTCGTCGGCATCACCGCGAATCGCGCACGCCTGGAGGAGACGGTGCGACAGACGATCGGCATCGTCACCGCGCTCAACCCCTACATCGGCTACGAGAAGTCGAGCGCGCTCGCGAAGGAGGCGCACGCCAGCGGCCGCGGCGTCGTCGAACTCGTGCTCGAGAAGGGGTGGATCTCGAAGGACGACCTCGACCGCATCCTGTCGCCGGAGAACCTGACCGAGCCGCGCCCGCCGGTGCGCTGATCAACGGGGTCAGACTCGATTGATCGCCCGGCTCCCGCTCCAAGACAATCGAGTCTCACCCCTTTGACAAGTCCGTCCCCCCGGTTCCTGCTCGGCGTGCTTGGCGGCATGGGACCGCTCGCGACGGTCGACTTCCTCGCGAAGCTCGTGGCCGTGACGCCGGCGCGGGGCGACACCGATCACGTGCCGGTGGTGGTCGCCTCGATCCCGCAGATCCCGCCGCGCGTTCCGGCGATCCTGGGCGACGGGCCATCGCCGCTGCCCGCGATGCGCGACGCGCGCGACCGGCTGCTCGCGGCCGGGGCCACGCTGCTCGCGATGCCCTGCAACACCGCGCACGCCTGGTACGACGAACTCGTGGCGGGAATCGACGTGCCGTTCCTCCACATCGCTGATACGGCAATCGACGAGGTCAGGGCGATCGTGCCCGAAGGTGGCGCGGTCGGCATCGTCGCGACCGAGGCGACGCACGCGATCGGGTTGTTCTCGTCGCGGCTGGAGCGCGCCGGGTACGGGTCGATCGTGCCGAAGGGCGACGATGCCCGCGCGGTGGTCGAGGGAGTCGCCGCCGTCAAGGGGGGGCGGCTGGCCGATGGCGGCGCCCGATTCGCCCGGGCGATGGCGTCGCTCGAACTCGACGGTGCCCGGGCAGTCGTGCTGGGTTGCACCGAGGTGCCGCCCGGCCTCGCGGCGGCGGGTGCCGTGCCGGGCATTCCCTGGATCGACCCGACCGAGGCGCTGGCCCGGGCCTGTGCGGCTGCCTGGGCGCGCCATCCGGCCGGCGGCCCCTGAGGTCCGCCGACGCCATGGACAGCGGCGGCATTCTCCTGTAAACTCAACAGGTTTCGCGCGGCCCTCCCGGCCGCCGACGATCCCGAAACAAGCCCCGGAGGAACCGCAATGCTCAAGCATTCCCTCGCCTTGCTGATGGCGGCGACGCTCGCGGCGCCCGCGCTCGCGCAGGATTCGCCGACGCTGAAGAAGATCAAGGACAGCGGCACCATCACCATCGGCCACCGCGACAGCTCGATCCCGTTCTCGTACTACGACGACAAGCAACATGTCGTCGGCTACTCGATCGACATCTGCATGCACGTCGTCGACGCGATCAAGGCCGAACTCAAGATGCCGAACCTCAAGGTCGCGCTGAACCCGGTCACCTCGGCGACCCGCATCCCGCTGATCGCCAACGGCACGATCGACCTCGAGTGCGGTTCGACCACCAACAACGCCGCGCGCCAGGAGCAGGTCGGCTTCACCAACACCTACTTCGTGACCGCGAACCGCTACGTCGCGAAGAAGTCGTCGAACATCAAGTCGCTCGCGGACCTCAAGGGCAAGACGGTGGTCTCGACGTCCGGCACCACGAACCTCAAGTGGCTCACCGAGGAGAACGCGAAGCAGAACATGGGCATGTCGATCCTGACCGCGAAGGATCACGCCGAGGCGTTCCTGATGGTCGAGACCGGCCGCGCCGTCGCGTTCTTCATGGACGACATCCTGCTCTACGGCCTGGTCGCGACGTCGAAGGCCCCGGGCGACTTCGTCGTCGGCAGCGAGGCGTACTCGGTCGAGCCCTACGGCGCGATGATGCCGCGCGGCGACGCCGGCTTCCGCAAGGTCGTCGACGGCGCGACGGCGAAGCTCTACACGAGCCCGGCGATGGCGGCCCTCTACGACAAGTGGTTCCTGAAGCCGATCCCGCCGAAGGGCGTCACGATGAACGTGCCGATGAGCCCGCAACTGAAGCGCGTGCTCGCGAATCCGACGTCGAGCCCGGATCCCGCCGTCTACAAGTAACCGACGGACGGCGCGGCGCCGCGCCGCAACGCAACGGGACGGGGAGCTTCGGCTCCCCGTTTTGTTTGTTATAGTCGCCCGCTCGGGGGGGGCGGGCGCGAGCTTCGAGCGCCGGTGCATCGCGTTACGACGGAGGGCGCGCGGTGAAATACAACTGGAACTGGGGGATCCTCTGGCAGACGTCGGCCGACGGCCAGAACACGTGGTTCATGACGCTGATCCACGGGCTGGGCTGGACCATGGTCACCGCGCTGTGCGCCGCCGTCATCGCGCTCCTGCTCGGCACGGTCATCGGGGTGGTCCGCACCACCGATCGCGTCTGGCTCGTGCGGCTCGGCAACGCCTACGTCGAGTTCTTCCGCAACGTGCCGCTGCTCGTCCAGTTGTTCCTGTGGTACTTCGTGCTTCCGGAACTGCTGCCGGTCGCGCTCGGCAACGCGATCAAGCACATGCCGCCGCCCTGGGGCTCGTTCGTGCCGGCGGTGGTCGGGCTCGGGCTCTTCACCGCGGCGCGGGTGGCCGAGCAGGTGCGCGCCGGCATCGGGTCGCTGCCGCGCGGCCAGCGGATGGCCGGCACCGCGCTCGGGCTCACGCAGGCGCAGACCTACCGCTACGTGCTGCTGCCGATGGCGTTCCGGATCATCATGCCGCCGCTCTCCAGCGAAACGATGAACCTCATCAAGAACACGTCGGTCGCGCTCACGATCGGACTGGTCGAACTGACCGCCGCGGCGCGCTCGATGCAGGAGTTCACCTTCCAGGTGTTCGAGGCGTTCACGGCCGCGACGCTGATCTACATCGTCGTCAACCTCATCGTCGTCAACCTGATGCGCTGGCTCGAGAGGAGCGTCGCGGTACCGGGGTTCATCGGGCCGGCGGTCGTCGGCGGAGGAGGCCACTGACATGGGCGCCTTCGACTTCGACGTCATCGGACGTTCGCTCGGCTACCTGTTCCGGGAGGGCATGACGTTCACGCTGACGCTGACCGCGCTCGCGGCCGCCGGCGGGATCATCTTCGGGACGCTGCTCGCGATGATGCGGCTGTCCTCGATCCGGTGGCTCTCCGCGATCGCGACCGGCTACGTGAACCTGATGCGCTCGATCCCGCTGCTTCTGGTGATCTTCTGGTTCTACTTCCTCGTCCCCTACATCGGCGCCTGGCTCACCGACTCGCCGCGGCCGATCAGCGTCGGCGCGTTCGCGAGTTCGGTGATCACTTTCACGATGTTCGAGGCGGCCTACTACTCGGAGATCATGCGCGCGGGCATCCAGTCGATCCCGCGCGGACAGGTGTGGGCGGGATACGCGCTGGGGCTCAACTACTGGCAGACGATGGGCACGGTCGTGCTGCCGCAGGCGTTCCGCAACATGATCCCGATCCTGCTGACGCAGACGATCATCCTGTTCCAGGACACCTCGCTCGTCTACGTGCTGTCGATCACCGACTTCCTCGGCGCGGCGTCGAAGGTCGCGCAGCGCGACGGGCGGCTGGTCGAGATGTACCTGTTCGCCGCGCTGGTGTACTTCGTCGTCAGCTTCGGCCTGTCGCTGCTGGTCAAGCGGCTGCAGCAGAAGATCGCAATCGTCCGATAGGGAGCCGCCCGCGATGGCCATGATCGAAATGAAGGACGTATCCAAGTGGTACGGCAGCTTCCAGGTGCTGAACGGCTGCACGACCAGCGTGAACAAGGGCGAGGTGATCGTCGTCTGCGGCCCGTCCGGATCGGGCAAGTCGACGCTGATCAAGGTGGTGAACGCGCTCGAGCCGTTCCAGAAGGGCTCGATCCACGTCGACGGCATTGCGGTCAACGACCCGAAGACCGACCTGCCGAAGCTCCGCTCGCGCGTCGGCATGGTGTTCCAGCACTTCGAGCTGTTCCCGCACCTGACGATCACGCAGAACCTGACGCTCGGGCAGGTCAAGGTGCTCGGCCGGACCGAGGAGGAGGCGCGCACGCGCGGGCTCAAGTACCTCGACCGCGTCGGCCTGATCGAGCAGAAGGACAAGTTCCCCGGGCAGCTCTCGGGCGGCCAGCAGCAGCGCGTCGCGATCGCCCGGGCGCTCTCGATGGACCCGATCTGCATGCTGTTCGACGAGCCGACCTCGGCGCTCGACCCGGAGATGATCAACGAGGTGCTCGACGTGATGGTCGGCCTCGCGAAGGAAGGCATGACGATGATGGTCGTCACCCACGAGATGGGGTTCGCGAACAAGGTCGCCAACCGCGTCATCTTCATGGACAAGGGCCAGATCGTCGAGGACGCGACGAAGGACGACTTCTTCGGCAAGCCGCGCAGCGAGCGTGCGCAGCAGTTCCTGGCGAAGATCCTGCACCACTGAGCGCACGCCGCGGGCGGCGCGATGCGCCGGCGCCGGCAGGGCTACGGCAGGCGGCGAGCGATCGCGCCCGGGTAGTTCCGCTCGATGTCCGCCATCGAGGCGGCCCCCACGCCGAGATCGCGCAAGAGGCCGTCGGCGAGCCCGTAGACGAAACCGTGCAGCGTGACGGCCTGGCCGCGCGCCCACGCCTCCTGCACGATGGTCGTGCGCGCGACGTTGCCGACCTGCTCGACCACGTTCAGTTCGCACAGCCGGTCGACGCGCGCATCGTCGTCCGCCGCGCGGGCGAGGAGGTCGCGATGGCGCACCGCGACGTCCTGCACGTGGCGGAGCCAGTTGTCGATGAGCCCGTGCGCCGAATCGCCGAGCGCGGCGCGGATGCCGCCGCAGCCGTAGTGGCCGACGACCAGGACATGTTCGACCTTCAGCACGTCGATCGCGAACTGGAGCACCGACAGGCAGTTGAAGTCGGTGTGGACGACGACGTTCGCGACGTTGCGGTGGACGAAGAGTTCACCTGGATCGAGGTCGACGATCTGGTTCGCCGGAACTCGGCTGTCGGCGCAGCCGATCCACAGGTAGCGCGGCGCCTGCTGCGCGGCGAGCCGGCGAAAGAAGTCCGGTCGCCGGGCGCTGATCTCGGCCGCCCAGGCGCGGTTGCGATCGAGGAGGTGCCGGATCGGGGACTGGGCCATGCGCCATCATACCGGCGATGCGTGCGCCTCCGGTCGCACGTTGGTTCGGCTTCAGCCGAACGCCTTTCGCATCGGCGCGGCGCACCCCGTCAGGCTACTGAAGCCTGACCTGCGAGGACCCCACGCCGCCACGTCCTCCACGCAGGTCCGACTTCTGTCGGACGCTCCTCGCCGCGAACCCCCGAACGCCCTTCGGCCGCAGTGCCGACCCGAAGCGGATCGGCAACGGAGTAGAATCGCCCGACGTCGGACCCGCCCCGTGGCGGCCCGGCGTTTTTTCCGGCCGCACCGGAAACGCGAGGACGATCGATGCGCATCGAGAACGACGTCAAGCTCGACTTTAAGGACGTGCTGATTCGGCCCAAGCGCTCGACATTGACGACGCGCTCGCAGGTCGACATCTCGCGCGAGTTCCGGTTCCGGCACACCGGCACCGAGTACTCCGGCATCCCGATCGTCGCGTCGAACATGGACTCGACCGGCACCTTCGAGATGGCCGGCGCGCTCGAACCGTTTCGGCTCTCGGTCGCGCTGCACAAGCACTACGGCGTCGACGAGATCGTCGCGTTCTTCAGCGCGCTCGAGCGCAAGAGCGCCGCGTTCGTCTCGATGGGCATCCAGGAGGCCGACGAGGAGAAGCTGCACGCGGTGATGGCCAGGGCGGGCAAGGGCGCGGATTCGGCCGTCCGCTACCTGTGCATCGACGTCGCGAACGGCTACACCGAGAGTTTCGTGCGCTTCGTCGCCAGGGTCCGTGCCGCCTATCCGTACCTCGTCATCATGGCCGGCAACGTCGTGACCGGCGAGATGACCGAGGAGCTGATCCTGTCGGGCGCCGACATCGTCAAGGTCGGGATCGGCCCGGGTTCGGTCTGCACGACGCGCAAGATGACCGGCGTGGGTTATCCGCAACTCTCGGCGATCATCGAATGCGCCGATGCGGCGCACGGCCTCGAAGGTCACATCTGCGCCGACGGCGGCTGCGCGACGCCCGGCGACATCGCGAAGGCGTTCGGCGGCGGCGCCGACTTCGTGATGCTGGGCGGGATGCTCGCCGGTCACGACGAGTCCGCGGGCGACGTGGTCGAAGAGGACGGCAGGCGTTTCATGCGCTTCTACGGCATGAGCAGCCGGATGGCGATGGACAAGTACGCCGGCGGCGTCGCGAAGTACCGGGCGGCCGAGGGGAAGGACGTGCTGATTCCCTACCGCGGGCCGGTGGCGGAGACCGCGCAGGAGATCCTCGGCGGCGTGCGCTCGGCGTGCACCTACGTCGGCGCGCGGCGATTGCGCGAACTGTCGAAGCGCACGACCTTCGTGCGGGTGACGCAGCAGCTGAACGAGGTGTTCGGGAAGGGCTGAGCCCCGTGCCGCGCGTCCGGTAGAATTCGCGTTCCAGCGAATTCTCCCCGCGATGCCCGACTTCCTCGCGCTGCCCGGCCGCCGCGCCGTCTCGTCCTTCCGGCTCGCCAAGCTCCTCGAAGCGCTCGTGGCCGCCCGGCCGGCGGCGGCCATCGTCGGGCTCGCGGCGCGCTACCGTCACTACGTCGACCTCTCCGGTCCGCTCGACGCGCGGGGGCGCGACGTCCTCGAGCGGCTGCTGACCTACGGGCCGCGCGAAGTCGGCGCGTCACCGCGCCCGCCTGACTTCGTCGTCGTCCCCCGGCCCGGCACGATCTCTCCGTGGTCGTCGAAGGCGACCGACATCGCGCACAACTGCGGACTCGGCGCCGTCCGGCGCATCGAGCGCGGCGTCGACTGGCACGTCACGCTGCGCGAGCGATCGACGTTCTCGCGCGAGGACCGCGACGCACTGCTGCCGCTCGTCCACGACCGCATGACCGAGTCGGTGCTGGCCTCTCCCGATGACGCGCGCGTGCTGTTCGCGCAGGTGGAGCCGCGCCCGCTCGCCTCGATCCCGCTGCTGGACGAGGGACGCGACGCGCTCGTGCGCGCGAACCGCGACCTCGGACTCGCGCTCGCCGGCGACGAGATCGACTACCTCGACGCGAGCTTCCGCGCGCTCGGCCGCGACCCGACCGACGTCGAGCTGATGATGTTCGCGCAGGCGAACTCCGAGCACTGCCGGCACAAGATCTTCAACGCGAGCTGGGTGATCGACGACGCGCCGCAGCCGAAGAGCCTGTTCGCGATGATCCGCGACACGCACGCCGCGCACCCGCGCCGCACGGTGGTCGCGTACTCGGACAACGCGGCGGTCATGGAGGGGCATCGCGTCGCGCGCTTCCACCCGGACGCCGAGGGCCGCTACGCCGCGCACGCCGCGCTCGCGCACACGCTCTTGAAGGTCGAGACCCACAACCATCCGACCGCGATCGCGCCGTTCCCGGGGGCGGCGACCGGCTCGGGCGGCGAGATCCGCGACGAAGGGGCGACCGGCACCGGCGCGAAGCCGAAGGCGGGAGTCACCGGATACACGGTGTCGCACCTGCGCCTGCCCGGCCGGATCGAGCCCTGGGAAGGGCCGCTCGACAAGCCCGACCGCATCGCCTCGCCGCTCGCGATCATGCTGGAGGCACCGATCGGCGCGGCGTCGTTCAACAACGAGTTCGGCCGGCCCAACCTCGGCGGCTACTTCCGGACCTTCGAGCTCGAGGTCGACGGCGAGGTCCGCGGCTACCACAAGCCGATCATGATCGCCGGCGGGCTCGGCAACATCGACGCGCGGCACACGCACAAGCACGCGCTCGCCGACGGCACGCTCCTCGTCCAGCTCGGGGGGCCGGGCCTGCTGATCGGCCTCGGCGGCGGCGCGGCCTCGTCGATGGCCACCGGCGCGAACGCCGCCGACCTCGACTTCGATTCGGTGCAGCGCGGGAACGCCGAGATCCAGCGCCGCGCGCAGGAGGTGATCGACCGCTGCTGGCAGTCGGGAGACGACAACCCGATCCTGTCGATCCACGACGTCGGCGCGGGCGGGCTGTCGAACGCACTGCCCGAACTCGTCCACGGCGGCGGCGCGGGCGGCGGGTTCGACCTGCGTGCGGTGCCCTCCGGCGAGAGCGGCATGTCGCCGCGCGAGATCTGGTGCAACGAGGCGCAGGAGCGCTACGTCCTCGCGATCGCACCCGTGGACCTCGCACGCTTCGACGCGATCTGTGCGCGCGAGCGCTGCCCCTACGCGGTCGTCGGCCGCGCGCGCGGCGACGGACGTCTGGTGGTCGACGATCCGGTGTTCGGCAATCGCCCGGTGGACGTGCCGCTCGAGGTGATCCTCGGCAAGGCGCCGCGCATGACGCGCGAGGCGACGCGCGTCGAGCGGCACCCGGCGCCGCTCGACCTCGGTGCGCTGTCCTTGGACGAGGCGGCGCGTCGCGTGCTGCGGTTCCCGGCCGTCGCCGACAAGACCTTCCTCGTCACGATCGGCGACCGCACGGTGGGCGGCCTGTGCGCGCGCGATCCGATGGTCGGGCCCTGGCAGGTCCCGGTGGCCGACGTCGCGGTGACGCTGATGGACTTCGCCGGCCACGCGGGCGAAGCGATGGCGATGGGCGAGCGTACGCCGCTCGCGCTGCTCGACGGACCGGCGTCGGGACGCATCGCGCTGGCCGAGGCCATCACCAATCTCGCGGCGGCCGACGTCGCGCTCGATCGCGTGAAGCTCTCGGCGAACTGGATGGCGCCCTCCGGGCACCCGGGCGAGGACGCCGTGCTCTTCGACACGGTGCGAGCCGTAAGCGAGTTCTGCATCGCGCTCGGCGTGTCGATCCCGGTCGGCAAGGACTCGATGTCGATGCGTACCGCGTGGCCCGACGGCGGCGTGGACAAGGCGGTGACCGCCCCGGTGTCGCTCGTCGTGACCGCGTTCGCACCGGTCGACGATGTGCGGGCGACCGCGACTCCGCTCCTCGTGCGCGACGCACCGACCGCGCTCGTCTGGATCCAGGCGATGCCCGGCAGCCACCGGCTGGGCGCGAGCGCGCTCGCCCAGGTGACGGGCCAGCTCGGCCACGAGGCGCCGGACGTCACGCCCGGCGCGCTCGCCGCTTTCCTCGCAGCGCTGCGCACGCTGCGCGCGCGTGGCGCGCTTCTCGCCTACCACGACGTCGGCGACGGCGGCGTGTTCGCGTCGCTCGCGGAGATGGCGTTCGCCTCCCGGACCGGCCTCGACATCGCGCTCGACGGATTCGCGAGCGACCCGCGCGCGGTCCTGTTCGCCGAAGAGATCGGTGCCGTCGTGCAGGTTCCGGCCGCGGAGGCGGAGCGGGCGATCCGCGATGCGCGCTCCGCCGGTCTCGCCGCTTGCTCGATCGCGTCGATCGCGGGACACGACCGCATCCGCGCGATGCGCGCGGGCGAGGTCTTGCTCGACGTCAAGCGCATCGACCTGCATCGCGAGTGGTCGTCGCTCACCCACGCGATGCAGCGGATGCGCGACCTGCCGGAAGCCGCCGACCAGGAGCACGCGCGCATCGGGGACGTGCACGACGCCGGACTCGCACCCGCGGTGACCTTCGATCCCGGCACGCGGAACGCCGCGCCGTTCGTCGGCGGCGGGGCGCGGCCGAGGGTCGCCGTGCTGCGCGAGCAGGGCGTCAACGGGCAGGTCGAGATGGCCGCCGCGTTCGACCGCGCGGGCTTCGAGGCGCACGACGTGACGATGACCGATTTGTCCTCCGGTCGCCGGACGCTCGCCGGGTACGCGGGCTTCGTCGCCTGCGGCGGGTTCTCCTACGGCGACGTGCTCGGCGCAGGCGAAGGCTGGGCGAAGTCGATCCTGTTCGACCCGAGGCTCGCCGACATGTTCGGCGCGTTCTTCGCGCGCGGCGACGCGTTCGCGCTCGGCGTGTGCAACGGCTGCCAGATGATGAGCGCGCTCGGCTCGCTCATCCCCGGAGCCGGGCACTGGCCGCGCTTCGTGCGCAACCGCTCCGAGCAGTTCGAGGCGCGATTGGTCGAGGTCGAGATTAGACGCTCGCCGTCGCTCTTCTTTCGCGGCATGGAGGGGAGCCGCCTGCCGGTCGCGACCGCGCACGGCGAGGGCCTCGCGGAGTTCCGCGACGATGCAGAGCTCGCCGCGGCACGCGACCTGGTGTCGCTCGTCTTCATCGACGGCCACGGCCGGCCCGCGGCGACCTACCCGCACAACCCGAACGGTTCGCCCGAAGGCATCACCGGCCTCACGACCGCCGACGGCCGGTTCACGATCCTGATGCCGCATCCCGAGCGGGTCTGGCGCACGGCGCAACTCTCGTGGGCGCCGCGCGGCTGGGGCGAGACCTCGCCCTGGTTCCGCATGTTCGAGAACGCGCGCGCCGCGCTGCGGTAAGCTTGTCTCCGTGATCCGGCGCCGGACCGGTACCGGCGGGAGAGTTCGATGACGCTCAAGGTGTACGCGATCGACGGCATGACGCCGGTGGTCGATCCTGCGGCCTACGTGCACCCGTCGGCGGTGCTGATCGGCGACGTGATCGTGGGTCCGGGCTGCTACATCGGTCCCTGCGCGTCGCTGCGCGGCGACTTCGGCCACATCGAGATCCGCGCGGGCGCGAACGTGCAGGACTCGTGCATCCTGCACGGCTTCCCGGGCCTGGGAACGGTCGTCGAGGAGGACGGACACATCGGCCACGGCGCGGTGCTGCACGGCTGCACGGTCCAGCGCAACGCGCTCGTCGGCATGAACGCGGTGGTGAACGACCACGCGGTCGTCGGCGAGTCGGCGATCGTCGCGGCGATGGCGTTCGTGAAGGCGCAGATGGTGATCCCGCCGCGCACGCTGGTCGCCGGCATTCCGGCGAAGGTCGTGCGCGCGTTGACCGACACCGAGCTCGCGTGGAAGGCCGAGGGCACCGGGCACTACCAGGCGCTGGCGAAACGCTCGCTCGCGACGATGAAGGCGGTCGAGCCGCTGCGCGCGCCCGAGAAGGGACGCCGGCGTGTCGACCTGCCGGAGATGCTCCCGCTCTCGATCGTGAAACAACGCCAGCGCAGGTGAACTGCGCAGCGGGGTCGCCGCGAACGCCTTCCGGCGCCGGCTCCGCGGTTACGACGATGACCACGCTCGCCAATCCGCTCGCCGCGCACGTCTGGCGCTCGCGCTACCGTTTCGAGGACGAAGGTTCGATCGACGCGACCTTCGACCGTGTCGCCGGCGCGCTCGCGGAGGCCGAGCGGCACGACCGCGACCTGTGGGCGCGGCGCTTCCGGGACGCGCTCGAAGGCTTCCGCTTCCTGCCCGGCGGCCGGATCCTCGCCGGCGCGGGCACCGGGCGGCGCGTGACGCTGATGAACTGCTTCGTCATGGGCACGCTCGACGACTCGCTCGAAGGCATCTTCCGCGCGTTGCACGAGGCGGCGATCACGCTGCAGCAGGGCGGCGGCGTCGGTACCGACTTCTCGCCGCTCCGGCCGAAGGGGGCGAGCACCAGCGCGACCGGCGGGCGCTCGTCCGGCCCGGTGTCGTTCATGCAGCTCTGGGAGCAGATGTGCGCCACGGTCACCGACGGCAGTCCGCGGCGCGGCGCGATGATGGGCGTGATGGCCTGCGACCACCCGGACATCCACGCGTTCGTCGCGGCGAAGCGCGTGGCGGGCAAGCTCACGCACTTCAACGTGTCGGTGCTGGTCTACGACGCGTTCATGCGCGCCGTCGCGGACGACGGCCGGTGGCGTCTCGCGTTCCCGCGCTTTCCGGCGGACCGCGACATCCGCGCGCGCGACCTGTGGGATGCGATCGTCGGCGGCGCCTACGCTTCGGCGGAGCCCGGCGTCCTGTTCATCGACCGCATCCGGGCCGAGGACAACCTCGCGTACTGCGAGACGATCAGCGCGACCAATCCCTGCGGCGAGATCCCGTTGCCGCCGTACGGGGCCTGCGATCTGGGATCGATCAACCTGGCGGCGTTCGTGCGCGACGCGTTCACGCCGCGCGCGCGCCTCGACCTCGAGGGCATCGCCGCACTGGTGCCGCTCGCGGTGCGGATGCTCGACAACGTCTGGTCGGTGACGAACTTTCCGGTGCCGCGGCAGGCCGAGCAGGGACGTTCGTCGCGGCGCCTCGGGCTCGGGATCACCGGGCTCGGCGACGCGCTGGCGATGCTCTCGCTGCGCTACGACATGCCGGAGGGGCGCGACTTGGCCGCGCTCGCGATGCGCACGATCACCGAGCACGCCTACGCCGCGTCGATCGAACTCGCGCGCGAGCACGGCGCGCCGTTTCCGCGTTTCGAGCGCGAACCCTACCTCGCCGCCCCGTTCGTCGCGCGGCTGCCGCGCGAACTGCGCGACGGCATCGCGAAGCACGGCATCCGCAACAGCCACCTGGCGGCGATCGCGCCCGCCGGCACGATCAGCGTGCTGGCCGGCGGCGTGTCGTCGGGCATCGAGCCGATCTTCGCGCTCGAGGGGACTCGTCGCGTGCGGCAGGACGACGGGCGGTTCGAAGAGGTCGCGACCGCCTGTCCCGCGCTCCTCGCCTGGCGCGCTCAGGCGAAGGCGGGCGAGCCGACCCCTGAGGCGTTCGTGACCGCGACCGCGATCGGGCCGGAGGCGCAGCTCCTGATGCAGGCGGCGCTGCAGCCGCACGTCGACAACGCGATCTCGAAGACGACCAACGTCGACGCCGGAATCGGGATCGACGCGTTCGCCGCGATCTACCGACGCGCGTACGAACTGGGCCTCAAGGGTTGCACGGTGTTCCGGCCCAATCCGGTCACCGGTTCGATCCTGCGCTGACTCGCCGGAGGAACGCATGCTCTCGGGATTCGACCTCGCAAGCCTCGGCACCCTCGTCGCGGCTTCGCTCTTCGCCGGCATCCTGGCCTGCCTGCGGCTGGGACGCCTGCTCGGCGAGCGTGCGATCGCGCGCCATGGGCCGGAGGGACACGGCGGCGTCGGATCGCTCGAGACCGCGATCTTCGCGCTGCTCGGCCTCCTGGTGGCGTTCACGTTCTCCGGCGGGCTCGAACGCTTCGACGCGCGGCGCACGCAGGTCGTCGACGAGGCGAACGCGATCGGCACCGCGTGGCTGCGCGTCGATCTCGTGCCGGAGGCCGCCCAGCCGGCGCTGCGCGAGCAGTTCCGCCGCTACGTCGATTCGCGCATCGCGACCTACCGGAAGCTGCCGGATCTCGCGGCGGCGAACGCCGAGTACCTGCGTTCGCAGGAACTGCAGGCGGAAATCTGGCGCAGCTCGCTCGCGGCGGTGCGCCTTCCCGAGGCGAAGCCTTCCGCGGAGATGCTGCTGGTGCCCTCGCTGAACCAGATGTTCGACATCACGACGACGCGGGTGGCCGCGACGCGGACCCATCCGCCGCCGATCGTCTACGCGATGCTCGTGGTGCTCGCGCTCGCCGCGGCGCTCCTCGCCGGATACCAGGCCGCGGGAATGCGCGGATACACATGGATCCACAAGCTGGGCTTCGCCGCGATCTTCGCGCTCACCGTCTACGTGATTCTCGACATCGAGTTCCCGCGCTTCGGATGGGTGCGGGTCGACGCGATCGACCGGTTGCTCGTGGACCTGCGCGCGTCGATGGGAGCTCGCTGACCGGCGCGGGTCAGAAGCCGACCGCCTGCCCGTCGCGCCTCGGATCGGACGCCGCGAGGAAGCCGTCGCCGAGCTTCACGACGAACTGCCCGGCGCCGAAGTCCATGTAGCTGTCCGCCGACTGCACGATGCGGTGCCCGAGCGCGGCGAGGCCGCGCTGCACGTCGGCGTCCATCGACGGCTCGAGGTCGAGCGTGCCTTCGCGGTTCCAGCGCCAGCGAGGAGCGTCGAGCGCCGCCTGCGGGTTCATGCCCCGGTCGAGGACGCGGACGAGCGCCTGCACGTGCCCCTGCGGCTGGATCGGCCCGCCCATGACGCCGAACGCGGCGAGCGGCGCGCCCGCGCGCGTGAGGAAGCCCGGGATGATCGTGTGGTACGGGCGCTTGCCGCCGGCGATCACGTTCGCGTGGCCGGGTTCGAGCGTGAAGCCCGCGCCGCGGTTCTGCAGGCTGATGCCGGTCCCCGGTACGACCACGCCCGATCCGAAGCCCATGTAGTTCGACTGGATGAGCGACACCATCGTGCCGTCCGCGTCGCCGGCCGCGAGGTAGACGGTGCCGCCCGACGGCGGCGTACCGGGGCCGAAGTCCTGCGCGCGCTTCGGGTCGATGAGCTTCGCGCGCGACGCGAGGTACGCGCGGTCGAGGAGCGAGTCCGGCGACACGCGCATGTGCGAGGGGTCCCCGACGTAGTGGTAGACGTCGGCGAACGCGAGCTTCATCGCCTCGATCGCCCGATGCTGGGCCGCGAGACTGTCGGGCGCCTCGCGCGCGAGGTCGAACGACTCGAGGATGCCGAGCGCGATCAGCGTCGCGATGCCCTGGCCGTTGGGCGGGATCTGGTGGACCGTCGTGCCCCGATAGTCGAACCCGAGCGGCACGACCCAGTCGGCGCCGTGGCGCGCGAAGTCCTCGAGCGTGTGGACCGCGCCGTGCCGCCTGGCATCGGCGACCATCGCCTGCGCGAGGGCGCCGCGGTAGAACGCTTCGCCCTTCGTCGACGCGATGGTCTCGAGCGTGCGCGCCTGCGGCGGGCAGGAGAAACTCTCGCCGGCCCGCGGCGCGCGACCGCGCGGCAGGAAGTGCTCGGCGAAACCCAGGTCGTGGGGCAACACGCCAGCCGCGCGCTCCCACTGTCCGGCGATCGTCGGCGAGACGATCCAGCCGTCGCGCGCGTAGCGGATCGCGGGCTCGAACAGGTCGGCGAACGGCAGCTTGCCGAAGCGCTGCGACAGCGCGACCCAGCCCGAGACCGCCCCGGGGATCGTCACCGGCTCCCATCCGCGCTGCGGCATCTCCGGCTTGCCGGCGTAGCGCGCCGCGCTCGTCGCCGCCGGTGCGCGGCCGGAGGCGTTGAGTCCGACGAGTTCGCGTCCGTCCCAGACGATGGCGAAGAGGTCCGAACCCATGCCGTTGCTGACCGGCTCGACGACGGTCAGCGTGATCGCTGCGGCGAGGGCCGCGTCGACCGCGTTGCCGCCGCGCGCGATCATCGATGCGCCCGCCTGCGCGGCGAGCGGCTGGCTCGTCGCGACGACGTTGCGGGCGAGAACCGGCTGGCGCCGGGACGGGTAGGGGAGCGACCAGTCGAGCACGGGAATGGGCCTGCGGAGCGTGGACGGAGAGGGGCGCGGCCGGCGTCGCGGCGTTCGGGCCGGGAACGCCGGTGCGGTCCTCGATTCTACCTGCCGCGGCTCGCCGTGCGCCGGCCCTAGGCCCCTTCCTCCTGGAAGGCTTCCTGCCGGGTCTTGCGCACCGCCGGCAGGACGATGATGAGGAGGAGAAGCGCCGCAGCGATCAACATCGCGAGCGAGAGCGGTCGGGTGAAGAACACCGTCGGGTCGCCGCGCGACAGGAGGAGCGCCCGGCGCAGGTTCTCCTCCATCATCGGGCCGAGGATGAAGCCCAGCAGCAGCGGCGCCGGCTCGCATTCGAGCTTGACGAAGATCCAGCCCAGCGCGCCGAACACCGCCGCCGCCAGCACGTCGAACACGTTGTTCTGCAGGCTGTACACGCCGATGCAGCAGAACAGCAGGATCGCCGGGTAGAGGAGCCGGTAGGGCACCTTGAGGAGCTTCACCCAGACGCCGATCATCGGCAGGTTCAGCACGACGAGCATCAGGTTGCCGATCCACATCGACGCGATCAGGCCCCAGAAGAGGTGCGGGTTCGACGACATCACCTGCGGCCCGGGCTGGATGCTGTGGATCGTCATCGCGCCGACCATCAGCGCCATCACCGCGTTGCCGGGGATGCCGAGCGTGAGGAGCGGGATGAAAGACGCCTGCGCGCCCGCGTTGTTCGCGCTCTCGGGACCCGCGACGCCCTCGATCGCGCCCTTGCCGAAGCGCGAAGGATCCTTGGAGATCTTCTTCTCGACCGTGTACGAGGCGAACGCCGAGAGCATCGCGCCGCCGCCGGGCAGGATGCCGAGCACCGATCCGATGCCGGTGCCGCGCGCGATCGCCGGCAGCGCCTCCTTGAACTCGTGCCACTTGAGCCACAGGCCCGACACGTTGTCGGTGAACACCTCGCGGTGCCCGCGCTGCTCGAGGTTGACGATGATCTCGGCGAAACCGAAGAGGCCCATCGCCAGGGTCACGAACCCGATGCCGTCGGAGAGCTCGGGAACGCCGAACGTGTAGCGCTGCAGCCCCGAGTTGACGTCGGTGCCGACGATGCCGAGCAGAAGGCCCAGCACGATCATCGCGATCGCCTTGAGGAGCGAGCCGCTCGCCAGCACGACCGCCGAGAGCAGGCCGAGGACCATCAGCGAGAAGTATTCGGCGGGACCGAACTTGAGCGCGAACTCGGCGAGCGGCGGCGCGAAGCCGGCGATGACGATCGTCGCGAAGGTGCCGGCGATGAACGACCCGATCGCCGCCACCGACAGCGCCTTTCCCGCCTTGCCGCGGCGCGCCATCTGGTAGCCGTCGATGCAGGTCACCACCGACGACGACTCGCCCGGCAGGTTGACGAGGATCGCGGTCGTCGAACCGCCGTAGCTCGCGCCGTAGTAGATGCCGGCGAGCATGATCAGCGCGGAGACGGGCTGCAGCGCGTAGGTCACCGGCAGCAGCATCGCGATCGTCGGCACCGGGCCGATGCCGGGCAGGACGCCGATCAGCGTACCCAGCAGGACGCCGAAGAACGCGTAGAGCAGGTTCTGCAGCGTGAGCGCGACTTCGAATCCGAGCGCGAGGTGCTGGAGGATCTCCATGGCGTCACGCTCCCGTGATGAACCGCGGCCAGGTCGGCAACTGCAACTGGAGCCCCCAGGTGAACGCCACGACCACGAACACCGCCAGCACGAGCGAGGCGATCAGCGCCTCCTTCCAGCGGAACTCGTGGCTCGCGACGCTCGACGCCACGACGAGCAGGATCGTCGCGAGGACGAGGCCGAGCGGGACGACGGTGACTCCGAAGAGGACGACGCTGCCGAGCACGATCGCGATCGGCTGCAGCGTGGGGGTCGAGATGCGCGCCCCCTGCGTGCGCAATCCCTTCACGATCAGGGCGGCGCCCAGCACCACCAGGATCATCCCGAGCGCGCGCGGGAAGTACCCCGGCCCCATGCGCGCCGCCGTTCCCACCGGGTAGGCGTATCCGATCAGGATCGCGGCGAGTCCGGCGAGCGCGAACAGACAGCCCGAGCCGAACTCCTTCGGATTGCGGATCATCGACATGCACGTCCTCCCGTTGCGCGCGGCGAAATCGTCGCGCTGCCCCGTAAGGCTGGCGCTGCGGCCGCGGCCAGCGCGAACGATACCATCGAACGCTCCGCGGGCGGGGACTGACGCTCCGGTCAGCGCCGCAGGCCGGGGCCGCAAGGAAAACGGGGCGGAGCCCGAAGGGCCGGCCCCGTCGATGCCGCGCTCCCGCGGGATCAGACGCCGTTCTTGGCGCGCAGCTCGCGGAAGTACTTGTCGAGGTGCTGCGCCTGCATGCGCTGCGCGAGTTGCGGCTTCACCTCGTCGAACGAGGGCACCTTGGCGGCGCGGACGTCCTCGACGAGGATCACGTGCCAGCCGAACTGCGTCTGCACCGGCTGCGGCGTGAACTTGCCCTTCTCGGCCTTCACCATCGCGTCGGAGAACGGCTTCACGAAGTTCGCCGGCGCGTTCCAGTCGAGGTCGCCCCCCTTGTCCTTCGAGCCCGGATCCTTCGATCGCGCCTTGGCGAGATCGGCGAACTTGGCGCCCTTCTGCAGTTCGGTGATGACGTCCTTCGCATCCTGCTCGTTGTCGACCAGGATGTGCGCGACCTTGTACTCCTTGTCGCCGATCTGGTTCTTGATCGCGTCGTATTCCTTGCGGAGGTCGGCTTCCGGGATCGGATTGTTCTTCACCCAGTCCGCGACGTAGGCGCGCACGAGCACGGTCTGCGACGCGAGGTCCATCTGCGACTTCACTTCGGCGGACTTGTCGAGGCCCTTCTTGCGGGCTTCGCGGGCGAGGAGTTCGCGCGTGTTGAGTTCCTCGCGGATCAGCGCGCGGAGTTCCGGCGAGTCCGGCTGGCCCTGGGCCACGCGGTCCTTCAGCACCGCATCGAAGGTCGACTGCGGGTAGAGCGCCTTGCCGGAGTCGGCGGCCTTCGCCGCGGCGGCCTTCGGCGCGGCGGGCGCCTGGGCGTGGGCGGCAGGCAGGGCGAGCGCGGCCATGACGGCGAGCGCGATCGTGGTACGGGTCATCGAACGGTCCTTTCGTGGGACGTGAAGTATTCGTCGGGGGTGCAGGCGCGGATCGAGAGCGCATGCACCGGATGGGGAAAGAGGTCGGAGAGCCGGTCCATCACGCGGCGGTGCCGGGCGAGGCTCCCCGCCCCGGTGAACGCCTCTGACACGACCAGCAGCGAAAAGTGCCCGCCGCCGCCGGCCGCCCCGGCATGGCCCGCATGGGCGGCGCTCTGGTCGTCGAGCGCGACATGCACCGGGGCGAGCGGTTCGAGCCGCTCGGCGATCGCGCGCGCGATGTCCGGCGCGGTCATCGATGCGGCGCCTCCTCGCGCGCGGGGACTTCCTGCATGTGCCGGGCGAGCCAGAGGCCCTGGGCGATCGCGAACGCGAGGACCAGTCCGATGCCGCCCCAGACCTTGAAATTGACCCAGGTGTCGGTCGGGAAATGGAACGCGACGTACCAGTTGGCGAACGCCATTGCCGCGAAGAACCCGACCCAGGACCAGGTCACCGCCGACCAGACGGACGCGGGCAGCGACACGTCCTTGAGCAGGCCCGCGATCAGGTCGCGCCGGAACGCGAGCTTGCCCACCGCGAGCACCAGGCCGAAGAGCGCGTAGAGCACCGTGGGCTTCCACTTGATGAAAGTCTCGTCCTGCAGCAGGAGCGTCGCGCCGCCGAACACGACGATGATCGCGAACGAGAGCCAGTGCACCGCGGAGATGCGCCGCTTCCAGGCGAAATACGCGATCTGCCCGATGGACGCGACGATCGCCACGGCCGTGGCCGCGTAGATGCCCTGCGCCTTGTACGCGACGAAGAACAGGATCAGCGGGAAGTAGTCGGCGAGGAGCTGCATGGGGTCCGGGCGCGCCGCCGGGGCGCGTCCGGGGAATCGAGCATTATAACGGGTCGACGGACGGCACAGGCGTGCCCCGCATGGCCGGGTCAGGCGGCGAGGAGGGTCCGGAGCCGGGCCCAGTCGAACGCCGGGCCGGGATCGGTCTTGCGGCCCGGGGCGATGTCGCTGTGGCCGGCGAGTTCGACCGCCGGCCAGCGCCGTCGGATGCGGCGGACGAGGGCCGCGAGCCGCAGGTACTGCCGGGCGGTGTAGGGCCGCTCGTCGGTGCCCTCGAGTTCGATGCCGATCGAGAAGTCGTTGCAGCGCTCCCGGTCGCGCCAGCGCGACACGCCTGCATGCCACGCCCGCATCGCGCAGGGCACGAACTGGACGAGCGCACCGTCGCGGCGGATCAGGAAGTGCGCCGAGACCCTCAGCGAGGCGACCGCGGCGAAGGCCGGATGGAGGGCGGGATCGAGGCGGTTGGTGAAGAGGCGATCGATGGCGTCACCCCCGAACGCCCCGGGCGGAAGCGAGATGCCGTGGATCACCACGAGCGTGACCTCGGTGCCGGGAGGCCGTTCGTCGGCGTTGGGCGACGGAACGCGGCGGGCACCGGCGAGCCAGCCCGCCGGGTCGAAGTCGCGCGACGCGGTCATGCGGCAATGCCCGCGATGGTCGCCGCCGCCGTCCCCGTTTCGCGCGGCGCTCGGCGATGCGACAATGCACGGATGGACCTCGCCGTCGGGCTTCCCGTGCTGGTCGCGCTCGTCGCCGGGCTCGTCGCCGTGCGGACGATGATCGTGCGCCGCCGCCGCAGCCTGCAGGCGTACACCCGCACGCGCGACGAACGGTTGCGCAAATCGAAGCCGAAGGATCGCCGGACGACCCGCGCGGAGATGCGTGCGAACGAGGATCCGACGACCGTGATGGGGCAGATGAGTTCGCAGCCGCGCGACCCCAAGCGCGATCGGGCGCGCTCGCGTCGATAGGCGGGCTGCGGGGCGGCTGCCTCCGCGCGCCCGCCACGGGCCGCGCGGTTCACTTGATGCCCAGCCGCTCCATCCGGTAGCGCATGGCCCGGAACGTGATGCCGAGGAGCTTCGCGGCGGCGGTCCGGTTGAAGCGCGTCTTCTCGAGCGCCTCGTTGATCGCCTGGCGCTCCACGCGGTCCAGGTAGTCCTGCAGCGGCCACTTCTCTCCGGGCGGAACGCCCGCGTCCTCCTCGTCCTCGCTCGGCGTCAGGTGCAATGCGGATGCGGTGATGTGCTGCGGATCCGCCGCGAGCGACAGCCCTCGCTCCAGGATGTTCTCGAGTTCGCGCACGTTGCCCGGGAACGCGTAGCGCTCGAGCGCGGCGAGCGCGTCGGGCTCGAGCTTCGCCGGCTGCCCGCGCGCGAGCCGCGCGAGGATCGCGTTGGCGATGAGCGGGATGTCCTCCTGCATCTCGCGCAGCGGCGGCATCGCGAGTTCGATGACGTGGAGCCGGTAGAACAGGTCCTGCCGGAACGCGCCGGAATCGACGAGCGCGGCGAGCTTCTTGTGCGTGGCGCTGATGATGCGCACGTCGACCGGATCCTCGGCGGTGGAGCCGACCTTGCGGACCTTCTTCTCCTGGATCGCGCGCAGGAGCTTCACCTGCATCGCGAGCGGCAGGTCGGCGACCTCGTCCAGGAACAGCGTTCCGCCGTTCGCGGCCTGGAAGAAGCCGTCGCGATCGCCGTCCGCGCCGGTGAACGCGCCCTTGCGGTAGCCGAAGAACTCGCTCTCCATCAACTGCTCGGGAATCGCGCCGCAGTTCACCGCGATGAACGGCTGCGCGGCGCGCGGCCCGCCGTGGTGGATCATGCGGGCGGCGAGTTCCTTGCCGCTGCCGGACTCGCCGTTGACGAACACCGGTGCCTGGCTCTTCGCGAGCCGCTCGATCAGGCCGCGCACCTGCTCGATCGCGGCGGACTGCCCGAGGAGCGGCGTGGCGGCGGCGCTCGCGCCGGAGGGCTGTTTGTCGGGCACCTTCAACGCCTGTTTCACCAGCGCCCGCAGCTGTTCGAGCGCCACCGGCTTCGCGAGGTAGTCGAACGCGCCCGCCTTGAGCGCGGCGACCGCGTTCTCGGCGCTGCCGAACGCGGTGATCACCGCGACCGGCACGTCGAGGCCACGCTCGTGGATGTGCTCGACCACGCGCAAGCCCTCGCCGTCGGGAAGCCGCATGTCGGTGAGGCACAGGTCGAAGCTCTCGCGGTCGAGCTGGGCGATCGCCTCGGCGACGGTCGACGCGCGCTCGGTGTCGAGCCCCATGCGGGAGAGCGTGAGCTCGAGGAGCTCGAGCAGGTCGGGCTCGTCGTCGACGACGAGCACCTTCGGTTGGGTGCGGACTCTGCGGTTCACGTTATCCTCCCCTGGTTCAGTTCGCCGGCGCGAACGCGGCCGTCGAAGCACGTTTGAGCGTCATGCGGAACTGCGCGCCGGGCGACTTCGGCAGGAGCTCGAGCGTCGCGCCGTTCGCGTCGGCGAGTTCGCGCGCGATGTACAGGCCGAGTCCGGTGCCGCCCGGGCGCGTGGTGAAGAACGGCTCGAAGATCTGGGCGCGCAGCTCGGCCGGGATGCCCGGCCCGTCGTCGGCGAGTTCGAGGATCACCGCGTCGCCCATGTATCCGGCGCGCGCCGACAGCCGGACGCTCGCCGAGGACTTCTGGCAGTGCTGCCAGGCGTTGCGCACGAGGTTCCAGACGATCTGGTTGAAGTGGCCGCGGTCGAAGATCACGACCAGGTCGTCGGGCACGACGATCTGGACGCTGCCCGCCGGAATGTGCTCCGCCTGCACGATCTCGTCGACGAGCGAACGGAGGAACTCGCCCAGCGCGATGGTTTCCGGCTGCTGGCGGTCGCGGCGGTTCAACTGCAGCACCTCGCCGACGATGCGGTCGATGCGCTTGGTGTTGTTGCGGATCATGCCGAGCAGACGCTGGCCCTCGGGCGCGACGGTGCCGTCCTCCTCGAGGAGCTGCGCCGCCTGGTTGATCGCGGACAGCGGATTGCGCACCTCGTGCGCGATCGACGCGGTGAGCCGGCCCATCGCGGCGAGCTTCATCTGCTGCGCCTCGGTCTGGGCGCGACCGAGGTCTTCGAGATAGATCAGCGTGCCGCCGTTCAAGCCCGAGCCGATGCGCACCAGACGGACGCGGAGCAGCCGCTGCGTCACCTCGACCTTGAACGGGGGCAGCGGGATCGTGAAGTCGTCCTGCCAGCGGCGCCAGTAGTCGTGCAGCGTGGCGCTGAACTCGGCGAGCCGCATGCCGCCGCGCATCCGGCCGAACCCCCCCAGGAGGCGCGTGACCTGCGCGTTGTGGCCGCGGACGACGCCGTTCAGGTCGACGACCAGCACGCCGTCCTGCATGTCCTGGATGATGAGGCGGTTGACCTGCTCCAGGTTCGCGACGTCGATGCCGCGCTGCGCGGCGAGGTCCTCGGAGGCCTTGGTGTAGCGGCCGAGCGCGACGGCGATGCCCACCGTCGCGAAGTAGCCGAAGCCGACGATGCCGGTCTGCACGATCTGCGCGCCGCCGATGCTGCCTTCGATCGCGCGCCAGATGTCGAGCCCGAGCAGCGCGACGCTCGCCAGCGCGGCGTGGAAGAACGCGGTCTGCGTGCGCAGGAGCCAGCCGCTCGCGGCGAGCTGCGGGAACAGCAGGATCGGAATCGGCGCCACCGTGTTGCCGCCCGCGGCGATCACGAGCGACAGGAAGAAGATGTCGCCGGCGAGCAGCGCGAGCGCGAGGTGCGGCAGCGCGAGCGGCAGCCGGTCCATCTGCACCCACGCGAACGCCGCGAGCCCGAAGATGAAGTAGAGCGCGGTGCCGGTGATGAACGCGTTGGGCGCGATCGCGCCGACGCCCTTGAGGTCGATGAGGAGCGCGATGCCGAAGAGCGCCGCGCCGCACACCGCGCGGTAGAGCCCGATGATCCACAGGATGCGGCGCCCCGAGTCGGTGACCGACGCGGGCATCGGCGGGGGCTCGAACGGGGGAATCGCCGGCGCGGGATCGGGCATGGCGCAGGGGCGTTACGATCGCGGCAGGCAGCCGGGTTCCCGGCACCGGAAGCCGTCCGTGGCCTCGACCGCGTCCGCGCGCGGCAGGAACACCCCGCAGTTCGTGCAGCGCACCATCGGCCCTCCGATGCCGCGCGCGGCGTCCTCTCCGCGCCGCTTCTTCGCCTGCGCGGACGAGTAGAGGCGCACCGCTAGGAGCACGACGAAGGCGAGAACGATCCAGAAGATCAGCCGGCCCATGTCAGGATCACAGCACCTTTCCCGGGTTGAGGATACCCGCGGGGTCGAGCGCCGCCTTGATTCGCTTCATGACGGCGATTTCCAACGGCGCCTTGGTGCGGACGAGTTCCGCGCGCTTCAACTGGCCGATGCCGTGCTCGGCCGAGATCGACCCCCCGCGGGCGGCGACGAGGTCGTGCACGATCCGCTGCGCGCGCTCGAGGTTCGCGGGGGCGATGAACGACGCGTGCTCCGTCCCCTCGGGCGCCGAGAGGTTGTAGTGCAGGTTGCCGTCGCCCAGGTGACCGAAGACCACGAAGCGCACGCCCGGGAACGCGGCCGCGAGCCTTCGCTCCGCCTCATCGAGGAAGCCGGGGATGGCCGACACCGGCAACGCGATGTCGTGCTTGAGGTTGGGGCCTTCGCGCCGCTGCCCCTCCGAGATGTTCTCGCGCGCCGACCACATCGCCGCGGCCTGCGCTCCGGAGCGCGCCACCGCGGCGTCGCGCGCCTCGCCGCGTTCGATCGCGTCGGCGAGCATCGCCTCGACGCGTTCCGCGAGCCGCGGATCCTCGGCGCTGTCGTCGGCCTGCAGGAGCGCGTACCACGGATGGCCGGGCAGCGGGTCGGGCGTGCCCGGATGGTGCTTGCGCGAGAGGCCGAGCGCGATGTCGCTCATCAGTTCGAATCCGACCAGCCGGTCGCCGAGCGCCTGCTTCGCGCGGCGCAACAGGCGCACCGCATCGGCCACGCTCGCGAGCGCGGCGAGCGCGGTCGTTCGTGTACGCGGCGCGGCGTGGAGCGCGAGGACCGCCGCGGTCAGGATGCCGAGCGTGCCCTCGGCGCCGATGAACAGGTGCTTCAGGTCGTAGCCGGTGTTGTCCTTGCGCAGCGAGCGCTGGAGGTCGAGGACGCTGCCGTCGGCGAGCACCACCTCCACGCCCAGCACGAGGGCACGCGCATTGCCGTAGCGCAGCACGGCGGTGCCGCCGGCGTTGGTGGCGAGGTTGCCGCCGATCGTGCAGGAGCCCTCGGAGGCGAGCGACAGCGGAAACGCGAGGCCGGCCTCCTGCGCCACGGTCTGCACGGCGGCGAGCGTGGCGCCGGCCTCGACGGTCAGCGTCGCGTTGTCGGCGTCGACCGACCGGACCCGGTTCATGCGGGCGAGCGAGACGACGACCTCGTCGCCGCGCTCGCGTGGCGTGGCGCCGCCGCACAGCCCGGTGTTGCCGCCTTGCGGCACGACCGGCGCGCCCGCTGCGGCGCAGGCGCGCACGACGGAGGCTACTTCGGCGGTCGACGATGGCCGCACCACCGCGAGCGCGGCGCCGCGGTAGCGGCCGCGCCAGTCGGTCACGTAGGGCGCGACGTCCGCCGTCGCGGCGAGCAGGTTCGCGCCACCGACGATCGTTGCGAGCCTCGAGAGCAAGGTTGCGCCGCCATCGGCCATGCGCGAGCATATCAGCCGAAGGCCACCTCGACGACGCCCGGAGCCGCCATGACCGCGAATCCCCACGACCCAGCGCCCCCGCCGGGCCTGCCGACGCCCCAGCAGGCGTTCGAGTTCATGCAGCGGATGTGGAATCCGCTCGGCGTCCCGATACCCGGGTTCGCGCCGCCCGGGACGCCCACCGCGGCGCCCGCGCCGGTCGCAGGAGCGATGCCGTTCCCCAACCCCGCGATGATGTTCGCGACGCTCGATCCCGCGGAAGTCGAGCGGAAGTTGGGGGAGTTGCGCGTCATCGAGAACTGGCTCGCGATGAGCCTGTCGATGTTGCAGATGAGCATCAAGACGATGGAGTTGCAGAAGGCATCGCTCGAGGCGCTGCGCGGCGCCGCGCCGAAAGGCGGCGAGGGCAGGCGACAGGCCCCGTCGCGTTGACGAGCGCCCGGAGGAGCGGGCCAACCACCCGGAGGAAACGACGATGAAGCTCGCCACGACCGCATTCGCCGACGGCGGCGCGATTCCCGCCGAGTTCGCATTCGGGAGGCCGGACGCGACGACGCATGTCGCGCTCTCGTCGAACCGCAATCCCGACCTCGCCTGGAGCGGCGCACCCTCCGGCACGCGATCCTTCGCGATCCTGTGCATCGATCCGGACGTGCCCTCGCGCGGCGACGACGTCAACCGTGAAGGGCGCGTGGTGCCCGCGTCGCTGCCGCGGGTCGATTTCTGCCACTGGGTCCTCATCGACCTGCCGGGCTCGCTCAGCGCGATCGCGCGCGGCGAGTACTCCGACGGCGTGACCGCGCGCGGCAAGCCCGGCCCCGCGGCGAAGCACGGGGCACGACAGGGGATCAACGACTACACCGGCTGGTTCGCGGGCGACCCGGCGATGGCGGGCGACTACCACGGCTACGACGGCCCCTGTCCGCCGTGGAACGACGCGATCGTGCACCACTACGCGTTCACGGTCTTCGCCTTGTCGGTCGACCGGCTCGCGGTCGAGGGGCGCTTCGGCCTCGCCGAGGTCCGCCGCGCGATGGGGGGCCACGTGCTCGCCGAAGCGAAGGTCACCGGCCGCTACTCGCTCAACCCCGCGGTGCGCGCCTGACGCGCTCGCCGGGAGCTGCGCTCGTCCGCGGCGTCCGTCGATGGACGACGGGCCCGGTGCACGGGACTCAGCCGCCGTTGAGCCACGCGCGTCGACGCGAGGCGGCGTCGCCGCCGGCGCCGGGGTCGAGCGCGAGCCACGCGGTGTCCTCCGCCGGCTTCGCGAGGACGAGTTCCGTCTCGAAGAGTTCATCGCGACGGAACGCGTGGACCGGAAGCCGATCGCCGGGACGACCGTCGCGCGCGTACGCTTCGAGCCGGTCGGCGGACGCCCGCACGCCGTCCAGCGCCACCAGCACGTCGCCTGCCGCGAGCCCGGCGCCTTCCGCCGCGCCTCCGCGGTACACGTGCTGGAGCCGCAGGTCTCCGGCGAGCGCGACACCGAGCGATGCCCCCGGCGGCTCGCCGTTGCCGGGCGTGCCACCCTTGTCCTTCGCGCCCTGGGCCGGACGGAGCGCGAGCTTCACGCCGTGCTCGGCCAGGAGACCGTCGAGCGGCAACTCGTCGGTGCCATCGACGTACGCGTCGAAGAAGGCCCCGAGGTCGGGGCCGCCGAGTTCCGCGGCGAGCCGCCGCCATCCGTCCTCCGGCACGCCCGTGCCGGTCACGCCATGGCGCTGCCACAGCGCGCGCATCAGCGCGTCGAGCGAGGCGCCCCGGCCGCGCAGCGTGAGGTCGAGCGCGAGCGCGACGAGCGCGCCCTTGGCGTAGTAGCTGACGTTCGCGTTCGGCGTGTTCTCGTCCTGCCGGTAGAACTTGATCCAGGCGTCGAAGCTCGCCTCGGCGACGCTCTGGAGCCGCCGGCCCGGCGTGCGCAGCACCGAGGTCAGCGTGCGCCCGACGAGTTCGAGGTAACTCGCCTCGTCGATCACGCCCGAGCGGACGAGCGCGAGGTCGTCGTAGTACGACGTGATGCCCTCGAACGCCCAGAGCTGCCGCGTGTACGCCTCGCGCGCGAGGTCGTAGGGCGAGAACGCCGCCGGCTTGATGCGCTTGACGTTCCACAGGTGGAAGTACTCGTGGCTCGCGAGCCCGAGGAACGAGCGGTACTCGTCGCCGATGCGCTCGACCGCGCGCGAGGGCAGGGCGCGCCGCGCGCAGACGAGGCTCGTGCTCGTCCGGTGCTCGAGGCCGCCGTAGCCGTCGGGGACGGCGGCCACCTGGAACAGGTAGCGGTCGAACGGCGCGCGCGACGACGGCGCGCCGCCGAAGAGGTCGCACTGCCACTGGCAGATGCGCGCGAGGTCGCGGGAGAGGCGCGCGTGGTCGAAGTCGACGCGACCGCTCACGACCAGGTCGTGCGTCGCTCCGCCGGCCTCGAACGCGAGGTGGCGGAAGTCGGCCATCTCGACCGGATGGTCGACCAGCTCGTCGTAGTTCGAGGCGCGGTAGCGTCCGAAACCCCACGGCGCGGCGCCGTCGCGCGGCAGCGTGGTCGCCACGCGCCAGCGCGCGCCGGCCGCGTGGTCGGGCGCGACGATCTCGACTTCGCACGGAAGCTGCGCCCGGCCTTCGGGCGCGAGGAACACGGCGGACCCGTTGAAGAAGCCGCGGTTCGCGTCGAGGTAGGCGGTGCGCACCGACAGGTCGAACGCGTACACGTCGATCGCGACCGTGACCGGACCCCTGGCCGGGGCGACCTGCCAGGTGTCCTTCGCGATCTTGGCGATGCGCAGCGGTGCCCCGTTCGCGTTCGCGCGCACCGCGACGACGTGCCGCGCGAACTCGCGGATCAGATAGCTTCCCGGCGTCCAGGTCGGCAGCACGAAGCGCTGGCCGCCCCCGTCCGGATCGTCGACCGTGCACTCGATCGTGAAGAGGTGCGCGCGGAGATCGCGCGGCGCGATGCGGTAGCGGACGGTGGACAACGGATCGGACTCCCTGAACGCGGGGCGAGCCCCGGCGGGGCGCACGATTATAGGCGAGGCCGCGGAGCCGTGGGCGCAGGCCGCACCGCTCGCCGACGGTACAATCGGGCCGCTCGCGTCGACCGCACCCGCGGCGCCCATGGACGACCTTCCACTCACCGCCGCCACCGCGTCCGTCTGGATCTACTGGTTCATCGTCGGCGCGATGTCGTGGCGCGTGCGCCGCCGGACCCGCCGGTTCGCCGGCGTCGTCCCCCAGCAGAAGCTCGAGCAGGCGATGTGGTTCGTCTGGGTGCCGATGGTCGTGCTCTGGATGGCGCTGCCGATGATCGCCGGCCACAGCCGCGCGCCGCAACTGTCGGTGCCGGCGTGGGCGCGCGAGGGCGTCTACGCGAACCTGCGCGGCCTCGCGGGGATCGTCGCCGTCGTGGCGCTCGTCGCGACGATCGAGTGCTGGAAGCGCATGGGCAAGAGCTGGCGCATGGCGGTCACGCCCGGCGAGCGCACCGAACTCGTCACCACCGGCATGTACCGTTCGATCCGCCACCCGATCTATGCGCTGTCGATCCTGCTCGTCGCCGCGTGCGCGGTCGTGCTGCCGACCGTCCCGATGATCGCCGTCGCGCTCGTGAACGTCACGCTCCTCCACCTGAAGGCGCGCAACGAGGAGCGCCACCTCCTCGCGGCGCACGGCGAGGTGTATGCCGCGTACCTCCGCTCGACCGGCCGCTTCCTGCCGCGCCTGTTCGCGAGCCGCTAGCATCGTCGCCGCGGTGCTCGCATGCGTGCCGGCGTGGTCCTGTGCGGACGCGGCGCCGCTGCCCGATTGCGCGCGGCCGGAGCGCTTCGCCGCGGCGGCGCTCCCCGCCGACCGCGCCCCGCGGATCGTGCTGCTGCAGGGCTCGCTCGGCATCGTGACGATGGCGCCGTTGGGCGAGTTCCTGGCCGCGATGGGCTACCCGGCGCGCCAGCTCGCCGATCCGCGCACCGGCGAGTTGACCACCGACAGCGATCTCGACGGCCGCGTCCTCGCCGGCATGCTCGCCTGGCAGGTCGAACGCGACGGCGTGCGGCCGATGCTCGTCGGCCACAGCAAGGGCGGTGGCGTGGTGATCGACACGCTGCGCGCGCTCGCGGGTCTCGCCGGTCGGGATCTCCCGGTCGTCGATCCGCGCACCGGCCTCGCGGAGGCGCGTGATGCCATCGTCGATCCGTTGAGCGGCGATGCGATTCGCGTGACGGACCTGCGACTCCCCTATGCCGCCGCGATCGCCACCGGGCGGTTGCCGCGCTACCTGCGCGGGCAGTTCGAACTCGCGCGGGTGCTGCGCGAGATTCCGGACAGCGTTCGTCGGTTCACCGGCTTCACGATTCCATTCGATCCGATCGCCGGTTCGTTCGCCGGCGACGAAGACCCCTACCGGGCGATCGGCAGCGCGCGGGTCCGCAACGTCGTGCTGCCCGCGGCGACGAGCCACATCGGCGCGCCGCTGACCGCGCATCTCGCGCGCGAGCGCGCGACGCGCGAGTTCATCGAGCACTACCGGCCGGGAAGCGATGCGCGCGAACCCGCCGAGGCGGACACGTCGAACCTGATGCTCGCCGCGGAACTGTGGTACGACATCAAGCGCGCGTGGTGCGACGAGGCGGCGCGCGCGGCCCAGCCGCTCCGGTCGCGGAACTGACATGCGCGGCGCGCTGAACCTGTTCCAGGCGACGATGCTGCGGTGGCGGTCGCGCCATCCGTACAACGCGGCGCACGCGGCGCGCGTGGACGCGCCGCTCGACGAGGCGAGGCTGCGCAGCACGGTCGCGGCGACCCTGGAGGCGGCCGGACTCGCCGGATACGTCCTCGATGCTCGGCGCGGTCGCTACGAGTGGAGCGGTGGAGCCGCCGAGGTCGCGCTCGACGTCGTGCGGTCCGCTCCGTCCGTCGACGAATCGCTGCGCGCGACGATCGAACGCACGCTCGAAGCCGCGTTTCCGCGTGACGGCGGCTACTGCCCGTTCCGCTTCCACGTCGTCGTCGACGTCGATGCGTTCTGGCTCGTGCTCGCCTACGACCACCTGATCGCGGGCGGCGATTCGGCGGCGGCATTGCTGGGGGCGATCTGCGCGGGCTATCTCGGCGGGCCGCCGCCCGTGCGCCTCGAGCGCCATCCGGCGCGCTACCGGCGTCTCGTGCTCCGGCACCCCTGGCGGTGCGTCGAGGCCGCGGCGCTCCTGCCAAGGCTCGCCGCGCGCGCGAAACGGGCGCGGCGCGCGCCGGGCCTCGAGATACGCGACGGCCGCAACGCGTTCCTGACGGCGAGCCTCGACGCCGCCGCGGTCGAGCGCATGGCCGGCGTCGCGAAGCGCTGCGCCGCGACCCGCAACGACGTGCTGATGGCGGCGGTGGCGCGGGCGGTCGCGCCGCTGCGGCCGGAGCCCGCCCCCGGCGCCAGGCGCTACGAGATCGGCGTCGCGTCGATCGTCAACATCCGCCGCGACTGCGCGGGACCGGCCGGGCGCGTGTTCGGCCAGTTCCTGTCGTCGTTCCGGGCGGCGTACCGCGATCCGGCGGGCGCGCCTTTGGACGACGTCGTGCGCGCGATGCACGCGGAGAGTCGCGACGTCCGCGCGAAGCGCCGCTACCTGCGCTCGCTCCTCGCGATCGCGCTGTCCGGGCTCGCCTGGCGCGTGGTGCGCGACGACATGCGTGATTCGCTGTTCGCGAAGCACTACCCGGTGTGGGCCGGTGTCACCTCGCTGTCGCTCCCCGGCCTGTGGGACGCGATGGCGCCGCAGGCGGGTCGGTGTCCGGAGGGCTACCGCCGCGGCGTGTCGACCGGACCGCTCGCGCCGATCGTCGTCGCCGCGACGTTCACCGGGGCTTCGCTCGAGCTTGGTGTATCCTTCCGCCCCGCCGTCGTCGCGGAGCCGGAAGCGCGCGCTGCGCTCGACCGGCTCGTCGCCTCCCTCCAGCACTTGTCATGATCCGGGTCGCCATCCCCCGAACGCTCGCATGGGCGTTCGTCGCCGCGTGGTTGGTCGCGGGCTGCGCGGCCAGTCCGCCGTTCCCGATCCAACCGATCGAGCCGCGGCCGGGCGAGTTCGCGGCGCTCTCCTCGCAGCGCATCGAGCGCGAACTCGGCGATCGCATCCTCGCGCTCGACCCAGAGCATGTGAGCGCGGACGACGTGGCGCAGGTGCTCGCCGGGGCGCCTGCGCCGCGGATCATGCTGATCCACGGCGGCGTCTATCCGGTGTACCTCGCGATGACCTCGTTCGGCACCTTCCTCGCGGGCATGGGCTATCCGGAGACGCGGATCCGCGATCCCGGCAACGGCGACTGGTCGTACAGTCCCTACGCCTACACGCCGAGGCTCGCGGGCATCGCCGCCTGGCAGTACGAGCAGGACGCGATGCGCCCGATGATCGTCGGCCACAGCCAGGGCGGTCTCTACGTCGTGAAGGTGCTGAGGGAACTCGCCGGCGTCTACCGCTCGTCGCTCGCCGTCTGGAATCCGCTGACCGATGCGGCCGAACCACGCGACACCATCGTCGACCCGTTCTCCGGCAGCGCCCGGCCGGTGATCGGCCTGGTGGTGGCGTACGCTTCGGCGCTCGGCGCGGGGGGCTGGTCGTTCATCCTCCCCAACCAGTGGGACGACTTCCCGGCGCTGCGCACGATTCCCGACACGGTCGTCGAATTCACCGGCTTCGACATCGAATTCGATCCCTTTGCGATGACCTTCCCCGGGACCCGGTTCGCGAACCCGTACGTGGCCGCCGGCACCGCGAAGGTGCGCAACGTCGCGCTGCCCGCGGACACCAGTCACGTGCTCGCCCCGGTCACGGCCGATCTCCTGCAGGACCCCCGCCTGCGCGCCTGGATCGAGTCCTATGTTCCGGGACGTGCGCCCACCCCCGAGGATCCGCCGGAAGCCGCCCGCGGCAGCACGATCTGGGCGGCAGACGTCTGGCACAGCGTCAAGCGGCACTGGGTGCTCGAACTGAAGCGCGTGGTGCGCGCCCAGCGCGACCTCGCGTCCGGCCGGCGATTGGAGGCGGCCGGGTTGGTAAACCCGTCGCGGGCGGCCGGGCGGGAAGGCCCTAGAATGACGGCCCACGCGACCGCAGCGCCTCCCGGCCCGTCCCGTCGATGAACCTTACGCTCGCAGGCAAGACCGCGCTCGTCACCGGAGGCGCGCGCGGTATCGGCCGTGCCACCGCGTTGAAGCTCGCGCGCGCGGGCGCCGACGTCGCGATCAACTACTACAACAGCCACGACGACGCGGAAGCGCTCGCCACCGAGGTGCGCGCGCTCGGCCGCGTCGCGGCGACGATCCAGGGCAGCGTCGGCGATCCACAGAGCGTCGACGAGATGTTCGCTGCTTTCGATGCCGCGTTCCCGCGTCTCGACATCGTCGTGTCCAACGCCGCGTCCGGGGTGCTGAAGCCGGCGATGGAGATGAAGCTCAAGCACTGGCGCTGGTGCATGGAGATCAACGCGTTCGCGCTGGCGCTCCTCGCCCAGCACGCCGCGCCCCGGATGAAGGACGGCGGGCGCATCGTCGCGCTGTCGAGCCTCGGCGCCTACCGAGCGATCCCGAACTACGGGTTCGTCGGAGCCTCGAAGGCCGCGCTCGAGGCGCTCGTGCGCTCGCTCGCGCAGGAACTGGGGCCCGCGGGCATCCGCGTGAACACGGTCAATGCCGGGGTCGTCGACACCGACGCGCTCGGCTACTTTCCCAACCGGGATGCGCTCCTCGCCGAGTACGCGGCGCGCACGCCCGCGGGGCCGACGCTCGCCCCATCCGACGTCGCCGACGCGATCTACCTGCTCTGTCTGCCGGAAGCCGACAAGATCAACGGCACGACGCTCTTCGTCGACGGCGGATTCGCGGTGTCCGGATGAGCGTGCCCTCGGGACTCGCCGGCAGGACCGCGCTCGTGACCGGCGGGAGCCGCGGCATCGGCCGCGCGATCGTCGAACGGCTGGCCGCCGACGGGATGGACGTGACGTTCCTCTACGCGACGAGCGACGAGGCCGCGCGCGAGGTCGTCGACACGGCGCGCGCCGCCGGGAGGCAGGTCGCCGCCGACCGCGTCGACGTGCGCGATCCGGACGCCTGCGTGCAGGCGGTCGAGCGCGTGATCGAGCGCTGCGAGCGCATCGACGTCCTCGTGAACAACGCCGGAGTGATCCGTGATAACCTGCTGGTCGCGCTCGAGCCGGACGACGTGCGCACCGTGCTCGAGACCAACGTCACCGGACTGTTCAACGTGACCCGCGCGGTGGCGCCGCACATGACCGCGCGCCGGTCCGGCTGCATCGTCAACCTGAGTTCGGTCGCCGCGACGCGCGGCGGGCGCGGCCAGTCGAACTACGCGGCGAGCAAGGGAGCGATCGAGGCATTCACGCGGGCGCTGGCGGTCGAACTCGGTCCGCGGCGCATCCGCGTGAACGCGGTGGCACCGGGAGTGATCGATACCGAGATGTCGAAGGACGTGCGCGAACTCGCGGGCGAGGAGGCGAAAAAGCGCATCCTGCTGCGGCGCTACGGAACGGCGGGCGAGATCGCCGACGCGGTGTGGTTCCTCGCGTCGGACCGCGCGAGCTACGTGACCGGCACCGTGCTGCACGTCGACGGCGGATTCAAGATGGAGTGAACACCATGGCCGACAACACCATCACGCAGCAGGACATCGACGCCGTCTATCCGCAGGTCTCGGCGACCATCGCGGACGCGCTCGGGTGCGACGAGGGCGAGGTCGAGCCTTCGAGTTCGCTCATCAACGACCTCGGCGCGGAGTCGATCGACTTCCTCGACCTCGTGTTCCGGCTGGAGCGCGCGTTCAAGATCAAGATCCCCCGCGGCAAGATCGTCGAGGACTCGCGCGGCGCGTTGTCCGAGGCCGAGTTCGAGCAGAAGGGCATCGTGACCGACCGTGGACTCGCCCAGCTCAAGGCGTTCCTGTCCGAGGTCCCCGCCGACCGTTTCCGCACCCCGCTCAAGGTCGCGGAGATCCCGCGCCTCTTCACGGCCGAGACGTTCTGCAAGCTCGTGATCCGCGCACAGCGCTCCGGCACGCCGGGCTGATCGCCTCCGGAACACGATGGCCGGGCGTTTCCGCGCGTTCTCGTTCGTCGATCGCATCGAAGCGCACGCGCCGGGCGCCCCGGTGCGCGGCCGCTACACGGTCCCCGCCGGCGCGTCGCGCTTTCCCGCGAGCCTCGCGGCCGAGGCGCTCGGCCAGCTCGCCGCCTGGGCCGCGATGAGCGCGTTCGACTTCCGGATGCGTCCGGTCGCCGGGCTCGCCGGCGGGACGCGGTACTGCCGTCCGTTCGGCCCGGGCGACACGCTCGAACTCGAGGTCGACATGGAGAGCGCGACCGGAAGCGACGTGGCCTACCACGGAAGGGCGTCGGTCGGAGGCGAGGTCGCGCTGGTCCTCGAACATGCGCTCGGTCCGATGCTGCCCAGCGAGGAGTTCGACGCGCCGGACGCGTTGCGTTCGGACTTCGCGACGCTCACCGGCCCGGGCGCGCCACCGGACCGATTCGCGGGCGTCGACGCGCCCGCGGTCGCCGCCGAGACGATCGACGAGGGCAGCAGCCTTCGCGGGCACCTCGCGATTCCCGCAGGCGCTCCGTTCTTCACCGACCACTTTCCGCGCAAGCCGGTGTTCCCGGCCACGCTGCTGATGGACGCCCTGGGGAACGCGGCGGCGCGCATGGCCGGCGACCGTCATCGCGTGGTCGGCATGCAGGACGTCAAGGTGCGCGTGTTCATGCCGCCGGGCGCGACGCTCGCGGTGGCCGTCGACGTCGACCGCGACGATCCGCTGTCGGCGCGCGTGGTCGCGAAGATGGACGGCCGTCCCGCCGCCACCGCGCGCGTGCGCCTGGAGCGCGACCGATGACCGCGAAGCGCCGGGTGGCGATCACGGGCATCGGGCTCGTGACGCCCGCCGGCAACGACGTCGCGTCGACCTGGGCCACGCTGCGCGCCGGGCGGAGCCAGGGGGCGCCGATCACGATCTTCGACGCGTCGGGGTTCTCGACCCGCATCGCGGCCGAGGTCAAGGGATTCGATCCGCGTGCGGTCATCGACGACCGGCGGCTCCTCAAGTTCGCCAATCGCGCGCACGCCTTCGCGCTCGCGGCGGCCGACCAGGCGATGGCGGACGCGAGTGAGCGACCGACTGCGGCGACACGCGATCGCTGGGGCCTCGCGGTCGGGACCGGGATGATGGGCATGGCCTGGCCGGAACTCTCGACGCTCGGCCTCGCCGCCGGCGACGGCGAAGCGGTCGACCCGGAGCGACTCGTCGCGAGCGACACCGGCGCCGATCCGATGGTGTTCTGCCGCAGCCAGACGACCGCGGGGCTCGCGCTCCTCGGCCGGCGCTTCGGCATCGGCGGCTACGCGACCTCGGTGCACACGGCGTGCGCGTCGGGCGGCCAGGCGATCGGCACGGCGCTCAAGATGATCCGCCGCGGCAGCGTCGACCGCGCGCTCGCGGGCGGATTCGACTCGATGGTCAATCCAGTGGGGCTCGCCGGCTTCTGCCTGCTGGGCGCGGTGTCCGCCGACAACGACGCGCCCGCGCGCGCGAGCCGGCCGTTCGACGCGACGCGCAACGGCTTCGTGCTGGGCGAGGGCGCGGGCTTCGTCGTCCTGGAGGACTGGGATCTCGCGCTGGCGCGCGGCGCGCGGATCTACGCGGAACTCGCCGGCGACGGCAATTCGCTCTCGTCGTACCGGATCACCGATTCGCATCCGTCGGGCGACGGCCCGATCCAGGCGATGCGCTGGGCGCTCGCCGACGCCGGCGCGACGCCCGCGGAAGTCGACTACGTGAACGCGCACGGCACCTCGACGCCGATGAACGACGCCTCGGAGAGTGCGGCGATGCGCGCGGTGTTCGGCGACGACCTCGTGCGCGTGCCGGTCAGTTCGACCAAGAGCACGATGGGTCACCTGATCGCGGCGGCCGGCGCGGTGGAGGCGGTCGTGTGCACGCTCGCGATCCGCGACGGCGTGCTGCCGGTCAACGCCAACTACGCGCACCCCGACCCGGATTGCCCGCTCAACCTCGTCGCCGGGCGGGAGCGTGTGCAACCGGTGCGGGTCGCGCTGTCGAACTCGTTCGGATTCGGCGGCAGCAACAGCAGCCTCGCGTTCCGGCACCCGGACTATCCGGCCGCGCCGGCCCGTTCCGTGCATCTGCCGCCGGCGGCCCGCGACGCGAAGGGGGCCGCATGACCCCCGCGGTCGTCGTGACCGGCATGGGCGCGATCTGCGGAGCGGGCCGCTCGCCCGCGGAGATCGTCGATGCGATGGTCGCGGGCAGGAGCGCGCTCGCGCCGATCACCTCGTTCGACGTGACGCACTTCCCGCGGCCGATCGCCGCCGAAGTCGCCGACTACAACGCCGCAGCACTCGCCGGCGACCGCAAGCTCCTGAAGGTCATCCGGCGCACCGACGTGTTCGGGCTCTACGCGGCGGGGGAGGCGGTGCGCGCGTCGGGCCTCGCCGCGCACCGCGACGGCCTGGGCGAGGACGATGCGGCGCGCTACTCCGAGCGCACGGCGCTCTACGCGGGCTCCGGCGGCGGCAACTTCCAGAACCAGTACGACTACTTCCCGCTGATCGGCGAGACCGGCGCGGACCTCCCCGCGTTCGGCCGCGAACTCGGCAGCGGCGTCAACCCGATGTGGCTCCTGAAGTCGCTGCCGAACAACGTGCTCTGCCACGTCGGCATCCGCTTCGGCCTCAAGGGGCCGAACGCCTGCATCACCAACCACAGCGTCAGCGGCATGCTCGCGATCGTGGAGGCCGCGGCGGGGCTCGCCAACGGCGAGGCCGATCGCGCCGTCGCCATCGGCCACGACACGCCGATCGAGCCGCAGAACGTCTTCTACTACCACGGCGCGGGGCTGCTCGCGAAGTCGTCGCTGCGGCCGTTCGATGCGTCGCGCGACGGCAGCCTGATGGGCGAGGGCGCAGGCGCCGTCGTGGTGGAGACCGCGGAGTCCGCGGAACGGCGGGGCGCCCCGGTGCTGGCCCGCGTCTTGGGCGCGGGCCACGCGACCGAGAGCGAGGGACTGCTCGCGATCCGTGACGACGGCGACGGACCGGCGCGCGCGATCCGCGCGGCGCTGGACTCGGCCGGCGTCTCCGCGGGCGAGGTCGGGATGATCGTCGCGCATGGCAACGGCACTCCGGCCTCCGACCGCTCCGAGGCGCGCGGCATCCTCGACGTGTTCGGCGCGCACGCGCCTCCGGTGACCGCGTTCAAGTGGGCGATCGGCCACCTGATCGCGGCGGCCGGGGCGATCGAGACCGTGCTCGCGATCGAGGCGCTGGGCCGCGGCGTCGTGCCGGGCATCCCGGTGCTCGAGCGCATCGACCCCGAGTTCGCGGCACTGCCGGTCGCGCGCGAGACGCGTACGTCCCGGAGCGGGATCGCGCTCGTCCTCTCGCGCGGGTTCGGGGGCACCGACGCGGCGCTCGTGGTCGAGCGCGCCTGACGCGCCGGATCCCGGGCCGCGCATGTCGAGCGAGGCTCCCGCCGCGCCGGCCGGCGAGCATTGCGGCATCGACACCATCGAGATCGCGCGCGTCGCGCGTCTCGTCGAGGCCAACGACGAAGCTGCGCTGGCCCGTCTCTTCTCGGCGCGCGAACTCGCCGACGCGGGCGAGGGTCCCGGCCGCGCGGCCTCGCTCGCGGCACGCTTCGCCGCGAAGGAGGCGTGCCTCAAGCTCTTTCCGCGCGAGACGGCGCTCGAGACGATCGCCGCCGCGGACTTCGCGGTCGAGCGCGACGCCTACGGCGCGCCGCAGGTCGTGCCGAGCCCGGTCGCGGAGACGGTGATGGGTCGCTACCGGATCGCGCGCATCGCACTGTCGATGTCGCACGACGCGACGCGCGCGAGCGCGGTCGCGGTGGGCGAGCGCGCGGTGCTCGAGGTCCCCGCGATCGGCCGGTTCATCTACCGCTTCCTCCCGTTCCGGCGCGAAGTCGTGCTGGAAAACCTGCGTCGCGTGTACGGCGGGCGCATCGGCGAGGCCGAAATCGTGCGGATCGCGCAGGCGCATTACGCGCACCTCGCGCGCCTCCTCGGGGAGTTCCTGCGCTTCCGGTGGCTCTCGCCCGCGGCCCGGAAGGCGCTCGTCCGGGTCGAGAACCTCGACGAACCCGGCGGGTTGTGGGAGACGCACGCGCGCGGCAAGGGCGTCCTGATCCTGACCGGCCACTTCGGCAACTGGGAGGTCGCGACGATCGCCGGCGTGCAGAAGTATCCGGAGGCGTACGGCCGCTTCCACTTCGTGCGGCGAGCGATCAAGCCGCGCTGGCTGGAGGCGCTCGTCACGCGAAGGTTCGTCCGCGCGGGCTTCGGCGTGCTGCCGAAACGCGGATCGCTCGATGCGCTGTGCGGGCGCCTCGAAGCGGGCGACCTCGTCGTGTTCCCGTTCGATCAGCATGCGCGCGGCCGAGACGCGGTCGTCGTCGACTTCTTCGGCCACCCCGCAGGCACGTTCCGCAGTCTCGCGATCATCGCCCAGGCGACCGGCGCGCCGATCATGCCGGCGTCGTCGTGGCGCGAGACCGACGGCACGCACGTGCTTCGCTTCGAGCGTCCGCTCGAACCGATCGCGAACGAGGATCCGCGCGACGAGGTCGCCGCCGTGACGCGCGCCTGCAATGCCGCGCTCGAGCGCCTCGTCGTCCGCCATCCGGAGCAGTGGTGGTGGGTCCACCGGCGCTGGAAGGGGGCTGCTGAGCAGCGTTGAACGTCGGAGGTCGAACGTCCGACCTTCGGATGGCGCCCCGAACACGAATCGAACGTGCGACCTGCCCCTTAGGAGGGGGCTGCTCTATCCACTGAGCTACCGGGGCGCGCGGGGGCGATTCTACCGGAGCGGGCGCCTTCCTCCGGGACGGCGCGGTGCATCGTGCACAAACCGGCCGCGGGACCGTACACTTCGGGCGCCCGTCATCCCCGAAGCCTCCGGTGCAAGCCCTCGAACCGCTGCTCCTGCAGGTCACGCCCGCCGATGCGCTCGCGCTGGCGTTCTTCCTGGCGGCGTGGTTCGGGTACAGCTTCTACGCCGACCGCGAGATGAACCACGCGCGCGGGCTGCGCGCGCTGATGCACCAGGCGCGGCTCGAGTGGGGGCGGCAGATGGTGGTGCGCGACCAGAAGGTCCTCGACGCCGCGCTGACCGGTCACCTGATCAACAGCGTGACGTTCTACGCGAACACGTCGATCTACATCGTCGCGGCGCTGATCGCGACCGCCGGCGCGCTCGACTCGATCCTGAGTTTCGCGCAGGACCTGCCGTTCGCGGGGCGGCAGTCGCGCCTGATGGTCCAGGCGAAGCTCTTCCTGCTGATCGGCGTGTTCGTGTTCGCGTATTTCAAGTTCACCTGGGCGCACCGCCAGTACACGCTGCTCCTGACGCTGATCGGCGCGACGCCCGACCGCTCCCGCCCGCCCGACGAACTCGAGGACCATGCGCAGAAGTGCGCCCGCATCAACACGCTCGCCGGCGACGAGTTCAACCGCGGCGTGCGCAGCTACTACTTCGGCTTCGCGGCGCTGGGCTGGTTCCTGCACGTGGCGCTGTTCGCCGCGCTCACCTGGCTCATCCTCGTCGTGCTCTGGCGGCGCGACTTCCGCTCGCCGACGACGCGCGCGATCTCCCGCACGCAGCCTCCGGCGTGACGGCGGGGCCCGTCGGGATGGCCACGGCGCGCGCACCCAGGGCGGCGACCTCGCCATGGCGGAAGCAGTCGAGGAGGTGGTCGTTGGTGAGCCCGGCCGCCTGCATCAGCGCGTGGCAGGTCGTGCTCCCGACGAAACGGAAGCCGTGCTTCGCCAGGAGCCTCGCCAGCGCGTCCGACTGCGGGGTGCGTGCGGGGATCCGCTGGCCGGGCGCGTAGCGCGGCTGTCGCGGCAGGCCGTCGACGACCGACCAGACGAGCGCGCGAAGCGAGCCCCCGGCGCGGTGCAATGCCACGAGCGTCCTCGCATTGGCGACGACGCTCTCGATCTTGCCGCGGTGGCGTACGATCGACGGGTCCGCGACCAGGCGGTCGATGCGGCGGGCATCGAACCGCGCGACGCGCGCCGGGTCGAACCCGGCGAACGCCTTGCGGTAGCCGTCGCGCTTCGCGAGGATCGTGCGCCACGCGAGACCGGCCTGCGCGCCTTCGAGCGTCAGGAGTTCGAACAGCGCATCCTCGTCGGTCGTGGGCACGCCCCATTCGCGATCGTGGTAGTCGCGTTCGGCCGCGCTCCCTTCGCACCAGGGGCAGCGTGAGCGTGCGGGTCCATCGCGCATGGCCGCATGATACGGCTTGACCCGCTCGATCGAGCGCACCTTCGTCCCATGCCCATCTGGCTACGCGCCGACGATCCCTTCCCGCCGATCGAGCACGCGCTCGTGGCGCCGAACGGGTTGCTCGCCGCCGGGAGCGAGCTGTCGGCGCCACGCCTCCTCGCCGCCTACCGTCGGGGCATCTTCCCGTGGTACTCCGAGGGCCAGCCGGTGCTGTGGTGGAGCCCCGACCCGCGCATGGTGCTGTTCACCGACGCCTTCCACGTGTCGCGCTCGCTCGCGCGGCGCGTGCGCGAACGGCGATACGAGATCCGCGTCGACACCGCGTTCGAGCGCGTGATCGAAGCCTGCGCCGAACCGCGCGCCGGGCAACAGGGCACCTGGATCACGCCGGCGATGGTCGGTGCCTACACGGCGCTCCATCGCGCCGGCCACGCGCACTCGGTCGAAGCGTGGCGCGGGGACACGCTCGCGGGAGGGCTCTACGGCATCGCGCTCGGCCGGGTGTTCTTCGGCGAGTCGATGTTCGCGCGGGAGTCCGATGCCTCGAAAGTCGCGCTCGTCCACCTCGTCGGGAAGCTCGCGCGCGACGGCGTGCCGCTCGTCGACTGCCAGCAGCAGACGGCCCACCTCGCATCGTTCGGCGCCCGGCCGATCGCCCGGCGCGCGTTTGCGGCGCATCTCGCCCAGTTGATACACTGCGACGCGCCACCGGTCCCCTGGCAGGCGGGGACGATGGCGACCGACGGCACGACGACCCCGTGAGCAAGCTCAACGACCTCCCGCTCGCGTCGCTGCAGTTCTACGCGACCGCGCCGTACCCGTGCAGCTACCTGCCGGACCGGCTCGCGCGCTCGCAGGTCGCCACGCCGTCGCACCTGATCGACACGCGCGTGTACGGCGAACTCGTCCGGCTCGGCTTTCGCCGCAGCGGCGCGTTCACCTACCGTCCGTACTGCGACCACTGCCGGGCGTGCGTGCCGGTGCGCGTGCCGGTGGCGTCGTTCCGGCCGAACCGGACGCAGCGTCGCGTGCAGCGTGCGCACGCGGGGCTCACGGTGACGCGGCGCGAACTGGGCTACGACTCCGAGCACTACGCGCTGTACCTGCGCTACCAGCGCCATCGCCATCCCGGCGGAGGCATGGACCAGGACAGCCGCGAGCAGTACCAGCACTTCCTGCTCCACAGCAACGTCGCCACCGACCTGGTCGAGTTCCGCGAAGGGCGGGATTTGCGGATCGTGAGCCTCGTCGACCGGCTGGCCGACGGCCTCTCGTCGGTCTACACGTTCTTCGAGCCGGGAGCGACGGCGACGAGCTACGGGACCTACAGCATCCTGTGGCAGATCCGGCGCGCGGCCGAACTCGGCCAGCCGTACCTCTACCTGGGCTACTGGATCGCCGAAAGCGCCAAGATGGCGTACAAGGCCTCGTTCCGGCCGATCGAAGGTCTCGTCGACGGTCGGTGGCGGGTGCTCGACGCCTCACCGGCATAGCCGGACCCGCGTCCACCGAGACGCACCGCCGGTCGTCCCCGTCCGCACGGCATGCGTAGCCCGCGGTGAACGCGGCGTGGCGTCGCGCGCCCCGTCGCCGGGGACGCGCCGGGCCATGGGCTGCAGCTTCAGGCGGTGGTGGTTCCCGGGGAGTCGGACCGCTACCGGTAGTGGAAATCGGAGACTGCGGGGTGGTTCGTCGCAGACATATAGTAGGCTACAATATGCAGTAGCATGTTGTTCCTTGGTCGAGTTTCCCCGCGGAATTCCTTGATTCGGCGTAATCCCGGCGATGGACAGTTTGCACCGGCCATTCTTGTTTGCCACAATCCGTGGCGTCCCATCTGCATCCGCCTTCACCCTCGCCACATCTCCTACCCCCAGGGAGCCTTGCATGAACGCCTTTGCCGAAGCCCGCTATCTTTCGCAGCCCCGTTACGACCAGCTCGACACGCGCTTCGACGCCGAGCGCGGCATCTACTGGGCCTGGATGAACCCGCGGCCGCGCGCCTGCTTCAATCGCGATCTGCTCGCCGACCTGTCGGCCTACGTCGACTCGATCGAGAACTCGGGCGGCACGATGGCGGACGAGCGCGGGCGCGTCGCGCCGGTGCACTATGCGGTGATCGCGTCGCGCCTGCCCGGCGTGTTCAATCTCGGCGGCGACCTCGCGCTGTTCCGTGCAGCGATCGAGCGCCGCGAGCGCACGACGCTCGCGCACTACGGCCGCGCCTGCGTCGATGTCCTCTTCCGCTGGTGGAAGAACGCGAACGTTCCGCTGACGACGATCGCGCTCGTGCAGGGCGAGGCGTTGGGCGGCGGCTTCGAGTGCGCGCTCGGCTCGTCGGTGCTGATCGCCGAGGAGGACGCGCGGATGGGATTCCCGGAGGTGTTGTTCAACCTCTTCCCGGGCATGGGCGCGTACAGCTTCCTGTCGCGCAAGGTGGGCCGGCGCACGACGGAGGAGTTGATCACCAGCGGCGCGGTCTACACGGCGCGCCAGCTCTACGACCTGGGCGTGGTCGACGTGATCACGCCGACCGGAACCGGCGAGGCCGCGGTCGAGAGCTACGTGCGCAAGCACCAGCGCTCCGGCAACGGCCGGCGCGGCATCGAGGCGATCGCGAAGGAGATGAATCCGCTCACGCACGAGGAACTCGTGCGCGTCGTCGAAGTGTGGGCCGATGCGGCGCTTCGTCTCACCGAGCGCGATCTCCGGATGATGGACCGGCTGGTGCGCGCGCAGCAGCGGATCCAGGTGCCCGAAGGCGCGGCGACGAACGTCGTGCCGCTCGCCGTCGGTTTCGGCGACTGAGCGACGGCGATGCGGTGTCCGCCGCGCGACGCGGCGGGCATCGGGGCGCGGAGGGACCGGGTCGGGCTCGTCGGCGGGAATGCGGCAGGGCGGCGGGGGGTCGCCGCCGGTTCGCATCCGTTGCCGCCGTCCGTGTCGTGCCGCTACGCGTCGCCGCCGCCCAGCCCCTGCTGCCGGCGTGCGTCGAGGTGCTCGTCGATCGCGAGTCGCGCGCGGTTCGCCGCGCTGACCAGTTCCTCGGTCCAGGGAACCGCGCGCAGCCGCAACTGCTCGTGCGCCGCCTTGTCGATGCGCGAGGCGATCTGGAACAGTTGCATCGCACCGACCGACGCCGCCCCGCCCTTGAGCGCGTGCGCGGCATCCTTCGCGAGGTCATAGCGGCGCGACGCCAGCGCGTCGCCGATCTCGCGCACCAGGCGCTCGGTATCGCCCTTGAAGCCGCGCAGCAGGCGATCGATGAACGACGGGTCGGTGGACAGTTTCACGAGGTCGGAAAGCACCGACGGGTCGAGCGGCGGCGTCTCGACGACCGTGAGCGACGGGCGGTCCTCGACGCGTTCGGGCGGGGGCGCCGCCGCGCGGTCGGCGTCCGTTGCGAGATGGCGCTCGACCGCGTCGAGCAAGAGCGAGGCCCGAAGCGGCTTCGGCATGAACTCCGCGGCGCCGGCGCGTTCGCACTCCGCGATCGCCTCGGTGGTCACGTTCGCCGACAAGATGAGCACCGGGATCGGGCGGGACGTCGTGAAGCGGTAGAGCTTGAGCGCCTCGAGGCCGGACACGACCGGCATCGAGAGGTCGAAAAGCGCGAGATCGAAGCCGCCGCGCTCCAGCGCATCGAGCGCCGCTTCTCCGTTGTCGACCAGGGTCACGAGGTGGCCGCCGCTTTCGAGGATCAGCTGGGCGACGCGCTGGTTGGTCGCGTTGTCCTCGGCGACGAGAATGCGCGCGCCGCGGATCTTGTGCACCTTCGTGCTCGCGCCGCCGGTCGTCGACGCCTGCATCGTCGCCGCGGCGGTGCGCGTCGCGTCGGAGAGGTCGGTCGTGAGGTCCAATCCCCGGGGTTCCGCGTGCGCGAGCGGCAGTTCGAACCAGAAGAGGCTCCCCTTGCCCACGGTGCTCGCGAGCCCGATCCGGCCGCCCATCAGCATCACCAGATGGCGCGCGATCGTCGTGCCGAGGCCGGTGCCGCCATAGACACGCGTGACCGAGTCGTCCGCCTGGGTGAACGGTTCGAAGATCGCCGCCTGTTTCGCCTCGGGGATGCCGATCCCGGTGTCCTGGACCTCGACGCGCACGACCGAGCGCGATTCGCCGTCGTCGGCTGCGCGAACGCGCAGCGAGATCTCGCCGGTCTCGGTGAACTTGACGGCGTTGGACAGGAGGTTGAGCAGGATCTGCCGGATGTGGTGCGCATCGCCTTCGAACCAGCGCGCGGCGGAAGCGTCGATCTCGGTATTGATCGCGAGTCCCTTGTAGCGCGCCTGCGGCAGCATGACCTTGACGGTACCGGTCGCCAGCTTGCCGAGATCGAACGGGCGCACCTCGATCGCGACGCGCCCGGCCTCGATCTTGGCCATGTCCAGCACGTCCTCGATCTGGGCGAGCAGCAGGTTGGCCGAGGTCATCATCGTCTCGACGATCTCGCTCTGCGCTTCGTTCAGGCTGGTCTCGCGCAGCACGTCGGCCATCGCGATGACGCCGTTCAGCGGCGTGCGCATCTCGTGACTCACGTTGGCGAGGAACCGTCCCTTGGCCGCGTTCGCCTCGTCCGCGCGTCGCTTCGCCTCGGTGATCCGCTGCGACAGCACCCCCACGTAGAGCGGGAGGACCAGGAGCGCGATCAGGAAGCCGGTGCCGATGCCCAGGTGCTGCGACCAGAACGGCGAGAGCCAGAGCGCGAGCACGAATCCCAGGATCGCCGCGACCTGCGCCGCGTACAGGTATGCACGCCCGAACCGGAACCCGTTGCCGAACGCGACGAACAGGTACACGCCGAGCAGCACGGCGCCGCCTTCGTCCATCCGGATCAGGCAGTAGGTGACCGCCGCGTTGTCCGCGAGAATGCCCATCGCGCGCCGGATGCGCGACTTTCCGCCCTTGAGGACGCCGGCCAGCAGGAGGGCCGACAGCGCGACGATCGCGCCGCACACCAGCACGAACTCGCGCTCGATCGGGTCGAGCCTGCCATCGCGCCAAACGGTCCACCAGACGTAGACGTAGACGAGCGCGACGATCGAGACCCGCAGGACCGCCTGTTCGAGTTCCGGCCGGTCCGCGCGGGCGAGCAGCGCGCGCAGACGTCCCGGCGGGCTCGGGGACTGCGACACGGGCGGCGGTGAAGGGCGGGCCATCGTGCTCGTCGCGGTCAGTGTGGCATCCTAGCGTGCGGACGCGGGGGAATCGGTGGCGAGCGACAGCGCCCCGGCGTCGCCATTCGCGCCGAGCACGAGGCGACTTCGCGCCGCGGCGTCCGCCGCCCTCGCGGGCAATCGCAGCGAAGCAACCGACGCAAACCGCGATTCAGGCACTTTCGATTCCTCCGTTGCGGCCCACCAGGGCAACGCGGAACAACTCCGGACTCGGCGAGGCCGTCCTCGCCGCAGAACATGGCGCATGCACAGTCCTTCGTCGTGCCTGCCACCGACGGCTTCCCGCTCGGGGCGACCCTCTGGACGTCCTCCGCGGATCCTTCGTCCGCCCACATCGTCGTCGTCAACGCCGGGGCGGGCATTCCGGCCCGCTACTACGATCGCTTCGCGGCCTGGCTCGCCGATCGTGGCGCGCCGACGCTCACCTACGATTATCGCGGCATCGGGTCGTCGTGCCCAGCCAGACTCAAGGGCTTCGAGGCGACGGTCGAGGACTGGGGAAGCAAGGATTGTGCCGCAATCCTCGACGTCATGCGAGCCCGGTTCCCGACATCTAAGCTCACCGTGCTCGGCCACAGCATCGGCGGTTTCGTCGCCGGACTCGCCCCGCGCGGCGAGCACGTCGATCGGCTGGCGCTGGTCGGCGCGCACACCGGGTACTGGCGCGATTACGCTCCGCGGGTTCGCCTGCCGATGTACGCCGCGTGGCACGTCGCGATGCCCTTGCTGGCGCGGTTCACCGGGTATGTTCCGGGCCGTCCGTTCGGACTGCCTTCCGACCTCCCGGCCGGGGTCGCTCGGGACTGGGCGCGCCGGCGCAAGCCCGAGCCCTGGTGGTACCTGAAACGCCCGGACGGATCCCCCGACACCGAACGCATCGCCAACGTCGTCGCGCGCTTCGATGCGTTTCGCGCGAACGCGCTGGTCGTCTCGGTCGGCGACGATCCGTTCGCGACGGAAGAGGCCACCGCGAGGATCGTCGCCCTGTTCCGGAACTGCCGCTTCGAGGAGCGGCGCGTCGATCCCGCGAGAATCGGACTGCCGAAGGTCGGTCACTTCGGCTTCTTCCGCTCGCGGATGCGCGAGACGCTTTGGCCGCTGGTCGGCGATTTCCTCGCGGCGTGAGGCGCGCGACCGGGCTATTCGCGGTCGCGAACCACGACGGTGAGGCGCGTCTCGACGACGAGTTCGCCGTCGACGGTGGCGCGTCCGGTCATCCGCACGACGCCCCGCAGCGCCCGGTCGATCCGGCACTCGAGCGCCAGGGTGTCGCCCGCGTACGCCGGCCGCTCGAAACGCGTGTGGTCGATGCCGGCGAGGTAGGTGATCGAACCGCCCTCCGGCTTCGAGAGACCGGAGCAGAGGCACAGGACGCCGCCGGCCTGCGCCAGCGCCTCCACCACGAGCGTCGGCGGCATCGAGGGCCGCGTGTCCGCGACGTTCTCGAAATACGGTTCGTCGAACGACACGTGCTTGCGCGCGCGGACCCACGCCCCGGCTTCGCATGCGTCGATGTGATCGACGAGCACGAACGGATAGCGGTGGGGAACGTGCTGGAACAGGCGCTGGATGTCGGAGGGTGAGGTGAGGGTCATCGGACCTCCCGCCGGCGTCCGCCGGCACGCGGGGCGCAGTGTAACCGTTCGCGATCCCGGGCCGGCGATATAATCTTCGTCGAATCCCGGTTCGCACCCCTGTCCGCCCTGCACCCGACGAGCGGAGAACGGGAACGCGGGCGCCAACGCCGAATCATCATGCGCTTCGGCCCCGGACTTCGCGATACCCGCCTGCGCCGTCCCACTCCATTCGATCGCCTGCCCATGAAGATCCTCGTTCCGGTGAAGCGTGTCGTCGATTTCAACGTGAAGGTTCGGGTGAAGCCGGACGGTTCGGGGGTGGACACGTCGAACGTGAAGATGTCGATGAATCCGTTCGACGAGATCGCGGTGGAGGAGGCGGTGCGGCTGAAGGAGCGCGGGGTGGCGAGCGAGGTGGTGGTGGTCTCGTGCGGGGTGGCGGCCTGCCAGGAGACGCTGCGCACGGCGCTGGCGATCGGGGCGGACCGGGCGATCCTGGTGCAGAGCGAGGCGGAGTTGCAGCCGCTGGCGGTGGCGAAGCTCTTGGCGGCGGTGGCGAAGCGGGAGTCGCCGCAGGTGGTGATCCTGGGGAAGCAGGCGATCGACGACGACGCGAACCAGGTGGGTCAGATGGTGGCGGCGCTGCTGGACTGGCCGCAGGCGACGTTCGCCTCGAAGGTGGAGATCGCGGGGGGCAAGGCGACGGTGAAGCGCGAGGTCGATGGGGGTCTGGAGACGGTGGAGATGGGTCTGCCGGCGGTGATCACGACCGACCTGAGGTTGAACGAGCCGCGCTACGCGACGCTGCCCAACATCATGAAGGCGAAGAAGAAGCCGCTGGAGACGGTCGACCCGGCGGGTCTCGGGGTGGACGTGGCGCCGCGGCTGGTGACCGTCGAGGTGGTGGACCCGCCGAAGCGCCAGGGTGGGGGCAAGGTGGCCGACGTGGCCGAACTGGTGGCGAAGCTTCGCGACGAGGCGAAGGTGATTTCGTAGGATTCGGCGGCTGCCGGATCGATTGTTCTCACGAGACTTGGCGAAGGTGCTGCGATGATTCTGGTGCTTGCCGAACACGACCACGCCGGGGTGAAGGCGGCGACCCGCCATGCGGTGACGGCGGCGGCGCAGATGGGAGGCCCGATCCACGTGCTGGTGGCCGGGCACGAGGCCGGGGGGGCGGCGCAGGAGGCGGCGGGGATCGCCGGGGTGGCGAAGGTGCTGCACGCGGAAGGGGCGCACTTCGCGCGGCCGACGGCGGAGGACCTGGCGGCGCAGATTCTCGCGCTCGCGGGGGGCTGCACGCACCTGGTGGCGGCGGCGACCGGGACGGGGAAGAACGTGATGCCGCGGGTGGCGGCGAAGCTCGACGTGGCGCAGGTGTCGGACATCACCGCGGTGAAGGGTGCGGACACGTTCGTGCGGCCGATCTACGCGGGCAACGCGTTCGCGACGGTGCGCTCGGGGGACCAGGTCAAGGTGGTGACGGTGCGCACCACCGGGTTCGACGCGGCGGGAGGCGGAGGCAGCGCCCCCGTGGAGGGGATCGCGGCGACCGGGCCTGCGGCGGTGGGGGCGAAGGTGGTGGGGCAGGAGCTCACGAAGTCGGAGCGTCCGGAACTCGCCAGTGCGCGGATCGTGATCTCGGGGGGTCGGGGACTGGGGAGCGGGGAGAACTTCCGCAAGCTCCTGGAGCCGTTGGCCGACCGGCTGAACGCGGCGCTGGGGGCTTCGCGGGCGGCGGTGGACGCGGGCTACGTGCCCAACGACTACCAGGTGGGGCAGACGGGGAAGATCGTGGCGCCGGAGCTCTACATCGCGGTGGGGATCTCGGGGGCGATCCAGCACCTGGCGGGGATGAAGGACAGCAAGGTGATCGTGGCGATCAACAAGGACGCGGAGGCGCCGATCTTCCAGATCGCCGACTACGGGCTGGTGGGCGACCTGTTCGAACTGTTGCCGCAGTTCACCGCCGCGCTGCCGGAGCGTTGATGCGCTGTGCACGCCAGCGTGCGTTTGGAGCGCGCACTCTAGAATCGCCGCGCTACCCTCGCGATCTACGCTTGAACGTCGAGGATTCGAGATGAGCAGCTACCGTGCGCCCCTCCACGAGATGGCCTTCGTCCAGAACGAACTGGCCGGACTCGCGCAGGTCGCGACCCTGCCGGGCTGCGGCGACGCCGATCCGGCGACCGTTGCGGCGATCCTCGAGGAGGCGGGCAAGTTCGCGACTGACGTGCTCGAGCCGCTGAACCGCACCGGCGACCGCTCCAGCACACGGCTCCTCGAAGACGGCTCGATGCGCACGGCCGCGGGATTCAAGGACGCGTACTGGAAGTTCGTCGAGGGCGGCTGGAACGGACTCGGCAAGAACCCCGAGTTCGGCGGGCAGGGACTGCCCGAGATCGTCGCCTCGGCGGTCGAGGAGATGTGGCACGCATCGAACATGGCGTTCGACCTCTGCCCGATGCTGACGCAGGGTGCGATCGAGGCGATCGAGCGCAACGGCTCCGACGAGTTGAAGCGGCGCTACCTGCCGAACATGGTGTCCGGCCAATGGACCGGCACGATGAACCTGACCGAACCGCAGGCGGGTTCGGATCTCGCGGCGGTGCGCACGCGAGCGGTGCCGCAGCCGGACGGAACCTATCTCGTCACCGGGCAGAAGATCTTCATCACCTACGGCGAGCACGACTACACCGAGAACATCGTGCATCTGGTGCTCGCGCGTCTCCCCGACGCGCCCGAGGGCGTCAAGGGCATCTCGCTCTTCGTCGTGCCGAAGTTCGTGCCCGACGCGCAAGGCAAGCCCGGCCGGCGCAACGACGTCCGTGCGGTGTCCATCGAGCACAAGCTCGGCATCCACGCGAGCCCGACCTGCGTGATGGCCTACGGCGAGGCCGGCGGCGCGACCGGATGGATCGTCGGCGAGCCCAACCGCGGGCTCGAGTACATGTTCGTGATGATGAACCTCGCGCGCTACTCGGTGGGCCTCGAGGGTGTCGGGATCTCCGAGCGCGCCTACCAGCGCGCGGTCGCCTACGCGCGCGAGCGCGTGCAGGGCCGTGCGGTCGGGGCGGCGAAAGGCGCGACGACCGGAGCGATCATCGAGCATCCGGACGTGCGGCGCATGCTGATGACGATGCGCGCGCACACCGAGGCCATACGCGCCGTCGCCTACGTGACCGGCGCGGCGATGGACAACGCGAAGCGCCACCCGGACGCCGCGGCGCGCGCGCGCCACCAGGCGTTCGTCGACCTGATGATCCCGATCGTCAAGGGGCACGGGACCGAGGTCGCGCAGGAGGTCGCCTCGCTCGGCATCCAGGTGCACGGCGGCATGGGCTTCATCGAGGAGACCGGCGCGGCGCAGCACTTCCGCGACGCGCGCATCACGACGATCTACGAAGGCACGACCGGCATCCAGGCGAACGACCTCGTCGGCCGCAAGACCGCGCGCGACGGCGGGGCCGTCGCGAAGACAGTCGCCGCCGAGATCGGCGCGGTCGCCGCACGGCTCGCGGCGAACGCGGACGCCGACCTGCGCACGATCGGCGCGAAGCTCGCGACCGCGGTCGCCGCGCTCGACCGTGCGATCGCGTGGATCGCATCGTCGTACGGAGCGAATCCGCGCCTCGCGCTCGCCGGATCGGTCGCCTACCTGCGCCTGTGGGGCGTGGTCGCCGGTGGCTGGCAGATGGCGCGCGCTGCCGAGATCGCGAAGGCGAAGCTCGCCGCGGGCGGAGGCGACGACGAGTTCCTGCGGGCGAAGGTGACGACGGCGCGCTACTACGCGGACGCGCTGCTGCCGCTCGCCGCGGCGCACGAGGCGCTCGCGACCGGGGGCGGCGAGGCCGCGCTCGCGCTCTCCGCGGACGCGTTCTGACCGTACTTCCCGCGGGTTGAGGGCGCCGGCCGCGCGTCAGCGCGGCGGGTCGGCGCCGGGCGCGCCGGGCGGTATCGCCACGATGCCGTGCGTCGACAGGCGCACGCCCACGTCGGAGCCGACCTCGCGCGGCCGGTCGACCGCGAGCGACACGACGAAGAGTTCGCCGAGCGCGGTGTCGAGCGTGTACTCGATCGAGCCGCCGAGGTAGGCCGCCTTCTTCACCGTTGCGCGGATCGGAGCGTCCGCTGCGTCGACCAGCGCGATCGCCTCGGGACGGATCGCGACCTCCACCTCGCCGTCGGCGAGGCCGCGGTGGGCGAGCCGCAGCGTGACCGGCCCGAGCGCGACGTCGGCCAAGTCGCCGTCGCGGTGGGCGAGCGTGCCGCGCACGCGGTTGGCGTCGCCCATGAAGCCCGCCACGAACGGATCGCCGGGGCGCTCGTAGAGGTCGCGCGGCGCGCCTTCCTGCGCGATCTGCGCGCGGTTCATCACGATGATGCGATCGGACACCGCCATCGCCTCGGCCTGGTCGTGCGTCACGTAGACGACGGTGAGCCCGAGGCGCTGCTGCAGGTCGCGGATCTCCTCGCGCATCTGGCGGCGCAGCCGTGCGTCGAGGTTCGACAGCGGCTCGTCGAACAGCAGCACCGAGGGCTCGAGCACCAGTGCGCGCGCGACCGCGACCCGCTGCTGCTGGCCGCCGGAGAGTTCCGAGGGCAGGCGGTCGTCGTACCCGGTGAGTCCGACGGTCGCGAGCGCGTCGCGCGCGCGTCCGTCCGCGTCGGCGGCCTTCATCCCCGAGACCACGAGCCCGTAGCGGACGTTCTGCAGCACGCTCATGTGCGGGAAGAGCGCGTAGCTCTGGAACACCATCGAGACGTCGCGGTCCGCGGCCCCGACCTCGGTCACGTCCCGCTCGCCGATCAGAATGCGGCCTTCCGACGGCAGTTCGAGGCCGGCCACCAACCGCAGAATCGTCGTCTTGCCGCAGCCGGAAGGGCCGAGGAGCGTGACGAGCGTGCCCGGCGCGACGGTGAACGACACGCCGTCCACTGCCACCACCTCGCCGTAGCGCTTGACCACCCGGCGAAACTCGATCGACGCGGCGCTCATCGGGGCGAATCCTCCGTCATGCCGCGCTGCCGATCTGGGCGACGCCACCGCGGACCGCGCCCGCCGCACGGCGGCCGAGGCGGCGCTCGCCGACGAGCTTCTGGATCAGCGCGATGACCGCGATCATCAGCACGATCAGGACCGAACTGTAGGCGATCGCCACGCCGTAGTCGCCGTTGACGACGCGGTTGATGATGTAGGTGGTCGCCCATTCGTAGTCGGCGGACACGAGGAAGATCACCGCCGAGACCGTCGTCACCGCGCGCACGAACGAGTACACGAGCGCCGCGACGATCGCGGGCTTCAGCAGCGGCAGCAGCACCATGCGCAGCGTCGTGAAGCCGCGCGCGCCGAGCGTCGTCGAGGCCTCGTCGAGACTGCCGTCGACCTGCGCCATCGACGCCATGCCGGCGCGCACGCCCACCGGCATGTTGCGGAACACGTTGCAGGCGACGAGGATGACGGCGGTGCCGGTGATCTCGATCGGCGGCACGTTGAACGCGACGATGTAGGACACGCCGATGACGGTGCCGGGAATCGCGAACGACAGCATCGTGCCGAACTCGAACGCGGAACGTCCGGCGAAGCGCTGGCGCGTGATGAGCCACGCCGCGAGGATGCCGAGGCCGGCGGTGAGCGGCGCGGCGATCGCGGAGAGCGATATCGTCGTCCAGAACGAGTTCCACGCCGCGCCGGCCCAGATGAGCCCGGACGGACCCCATTCGAGGCCGAAGGCCTTGATGTAGTGCCGCAGCGTCGGCGTGTAGTCGCGGCCCCAGGTCTCGACGAATCCGCCGGCGAGCGCCATCGCGTAGATCACGAAGGTGAGCAGCACCCAGGGCATCACGACCGTGTAGCACAGGCGGCGCACGCCGTTCGGCAGCGGGGCGGGGAGCCCCGAGTCGCCCTTGCCGGACATGGCCGTGTAGACCTTGCGCCCGAGGAGCGCGCGCTGGACGAAGAACGCGGCGAGCGCGAAGCCGAGCAAGAGGAGGCCGAGCGTGGCGGCGCGTCCCTGGTCGAGTTGCGCGCCGACGACCGAGAAGAAGATCTCGGTCGACAGCACGCCGAAGTTGCCGCCCAGCACGATCGGGTTGCCGAAGTCGGCGATCGACTCGATGAAGCTGATCAGGAACGCGTTGGCGAGTCCGGGGCGCATCAGCGGCAGCGAGACGGTCGAGAACGTCGTCCAGCGGTCCGCGCGGAGCGTCTGCGCCGCTTCTTCCATCGACGGCGCGATGCCTTCGACCACGCCGATCAGCACGAGGAACGCGATCGGCGTGAACGCGAACACCTGCGCGAGCAGCACGCCCGGGTAACCGTAGATCCAGCGCGTCGGCGTGAGGCCGAACACCGCCTCGAGCATCTGGTTCACGAGCCCCGAGCGGCCGAAGAGCAGGATGAGGCCCAAACCGATCACGAACGGCGGGGTGATGATCGGCAGCACGCTCATGACGCGCAGCAGGCGCTTGTAGCGGAACGCGGTGCGGGTGGCGATCAGCGCGAACGCGAGGCCGAGCGCGGTGCAGGCGAGCGCGGTGGAGAGCGCGAGCACGAGCGTGTTCCACGCGACGCCGCAGCGGGTGCCCCCGCCGAGGCAGCCGATGCCCCAGATCTTGGCGGTGAGGAGCCGCCCGGCGAACGCGACGGGCGACCACGCGCCGCCGGCGTCCTCGAACGCCGAGAGCAGGATCTTCACGACGGGGAAGAACGTGAAGACACCGACGAGCGCGGTCACGGCGACCACGCTCGTCGCGACGAACGCATCGCCGCGGAACGCTCCGCGCGCGGAAAGTCCGAGCGCGGCGATCATCGCGAACGACGCGAGCACGAGCGAGGCGCCCGCGCCCATGCCGAACTGTCCGGTCGACAGCGCGCCGAAGGCGGAGGCGAGCGCCTCGCCCGCCCAGCCGCGCGGACCGATCGCGAAGCCCTGCGAGAGCGTGTAGACGAAGCCGGTGGTGCCGAGAACGATCAGCGCGTTCGCGCGCAGACGCGTGCGGCGGTCGCGCATGCCGTACGCCGCCAGCGCGCAGGCGGCCAGCAGCGCGCCGGTGGGCCACAACCAGGGCTTCTGCCAGGCCAGCGCTTGCCACCATGCCGGCGCGTTCTCCTTCGAGAGCCAGTGGACGACCCAGCCGGCCGACAGCACCGAATCCTGCAGGGCGTACCACGGCAGAAGCAGGTAGCCGATGGCGCCGGCCGCGAGCCAGCCCGCCAATGCCTTGCCGCCGCGGCTGTCAGGCACGGATCAGGACCCTCGGCCGTCGGATGCGCGCCCGACAACGCGCTCGCACGGCAGCGGCGGTCGCACGTCCCGCGCCTATCGCGGAAGGGAGTTGATTTCCTTCTCCCAGCGCTCGAGCAGGCGGCGCCGCTCGGCGGACGAGCCGAATTTCGCGAAGTCGTAGTCGATCACCTTGATGTCGGTGAGCTTCGGCACCTGCGGCGGGAGCGCGACGCCGCGGTGGGTCGGGATCGCGTACTCCTTCACGTCGAGGCCGATCTGCTGGCCGGCCGCCGACAACGCGAAGTCGACGAACTTGCGCGCTGCCTCCGGGTTGCGCGTGCCCTTGATGATCGCCGTCGACCCGATCTCGTAGCCGACGCCTTCGCAGGGCAGGACCGGCAGCACCGGATACCCGCGCACGATCTCGTTGATGACGCCATGCAGCACCGTGCTGCCGATCGCGGTCTCGCCGCGCGTGACCGCGGTCATCGGGCCGATGCCGGAGCGTGCGTACTGGTTGACGTTCGGATGCACGCGGCGCAGGTAGTCGAACGCCTGCGCCTCGCCCATCACCTGCACGAGCGTCGCGAGCATCAGGTAGGCGGTGCCCGAGGAATTCGGGTTGCCGAACATGATTTCGCCCTTGAGGCGCGGGTCGACGAGGTCCTTCCAGCATGCGGGGACCGGCAGGTTGCGCTTCGCGACGACCTCGGTGTTGTAGCCCAGCGCGATGATGCCGCCGTAGACCCCGGAGACGCGCCCCTTCGACACCTCGGTGATGCGCTGGGCCCACGGGTAGAGTTGCGCGACGTTCGGCGATCGGTATTCGTCGAGAAGGCCCTCCTCGGCGGCCTGCAGGTAGCTGTCGCCCGGCCCGGCCCACCAGATGTCGCCCTTCGGGTTGTCGCGCTCGGCCTTGATCTGCGCGAGCATCTCGCCGGTGGCCTTCTGGATGACCGCGACCTTGGTGCCGGTCGCCTTCTCGAAGCCGACCGCCATGCCCTGGCACCACGCGGTGTTGGGCGAACTGCAGTAGAGGTTGAGGCTCCCCTGCGCGAGCGCGAACGGGGACAGGGCCGCGGCGAGCGCGGCCAGCGCGAGGCGACGGATCATCGGAGGCTCCGGAGGCGGGCGCGGGGGATTCGACTACCGGGCGATCGAGCCGACCTCGCGGTCCCAGCGCTCGAGCAGGCGCTTGCGCTCGGCGGAGGTCCCGTACTTCGCGAAGTCGTAGTCGATGAGCTTGACGTCCGCGGTCTTCGGCGAGAGCGGCGACACCGGCGTCGCGACGTTCGACGGAAGCTGGAACTGCTTCGCCTTCGCGCCCAGCGCCTGCGCCTTCGGCGTCAGCGCCCAGTCGTAGAACTTCTTCGCGTTGTCGAGGTTGCGCGCGCCCTTGACGATCGACATCGAGCCGATCTCGTAGCCGGTGCCCTCGCAGGGCGCGGCCGCCTTCACCGGAAAGCCGGCCTGCGCCTCGGTCACGACGTCGTGGATGAACGAGATCGACACCGTCGTCTCGCCGCGCGCCACCGCCTTGACCGGCGCGACTCCCGAGCGCGGGTACTGGTTGATGTTCATGTGCAGCGCCTTCAGGTAGTTGAAGGCGGCCTCCTCGCCCATCAGCTGCACGATCGTCGCGATCATCGTGTAGGCGGTGCCCGACGCGTTCGGGTTCGCCATCTGCACCTCGCCCTTGAACTCCGGCTTCACCAGGTCGCGCCAGCAGGCCGGCGCGGCGACCTTCTTCTTCGCGAGGAGTTCGGTGTTGTAGCCGAAGCCGAGCATCCCGAGGTAGATGCCGACGGTGCGGAACTTCGACGCCTCGGCCTGCTTGCGCGCCCACGGTTGCAGTTCGGCGAGCCGCGCCGAACGGTACTCGTCCGTCAGCCCTTGCTCGGCGGCCTGCAGGTGCGGGTCGCCGGTGCCGCCGTACCAGAGGTCGAGCTTCGGGTTCGCGCGCTCGGCCGAAATCTGCGCGAACGCCTCGCCCGAACCCTTGAGCGTCATCGAGACCTTGATCCCGGTCTCCTTCTCGAACTCGGTGGCGGCGAGGTTGCACCACTCCGCCTGCACCGGACAGATCACGTTGAGCTGCGCGAAGGCGGGCGGCGCGGCGAACGCGACGAGGGCGACGGCGAGACGGAACGGGCGCATGGACGGGATCCCCGGAGGATGAAACCGCCATCTTCGGCCATGGGCCAGCCGCGCGCAACCGTTCGCGACACGGGTGCGGCTATGATCGGCGGATGGCGCATCGCGACCAGCCTGCCGCGGACGAAGGAGCGGGCCCATCCGGTTATCGCGTCGGGGTCGACCTCGGCGGGACCAAGATCGAGGCGATCGCGCTCGACCGCCACGGGCGCGAGCGGTTGCGCCATCGCGTACCCACGCCGCAGGGCGACTACGGCGCCACGCTGGACGCGATCGCGGCGCTCGTGCGCGATGCCGAGCGGGCGCTGGGCGAACGCGCGAGCGTGGGCGTCGGCACGCCTGGATCGATCTCGCGGGCGAGCGGACTCCTGCGCGGCGCCAATTCCGTGTGCCTCAACGGCCGGCCGATCCGCGAGGACCTGTCCTCGCGCCTCGCCCGGGAGGTCCGGGTGACCAACGACGCGAACTGCTTCGCGCTCTCGGAGGCGACCGATGGTGCCGGCGAGGGTGCGGAGGTCGTGTTCGGCGTGATCCTCGGTACCGGCGTGGGCGCCGGCATCGTGGTGCGCGGCCGCGCGCTCGACGGCCCGAACGGCATCGCCGGCGAGTGGGGCCACAACCCGCTGCCCTGGCCGCGCGACGACGAGCGGCCGGGCGCGACGTGCTTCTGCGGACGCTCCGGTTGCATCGAGACCTTCCTGTCGGGCCCGGGCATGGTCCGCGACCATCGCGCGGCCACGCTCACCGAAGCGACGCCGGAGGCGATCCTCGCGGGCGCGGCGGCGGGCGACCGGTCCTGCGAGGCGACGCTCCTGCGCTACGAGGAACGCCTCGCCCGCGCGCTCGCGCACGTGATCAACCTCGTCGATCCCGACGTGATCGTGCTGGGCGGGGGCCTCTCGAACCTCGGACGGCTCTACGCCAGCGTTCCGCGGCTGTGGGGGCCGTGGGTGTTCTCCGATCGGGTCGACACGAGGCTCGTGCGCAATCGCCACGGCGATTCGAGCGGCGTGCGCGGTGCGGCGTGGCTGTGGCCGGCGGCCGAATCGGCCGCGACGCCGCGTCGGGCATGAAGGCGCCGACGGGCGCGGCTACATTCCCGGGTAGTTCGGCCCGCCGCCCCCTTCGGGCACGACCCAGTGGATGTTCTGGCGCGGGTCCTTGATGTCGCAGGTCTTGCAGTGCACGCAGTTCTGCGCGTTGATCTGCAGGCGCTTGCCCGCCCCGCCTTCGTTCGCGACGAACTCGTAGACGCCCGCGGGGCAGTATCGCTGCTCCGGTCCGTCGTACACGGCGAGGTTGACCGCGACCGGAATCGCCGGGTCGCGCAGCCTGAGGTGCGACGGCTGGTCCTCCTCGTGGTTGGTGTTCGACAGGAACACCGACGAGAGCTTGTCGAAGGTCAGCGTGCCGTCGGGTTTCGGATACTCGATGCGCGGCATCTGCGCGGCGGGCTTCAGCGACGCGCAGTCGGGCTTGCCGTGGCGCAGCGTCCAGGGCACGAGCTTGCCCAGTCCGAGGTCGTTCATCCACATGTGGAAGCCGCCGTGCAGCGAACCGAGCCACGTGCCCCAGCGCAGCCCCGGCTTCACGTTGCGGACCTTCCACAGGTCGTCGTGGATCCAGGACTTCCGCCACCCGGCGTCGTAGTCCGCGAGTTCGTCGTGGCTCCGGCCCGCGCCGAGCGCCGCGAACGCCGCTTCGGCCGCGAGCATCCCCGACTTCATCGCGTTGTGCGTGCCCTTGATGCGCGGCACGTTGAGGAACCCCGCCGCGTCGCCGACGAGCGCGCCGCCGGGAAACGCGAGCTTCGGCACCGACTGCAGCCCGCCCTCGGAGATCGCGCGCGCGCCGTAGGCGAGGCGCTTGCCGCCGGCGAAGGTGTCGCGGATCGCCGGGTGCGTCTTGAAGCGCTGGAACTCGTCGAACGGCGAGAGGTGCGGGTTCTCGTAGTTGAGGTGCACGACGAAGCCGACGTACACGAGGCCGTCGCCGAAGTGGTAGAGGAACGAGCCGCCGCCGGTGCGGGCGTCGAGCGGCCAGCCCTGGCTGTGCACGACGAGGCCCTTGCGGTGCTTCGAGGGATCGACCTGCCAGAGTTCCTTCAGGCCGATGCCGTACTTCTGCGGATCGACGCCGTCGCGCAGGTTGAACCGTTTCATCATCTCCTGCGACAGCGATCCGCGGCAGCCTTCGGCGAAGAGCGTGTACTTCGCGCGCAGTTCCATGCCCTGCTGGTAGTCCGGCTTGTGCGAGCCGTCCTTCGCGATGCCCATGTCGCCGGTCGCGACTCCGGCGACCGCGCCCCGGTCGTCGTGGAGCACTTCGGCGGCGGCGAACCCGGGATAGATCTCGACGCCGAGTTCCTCGGCCTTCGCCCCGAGCCACTTGCACAGGTTGCCGAGGCTCGCGATGACGTTGCCGTGGTTGTCCATCGTCTTCGGCATCGCCCAGGCCGGAATGCGGTACGCCTTGTCCGCGGTGAGGATCAGGAAGCGGTCGTCGGTGACCGGCGTGTCGAGCGGCGCGCCCTGCGCCTGCCAGTCGGGGACGAGTTCGGCGAGCGCGCGCGGGTCGATCACCGCTCCGGAGAGGATGTGGGCGCCGATCTCCGAGCCCTTCTCGAGGACGCAGACCGACGCCTCGCGTCCGGCGGACGCGGCGAGCTGCTTCAGGCGGATCGCCGCGGCGAGACCCGCCGGGCCGCCGCCGACGATCACCACGTCGTAGTCCATCGATTCGCGCGTCATGGCGTCGGGCCTCGCGAGGGTGTCCGCGCGCCGGAAGTCGGTTGCGCGGGCCGAAGGGGGAGAGCGGAATTATAATGGCGGTTGCCGCCGCTCCATGCGACTCGTTGCGACCGTGTCCGCGCCGCGTTCCCTCGTCCACACCTCGCGCCAGCCGATCCGCTGGGGCGACATGGACGCGCTCGGTCACGTGAACAACACCGTCTACTTCCGCTTCATGGAGCAGACGCGCATCGAGTGGGTGTTCGCGCAGGCGGGCGACTACCGCGAAGGCACCGGCCCGGTGATCGTGAACGCGAGCTGCACCTTCCTCGTGCCGCTCGTCTATCCGGGCGAGGTCGAGGTGCGGATGTACCTGGGCGAGCCGGGCCGCTCGTCGATCGCGAGCCGCTACGAACTCGACTGCGCGGGCGTTCGAGCCGCGGAGGGCGCCGCGAAGATCGTCTGGATCGATCTCGCGAGCGGCCGATCGGTACCGCTGCCTGCGCGAATCGCCGCGCTCGCGCGCGAGCCCGCGGCCACCTGAGCGTCTTCCGATGCCGACCAGCACGCCGCTGTGGACCCCGACGCCCGGACGAGTCGCTGATGCGCTCATCACCGCGTTCACGCGGCGCTCTGAGGCGCATCACGGGGTGCGCTTCGCCGACTACGCCGCGCTGTGGCGCTGGTCGATCGATTCGCCCGAGCCGTTCTGGCGCGAGGTCTGGGACGACGCGGCCATGCTCGGCGATGCGGGGAGCCGCGTCGTGGTCGATCGCGACCAGATGCCCGGCGCGCGCTTCTTCCCCGACGCGACGCTCAACTTCGCCCGCAACCTCCTCGAGCGCCGGGCGCGCGACGACACGAGCGACGCGCTGGTGTTCCGCGGCGAGGACAAGGCGCGCGCGCGCTGGTCGCACGCCGCGCTCCACCAGGCGGTGTCGCGCGTCCAGCAGGCGCTGGCGGGAGCCGGCGTCGGGCCGGGCGATCGCATCGCGGCGATGATGCCGAACCTCCCGGAGACGGTCGCCGCGATGCTGGCTGGCGCGTCGCTCGGCGCGATCTGGTCGTCGTGCTCCCCGGACTTCGGCGTGCAGGGCGTGCTCGACCGCTTCGGCCAGATCGAGCCGAAGGTGGTCGTGACCGTCGACGGCTACTGGTACAACGGCAAGGCGATCCCGATCGCGGACAAGGTCGCCGAGATCGTGGCGAAGCTCCCGAGCGTCGAGCGCGTCGTCGTCGTGCCCTACCTCGGCGGCGACGCCGGGTCGGGCGATCTCTCGAAGCTGCGCGGCGGCGTCGCCTGGAACGATTTCCTCGCGCCGTTCGCGGCGGGGCCGATCGTCTACGCGGAACTCCCGTTCGCGCATCCGCTCTACATCCTGTACTCGTCGGGCACGACCGGCGTGCCCAAGTGCATCGTGCACGGCGCGGGCGGGACGCTGCTGCAGCACGTGAAGGAGCACCGGCTGCACTGCGACGTCAAGCGCGGCGACCGCCTGTTCTACTACACGACCTGCGGCTGGATGATGTGGAACTGGCTCGTGTCGGGCCTCGCTTCCGGCGCGACGCTCCTCCTCTACGACGGGTCGCCGTTCGTGCGCGCCGGGAGGATCCTGTGGGACTACGCCGACGAGGAGCGCATGACGCACTTCGGCACGTCGGCCAAGTACATCGACGCGTTGCGCAAGATCGCCCTCGTTCCGCGCAAGGACTACGCGCTCGCGACGCTGCGCACGATGCTGTCGACCGGCAGCCCGCTCGCGCCCGAGTCCTTCGACTACGTCTACCAGGCGGTGAAGGACGACCTCGCGCTCTCCTCGATCTCGGGCGGCACCGACATCGTGAGCTGCTTCGTGCTCGGCAACCCGACGCTGCCGGTGTGGCGCGGCGAGATCCAGTGCCCGTCGCTCGGCATGGCGGTCGACGTCTACGACGAGGAGGGCCATCCGGTGCCTCCGGGCCGCGGCGAGCGCGGCGAACTCGTCTGCACGAAGCCGTTTCCGTCGATGCCGATCGGTTTCTGGAACGATCCCGGCGGCGCGAAGTACCGCGCCGCGTACTACGAGCGCTTCCCGGGCGTGTGGTGCCACGGCGACTACACGGAGATCACGGCGCACGGCGGCGCGATCATCCACGGGCGCTCCGACGCGACGCTCAATCCGGGCGGCGTGCGCATCGGCACGGCCGAGATCTACCGGCAGGTCGAGCAGCTGGACGAGGTCGAGGAGAGCCTCGTCATCGGCCAGGACTGGCCGCCCGGCGAGATCGGCGACGTGCGCGTCGTGCTCTTCGTGAAGCTGCGCGAGGGCCTCGTGCTCGACGCCGCGCTCATCGACCGCATCCAGAAGCACATCCGCGTCAACACGACGCCGCGCCACGTGCCGGCGAAGGTCGTGCAGGTCACCGACATCCCGCGGACCAAGAGCAACAAGATCGTCGAACTCGCCGTGCGCAACGTCGTGCACGGCCGGCCGGTCAAGAACCTCGATGCGCTGGCGAATCCCGAGGCGCTCGAGCAGTACCGCGACCGGCCGGAACTGAAGACGTAGCGGGCGCCGCCGCGTGAACCTCCTCGCCATCCTCGCCGCGCTCGGACTCGAGCAGTGGCGCGCGCCGGATTGGCGTGCGGCGCTCGAGCGCGCGTTCGTGCGGAGGGCGCACCGGATCGAGCGCGACTACAACGGCGGCACGACGGCGCAGGGCGTGGTCGCCGCGGCGATCGCGATCGTGCCGCCGCTCGTCGTGGTCGGGCTCGCGTGGTGGGCGCTCGATGCGCTCCATCCGCTCGCTTCGCTCGCGCTCAACGTTGCCGTGCTCTATGCGCTGATGGGCTTTCGCCGCTTCAGCCACGCGGTGTCGGCCATCGTCGCGGCGTTCCGGGAGAACGACCTCGCCGCGGCGCGACGGGCGCTCGGCGCGTGGCGCGGGCGCGTGTCCACCGAGCTCGGCTCGGGAGATGTCGCGCGGCTCGCGATCGAGCGCGGCCTCGCCGATGCGTATCGGCAGGTCTTCGCGGTGCTGTTCTGGTTCACCGTGCTGCCGGGGCCGGTCGGCGCGGTGCTCTACCGGTCCGCGGCCAGGCTCGCGCAGGAGTGGGCGCCGCTCGTGCGCGGCGAGGACGTGGCGCCGCCCGCGCGCGAGCGCGAGACCTTCGGCCGGCCGGCGCGGCGCCTGCTCGACGCGCTCGACTGGATCCCCGCGCGCCTCACGGCGATCGCGTTCGCGGCAGTGGGCGACTTCGAGGATGCGGTGGCGAGCTGGCGTTCGCAGGCCGCCGCCTGGGCGCGCGAGGAGGGCGGTCGCGCGATGGGCATCGTCCTCGCGAGCGGCGCGGGCGCGTTGGGCGTGGTGCTCGGCGGTCCGCTGCCGCGGCCCGCGGGCGCGCCGGAGTGGCGTCCCGAACTCGGCATCGGCGAGGCGGTCGAGCCCGAAATCCTGCCGTCCGCGGTGGGCCTCGTCTGGCGCGCGCTCGTCCTCTGGCTCGCGGTGATCCTGCTCGTCACCATCGCGAACCTGCTCCCGTAACCCGCCCGCGCCGGAGCTGCGCCATCTGCCTGGCGGGTGTCGTCTCAACGCGCGGGGTCGCGGGCGTGCAGGGCCTCGTCGCGCAGGGCGTGGAGGAGCGCGAGGCGCTGCGGCGCGATCCGACCCTCGTCGACCGCCGCGCGGACCGCGCATCCCGGTTCGCGGTCGTGGCGGCAGTCGCGAAAGCGGCAGGCGCCGATGAGCGGGCGCATCTCGACGAACGCCGGCGCCAGCGCGTCCGGATCGGCATGCGCGAGCCCGAACACCTTCATGCCGGGCGAATCGACGATCCACGACGATGCGTCCGCGTTCAACGGGTGGAGGACGGTCTCGGTGGTCGTGTGCCGGCCGCCGCCGAGCGCGGCCGACACCGTCCCGGTGCGCGCATCCGCATGCGGCACGAGCGCGTTCAAGAGCGTCGACTTGCCCATGCCGGACTGCCCGATCAGCACGCTGCGATGGCCAGCGAGCGCGACTTCGAGCGCGGCCACCGACCGCACGGCGGAGCATTCGACGACCGCGTAGCCCAGCGAGCGGTACGGTGCGAGGCGCTCGCACAGCGCGTCGAAGCCCGGGAGGTCGTCCTTGTTCGCGCACAGCACGAAACGGCAGGACTCGAGTTCGGAAGCGACGATCCAGCGGTTGAGCAGGTTCTCGTCGACGGCGACGTCGGGCGCGACCACGCCGATGACCTGCGTCGCGTTCGCGGCGAGCACCTTCTCGCGGAAGGCGTCGGAGCGGTAGAGGAGCGAGGTCCGCGGCTCGACCGACACGATCGCGTCGCCGCCTGCGGCATGCTCGAAGGTCACGCGATCGCCGCAGGCGACCACCGTGCGGCGACCCTTGAGCACGCATTCGACGGCGTCGCCGCCGCCGTCCGGGCGAACCGCGTACCGGCGGCGCCAGGCGGCGACGACCAGGCCCTGGCGCGCGCTTCGCCCGCCCGGAGCGGGCATGCCGCGCACGGTCATCCGACGCGTGCGCCCTCGCGGGCCGCGATCGCTTCGGTGCGGGCGGCGCAGGCGAGGTCGTTCGAGGTGATGCCTCCTGCGTCGTGCGTCGACCACGCGACGGTGCAACGACCCCAGCCGATGGCGAGATCCGGATGGTGGTCGACCTCGTTCGCGAGTTCCGACACGCGGTTCGCGAACGCCATCGCCGCGCGCCAGTCGGCGAACGCGTAGGTCTTCACGAGCTGGCCCGAGGCGGTCGTCCACCCGGGAAGCGCGTCGAGCGCGCGCGCCACGCCCGCGTCGTCGGCCTTCGGCGCCCCGGCGCGGATCGGGAGCGCAGCGAGGGAGGCGAGCGTCGCCGTCATCGGAGGGTCAGGGGAACCGGTAGTACTCGCGGTCGAGGTAGAGGGCGAGGTCGGCCTCCTCCTCGGGGAAGTACGAGAGGCCGAGCTGGGTGTTGCAGTACGCGACCTGCGCGGCGAGCTGCGAGGGCGTCTTCACGCGGCGATCCGGCCGCGTGTAGATCCGCGTGGCATTGCCGTCGTGGAGTCGTGCGTGGCACGCGTTGCACGCCTTGTCCGCGAGCACCATGCCCGCCGCGGCGTTGCCCGAAGCGTAGGGCTTGCCGGCCTGCGCCACCGCGACCACCGCCGTTGCGACGCCGACGGCGGCGGCCGCGCATGCCGCCAGCGCCGTCGAGAGGCGATGCGCGTTCATCGGGCGGGCGCCAGCGCGGCCGCTGAGCGCGCGAGCAGGGCCTCGAGGTGCGCCACGCGCAGCGCCGCCGGCGGGTGCGAATCGTAGAACGCCGAATGGAGCGGGTCGGGGGTGAGCGTCGCGGCGTTGTCCTCGTAGAGCCGCACGAGCGCGGTCACCATCGCCGCGCCCGAGGCATGTCCGGCCGCGAACGCATCGGCCTCGTACTCGTGCCGGCGCGAGTACCACGCGCCGATCGGCGCGAGCAGGAACGTGAACGCCGGCAGCGCGAGCGCGAACAGGACGAGCACGACGCCCGTGCGAACCGGCTCGAACGCGACGCCCAGGCCTTCCCAGAACCAGGCCGATCCGGCGAGCCAGGCGAGGAGCGCGAAGACCGCGAGCGAGACGGCCGCCGACCAGCCGATGCGCTTGGCGATGTGCCGCAGCCTGAAATGCCCGAGTTCGTGCGCGAGGACCGCCTCGGTCTCGTCGAGCGACAACCGCTCGGCGAGCGTGTCGAACATGACGATGCGCTTCGCGCGGCCGAAGCCGGTGAAATAGGCGTTGCCGTGGCTCGACCGCTTGGAACCGTCCATCAGGAAGAGTCCGCGCGATGCGAAGCCGCAGCGCGCGAGCAGGGCTTCGACGCGCGTGCGCATCGGACCTTCCGGCATCGGGGTGAACCGGTTGAAGAGCGGCGCGATCAGCGTCGGGAAGGCCCAGGCGACGAGGAGCTGGAAGGCCATCCAGACCGCCCACGCGGCGAGCCACCACGCGCTGCCCGCGCCGCGCATGAGCGCGATCAGTGCCGCGACGAGCGGCAGCCCCAGCAGCGCGGCGACGACGGCGCCCTTCGCGAGGTCGCCGAACCAGGTCGCGGGCGTCGTGCGGTTGAATCCGAAGCGCGCCTCGACGACGAAGGTGCGCCATGCGGAGAACGGCAGCGACACCGCGGCGAAGACGAGCGCGACCGCGACGACGAGCGCGAGGTCCTGAACGAGCGGCGCGACGTCGATCCGCCCGGTCGCATCGACGAGCCGTCGCATGCCGCCGCCCACCGTCAGCGCGAGGATCGCGAGCGTGCTCGCGGCGGACGCGACGAGCGCGAGGCGCGTTTGCGCGATCGTGTAGTCGGCGGCCCGGCGGTGCGCGTCGGCCCCGATGCGCCCGGCGAACGCGGCGGGGACGCGGTCGCGGTGCGCGCGCACGTGCGCGACCTGGCGCAGCGCGAGCCAGGTCTCGACGGCGAACGCGAGCGCGAGCGCGGCGAGGAAGACCTGCGAGAACGCTGCGGCGGACATCGGTGTCGTCGGCTGTGCGAAAATGCCCGATTCATTCTACGACAGCGGCGCCTGCGCTGCCTCGACCGATGGCTTCCCCGCCCGTTGCCGCCGCCGACGACCGGCTGATCTGGATCGATCTCGAGATGACCGGCCTCAGGCCCGACAGCGACCGCATCCTGGAGGTGGCACTGGTCGTGACCGACGCCTCGCTCGCGACGATCGCCGAGGCGCCGGTCTGGGTGGTCCACCAGGCGGACGCGACGCTCGACGCGATGGATGCGTGGAACCGCGGCACCCACGGGCGCTCGGGGCTCATCGACAAGGCGAAGGCGTCGGCGCTGGACGAGGGGGCCGTGGAGGCCGCCGCGCTCGCCTTCCTGCGCGCGCACGTGCCGGCGAAGGCCTCGCCGATGTGCGGCAACTCGATCTGCCAGGACCGCCGGTTCCTCGCCCGCTGGATGCCCGCGCTCGAGGAGCATTTCCACTACCGCAACCTCGACGTGTCGACGCTGAAGGAACTCGCGCGCCGCTGGGCGCCGGAGGTCGCGAAGGCCTTCGCCAAGGAATCGAAGCACACGGCGCTCGCCGACGTCCACGAGTCGATCGACGAACTGCGGCACTACCGCGCGCAGTTCCTGCGGGTGGGCGCGTGAAGTACTGCTGCGACTGCGGCTCGGCGCGGATCGAGTGGAAGGTGCCGGAGGGCGACAGCGCGCCGCGCGACGTCTGCGCGGCCTGCGGCGCGATCTTCTACCGCAACCCGAAGATCGTCGTCGGCTGCCTCGTGACCGCGGGAGACGAGGTGCTGCTGTGCCGCCGCGCGATCGAGCCGCGGCGCGACCTCTGGACATTGCCGGCGGGCTTCATGGAGAACGGCGAGACGCTCGAGCAGGGCGCGGCACGCGAAACGCTCGAGGAAGCGAGCGCGCGCGTCGAGATGGACGATCTCTACACGGTGATCAGTCTTCCGCACATCAGCCAGGTCTACATGATGTTTCGCGCGCGCCTGTCGGGCGAGGCGTACGGGCCGGGTCCCGAGAGCCTCGAGGTGCGCCTGTTCCGCGAGGAGGAGGTGCCGTGGGAACGCCTCGCCTTCCGGACCATCGTCCGGACGCTGCGGCAGTTCTTCCTCGACCGGCGCGACGGCGCGTTCCCGCTGCGCGTGTCGGTGCTCGAGCGCCGCGCGCGCCTGACGCCCGACCTGTCCGGCGCGGCGTAGTTTCCGGACTGCCGCGCGACCGGGACGCCGCGCGATCGTCGGGCGCGCCGTCGTCCGACGATGCGCTGGTCTCGACCCTGCCGCCAGCGGGGACAAGGCCGGTTGCAGCCGGGTTCTGCGGTACACTCGCGCGACCGAAACGGCAGGCCGTCCCGACCCGAAGCGGACCGCGACGAACGCGGCCGCCCGGGCGAGGGCGCCGCCAGCCGGCGATGCACGCTCCGCCGGTCCGACTCCTGGAGGCTTCAAGCATGTACGCATGGACTCGCGCGGCCGCGGCCGCTATCGCCTTCGCCGCGGCTGCGGTGCTGCCTTCGCTCGCACAGGCGCAGAACCAGATCTCGATCACGACCGGCGGCACCGGCGGCGTCTACTATCCGCTCGGCGGCGGGATGGCGAACATCCTGTCGAAGTACGTGCCGGGCATGACCGCGACCGCGGAGGTCACCGGCGGTTCGGTCGACAACCTGAAGCTCATCGCCAGCGGCAAGTCGGAGGTCGGCTTCTCGATGGTCGACGCGGCGTGGGACGGGTACAAGGGCACCGGCAAGTTCAAGGACGCCCCGGTCGCGGCGCGCACGCTGATGGTGCTCTACCCGAACCGGATGCAGGTCGTCACCGTCGAGGGGTCGGGCATCAACAAGCTCTCCGACCTGCGCGGCAAGCGCGTGTCGACCGGCTCGCCGGGCAGCGGCGTCGAGGTGATGGCGCTGCGGGTGCTCGAGGCGGTGGGCATCGACCCGAAGAAGGACATCCATCAGGAGCGCCTCGGGGCGGCCGAGAGCGTCAACGCGATCAAGGACCGGAAGATCGACGCGTTCTTCTGGGTCGGCGGCGTGCCGACCGCCGCGATCACCGACCTGGCCGCGACGCCCGGCGTCAAGGTGAAGCTGATCGACCATTCCGAGGCGATCGCCGCGATGAACCAGAAGTACGGTCCGCTCTACGTCAAGGGCGTCATCCCGGCGAATGCCTACGCCGGGCAGGACAAGCCGGTCGAGAACATCGACGTCTGGAACATCCTGGTCACGAGCGACAAGATGAGCAACGACATGGCCTACCAGATCGTCAAGACGCTGATGGAGAAGAAGCCCGAACTCGTCGCGGTCCACAAGGAGGCGGGCAACATCGACCTGCGCTACCAGGCGGTCGGCTCGCCGCTTCCCTGGCATCCGGGCGCGAAGAAGTACTTCGAGGAGCAGGGCATCAAGTTCGCGAACTGAGCCTCGCGCGAGGCGCTGGACGGGCGGGGCGGACCTGGGGTCCGCCCCGAGTCGCTTGCGGGGTCGGGCGCGATAGACTGCTCCGGTCGCACACGAGGCATCGCGAATGTCCGGACCGTCCGTCCCCGGCAACGAAGCGCCCGCGGCCGTCGAGGCCGTGTCCGACGAGCGCCTGAAGGCCGCCGAGGCGTTCGTCGAGCAGGACGAAGGCGCGACGAGCCGCTTCCGCGGAGCGCTGGCGACGCTCGCGACGACGCTCCTCGTCGTCATGAGCCTCTTCCACCTGTACGCGGCCGTCGACATCGTGCCCGCGCAGGTGCTGCGGCCGGTGCACGTCGGCTTCGTGCTCGTGCTCGTGTACCTGCTGTTTCCGATCGCGCCGCGCTACCGCAACCGGCTGATGTGGTGGGACGCGGTCGGCGCGCTCCTCGGGCTCGCGACGATCGCGTACCTGCTCGCGGGCGGCGACGACATCTGGGACCGCAACGTCGATCCGAGCCGGTCCGACACCTTCTTCGGCGTCGCCTTCGTGCTGCTCGTGCTCGAGGCGTGCAGGCGCACCTCCGGCTGGATCATGACCGGCGTCATCGGAGCGTTCGTCGTCTACGCGTTCGCCGGCCCCTGGCTCCCCGGCCAGTGGGCGCACCGGGGCTACGATGTCGCGAGCCTCACCGGTTTCCTGTACCAGACGCTCGAGGGCATCTTCGGCACCGCGGTCGACGTGTCGAGTTCGCTCATCATCCTGTTCACGATCTACGGCGCGTTCCTGCAGCACTCGGGCGCCGGCCGCTTCTTCCTCGACTGGAGCTTCGCCGCGATGGGCGGCAAGCACGCGAGCGCCGGGAGGACCGTGGTGCTCGCGTCGTTCCTGCTCGGCGGGCCGTCGGGCTCCGGCGTCGCGACGACGGTGACCATCGGTTCGGTCGCCTGGCCGATGCTCGCGAAGTCCGGCTACGGCAAGGAGGCCGCGGGCGGCCTTCTCGCCGCCGGCGGGCTCGGCGCGATCATCTCGCCGCCGGTGCTCGGCGCGGCCGCGTTCCTGATCGCCGAGTTCCTGAAGATCGGCTATCTCGACGTGATCATGATGGCGGTCGTCCCGACCGCCCTCTACTACCTCTCGCTGCTCGTGATGGTCGAGATCGACGTGCGCCGCTTCGGCATGGCGGAGGGCGCGGCCGCGAAGGTCGACTCGCTGTGGCGGATCACGCGGCGCTACGGCTTCCACTTCGTGTCGCTCGCCGCGATCGTCGTGTTCCTGGTGCTGGGTTTCTCGCCGATCCTGTCGGTGTTCTGGGCGACGGTGGTGACCTTCGTCGTGAGCTTCCTCGACCGCGAACACGCGCTCGTGCCGCGCCGCCTCGTCCGGGCGATGCGCGACGGTTCCGCCCAGGTGCTGAACGTCGCGGCGGTCTGCGCCGCGGCGGGCATCATCGTCGGCGTCGTCGCGAAGACCGGGCTCGGCCTCAAGTTCTCGGCGATCGTGATCAGCTATGCCGGCGGCAGCCTCGCGCTGACCGCGATCTACACCGCGCTGATCGTCTGGATCGTCGGCCTCGCCGTGCCGGTGACCGCGAGCTACATCATCTGCGCGGTGATCGCCGCGCCGGCGTTGACCAAGCTCGGCGTGCCGGACTTCGCCGCGCACATGTTCATCTTCTACTACGCGGTGCTCTCCGAGGTTTCGCCGCCGACCGCGCTCTCGCCGTTCGCCGCCGCGGCCATCACCGGCGGCGATCCGTACAAGACGACGCTGCAGGCGTGGAAATACACGCTGCCGGCGTTCGTCGTGCCGTTCGTGTTCGTGCTCTCGCCCGAAGGCGTCGGCCTGCTCCTCAAGACGCCGCCGGCGGGCACGTGGTTCGGCGTCGCGTGGATCGCCGCGACCGCGATGGTGGGCATCGCCGCGCTCGCCTGCGGCGCGCAGGGGTGGCTCGCCGGGCGCCTGTCCGTCGTCGAGCGGATCGTGCTGGTCGTCTCCGGACTCGCGCTCGTCTATCCGGCGTCGTCGAGCGACGTCGCGGGGTTCGTCGGCGTCGTCGCCGTGGCGGTCGCCCGCAGGTTCCTTGCCCGGCCGAAGCCCGCCTGAGCACCCGTAGGCGGGCGCCCCACGAGCTCGCCGGCGCCCCAAGCGTTGCGCGGGAGGTGCCGCGTCCGCTACCCGACCACGCTGATGCCGGCATTCCCGAGCGCTTCGTGCAGGCGCTTGACGTGCTCGTGGCCGGTGGTCTCGACGACGCAGACGACGCGCACCGCCGAGAGGTCGGGCCCGGAGAACGCGCGGTCGTGCACGATCTCCTTGACCGACGCGCCGGTCGTCGCGATGACGGCCGTGAGCCGCGCGAGGCCGCCGGGCCGGTCGGAGATCGAGACGCTGAAGCGGGCGAGCCGCCCGTCGGTGACGAGCCCGGTCTCGATCACGCGGTCGAGGATCGAGAGGTCGATGTTGCCGCCGCACAGCACCAGCACGACGCGGCGGCCCTTCAGGTGGTCGAGCTTGCCCGCGAGGAACGCCGCGAGCGGTGCGGCGCCGGCGCCCTCGACGACGCTCTTCTCCAGTTCGACCAGCCGCAGGATCGCGAGCGCGATCGAGGACTCGTCGACGGTCACGAGCCGGTCGACGACCCGCCGCGTGATCGGGTAGTTGATCGCGCCGGTCTGCGCGACCGCGAGGCCGTCGGCGAGCGTCGGCGACATCGCGACCAGCACCGGTTCGTGCCGGGCGAACGCGGCGGCGAGCGAAGGCGCGTTCTCCGGCTCGACGCCGACCATCTCCACCGACGGCTTCTTCGCCTTGACCGCGATGCCGATGCCGCCGATCAATCCGCCGCCGCCGACCGGCACGACGATCGCCTCGACGTCGGGCGCCTGCTCGAGGATCTCGAGGCCCATCGTGCCCTGGCCGGCGACGACCTGCGCGTTGTCGAACGGGTGGATGAACGTGAGGCCGCGCTCCGCGGCGATTTCCTGCGCCTTCACGCGCGCCTCGGTCAGGTCCTCGCCGAAGAGCACGACCTCCGCGCCGAGGTTGCGGCAGTTCGTGACCTTGATGAGCGGCGCGAAGCGCGGCATCACGACGGTGACCGGGATGCCGATGAGGCTGCCGTGGTAGGCGATGCCCTGCGCGTGGTTGCCGGCGGACGCCGCGATGACGCCGCGCGCGCGCGCCGCCTCGGGCAACTGCAGCAGGGCGTTGCGCGCGCCGCGTTCCTTGAAGCTGCCGGTGCGCTGCAGGTAGTCGAGCTTGCAGAAGACGTGCGCGCCGGTGAGCTTGGACAGCGGGATCGACTCGACGCAGGGACTCTCGTAGATGCCGCCGCGGATGCGCTCGCGCGCGGCTTCGATGTCGGCGAGCGTGACGGCGGGTGTCGCGGTGTCCATGGATCTCCTGCGGTCAGAACGGCAGCGCCGTCGCGGGGCGGACCTCGGCGAGCACGCGGCGGAATTCGCGCTGGATGCGCTCGAGCGCCGCGGCGTCGTCCGCCTCGAACCGCAGCACGACGGTGGGCGTCGTGTTCGAGGCGCGCGCGAGGCCGAAGCCGTCCGGATACTCGACGCGCAGGCCATCGATGCGGATCACCTCGCTCGCGCCGGGAAACCGCGCATGCAGGGAGAGTTCGCGCACGAACGCGTGCTGCTCGCCCTCGGCGACCTCGAGGGCGAGTTCGGGCGTCGACAGCGCGTTCGGCAGCGCCTCCAGTGCAGCGGAGGGGTCGGAGGTCCGCGACAGGATCTCGAGCAGGCGCGCCCCCGCGTAGAGGCCGTCGTCGAAGCCGTACCAGCGCTCGCCGAAGAAGGTGTGCCCGCTCATCTCGCCCGCCAGCGCCGCGCCCGTCTCCTTCATGCGGGCCTTGATGAACGAATGGCCGGTCTTGCACAGGAGCGGCGTGCCGCCGTGCTGCGCGATCCAGGGGCCGAGATTGCGCGTCGATTTCACGTCGTAGATGATCGTCGCGCCCGGCGCGCGCGACAGCACGTCGGCGGCGAACAGCATCAACTGCCGGTCGGGGAAGATCACCTGCCCGGCCTTCGTGACCACGCCGAGGCGGTCGCCGTCGCCGTCGAAGGCGAGTCCGAGCTCGCAGTCGCCCTGCGCGAGGCGCGCGACGAGTTGGGCGAGATTCTTCGGCTGCGCCGGATCCGGATGGTGGTTCGGGAAGCGTCCGTCCACCTCGCAGAAGAGCTCGACGACGTCGCATCCCAGCCGGCGGAACAGCGAAGGCGCGTAGGCTCCGGCGACCCCGTTGCCGCAGTCGACCGCGATCTTCATCGGCCGCGCGAGCTTCACGTCACCCGCGATGCGGTCCAGGTACGCGCCGCCGATGTCGTGCACGCGGTAGTGACCGGTGCCGGTGGCGACGTCGCCCCGCTCGAGTCTCTCGCGGAGCGCCTGGATGGCCTCGCCGGCGAGCGTCGTGCCGTCGATCACCATCTTGAGCCCGTTGTAGTCGGGCGGATTGTGGCTGCCGGTCACCATCGTGCTGCAGCCGGTGTCGAGCGCGTGGCTCGCGTAGTAGGTCATCGGCGTCGCCACCATCCCGACGTCGATCACGTCGGTGCCCGCCGCGCGGATGCCGTCGGCCAAGGCCGCGGAGAGTTCCGGTCCCGAGAGCCTTCCGTCGCGGCCGATCGCGATCGACGGGCGCTTCGCCTCGCGCGCGAGCGTGCCGAGGCCGCGGCCGATGGCGCGGACGATGTCGGGCGAAAGCGTTCGCCCGACGATGCCGCGGATGTCGTAGGCCTTGAAGATCTCGGGAGGGAGGGTCATGCGCGTTTCGGGGCGGATCGACGAGGCCGCATGATACCGGTCCCTCTCATCGGGCGGCGGCGAACCAATGCAGCAGTCGTCGCGGCAGCCATTCCGGGCGTCCGGGAAACGCATCGTCCGGGAATCCGGCGTGTCCGCCGTGCGCCGGACGCTCGAGCGCGACGCTCGCGGAAACGTCCTCGGGCCGCGCGAGCGCTTCGGGCGGCACGAACGGGTCGTTCAGCGCGTTCACGATCAGCGTCGGCACCGCGATGCCCGCGAGCCACGGCCGCGACGATGCGCGCGTCCAGTAGTCGAGCGTGCCATCGAAGCCGTGCAACGGCGCGGTCACCGCGTCGTCGAACGCGTGCATCGAGCGGTAGCCGCGCATCTGCATCGGGTCGAGCACCTCCGGATGTCGTGCTGCGAGCGCGCGCGCCTTGGGGTTCAGCGTCTTCAGGAACAGGCGCGCGTAGATGCGGTTGGCGCCGCGATCGAGCGCGCGCCCCGCCGGCACGACGTACGCGGGGGACGAGACGGCCGCAGCGCGCGAGACGAGCGCCGCGGCGTCCGCCCCCGCACGGCCGAGCCAGTTGAGGAGCGCCGAGCCGCCGAGCGACACGCCCGCTGCGTGGATCGGCGCGGCCGGCCCGGCGCGCTTACGCACCTCGACGAGCATCGCACCGACCTCCTCGTGGTCGCCCATGTGGTAGGCGCGCGGCCTCGCGTTCGGTTCGCCGGCGCAGCCGCGAAAGTGGGGCACGACGCCGCGCCAGCCCCGGTCCCGGGCGGCGCGCATCAGGGCGCGCGCGTAGTGCGACGCCGAACTGCCTTCGAGGCCATGGAACAGCACGACGACCGGAGTGTCGGTCGAGGCGGGCGCGTCGATCCAGTCGAACGACCAGGTGTCGCCGTCGGGCGTGGGGACGTCTTCGCGGCGCAGCGGCACTTCGGGGCGCCGCAGCAACGCAGGCCAGATCGTCTGCGCGTGGGCGCCGGGCAGCCACGCCGGCGCGCGGTACGGGCCGGGGTCGCCGAACGGTGGGTTCAAACGCGCGACCAGAACGGTTTCGCCGCGACGAAGTGCGCCCACGCGTCGTCGAGGCGTCGTGCCGCGTCGCTGGCGCGGCCGGCGGCCCATGCCTCGATCGCGACGGTGGCCACGGCGGCCGGCCCGGCGATCGTCGCGGCGATCCGGGGCGCGACGGCCGCGTCGTTCCACTCGCCCAGGACCTGTTGCAGCCCGGCGAGCGCATCCCGATAGACGCGTGTCCGCTTGCGCGGGAACAGCGCCGCGAAGAACTCGGTGGCGTAGCGCAGCTTCTTCGCCGCGATACGGACCGCGTGACGTTCTTCGCTGCCCGCGCGCGCGAGCCTCGCCCCGGCGCGCGCGAGGCGCGCCGCGCGGCGCTCGAGGATTCGTGCCGCGAGCCGCGCGGCCGGCTCTCCGCTGGCCGGTCCCGCAGGCGCCTCGGCGGCCGCGCGCGAGACCGCCAGCAGGAAACGCGTGAAGCGCCCCGATGCGGCGCACGCCAGCGCGTCCGCATGGGCGGCGCGGCGACGCGCGGCCGCGCGCCGGGCGAGCGAACGCACCGCCGCGGCGCCACGCGTCGCCGCATCGGTCGACCGTTCGAGATCCGCGAGCGCGCGAGGCAGCGTCTCGCCGGCGAACACGTCGAGGTCACGCGCCGGGCCGAGCGCGTCGAGCGTCCAGCGCGTATCGTTGCGCAGCGACTCGATCCGGTTCGGCGCGACGATGCCCTCGGCGAGGGCGAGGCAGGAGCGGAGCCGCCGCACGCCGATGCGGAGCTGATGCACCCATTCGGGGTCGCGCGCGGACGCTTCGCGCAGCCCCACGGCGTTGCGTTCGACCTGCCGCAGGCATTCGGCGATCGTCGCGGCGATCGCCGAACCGGCGCTCGCACCGGCGGCGTGCGCGATGTCGCGCGCGCGCGACGGCTCGATCGTCGCACCCTCGGCGAGGGCGAATCCGCGCTCCGCCTTGCTGCGCGGCTCGATCGAGAGCGGCAGGTCGGCGGCGAGGCGCTCCGCGAGGTCGAGGAGCCGCGCCGGGTCGCCCGCTTCGAGCTCGATCTCGATCTCCGAGATCGGCGCGCGGCGCACGCCGGCTTCGATCTCGCCGCGGTCGAGCGCGAAGGTCGCGGTCGTGCCGTCCGGAAAGGAGAGCGGCCACGACGTGCGCGTGAACCGCGTCGTGAACACCGGCGCGAGCGGACCGCGGCGCAGCGCCTTCGCGAACACCGCGCGCCAGGGCGTGGTCGCGAGGCGCATCGTGTCGATCGCGTCGCCCGCGACCGGCCATTCGACCTCCGGCCGCGAAACGATCCCCGACGCCGCGTCCTCGGCCGGCGGGCCCTTGACCGTCATCACGAACGAGGCTCCGAGGCGCCGCACGCGCAGCGCGACGCCCGCGTTCAGGAGCCGCCGGTCCGGCGTGTCGTGGTAGACCGCGACGAGCCTGTCGCTGCGGCAGGCACCGCGGACGACGTCGCGCAACGCCGGATGCGCGCGCAGCGCCGCGACGCGCTCCGGAGCGATCGCGAGCTTGAGCTCGATCTCGACCGGGGCGCCGGCAGCATCCACCGGCGGAGGCTTACGCCGCGTCGGACACCGTGAGCCGCCGGCGCCGCACGGCGTCGGCGAGCTGGCGCAGCGCCTCCACGGTGGCGTCCCAGCCGATGCACGCATCGGTGACCGACACGCCGTAGGCGAGCGCCTCGCCGGGCTTCAGGTCCTGCCGTCCCGGATTGAGGTGGCTCTCGATCATCACGCCGACGATGCGCTCGTCGCCGGAGGCGACCTGTTCCGCGATGTCGGCGGCGACTTCGATCTGGCGCTCGTGCTTCTTCTGGCTGTTCGCGTGCGAGCAGTCGATCATCACGCGCTGCGCGAGGCCGGCGCTCGCGAGCTCCTTGCACACGGCCTCGACGCTCGCCGCGTCGTAGTTCGGAGCCTTGCCGCCGCGCAGGATGATGTGGCAATCCTCGTTGCCCCCGGTGTGCACGATCGCCGAGTGGCCGCCCTTGGTGACCGACAGGAAATGATGCGGCGCGCTCGCCGCCTTGATCGCGTCGACCGCGATGCGCACGTCGCCGTTGGTGCCGTTCTTGAAGCCGACCGGGCAGGAGAGTCCGCTCGCGAGTTCGCGGTGCACCTGGCTCTCGGTCGTGCGCGCGCCGATCGCGCCCCAGCTGATCAGGTCCGCGATGTACTGCGGCGTGATCATGTCGAGATACTCGGTGCCGGCGGGGAGTTCGAGTTCGTTGATCTCGAGCAGGATGCGCCGCGCGAGCCGCAAACCCTCGTTGATCCGGAAGCTGCCGTCGAGGCGCGGGTCGTTGACGAGGCCCTTCCATCCGACGGTCGTGCGCGGCTTTTCGAAGTAGACGCGCATCACGATCGCCAGGTCGGCTTCGAGCTCGCGCTTGAGCGCGGCGAGCCGCGTCGCGTAGTCGATCGCGGCGTCGTAGTCGTGGATCGAGCAGGGGCCGACGACGACGACGAGCCGGTCGTCGGCGCCGTGCAGGATGCGGTGGATCGCCTGCCGGCGGTCGTAGGTGGTGATCGCGGCGACCTCGGACACCGGGAACTCGCGCAGCAGGTGCGAAGGCGGCGCGAGTTCGGTGATTTCGGTGATCCGGGTGTCGTCGACCGGACGTGCGGTCGCCGGACCGCCGGCGGCGGCGTGGCGGTTGCGTTGCGCGGTCGTCGTGGGCACGGCGGGCTCCGTCGGGAATGCGAGGGTCGAGAAAACAATAGCTTACACCCTGTGCCGCAGCGCGTCATCCGGTCGCGGCCGAGCCGCTGGCGAGGGCGTCGTGGCGTCGTTGCGCCGCAACGTGCGGCGCTGCAACACCGCTCCGCACCCTGGTCGTCCGAATCGTTGCGCCGGACGTTACGGGGTGCGTAGACTGATCGGCGAACCCGGCGCCTGCGAATGGCGGCGGGTGCCCGACCCGATACGACCCCTTGGTACAACGGAGATTCGACATGCGGAAAACCACCCTGCTGGCGCTCGTCGGCGCCTTCGCGTTCGCCAGCACCGCCTTCGCCGCCGACCCGCCGAAGACCGCGGCCACCGGCGACAAGCCGCTCACGCCTCAGCAGCAGCGCATGAAGGATTGCAACGCCAGGGCGGAGGGCAAGACGGGCGACGCGCGCAAGGAATTCATGAGCGCCTGCCTGTCGGGCAAGGACGCGCCGGCGAAGATGACGCAGCAGGACAAGATGAAGGCGTGCAACGCCAAGGCCGGTGCGATGAAGGGCGACGAGCGCAAGAAGTTCATGAGTTCCTGCCTCTCCGCCTGACCGTTTGACGGGATCGCCGGGCGTCCTCCTGTCCGCCCGGCCCGAGCGTGGGGTCGCCGCTGCGGCGTCGGTGGCGACCTTTCTTTTTGTCCCAGGTGGAGCGATGTGCGCTGCCGGTCAGCGGCGCTGCACCAGCAGTCCTTTCAGGTAGTCGCCTTCGGGAAAGGCGAGCGCGACCGGGTGATCGGCGCTCGCGCAGAAGCGTCCGACGATCGCGGCATCGACCCTCGCGTCGACCGCGGCCCCCGCGACGATCTTGCGGAAGAGTTCGGTGGAGATCCCGCCCGAGCACGAGAACGTCGCGAGCAGGCCACCGGGCGCGAGAAGTTTCAGCGCGAGCAGGTTGATGTCCTTGTAGGCGCGCGCCGCCTTCGCGGCGAGCGCGGCGGTCGGCGCGAACTTCGGCGGATCGAGCACGATCAACCCGAAGCTCGCCGCGCGGTTGCGCAGTTCGCGCAGTTCCGCGAACACGTCGGCCTCGCGCCATGTCGCCGCCGAGGCGGGCAGCGACGGGTTGGCCGCGAGGTTCTCGCGCGCCAGCCCGAGCGCCGCGGCCGAACTGTCGATCGACACGACGCTCTGCGCGCCTCCTGCGAGCGCGGCGAGCGAGAAGCCGCCGGTGTAGCAGAACGCGTTCAGCACGTCGCGGCCGCGGGCGAGGTCGCGAACGTGCCGCCGATTGTCGCGCTGGTCGAGATAGAAGCCGGTCTTCTGGCCGGCGAGCACGTCGACGCGCCAGCGCAGGCCCCCTTCGCGGATGGCGACCGGCCCGTCGACGGCGCCGCGCAGGACGCCGGTGCGCGGGGCGAGTCCTTCGAGCCTGCGCACGTCCGTGTCCGATCGTTCGACCACGTTCACCGCGCCGGTGGCGTCCGCGAGGGCCGCGACGATCGCATCGCGCCAGCGCTCGGCGCCGGCCGAACTCATCTGCACGACCACGGTGTCGCCGTAGCGGTCGGCGACGACCCCGGGCAGGCCGTCCGATTCGCCGTGGACCAGGCGGCAGGCGTCGTGGTCGGCGTCGAGCATCCCCGCGCGCGCGCCGACCGCCGCGCGCACCCGCGCGGCGAGGAATCCGGCGTCGATCGCCGCAGGCGCGAACGACCAGGCGCGCACCCGGATCTGCGACGCGGGCGAGAAGGCGCCGACGGCGAGGAACGTGCCGTCGTGCGCGCGCACTTCCACCGTGTCTCCCGGGCCCGGATCGCCGTCGACCTGTCCGATCGCGCCCGAGTAGACCCACGGATGGCGCTCGCGCAGCGACTTCTCCCGCCCGGCCTTCAGCGTGACGATGCCGGTGCGCGAGGCGGCCATCGGAAGGCGAGGGTGCGTCGGCCGCGACGACCGCGCTTCAGGTCGCCTTCGGCGTCGTCGTCGCGGCGTCGATCGCGGCCATGACCTCGGGCGTCAGTCGGTCGATCACGTCGAGCGCCTTCAGGTTCTCGTGCACCTGCGCGACGCGGCTCGCGCCGGTGATGACCGTCGACACGTTCGGATTCTTCGCGCACCACGCGAGCGCGAGTTGCGCGGGCGTGCAGCCCAGTTCCCGCGCGATCGGGACGATCTCGCGCACGACCGCGACGCGCACGGGGTCGGACACCCGCTCGGCCAGCCACTCGTAGCCCTTGAGGGCGCCGCGCGAATCCGGCGGGATGCCCTCGCTGTACTTGCCGGTCAGCACGCCGGAGGCGAGCGGGCTCCAGGTCGTCGTGCCGAGGCCGAGGTCGCGGTAGAGCCGCGCGTACTCGCGCTCGACGCGCTCGCGGTGGAACAGGTTGTACTGCGGCTGCTCGGCGACCGGCTTGTGCCAGTGGTGCCGGTCCGCGATGTGCCAGGCCTGCGCGATGTCCGCCGCGCTCCATTCGGAGGTGCCCCAGTACACGGCGCGGCCCGAAGTCACGATGTCGTGCATCGCATGCACGGTCTCCTCGATCGGCGTGTCCGGATCGGGCCGATGACAGTAGAGGAGGTCGACGTAGTCGAGCTTGAGGCGTTCCAGCGACCCGTCGATACCCTGCAGGAGGTACTTGCGGTTGAGCGTGTTCCTCTCGTTCGGACCGTCGTGGAGACCCCAGAAGAGCTTGGTCGAGACGAGGTAGCTCGAGCGTCGCCAGCCGGCCTTCGCGAGTGCCTCGCCCATCAGGGTTTCGGACGCGCCCTTCGCGTACGCCTCGGCGTTGTCGAAGAAGTTCACGCCGGACTCGTAGGCCGCGGTCATGCAGGCGAGCGCGGCGCCGCCGTCGAGCTGGCCGCCGTAGGTGACCCAGGAGCCGAGCGAGAACACGGACACCTTCACGCCGCTCGCGCCGAGCCGCCGGTAGATCATCGAAGCCATCGGGAATATTCGCGGAAGAGGGTGCGGTTGTTCGCCGGTCCGCACCGAAGCCGGGGGATAGAATGCCGCACGATTGTAACCGCAGGGACCGCCGCGATGCCCGTTCGCCGAAAGCCGCTCTCCATCGAAACCCTGTGGGCGCTGAAGCGCATCGGCACCCCGACGCTCTCGCCCGACGGTTCGAGCGCCTGCGCGAGCGTCACCTCGTACGACATGGAGAAGAACGAAGGCGCGACCGAACTGTGGCTCTATCCGACGCGCGCGGGACGGGGCGCGAAGCCGCGTCGTCTCACCGCCGGCGACAAGGACAGCGGACCGGCGTGGTCTCCCGACGGCGGGCTCATCGCCTTCACCGCGAAGCGCAAGGACGACGAGGTCCCGCAGCTCTACGTGATCGCGCCCGACGGCGGCGAGGCGCGCAGGGTCACGAAGCTCTCGACCGGATGCGCCTCGGTGCGCTGGTTTCCCGACGGCCGGCGCGTCGCGTTCATCTCGTGGGTGTGGCGCGACCTCGCGACCGATGCGCAGCAGGCGAAACGCCTGAAGGAGCGCAAGGACGACAAGGTCAAGGTGCACGCCACCGAGCGGTCGGTCTACCGCTTCTGGGATCACTGGCTGACCGACGGCCGCGAGCCGCACGTGTTCGTGTGCGACGTCGAGACCGGCCGCTGCCGCGATGCACTCGCGGGCACCGGGCTCGCGCTGCCGTACTGGGATCCGTCGTCGAACGAGTACGACATCGCGCCCGACGGGCGCGAGATCGCGGTCACGGCCGACCTCGCGCCCGAGCCGGGCATGCTGCACAAGTTCGACATCGTGACCGTCGATCTGCGCACGAAGAAGAAACGCGTGCTGACCGCCTCGACCGGGCGCTCGGACGCCGGGCCCCGCTATTCGCCCGACGGCCGGCACGTCGTCTATCACTCCGTCGACACCGACCGGTCGCACGTCGACCAGGGTCGCCTCGAAATCGTGCCGCGCGGAGGCGGGCGGGCGCGCGCGCTGGGCGCCGCGTTCGACCGCGCGCCCTCGCATCCGCAGTGGGCGCCCGACGGCCGCTCGATCCTGTTCACCGCCGAGGATCGCGGGCGTACCGGGCTGTGGCGTCTGCCGGCAGGCGCGGCGCGGCCCGTGCTCGTCGCCGCCGGCGGCACGATCGGCGGATTCGCGCAATCGAAGGACGGCGCGACGATCGCGTTCGACCGCGCGTCGTCGCGCCATCCGCCCGCGCTCTTCGCCTGCGCGGCGGACGGCACGGACGAGCGCGCGCTCGAGACCACCAACGACGCGCTCCTCGCCAAGCACGCGCTCGGCGAGACGCGCGAGTTCACCGTCGAGGGCTGGCACGGCGAGAGCGTGCAGGTGTGGGTCACCTATCCGCCGAGCTTCGACCCGAAGCGCAAGTGGCCGCTCCTGCACTCGATCCACGGCGGGCCGCACGCGGCGCACGGCGACGGCTGGCACTTCCGCTGGAACGCGCAGGTGTTCGCCGGGCACGGCTATGTCGTGGCGATGGTGAACTACCACGGATCGTCCGGCTTCGGTCAGAAGTTCCTCGAGACGATCGTCGGGCGCTACGGCGAGAAGGAGTTCGCCGACATCGAGGCCGCCACCGACGCGCTCATCCGCACCGGCAGCATCGACCGCACGCGGCTCGTCGGCACCGGCGGCAGCTACGGCGGCTACATGGTCGCCTACATGAACGGGCACACCGACCGCTACGCGACCTATGTCTGCCACGCCGGCTGCTACGACTGGGTGAGCATGATGGCCACCGACGGCTACGAGTGGTTCGGCAAGGAACTCGGCGCCTGGCACTGGGAGGACGAGAAGCGCGTGCTGCGCCAGTCGCCGCACCACCACGTCGGCCGCGCGAAGACGCCGACGCTCGTCGTGCACGGCGAACTCGACTACCGCGTGCCCGCGACGCAGGCGCTGCAGTACTACGACACGCTGAAGGCGAAGGGGGTCGACGCGCGCCTCGTCTACTTCCCCGACGAGAATCACTGGATCCTGAAGCCGCAGAACTCGGTGCGCTGGTACCGCGAGTTCTTCGACTGGATCGCCCGCCGGGCGCCCGGCGGGCCTGCGCGGCGCCGCTGAACGGTCAGGCCGCGCCGCGCTTCTCGGCGGCCTCCTGGCAGCGGATGCAGCGCTTCGCGGTCGGGTAGGCGCGAAGGCGCGCCGCGGGTATCGGCTCGTCGCAGTCGGTGCAGCGACCGTAGCTGCCGTCCGCGATCCGCCGGAGCGCGTCCTCCACCTCGCCGATCTCGGCCACGTCGCGGGCGACCATCGCGATGTCCTGACCCGCCATCGCATCGGCGACCGCCCAGTCGTCGGTGTCCTCGAGCCGGTTGCGCAACGCCATCGTGTCCGGGTCGTCGTGGTCGGCGAACTGCGCGCGGATCGCCGCGCGCAACTCGCGGTGCCGGTCGCGCAGGCGTTCGGACAGTTGGCGCAATTCGGAGGCGGAGAGGTCGGCGCTCATCGGCGGCTCGTCGGCAGGTTGCGGGATGGGAAGGTTCAGCGTCCGGATGGAACGTCGGGGTGGAGTCGGGGGCTTGAAAGACCCGGGCCGGTACCCATGTTGTGCGTACGGCCCGCCCGACGGCACGAACCGGCGGCGGCGCCAGATCCGCGACCGAGCGACGCATCCGACAGGAGACTCCCATGACCCGAGTGCAAGTCTACGATCCTTTCAGTGCCAGCGGCATCGACGATCTGTTCCGCGGCTTCTTCGCCCCGGTCCGCCGCGAGGCGGCGGGCGCCGTCCCGGTCCGCATCGACGTGACCGAGAACGACAAGGGCTACGTCGTGAAGGCCGAGGTTCCCGGCGTGAAGAAGGACGACATCCACGTCACCATCGAAGGCAACCAGGTCTCGATCAGCGCGGAGGTCAAGCGCGAGAGCGAGCAGAAGGAAGGCGACCGCGTGCTCCACACCGAGCGCTACTACGGCAGCGTCTTCCGCAGCTTCACGCTGCCGACCGAACTCGACGAGTCGTCGAGCGAGGCGAAGTACGACGGCGGCGTGCTCGAGCTCAAGCTCGCGAAGAAGCCGGCGATCGCAGGCAAGCGTCTGTCGATCCAGTAATCGATCGCGCGTCCGCGACACGGAGGGATCCACGAGGGTCCCGCCGTGTCCGCCGGCGGGACATCCGCGGCGCCGGCGTTCCTCGCAGGTCTGGCTTCAAGCCTGACGGGGTCCGCCGGATCGATGCGCAAGGCGTCCGGTTACTGAAGCCGGACCCACGGGGTTCTGGATGCGCAAGGCGTCCGGTTACTGAAGCCGGACCCACGGGGTTCTGGATGCGCAAGGCGTCCGGCTTAAGCCGGACCCACGAGCTATCCGCGGCTTTCGCCTTCCTGGTGGGTCGGGCTTCAGCCCGACGGGGTTCGCCGCATCGAAGCTGAGTTTGTCAGGCTGAAGCCGGACCAACGAGGTTCTCGCCGCATCGACGCGAAAAGCGTCCGGTTACTGAAGCCGGACACACACGGTGGCGAGGCGAAAGGCGTCCGGCTTGTATGTTGTTGGCAGACCGGCGCGGTAGAGTGTGGAGGAGAAGTCCGGACTCGGACGCGCAGCCTGTTTCCGGCCAGGGTAAGTCGAACCCGTGCTTCAGTCCATGGCGCGCGGCCGCGCCGGTCTTCGTGAACTCGAACGGTTACGTGCGCGGCCGTAAGGCCAGCGCGCATTGACAAGCACGAGGTGCGAAGACCATGTCCGAAATCAAGGTGGTGGTGGGGATCGATGTGGCGAAGGCGAGCGTCGAGGTGGTGACGCTGGGCGGTACGGGGCCGGCGGGGGAGTTCGGGAACGATCCGGAAGGGCACACGGAGCTGGTGGCGCAGGTGCCGGCGGGGGCGCTGGTGGTGATGGAGGCCACCGGAGGCTATGAAGCGCCGCTGGCGTGTGCGCTGCAGGCGGCGGGGCTGGCGGTGGCGGTGGTCAATCCGAAGCGGGCGCGGGACTTTGCCAAGGGGGTGGGCTCCGGGGCGAAGACGGACCGGATCGATGCGCGGGTGCTGGCCGAGTTCGGGCAGATGCTGAGGCACAAGCCGGACTTCCAACGCTACCTGAAACCGCCGGTGGACGAACAGGTGCAGGACTTGGCGGCTTGGGTGACGCGCCGGCGCCAGCTGCTGGGCATGTTGCTGTCCGAACGACAGCGCCTCGAGTCCTCGCGGCCCAAGGTGCGGCCGAGCATCGAGGCGATGATCGAGTCGATCAAACGCCAGCTCGACCAGATCGACCGGCAGATGCAGACCCATGTGGCGCACCACCACGAGGAACTCGACCGGTTACTTCGGTCGACCCGAGGCATCGGGCCGGTAGCCAGCGCGACGCTGATCGCTGGGTTGCCGGAACTGGGACGCTTGAGCGGGGCCGAGATCAGCGCGCTGGTGGGGGTCGCGCCGATGGCGCGAGACTCGGGGCAGAAGAAAGGACGCCGCTGGATCCAGGGGGGCCGCTTCGAGGTTCGCCGCGTGCTCTACATGGCCACGCTGACGGCGATCCGCAGCAATCCGGTGATCCGGGTTTTCTATCTACGCCTGGTGGCTGCCGGGAAGGTCAAGAAGGTCGCGATCGTGGCGTGCATGCACAAACTCCTGCGCATCCTTAACGCCATGGTTCGCGATCATCAGCCCTTCCAGGCTTGACATCCAACACGGTTACTGAAGCCGGACCCACGGGGTTGTCGTCGTATCGAAGCGACGGGCGTCCGGCTTAAACGCGGGATCACCGGATGCGTTTCGCGACGAACTCCTCGTCGACGTTGTCGCGGAAGTAGCTCCACGGCGAACTCGCGCTCGCGAGCCGCCGCCAGACCTCGGGCGACACCCCCGAATACTCGAACGTGCCCGACGTGAGTTCGACGACGAGCTTGCGCGTCCGCTCGTCGTAGCCGGCGGCCTTGAGGTTGCCGCCGTTCAGCTTCTTCATGTCCATCGCGCGGCCTTTCCGGATTTCCACCGATACGACATCGCCGGGCCATCGGCCCGCATCCCGGCGCCCCGCCGCGGGACGTGGGCGCCTCGTCGTCGACGGCCGGGCAGTATGGTCATGCGCGACGCCCCGGGTCAATCATCGACGTTGCGAGTCGCGAACCCGCCGCGGCCGTGGCGCGTGCGGCCCCTACGCAGACCGGCGGGGACCGGTTCGCCGGGCAGCGAAGTGCTGGCATGCTCGTTGCTCGAATGCGGGCGGCGCCGGGCGGGCCCGGCCGCCGGTCAGTCGCTGCCTGGGCGACGAACACGCGCGTAGCGAGCGTGCCGGACGGGGTGCTCACCCTTCGGTGCTGGTTCGGCGAGGGGAGAGTGGAATGGTTCGGAAGGTCGGCGGTGCGGTCGTGCGACGCGATGCGGTCGCACGGCGGGTGATCGGATGGCTGTTCGCGGTGCTGTTCGCCGCCGGCTCGGCGGCGGCGCAGGCGCAGATGGCGGACCTCGTCATCAACATCGCGGACGCTCCCGATCCGGGTCCCGCGGGCGGGCTCTACACCTACACGGTCCGGGTCGACAACAACGGACCGAATCCGACGACGGGCGTCTCGCTCGTCCAGACGCTGCCCACCTCGCCGGCCGCCGCGGTCTTCGTGAGCGCAACCGCGACGCAGGGCTCGTGCTCGAACACGCCCACCCAGGTGACCTGCGCGCTCGGGTCCATCGCGTTCCCGGGCTTCGCCACCGCGACCGTCGTCGTGCGCCTGCCGATCTCAGGCGTCTACCAGAGCGTCTTCACCGCCACCTCGGCACTCCCCGATCCCAATACGTCGAACAACCTCGACATTCCGGAGAGCACCACCGCCCGCGACGCCGCCGACATGGGCGTGGTCGTGTCGGGTCCCGCGCTGCCGGTCGCGGCGGGCGCGAACTACAACCTGCAGGTCACCGCGACCAACCACGGCCCCAACGCGCTCGGCGCGTCGGACACGCGCGAGATCGCCTTCACCGTGCCCGGAGGAGCGTGCGTGACGAGTGCCCCCAGCGGCAGCGGCTGGGCCTGCACCGCGCCCGGCCCCTATCCGGTGTGCTCGGGCGACTTCACCTGCAGCCGTACCGGCGCGCTCGCGGTCAACGCGAGCGATCCGGTGCTGACCGTGCCGATGGTGGCCAACAGCGCGGGCACGATCACCGCGGCGTTCGACGTGAGTTCGTCGCTGCCGGACGGCAACCCGGACAACGACACCGGCGTGGCCGATGTCGAGGTGCTGGGCGGTTCGTCGGATCTCGCGATCACCAAGACCGTCTCGCCGACCGGCACCGTCGCACAGGGCAGCAACGTCACCTACACGCTCACGCCGAGGTTCAACGGCGGCGTGCCGCCGGGCTCCACCGGCGACGGGATCATCACGATCACCGACACGCTGCCCGCCGGGCTGTCGTTCGTGTCGGTGACGCCGAACGCCCCGTGGACCTGCACGTACTCGGCCCCGACGGTCACCTGCACGATGAACGGGCCCTACCTCGGCGGCAACTTCACCAACCTGCCGACGATCGCCATCGTCGCAGAGGTCGCGACCGAGGGCGCGATCCCGAACACCGCGACGATCGACGGCCCGGAGAACGATCCGAACCCCTCGAACAACCAGTCGACCGTCTCGGTCACCGGAAGCAACCGCGCCGATCTGACCGTGACGAAGACCGCGTCGCTCCCGGCGGTCGTGCCGAACCAGCCGTTCACCTACACGATCCGTCCGCGCAACAGCGGGCCGCTCGCGATGGTCGCGGGCCAGACGGTGACGATCACCGACACCCTGCCGGCGGGACTCACGCTCACGGCCAATCCGTCCAACGCGAACTGGACCTGCTCGGTCGCACCGCCGGCGACGATGCCGCCGCCCGACGCGCCCGGGCCGCTCGCGCTCACCTGCGTGCGCGTGCTGCCGGCCAACGTCGCGGCGAACACGAACCTGCCGACGATCACCGTCTCGACGTTCGCGACTGCGACCGGCACGATCGACAACACCGCCTGCGGCGACCTGACCGGTCCCGGCCCGCAGGACGACTCGACCACCCGCTGCGGCAGCGTGAGCGTCGTGTCGACCGGTGCGGCGAGCGCGGCGGACCTGTCGATCAGCAAGAGCGGAAATCCCGCGACCGTGAAGGCCGGGGAACTCCTCACCTACACGCTCTCCGTCCACAACGCCGGCCCGGGCGCCGCGACCAACGTCGTCGTCACCGACGCGCTGTCGAGCTTGTTCGCCTCGGGACCGGGGCTCGTCTCGGCCGCCGTGACCGCGGGCACCGGCACCTGCAGCCCGGCCGGCCCGTCGAGCGTCTCGAGCGCCACCGTGACCTGCACGATCCCGACGCTCGCCTCGGGCGCGGACGCGACGGTCACGATCCAGATCCGTCCGTCGATCGCCGCCACCGGCACGCGCACCAACCAGGCGTCGGTGAACTCGACCCAGGTCGGCGACCCGGATCGTTCGAACAACTCCAGTTCGACCGTCACGACGTCGGTGACGGCAGTCGCCGACATGCAGGTGACCAAGACGGCGAATCCCTCGTCGGTCCCCGGCGGCGCGCCGCTCACCTACGTGATGACCGCGCGCAACAACGGTCCGTCGAACGCGGAGAGCGTCACCGTTATCGACACGCTCCCCGCGAACGCGGTGTTCCTGTCGCTCACCTCCACCGGCACCTGCACGACGCCCGCGGTCGGCGCGACCGGGGGGACGATCTCCTGCACGTTCGGCACCGTCAATGCGGGGGCGCAACGCACCGCGACCTACGTCGTGCGCCCGCTCGCGAGCGCCGCCGGCGGCAACGTGGTCAACCAGGCGGTCGTGTCGACCGACACCGAGGACACCAACGGCGGCAACGACTCGGCCTCGCTGACCACGCCGGTCCTCGCGCCGGTCCTCGACATCCTGGTGAACAAGGTCGACAGCGTCGATCCGGTCGCGCTCGGCGCGACGACGCGCTACACGATCACCATCACCAATCAGGGGCCGTCGTACGGCACGAACCTGCGGATGGTCGATGCATTCCCGTCGCAGTCGCCGACCGCGACGTTCAGCTGGCAGGGCAACCTCGACGTGCAGCCGCCGGGGTCGGGCACCTGCACGACGGTGCCGGCGATGAACGCGATCACCGGAACGCTCGAGTGCGCGTTCCCGGGCATCGCCGCCGGGCAGGTGTACACGGTCGCCTACGACATGCGTGCGGAATCGGTCGTGTCCGGCATCTCGGGCACCGGCTTCAACCAGGTCGACGTGTCGGTCGACGAGACCGAAACGCACAGCGACAACAACCGTGCGATCGAGTCGACGACGACGCGCCGCACGGCCGACCTGTCGATCGTCAAGACCGGGCCGGACCCGCTGACGCCGGGCGCGGCGTTCGACTACACGATCGTCGTGACCAATCTCGGTCCGAACCCGAGCACCGGCGCGACCGTGACCGACACGCTGCCCGCGCCGCTCGGCATCGTGAGCGCCGGGCCGGGCTGCACCCACGTGGGTCCGGCCGTCACCTGCACGCTCGGCACGCTCGGGTTGAACGAGACCGCGACGATCACGATCCGCGCCAGCGTGCCCTATCCGTACACCGGACCGTCGTCGCTGACCAACGCCGCGACCGTGGCGGCCGTCAACGAGATCGATCCGGTGCCGGAGAACAACACCGACGACGCGACCGGCGCGGTGGACACCGACGCGCCGCCGCCCCTCCCGCCGTCGCAGCCGGTGCCAACGCTGCCGTGGCAGGGGTTGGTCGCGCTCGCGGCGATGCTCGCGGCGGCGGCGATGTGGCAGCGGCGGCGCCTCGCGCGTCCGGCCGCGGCCGCACGGCCGCGGCGGTAATCCCGACCCGGCCCGGTGCCCCGTCGCGGGGCCCCGGGCCTAGGGCCGCACGGCGGCAGTCTCCGCCGCGCAGAGGCCGCCGGCGCGGGCGCGCGGCGCGCTTCCGCTACCATGGGCGCCTTCGCGTGACCGGATCGCCCGTGCATCGCCTCGCCGTTCTGCTCTGCAGCCTCGCTGCGTTCGCGGTCGCATCGGCCCTCGCGGCCCCTCCGCCGCGCGTGCTGCGCACGATGCTGCCGATCGCCGAGACGAGCTTCGACCCGCAGTTCGCCTCCGACGCCGCCTCCGACACCGTGATCGCCGAGGTGTTCGAGGCGATGCTCGACTACGACTACCTCGTGCGGCCGATGAAGCTCGTCCCGCGCACGCTCGAGGCGATGCCTTCGACCCCCGACGGTGGCCGGACCTGGATCTGCCGGTTGAAGAAGGGCATCTTCTTCACGCCCGATGCGGCGTTTCTCGGCAAGCCGCGCGAACTCGTCGCGGCCGACTACGCGTACACCTTCCGGCGCGTGCTCGACCCGGCGGTCAAGAGTCCGTGGCTGTGGCTCCTCGAAGGCAAGCTCGCGGGCAGCGACGAGGCGATCCGCGCGGCGAAGGCGAGGGGCCGCTTCGACTACGATGCGCCGATCGCGGGACTCGAGGTCGTCGACCGCCACACGCTGCGCATCCGCCTCAACTCGCCCGACTACCGCTTTCCGTTCGTCCTCGCGATTCCCTACCTCGGCGCGGTCGCGCGCGAAGTGGTCGAGCGCTACGGACTCGACCTCGGCGCGCACCCGGTGGGCACCGGCGCGTTCATGCTGGGCGAGTACAAGCGCAGTTCGCGCATGGTCCTCGTGCGCAACCCCGACTTCCGCGGCGAGACCTACACGCCGTCCGGCCCGGTGCCGCCCGAGTCGCAGGCGATCGCCAAGGCGCTGGCGGGCAAGCGACTGCCGCTCCTCGACCGGGTCGAGATCAGCGTCATCGAGGAGGCGCAGTCGCGCTGGCTCGCGTTCCGCAACGGCGAGATCGATCTCGACGGCCGCGTGCCCGCGGAACTTTCCGGCGAACTCCTCGTCGACGGCAGGTTGCGGCCCGAACTCGCCGCGCAGGGCATCCATCACGAGGCGCTGCTGCGGCCGAACACCTACTGGTTCTACTTCAACATGGACGACTCGCTCGTCGGCGGTTACACGCCCGAGAAGATCGCGTTGCGGCGCGCGATCGCGATGGGCTACGACGCGGCCGAGGCGCTGCGCGTGCTGTCGAAGGGGCGGGGCGTCCTCGCGCAGAGCCTGGTGCCGCCGGGCATCGCCGGCTACGACCCGGACTGGAAGCTCGGGGCGCAGGTCCACGATCCCGCGGCCGCGCGCGCGCTCCTCGACCGCTTCGGCTACCGGGACGTCGACCGCGACGGCTTCCGCGAACTGCCCGACGGCAAGCCGCTTCTGCTCGAACGCTGGTCGGTGCCGACCTCGGGGCAGCGCGAAGCCGACGAGCTGTGGACGAAGAACATGGCCGCGATCGGCATCCGCCTCGCGATCCGCAAGGACAAGCTGCCGGAACTGCGCAAGATGGCGCGGCAGGGCCGGATCCCGTTCCGCTCCGACGGCTGGAACGCCGACTACCCGGACGCGGAGAACTTCATGCAGCTCCTCTACGGGCCGAACGCCGGGCAGGAGAACCAGGCGCGCTTCCGGCTCGCCGAGTACGACCGGCTCTACGACGAAGCGCGCAGGCTTCCCGACGGGCGCGAGCGCAACGCGCTCTTCGGCCGGATGCAGGCGCTGATGGTCGCCTATGCGCCGATGCGGCTCACGCAGCACGCCATCGAGGATCACGCGTGGCACGCGCGGGTGCAGAACTACCGCGCGCACCCGATCCGCACCTTCGCGTTCCGCTATTACGACGTGACCGGGCCGGTGCCCCGGAAGTAGTCCGCCGCGGCTCGGCGCCGCGTCAGTCGCGCGGAGGGCCGGTGTCCTCGCCGCGGCGTTCGCCCGCGCGCTTCACCAGCACCGCGTCGTCGTCCTCGCCGTAGCCCGCGTCCACCGCGTCGGCGAACGCCTCGCGCGCGGCCCGCGCGAAGGTCGCGTTCGCGCGCACGCGCGCCGCGACGTCGCAGGCGATGCCGACGTCCTTCGCGAGGATGCGCGCCGCCGCGCGCGGCGCGAAGTCTCCTTCGAGCGCGCGCGGCACGCGGTCGCCGAAGATCCAGCTCGCGCCCGAACTCGCCGAGATCACCTCGGCGGTCGACCGCGGGTCGAGCCCGAGCGCGTCCGCGAGCGCGAGCGCTTCGGCGGCGGCCGCGAGATTCGCGCCGGCGAGCAGGTTGTTGACGATCTTGGTGGCGGCGGCGTCGCCGACGCGATCCGAGATCGTGAACACGCGCCCGGCCGTCGCGGCGAACGCGCTGGCGCAGCGATCGCGCGCGGGCGCGGGGCCGGCGAGCATCACGGTCATCGTGCCCGCATGCGCCCTGGCGGGACCCCCGGAGATCGGCGAGTCGAGGATCGTGATGCCCGCGGGCGCGCAGCGCACCGGAAGCGAACGCACGTAGTCCGGATCGACGGTCGAGGCGATCGACACGATGCGATCGCGCGCGCCGGAGGCTGCGATCCCGTCGCGTCCGAACAGCACCTCGTCGATCTGGCCGGCGTCGACTACCACCACGAGGATGACGTCGGCGGCACGCGCGACTTCGGCGGGCGAGCCCGCGACGACCGCGCCGGCGGCGGCGGCGCGCGCGTTCGCCTCGGGCCGCACGTCGCGCGCGACCACGCGAAAGCCGCCCCGCACGAGCGAGACGACCATGCCGAGGCCCATCGCGCCGGGGCCGATGACCCCGATCGTCGCGTTCGCACCGGGCATCAGCGGCATGCGTCGAGCATCGACCGAGGAGTCGCGCCGGGTTCGCTGCGCGTCGCGCGCGCCGCGTTCGCGGATCCCGCGTCGCGCCGGTGCCGCTTCACTTCGCCGGCTGGGGCACCATCAGCGGGGCGCAGTTCGTGAGCGTCCACGCGTTGCCGTCGCGAATGAAGACGAGGCCGCCGGGGTCGGTGCGCGGACCGCCGCCGCCGCGCACTTCCATCAACCCGTTGGTGTAGCGGACACCGGACGCCGCGGGCACCTTCTGCAGCGTCACGCGCTCGCCGTCGGGGGTGAGCATGCGCAATTCGTCGGGCAGGAACCGGATGACGATGCGCTGGCCCTCGAGCTGGCAGGCGATGGTGTCCCCGGACGGCTGCTCGGGCTTCTTTTCCGGCGCGCCGCACGCCGCGAGGGCGAGCGCCACCACCAAGGGCAGCAAGGTTCGCTTCATGCTCCAAGGCTAACAGATCGCGGCCGGATTTCCGACTGGCCGCGAGCGTGGGCCGCCTCCGGCGGAAGTCAGCAGTCGGGCACCGACATCGCGACACCGCCCAGCGAGGCTTCCTTGTACCGGCCGGCGAGCGAACGCGCGGTCTCGACCATCGTACGGACGACCGCGTCCAGCGCGAGGCGCGGCTCCGGCTCCCGGATCGCGGCATGGGCGGCGGCGCAGGCACGGGCGGCGGCGAGGCCGTTGCGTTCGATGCACGGCGATTCGATGCGTCCTCCGACCGGATCGCACGCGAGCCCGAGGTGCGGCTGCAGCGCGAGTTCCGCGGCATGGAGCGCCTGCGCCGGCGTGGCACCGAGGACCGCCGCCGTTCCGGCGGCAGCCATGGCAGCGGCCACGCCGATCTCGCCCTGGCATCCGACCTGGCGCATCCCGGCCCGGCGCAGCAGCGCTCCGGTCGCACCGGCGGTCGCGAGGAAGTCGACGGCTGCGTGGTCGGCGTCGCCGCGCTCGAGCGTCAGCGCGTGGCGCAGGAGCCCGGCGAGGACCCCGGATGCTCCCGACGAAGGCGCTGCCACCACGCGGTCGCCCGCCGCATTCTCTTCCGCCGCGGCGACGGCGAAGATGCGACAGCGCTGAGCGGCGGTCGTCCGCTCGCTGTCGAGCACCTCCGCGAGCACGGCGGCCGAACGCTTGCGCCGGCCGGGCAGCGGGCCGGTGCGAAGAAGGCCGCGATCGACGGCGGCCTGCATGGCGTCGCGCGTCGCGAGGAGCCGTGCGCGCACTTCGCCGGGAGGGGCGAGCGCGCCTTCGTTCGCGAGCGCGACGAAACTCAGGCGGCGTCCTCCTGCCGCGCGGCAGGCGTCGACCAGCGCGTCGGCGGATGGCGCGTAGTCGTAGGGCACGCGCAGCGTGGCGCCGGTCGGTGACGCCTCGCCGCGCGCGAGCACGACGTCGTCGCCGATCGGCAGGTACAGGCGGTCGGCGATCGTCGCGGCCGAGGCGTCGAACGCGGCGAGGCGGATCGCCGAGCCGTCGAACGCGAGCGCGCGGTCGATGCGAAAGCCGATGTCCGTGACCGGATCGAAGCGGATCTCGTGCGTTCCGTCGAGGAAGATCGACCCCCGCGACGAACACGCGGACAACGTGCGCATCACTGCCGTGGCATGGGCCTCCGAGCGATCGAGACCTTCGAGGCCCGCGACGATCGCAGCTTCGGCGCGGCACTCGCGTCCGACGCAGGCGGTGCCGCCGTAGAGTTCGACGCCGAGGCGCGTCACGTCCGCGAGGTGTCCGGACGCGGCGAGCTCGTGGACGAAGCGACGCGCCGCGATCCACGGCCCCGCGCTGTGCATCGACGAAGGACCCGGACCGGGGCGCAGGACCGAGAACAGGCTCAGGTAGGCCACGTCGTAGCGCTCCCCCGGGACGCGTGGCGCGGGGGTTCCCGCGCGTGGTTCCGGATCGGGTCCGGACCTGCGGCGAAGTATGGGTACGCCGCCGGCGGCTTGGTGTCGCGGCCGAGGGAAGGCGGATCTCGCCCGCCGAACGGCGCAAAACGGCCGACCGGCGTCGCCGCGCAGGATGATGGCGGGACAGACCGGCTCGAACCGGCTCCACTCCATGCTCCCGGGCCCGGAGCCGATGGAGGGTCGTTACGCCGGCGCCGCGCGCGTCGCCGCTCGCGGGTGCCGCTGCGGTACGGGCGGGGCGAAGCGCACGCATTCGGGATAGGACAGCACCTCGGCGGCGCCGTGTTCGCGGATGCGCTGCTGCAGGTCGATCCACCAGCGCGCGTCGAGCAACTCGCCGTGGTGCCGCTCGAAGGCGGCGCGATTGCGCGGATCGGTGAGGAGGAAGGTGGCGAACTCCTCGGGGAAGACGTCTTTCGACCCGACGCGGTACCAGACCTCGCCCGAGAGTTCGTCGAACCCCGGCGGCGGCGGCGGGATCTTCCTGAACGTGCAGTCGGTCATGTACTCGATCTCGTCGTAGTCGTAGAACACGACTCGGCCGTAACGCGTGAGGCCGAAGTTCTTCGTGAGGAGATCGCCGGCGAAGATGTTGACCGCGGCGAGTTCGCGGATCGCCTGGCCGTACTCGGCGATCGCGCTCGCGCGCGCGGCGTCGTCCGCCCGCTCGAGCACGAGATTCAGAGGGAGGAGCCGTCGCTCGATGTAGAGGTGCCGGATGCGCACCCAGTCGCCCTGTTCCTCGACCTGCGACGGCGCGAGGTCGCGCAACTCGTCCAGGAGCGCGGGATCGAAGCGCGACCGCGGCAGCATCACGTTCGAGTACTCGAGGATGTCGGTCATCCGCCCCGCGCGGTCGTGGTGCTTCACCAGCGCGTACTTCTGCTTCACCCGCGCGCGGTCGGTGTCCTTCGACGCGGCGATCCGGTCCTTGATCACCTTGAACACGTACGGATACGAGGGCAGCGTGAACACCGACATCACGAGGCCGCGGATGCCCGGCGCGTTCTCGAAGCGGTCGGTCGAATGCCGGAGATGCGCGAGGAAGTCGCGGAAGAAGAGCGTCTTGCCGTGCTTCTGCAGGCCGACGATCGTGTAGAGCTCGGCGGCGGTCTTGTCCGGCAGGATCGAGCGCAGGAACTCCACCGTGGCCGACGGCACCTCCATGTCGACCAGGAAGTAGGCGCGGTTGGCGGAGAACAAGAGCGCGAGTTCCGCCGGGTCGGAGAGGACCGCGTCGACGTAGAGGTCGCCGCCGGGCGCGTGGCGGATCGCGACCGCGAACGGCAGCACGTGGGTGCCGTTGACGACGCGTCCGACCACGTAGGCCGAGTGATTGCGGAAGAACAGGCCCGAGAGCGCCTGGATCTGGAAGTTCGCGTCGAGGCGGAGCGGGCGCGGCAGCCTGCGGCGGAACGCGGCGAGGAGGTTCGCGAGGTCGCGGCGGAAGTCGCAGAACCGCCGCTCGAGCCGGAAGTCGAGCACGAGGTCGATGACCGCCCCGCGCAGTCCACGCTCGCGCGGATAGTACGAGCGGTAGGCGGGGAGGTCCGCGTCGAGGTACTCGGTCGCGACCGCGGGACGCACGAACATCACGCGGTTGTGGAAGTAGTCGCGGTCGAGGAGCTTGCAGGAAACGGTGTTGAAGAAGGTCTCGGCGCACTCGGGCTGGCGGTGCTCGGCGAGCATCGCGACATAGCGGGGCTTGATCCGCGCCCAAAGGGCCTCGGCGCCGGCGCCCTCGATCCCGACGTCCGCGAACTCGCGACGCAATCGCTCGGCGGTCTCGGCGACGCGCCGGTCGTAGAAGTCGATGCGGTCGCGCGCGACGTGGCCGATCGCGAGGAAGTGCCCGGCCTCGAAATGGCGCTTCGCGGCACGTGCGCACTCGCGGAACAGCGCGTAGTGTTTGTCGAACCCCGCGAGCAGGGCTTGCGCGATGGCCTGTGCCGGGTCGCCGGCGTTCGCGCGCTCGGCGGTGGCGGCGTCCTCCGGGCGTGGGGGTCGCATGACGGGTCGGCGGGTTGCTGCGCAGCATCATACCGCGCGCCGGCCGCGGCCTTCGCGGGCTATGATCGGCGGATGATCTCGCGCCGTGGATGCCTCGCCGTCGCGTTCGCCGCAGCCCTGCCGGTCCAGGCGCAGGTCTACAGGTGCGTCGACGCCGAGGGGCGCACCACCTACCAGCAGGCGCCCTGTGCCGGAGCGGCGAAAGGCGCGCGCGTCGAGATCACGCGCGACAACGGCGTGGCGACCGATTCGCCGGAACTCGAGGCGAAGTGGGCGGCGGCCGCGAAGGCCGGCGAGGTTCCGGCCGGGATGCCCAAGCGGTACGTGCAACTGGCCAGGGGCGCGCCCGCGGAGACGCGGGCCGGACTCCCCGGCGAGCGGGCGAGCGAGGTCTGGATCTACCGCAATCCCGACGGCATCCGCCGCGTGGGGTTTCTCGACGGCCGGATGGTCTGGGAGCGCGGCGATGCGCCCCAGGCCGGGTCTGGCGATGCGGCGGTGCCCGAAGGTGCGGTCCCCGGATCGAAGCCCCCGATCGAGGCAGGCCAGGATTGCGCGACCGCCATGGCGATCGCCGGCACGCCGGAACGCAGCGAGGCGGTCCTGCTGCCGTCGAAGGGTCGAGACGGTCGCCCGATCACGGCGCCGGGCATGCGCCACGTGTTCGAGAGCGACGGCGGAAGTCCGCCGCGGCGCATGGCGATCGTGTGCCTCGACGGCACCGTGATGGAGGTCCAGCGGCCGCCGCGCTGAACGCGCGACGCGGCGTCAGAGGTCGTGCACGAATCCGGCGGAGACGCGGGGAACGTTCACCGCGTCTCAGTCCTGCATCGACTTGACGATGTCGTTGTATTCCTTGACGCTCGTGTTGAACTCGGCGACCGCGGCGTTCGCGGCCTTCGCGTTGACGTCGATCACCGCGTTGCGCTCGCCGACGTAGGCCTTGAGGCACTCGGTGTAGTCCTTGTAGTCGGCGGACCAGCGCCGGATCTTCGCGTCGACCGCGGACTTGCCGGGAAAGTCGGGCTTGACGCAGCCGTGCGGCGGCACCGTGGGGGCCGGCGGCGGCGATTGCGCGAATGCGGTCGAGGCGAGCATCGCGGCGAGCGCGAGCGGGAAGCGGGAACGGGTCATGACGGCACCGGGGCGGTCGGCGGAAGGCGAATTGTACCGCCCCCTCGTGGCGCGGCCCCGGGTTGGCGTGTCGACGTCGCCCTGCGGCGACCGGAAGATCACTTCGAGCCGAACAGCAGATCGAGCGCCGTGGCGCCGAACTCGATCGCCGCGACGATCGCGTCGGCGGACTGCCGGCCCGCCGTCGTCTCGGGACGCCGCGATGCGAGCCGCTCCGCCGCCATCAGCGCGTCGGCCATCGCGTGCGGGTCGATGCGATGGCGCCTCGCTTCTGCGTCGGTGAGCGAGGCGATCGTGCGCGACAGCGCGTCGGGATCGAGCACCGCGACCGGAGCGCGGCAATAGCGGCACGCGGTGTCCGCTGCGAGGTCGATCGCGGCGCCGCAGCCGGTGCAGCGGATCGCGCCGACCGCGGACTTCAGCCGTTCGACCTCCCCGCGCGGCAGCGGCCGGACGAAGTCCTTCTCGAGCAGGAATTGCGCGAACGGCGTGAAGCGGCCGTGGCCGCGGCCGCAGCGGAAGTAGGAGAAGCGCGTCGTGCGTTGCAGGTCGCGGACGAGCGAGAGCGCGCCGCTGCAGCGCGGGCAGGCGAGATGCGCGGCGAGCGCGCGCACCGCTTCGCGCTCGGCGTCGTGGATCGCGCGCAGCAGGTCGAGCGTCGCGCCCGGCGTGAGCTGGACGCTTTCGTAGCCGTCGAACCACAGCGCCCGGCACGCGACGCAGAAATCGACCGACGCCTCGCCGGCCGGTTTGCGCGCGACCTTGCGGACCGCCATCGCCTCGCCGCAGGACGGGCAGGGCGAGGCCATCGGCGCGAGCGCGTCGCGCACGCCTGTGCGCCTTTCGGGCCTCAGGGCTGCGCGACCGCGAAGGTGTCGCAGCCGCGCGGATCCCCGCTCGCGAGTCCGGTCCGAAACCAGCGCATCCGCTGCTCGGCGGTCCCGTGGTTCATCGCGTCGGGCACGACGTAGCCTTGCGTGCGCTTCATGATCGTGTCGTCGCCGACCGCGGCGGCGGCGCGCAGGCCCTCCTCGAGGTCGCCCGGCTCGAGCAGGTTGCGCTTCTGCGCGAAGTAGCCCCAGACGCCGGCGTAGCAGTCCGCCTGCAGTTCGAGCCGGATCGACAGCGCGTTGCGCCGCCGCTCGTCGAGACCCTGCGACTGGCGGTCGAACCTCTGCATCGTGCCGGTCACGTTCTGCACGTGGTGCCCGACCTCGTGCGCGATCACGTAGGCCTGGGCGAAGTCGCCCGGGGCGCCGAACCGGCGCGACAGCTCGTCGAAGAAGCTCGTGTCGAGGTAGACGCGCTGGTCGGCCGGGCAGTAGAACGGGCCCGCGGCGGAGGTCGCGTTGCCGCAGCCGGAGCGCACCGCGCCGCGATAGAGCGTGAGCGTGGTCGGCGGGTAGCGGTCGCTGCCCATCGCCTTGAAGAGCGCGCCCCACACGTCCTCGGTGTCGCCGATCACGCGGGCCGAGAAGTCCTTGCGCGTGTCGGCGGGCGCGGCGGGCGCGCCCGGGGCAGGGGCAGGCGCCGGACGCTGCGCGGTCGGCGGGACACCGATATCCTGGCCCGCCATGCCGAGGAACTGCAGCGGATTGACGCCGAACACGAGACCGAGGATCACGAGGAGGACGAGCGTCCCGCCGCCGAGCTTCATGCCTCCGCCGAGCGGCAACCGGCCGCCGCCGCCGGACATGCCGCCGCGGTCCTCCACGTTGTCGCTTCGACGCATGTCGCCCCAACGCATGGCACGCTCCCTCGAGTCTGCGATCCGCCGCGGTCGCGCCTGCGCCGCGCGCGGCTCCGCCGAGAGGATACGCCATCCGGATGCGCGGCCTTCGCGCGGGCATGCGCCCCGCGCACCGCGCGATCGGATCAGCGCGAAGGATCGACGACGATCTTGCCGCGGCCGTGGCCGGCTTCGAGTTCGCGATGCGCGACGGCGACCTCCGCGAGGCCGATCGTCGCGCGGACGTGCGGGACCAGCACGCGTTCTCCGGCGAGTCGGGCGAGCCGCCGCCACGCGGCCGCGCCGCCTTTCAACGCGAGCGCGACGACGCGCTGGCGGCCGGCGAGTCGCGCAGCGAGCGTGTCGCGGATCGTCGCCGCCGCGGCACCCGCGTCGCCGCAGGTGTTGAGGTAGATCCCGTCAGGCGCGAGGTGTCCGCGCATCGTGCGCCAGTTCGAGCGGCCGGCCGCGTCGAGGACCACGTCCCAGGTCGCGCCTCCGCGGGCGACGTCCTCGCGCGTGTAGTCGAGCACGTCGTCCGCGCCGAGCGATGCGACGAACGCGACGTTGGTCGGCCCGCAGGTCGCGGTGACGTGGGCGCCGACGTGGTTCGCGAACTGGACCGCGAAATGGCCGACGCCGCCCGCCGCGCCGATCACCAGCACGCGCATGCCCGGAGCGAGCGAGGCGTGGTCGGCGAGGGCCTGGACGGCCGTTCCCGCGGCGATCGGCAACGTTGCCGCCACGCTGTCCGTCACATCATCGGGCATCGGCGCCATCCGGCCGGTCGCGACACAGACGAATTCGGCGCAGGTGCCCGCGCGCCGGAACGGCGAGAGCGAGCCGAACACGCGCATGCCGGGAAAGAACCCGGCGGTATCGCCGCCGGTCGCCACGATTTCGCCCGCGAAGTCGACGCCGGTGCCGCGCGGCGGGCGGTCGACGGTGGGCAGGAGACGCAGGTGCCCCGCGCGAATCTTCGCGTCGAGCGGATTCACGCTCGCGGCGCAGAGGCGCACCTTGACCTCGCCCGCGCGCGGCGCGGGCTCATCGGCTTGGGCGAGTTCGAGGACCTCCGGCGGGCCGTAACGGCGGTAGACGACGGAGCGCATGGTTGGAAATCAAAGGGGTCAGACTCGATTGAAAGTCTGCGGGCACCTGTCGCCCCGCGCAACCCGGGAGACTGCATTGCGCGCCCCGGGTCCCGCGCACTTCGGGCGCAAAGCGCGTCTGCGTCTGATCGTGCATGGTCGACAGGTCCGATCTCGGCCGCATGGCTGATCGCGCGACAAGTGCCGCCCAATCAGCATGCGGACATGCCTCGCCTTCCCCGATTCTTCGTTCCCGGCGTGCCTTTGCACGTCATCCAACGCGGGAACGACCGCCAGCCCACCTTCCTCGACGCCGACGACCTCACGTACTTCCGCAATCGTTTGCTCGACGCGTGCCGCCGGCACACCGTCTCCGTTCACTCCTACGTGCTCATGGCCAACCATTTCCACCTGCTGGTGACCCCCGACGATCCGGCCGGCGTCCCGCGCACGATGCAAGCCGTCGGCCGCGTGTACGTGCAATGGTTCAATCGCCGCCATCGTCGCACCGGGACACTATGGGAAGGCCGCTACAAGGCCGCAATCGTCGATGACGAGCGCTATCTGATCACCTGCATGCGCTATATCGAACTCAATCCCGTCCGTGCCCGGATCGTGGACCGTCCAAGAGCCTATCGCTGGTCAAGTTTCGCCGCCAATGCCTTTGGCGACACCGACGAACTCCTCACGCCTCACCCTGTCTATCATGCGCTGGGCTCGAGCGACGACGCGCGCCAGGCGGCATACCGTGACCTGTTTCGCGCTGCCATTCCGTTGGCGGAACTGGATCTCATTCGCGACGCGACGCAACACGCATGGGCGCTCGGCCGTGCGGGCTTTCTCGCCAGGGTCGACGCCTCGGGCCGGAGGCCTTCACGGTTGCCGCGAGGTGGCGCCAGGAGGTCGGCACCGAACATCAATCGAGTCTGACCCCTTTGTTCCGAGGGCGGACGCGGGGCCGCGGCGGACGCGCGCGCGGTTCGATCGTGTGCCAGGGTGCGTCGCCGAACTTCTCGATCAGATAGTCGATCATCGCGCCGACCTTCGGTGGTCGCTGCCTCGCCCACGGATAGATGGCGTGCACCGGAACCGGTTCGGCGACGTGGCGATCGGCGAAAAGCGGCACGAGCCGCCCGGCGCGAAGCGATGGCCCGACGATGACGTCGGGCAGCCGCACGAGTCCCAGGCCGAGCAGCGCGAGTTCGAGCAGCGTCTCCGCGTTGTTCGCGGTGACACGCCCGCGGCCGCGCACGTCGATCTCGGTGCGCTTCCCGCCGATCGAGAACGGCCAGCGCGCGAGTTCCGGCGCATCGGCGAGCGTCAGGCACTCGTGGTCGTCGAGGCGCGCCGGATCGGTGGGCAGGCCGGCGCGCGCGATGTAGGCGGGCGAGGCGCAGATGACGCGCTCGACGTCGCAGATCCTGCGCGCCACGAGCGCCGCGTCTGCCACCGGTCCGAGCCGGATCGCGAGGTCGGCGCCGGACTCGGCCGGATCCTGCGCGCGCTCGCCCATCACGAGGTCGAGTTCGATCTCCGGATAGCGCGACAGGAACTCAGGCAGCGAAGGCACGAGTGCGTAGGTGCCGAACGAGAGGCCGACGACGAGCCGCAGCCGCCCCGCCGGACGGCCGCCATGATGCATCGCTTCGTTGTCCGCCTCCCGGACGGCCTCCACGATGCGACGGGCGCGCTCGAGGTACGCCTCGCCCTCGGCGGTCGGGCGAAGCCGCCGCGTCGTCCGGTGCAGGAGCTTGACACCGAGCCGATGCTCGAGCTTCGCCACGATCTTGGACAACGCGGAGGGCGACATCCCCAACTCCCGGGCGGCCGGTGCGAATCCGCCCCGGTCGACCGCGCGAAGCAGGGCGTCCATGGCGAAAACCGTGTCCAATGTTCAGTTGCGTATTCGTGCCAAAGTGGCACGAATCAGTTTCCAGTAAAACAGATTGTGTGTCAACGAGTTGGCAATCATCATTGACGGTGCCGGATCGACCCGATCCGGCGTCGGAACGCCCCCGCAGGGGCGGACTGGACCCAGGAGGTCTGGCACCATGAACGAACTCGACCGTCGCCTCTCCCACCTTCCCGCGCACGACAGGTTGCTCGCCGAGGCCCAGTTGGCCCGCGCCGAAGCCCTCGCCGACGCGGCAGGCGCGTTCGCGACCTGGCTGCGCAAGCTGGTGCGCACCGTCAGCTCGCCCCTCGCGGCGCGCGCCGGCGCGTACACCGACGGCCGCACCCGCCGCTGGCCGCACGACGGCCGCACGCCGGAAACCGTCGAGTTTCCGTCGATCGGACTGCAGCACTGAACATCGGAATCCCGAAAGGACGGCGTCGGCCGGGTCCCGGCTGACCTGACGCATGCGGCTGCGCCGCGTGCCCCGTGCAGTCCCGCTCCGGCGGCGGGCGGGTTCGCCGTCGAGCGCTACCGGATGGCCCGGTAGAGGAACGGCAGGCTCGTGTCCATCCGGTAGTCGATCGACGAGTGGGTGTCGTCGAATTCCTCGTACACGTGCCGGATGCCGTGGCGCGACAACGCGCGCGAGAGGAGCCGCGCGCCGTAGTGCAGGTGGTACTGGTCGCGCCATCCGCAGTCGACCCAGATCGCCTTCAGCGAGCGCAGCTCCTTGACGTGATGCGCGACCATCTCCACCGGATCGTGGGCCTTCCAGCGCCGCCAGCGCGCGGGAATCAGTTCGCCGGTCTCGAGGTTGACCGGCAGGCGGAATCCGAGCTTGTCGCGCGGGACCGGATCGTAGGTCGCCGCCATCGCGAGCATCATCAGCGCGTGCACCTCGCCGTCGGTGACCTTGTCCTTCGCCCACATCGCGTCGAGGAAGCGGCGGATGCGGCCGTCGTCGCGGCCGTCCGCGACCTGCGCGACGCGCGCCATCGCGGCGCGCCCGGCCCGGCGTTTCGGCATCCGGTAGCGGTCGAGTTCGTTCAGCGTGCGCGGCAGGTCGGTGTAGTAACAGAACTCGAACATCGCGTCGCCCGAATGGTCGGCGACCGCCGCCCAGGTCTGCGGGTAACGCATGCCGTGGACGATCGCGCCGTAGCCGCCTGAGGACTTGCCGAAGCAGGCGCGGTGCTCGCGCGACGCGAGCGTGCGGAACTCCCGGTCGACGAACGGCACCAGTTCGCGCGTCAGGTAGTCGGCGTAGCGGCCGATCGCCGGCGAGTTCACGTACTGGTTGCCGCCGAGGCTCGTGAAACAGTCGGGGAACACGACGATCGCCGGCCCCATCTTCGCGTCGCGGACCAGGCGCGCGAGACGCTCCGGCACGTTCTCGTCGAACGGGCGCCAGTTGACGTGCGAGAGTCCCGACCCGGTGAAGCCCACGAGGTCGAACAGCACCGGATAGCGGCGTCCGCGGCCGCGCGTGGCGCCTTCGTCGTAGCCGGGCGGGAGCCACACCGGCAGGCGCCGGACGTGCGGATCGCCGAGCGGATTGTCGGCGAGCACGCGGGAGCGATGCTCGACGACGACGAGCCGGCCGGCCGGCACGGTGGGAGACTTTCGGGCCATCGTGGGCTTTCGTGACGCGGCAGGCGCCGCGGGCGTGCGGATTGTGACGACGCGCGGCCGCGCGCGCAATCCGGGCCGATCGGGCGGCGCGCGACACCCCTCGAGCCGGGCGTCGCGTGCCGGGGGAACGTCAGGCCGCGACGGCCTCGGCGCGCTTGGCCTGCGGAGCCACCTCGAGGGCCAACGCGGCGGCGTGGACGCTCGCCGCGATCCGGCCGACGTCGCGCACCTGCTGCGTCGAGAGGCCGGATTCCTTCAGGAGCTTCGCGTGCGAGCGTATGCAGTGGGTGCACTTGCCCACGATGGAGGCGGCGAGCGCGTAGAGCTCGAACGCCACCTTGTCGACGCCACCGTGCGTCGCGTACGCGTTCATGCGCAACTCCGGGCGCATCGTCGCGAGGTCGGCGTCGTCCGCCATCTCGACGAACGGGTACCAGACGTTGTTCATGCCCATCAGCGCGGCGGCGGTCAGCGCGCCGTGCGCGTGCGTCTCGTCGAGTGCGTCGGGGCGGCGGAACGCCTCGACGAGCGCGGGGGAACGCGCCGCGTAGGCCGCGGCGAGCGCCGCCCCGACCGCGAGGCGCGGCTCGAGGCTCGAACGCGCGATCGTCGCGTCGAGGTTGAGGCGAATGTCCTTCGCCCAGTCGGGCAGCCGGGCCTTGATGTCGTTGAGCGTGTCCATGGTCGTCGTCCTCGCGGGGAATCGGGATGGGGAACGCCGCGCGCGCGGGCGCGGCACCCGCCCCCCGTGCGGGGGGGCGGGCCAGGCAGGCGCCGGAGGCCGGCGCCGCGTCAGATCGTCGAGCCGCCGACCTTGCGGTTGCAGGGGCAGAGCTCGTCGGTCTGCAGGCCGTCGAGGATCCGCAGGATCTCGTCCGGGTTGCGTCCGACGTTCAGGTTGTTGACCGACACGTGCTGGATCACGTTGTCCGGGTCGATGACGAACGTCGCGCGAAGCGCTACGCCTTCCTTCGCGTCGCGCACGCCGAGCTGGTCGACGAGCGAGCCCGGGACGTCGGCGAACTGCCAGTGGTTCAGGCTCTTCAGGTCCGCGTGGTCGCGGCGCCAGCCGAGCTTCGCGAACTCGTTGTCGGTCGAACCGCCGAGCACCACCGCGTCGCGGTCGGCGAAGTCGTTCGCGAGCTTCGCGAAGCCGACGATCTCGGTCGGGCAGACGAAGGTGAAGTCCTTCGGGTAGAAGTAGACGATCTTCCACTTGCCCGGGAACGAGGCCTCGGTGATCGTCTCGAACGCCGAGACGCCGCCCTCCTCGTGCTGGTTGAATCCGGGCTTGACGCCCATGACGGAAAACGCTTCGAGCTTCTGTCCGACGGTCTTCATGCGGCTCTCCTTCGTGCGATGGGAAACAGGACGAAGCAGAGTTTATGATCAACACTACGAGAATACAAATTGTTTATCATTATGGCGACAATAAGCCACGACTATCACCGTCGTCGTCATGATCCGCGTGCGTCGGAGGACGCGCCGGAGGCCGCGCGGAGCGGGCCGTCGCGGGAGGCGCGGGCGTGGAGGTGCTACTTGCGCGCGAGCATCGTGCCGCGACAGCGCGAGGCGCCGCAGCGGCAGGCGTAGCGCTTGCGCACGCGCGGCCCGACCGGCCCGTCGTGCTGCAACTGGTAGTCGTACGCGAGTTCCTCGCCGGCGCGGATCGTGCGTCGCGCCTCGATGAACACGCGCCCTTCGTCGTCTTCGTAGGTCTCGCAGTTCGGCGCGCAGGAGTGGTTGATCCAGCGCGCGGCGTTGCCGCGCACCGAGGCGTCGATCACGCGGCCGTCGTCGAGCGAGAACAGGAACGTGTGGTAGGGGTTGTGCGGGTCGGAGTCGGGACCCTCGCAGGCCTCTTCGTAGCTGGTGCGCCGGCCCCGGTACTCGATGATCGTCTCGCCCTTGCGGATCGTGCGCGCGGCGAACACGCCCCGGCCGTGGATCGGGGACTCGAGGACGCGCCAGGGACGGGCAGAGCGTGGTTTCCTGCTGCGGGAACGCTGCGGCATCGGTGCGAACGGCGAACGACGGACGCCGGGATTCTAGCAAAGCTCCGCGCGTCGTCGTGTCGCGAGCGTGGAGAGCGCCTGGCACAGGCGCGGCGACGCGGCGAGATTGCGCTGGAACGCGAACGTGTCGCGCGCCTTGAGATCGAGGAGGGCGGCGAGGTGGGCGCGCTCGCGGGCCGACCAGCGCGCGAGCGAAGGCAGTTGCGCGAGGAGCGGCGCGAAGGCGCGCCAGGCGTCGCGTTCCGGGCCGGACGCCGGCGCGCGACGTCCGAGGAGGCGTTCGGCCGCCGCGAGCGCGAAGCGCTCCGCATGAGCGAAGTCGCCGCGTCCGCGCCGTGCGAGCCAGTCGGAGGCCGCCTCGGCGAGTTCCGCCGCGTCGGGCGGCGCGGCGCCCGGCGCGAGGTCGAGGGCGATGTCGCTCGTCGTGAAGCGGCGAAGCATCGCGATCGGCGCGCGGTAGTCGCGGTCCGCGGCGAGTTTGGCGGCCTCCGCCTCCGCGAGCGCGCGGACGCGCGGCACGACCGGACGGAAGCCCAGGCGCCAGTAGAACCAGAACGCGCCCGATTCCAGCCCTTCGCGGTTGCCGGCGCCGTACTGGTACGGTTCGACGACGAAGCGCACGACGTGAAAGCGCTGCCGATAGGCGCGCAGCACCTGCGCGAACAGCCACGCGGACTCGCCGCCGCGGAACGCCGGGAACACGTTGACCCCGATCCTGCAGCCGCCGGCGAACGGCCATCCGCCGCCGTAGGCGACCGGCACGCCGTTGCGGTAGAGCCCGAAGCCCACGTGCGCATCGTAGGCGCCCGCGCGATCGGGCGACGGGGCGTGCAGCGCGATGACGAGTCCGCGACCGAGCGCGTGGAGTTCGCTGTCCCGTGCGCTCGTCGTCGCCATCGCATCGGTTTCGCGGCCGAGGACCGCGATCGCGCCGCGGCTCGCGTCGAGCGCGGCCTCCCGCTCGCGCAGGGACGCTCCGCGCGGCGTCGCGAGCGGGGTTTCGAGCGTTGCCGCCACGTCGGGGTCGCGTACGAGGCGCGTCACGCAGAACGGTCGGCGCGAGGGGCCGCGCAGGAAGGTCCGCGAGAGCGGTGAATCGGCGAGGTCGAGCCTCGTCGAGGCGCCGATCGCCTCGAACAGCTGGTCGCGGTGGGCGGCGGGCGCGTCGAGGGCATCGAAGACGCGCACGAGCCACGCGAGTCGATCTCCTCCCGGCGCGAACGCGGTGGCGATCTCGTTGCCGTCGAGATGACCGCCCGAGGCGATGTCGGCCTGCGCGGGCGGCAGCGCGGCCGCGATCGCCTCTCCGAGCGCCATCGGTTCGTCGTCGACCGCATCGAGCACCGCGCGGCCCGGATGGCGCGCGACGAGCCAGCGGGCGAACGCGAGGCCGAAGCGCGCCTCCACTCGCGTCCACGCGATGCCGGACTCGCGCAGCGCACGCCGGTCGGCGCGGCTTCCGGAGCGGCCGATCGTGCGCGCCGCGCGGGCCACGCGTTCGAGCTCGCGCTGCGCGCGGGCGTGTTCGGCGAGATTCGCCGGATGCGCGAGCACGAACAGCATGAGGTCGTGCCAGGCGACCAGCGCGTGCGCATCGGCGAACGGTGCGCGCGCGCCGCGCGCCCATGCGGATCGCCGCGCGGCGTCGTGCGGTGGCCCGAACCGCGACAGCGCGGCGCGCAACTCGCGCACCGTGTCCGACGAAAGCGGTGCGCGCGTCATCGACGCGGGGCGGCTACCGGCTGGCCGGGAGGCCGAGCGAGCGGCGCAGGTCGCCCAGCGTCGAGCCCTGCATCGACCCGGGCGGCAGGTTGAGCGTCCAGCCGGTGAGGTCCATCGTGTCGGGGACGCGCGGGCGCGTCGCGGGGAACCCGATCCGTCCGCGGTAACGGTGCCGGTATTCGTTCGCGGTGACCTTCCCGTCGGGCTTCGCGAGCCGGAACGACACGGTGAAGTCGAAGTCGACGTCCCCGCCCTTGCCCGGCGTCGCCGTGCCCCCGACGGTCCAGGGGGGACCGTAGTAGGACGACATCGCCGGCGTGCGCATCGCGACGATGCGCGCGCCGCTCGCGCGAATCGGTGTCGCCTTGCGCAGCGTCTTCGGTCCCTTCGGCAACGCCAGTTGCAGGAACGAGGCGACTTCCTGGGCGGCGAGCAGCGGATCGCTCAGGAGTTCCTGGCCCTCGCCCGGGAGCGAGCGTTCGTTCCGGTAGACGACCGTCGTGCCGTCGACCAGGAGGACGTCGGCGCGACCGCTGTACTGCGGCGTCGACTGCTCGATACGCGCGAGGATGTCGCGGCCGGCGCCGAGCGTCACCTCGTAGCGCGACGTGACCGGTCCCTGCAGGACTTCCACCTTCAGCGTCGAGAACGCGAACCACGCGCCGTCGAGGCACATCGCGCCCTTCGGCGCGGGACCGCATTCGGCGGACAGCGTTGCCGCCGCGACCGGCGGAACGGCGGACCCCAGGAGGAGCGCCGCGACAGCGAGGAAAACGGGCTTCATGGGGCGTGACGTTATCACGTCAGCCTCAGGGCGGCGCCGCGCCCAGGAGGGCGAGCACGACCGGCGTGCCGACGGCCGCCAGCGACGTCGACAGCACGAGGCCCGCTGCGACCGGGGCCTCGAGCGCGCCGAACTGGCGTGCCATCAGATAGACGTTCGCGCCGATCGGCAACGCTGCCATCGCGACGACGACCGTGGTCTCGACGCCCGGAAGGCCCACGAGCCTCGCGAGACCCCAGGCGACCGACGGCATCGCCACGAGCTTCATCGCGGTCATCGCGGCGCTGGGCCGCCAGAGCGCTCCGATCGCGTGGCCGCCGAGGCCCATGCCCAGCGCGACCAGCGACATCGGCACCGCCGCCTGCGCGAGGAGCGCGAGCGTGCGGTCGAGCCAGGCCGGAAGCGAGGCCCCGGTGAAGCCGAACGCGGTGCCCGCGAGGATGCTCGCGACGACCGGGTTGGCGACGACCGATTTCGCGGTCGCGAAAAAGGTCCCCGCCGACATCGCATTCGCGCGCGCGATCTCGACCGACACGCTCACGAGCGTCCAGAGCACGAGCGCGTTGAACACGACCACGAGGGACACCGTGGGCATCGCGGCCGTGCCGAGCGTCACCTGCATGAGCGGGATGCCGAGCAGCACCGAATTGGAGAAGGTTCCGGCCAGGCCGAACACCGACTGTTCGACGCCGTCGTGCCGGAATCCGTGGCGCGACACGAGCCGCCCGATGAAGAACACGACGAAGCAGGCGCCGAAGTACGCGAGAAGCACGCGCGGGTCGGCGCGCGGCAGCGACGGGAAATCGCTCATCAGACGGAAGAGCAGGGCAGGGATCGCGACCGCGAAGCAGAATCGCGTCAGCGCTTCGGTCGCGCTCTCCCGCCAGCGGCCGCGCCGCGCGAGCACGAAGCCCAGCGCGATCAGTGCGAACAGCGGCGCGGTCAGCGCCACGAAAGAGGCGAATGCGGTCATCGTCGGTCGGCGTGCGCATCCGATTGTCGCACTTCGGTTTCGCCTGCCCGGTTCGCATGGACCTCGCCGGTGTAGACTGCGCGGCGCTTCCACAACGACACCCGGACCCGTGGACTACCGGCGCATGCACCACGACGAACTCGACCGGCCCGAATGGGACCGGCCGCGTCCGCAGCGACCGGTGCGCCGCGTCGTGATCTGCAGCACGCCGAGGTCGGGTTCCTATCTGCTGTGCCGCCAGATGGTCAACGCGGGCCTGGGGATCCCCACCGAATACCTGCGCGCCCAGACGCGCACGGCGTTGCGGACGCGGTGGCGCGACGGGGCCCCCGGCGATGCCGGCTACCTCGACGCGGTGGAGGAACATCGCACGACCGGGAACGGCGTGTTCGCCGCGAAGCTCCAATGGCGCCAGTGCGAACAGCATCCGGCGTCGCGTGAGCGCTGGCTCGCCCGCGCGGACCTGCTGGTGTTCCTGCTGCGCGACGACCTCGCGGCACAGGCCGTGTCGTGGCAGGTTTCGCTCGCCACCGGCCTGTGGTCGTTCGACGACACGCGCGGACCGACCGAATCGCAGGTCTCGCTCGAGCCGTCGAGCATCACGCACCGGCTGGCGCGGATGCTCCGCCAGCAGAACGAGCGCTGGTCCGCGCTCCTGTCGGAGCTCGGCCGGCCGGTGCTCGTGGTGCGCTACGAAACCTATGTCCGGGCCCAGGGCGAATTGCTCCGGGACATCGCGTCCCGGCTCGGCCTGCGGCCGGACGAGTGGTCGATGCCGCCCCCCGAAGGGCGCGACAACCGCTTGCCGGCCGATGTCGAGGAGGCGCGCGCGCGCCTGCTCGACTACGTGCGTGGCGGGGCCGCGGGGCCGACGACGCGGTGACCTGGCCGCGGTCCTCGGGCACGGAGGTTGCGTGAGCGCGGTGATGGCACGCGCGCCGCCCGAGTTCTCCGGCACTCCGCTCGGCAAGGCGTTCGAGGCGCTCGCTGCCCGCCGCGTCGACGAGGCGCGCGACATCGCACTCACCGCGCACGACCTCGCGCTCGCCTGCGACGACGCCACCGTCGCGGGCTGGGCCGCGCTCGCGCTCGCGCAGGCGGACTACCACGATGCGCAGTTCGCCTCGTCGATCCGGCGCGCGCTCGACGTGCAGGCGCGCGCGGAAGCCCTGGGCGACGCGCGCCTCGGCGTCGAGGCCGCGCTCGCGCTCTCCGCCGGATTCTGGCGCATCGGCGACACCGAGACCGCCATCTCGGTCATCGAGGGTGAAGTCGAACGCGCGTTCCGGATGGGCGATCGCGAACTCCTCGCGGCGGTGCACCGCATGCTGGGGGTATCGCTCTCGGAAATCGGCGGCCATGTCGCCGGCGTCGCGACGCTCGAGCGCGCGTTCGGGTTCGCGCTCGAGTCGGGCGCCCCGCGCGCGATCTGCGAATGCGCCAACGCGCTCGGCAACGCGATCTTCGCGTCCTGCCGCGCGGCCGGGCACGAGATTCGGGTCGACGCGCTCGCGAATGCCGAGGCGATGATCCGCACCGCGCTCGACGTCGCGACCGAGGAAGGCGACCTGCCGGCGATCGCGGCGGCGGAGTCGAGCCTGGGCGCGGTGATCGTCGAACGCGGCGACTGGGTCGAGGGCCGCCTGTGGTCCAACCGCGCGCTCGACAAGACGCGGAAGTGCGGCGACCGGCTCGCCGAGGCGTACGCGTTGCTCCTCGTCGCCCAATGCGACAGGGAACTGGGCGCGATCGAGCAGGCGGTCGCCTCGCTCGAGCAGGCCTACGCGATCGGCGACGCCCAGGCGGCCAAGCCGCTGCTCTGCCGCGTACATCTGCAGATCTCGCAGACGCTCGAGCGCGCCGGGAGGCTGGCGGAAGCGCTGTCGCACTACAAGCGCCACCATGCGCTCGAGCGCGAGATCGCCGCCGACATCGGCGAGCAGCGTGCACGGATGACCTCGCTGCGCATCGATTCGGAACGGTCGCGTAGGGAGGTCGAACGCGCGCGCGCCGAGTCGCTGGCGTGGTCGGACGCCGCGGAGCGCGACGCCCTCACGGGCATCGGCAACCGGCGTGCGTTCGACCGCGCGCTCGAGAAACTGCTCGTCCGCGGCGGGACGCACTGCGCACTCGCGTTGATCGACTGCGACCGCTTCAAGGACGTGAACGACCGCGCGTCGCATCTCGCCGGCGACCGGGTGCTCCAGCGGATCGCGCGCGTGCTGACGCAGGCGTCGCGCCGCACCGACCTCGCCGCGCGCTTCGGCGGCGACGAGTTCGCCGTCGTCTTCGCCGACGCGGGGGTCGAGGCCGCGGCGGCGATCTGCGAGCGCATCCGGGTCGCGATCGAGCGTCACGCCGACGACGGCGCGCCGCCGGTGACCGTGAGCATCGGTATCGCCGGCGCGCTCGCCGACGACAGCGCCTCGTCGTTCGTCGCGCGCGCCGACGCGGCGCTCTACCGCGCCAAGGCGGACGGGCGCAACCGCGTCGCGGTCACCGCGCCTCCGGAGACTCCGGCGCCGCTGTCCTCTGCCAACTGACTCCTGACTCCCGATCGCGTCAGGCCGCTTGCTGCGACCGCTGCGTCCCGATGCGGTCGAGCGCGGCGGACACCGCGCGGTCGACGAGCGGCACCGGCTCCATCACCAGCGCCGCCCGCCCGTTGCGCAATTCCCAGGCGAGTTCCTCCGGCGAATGGACGAACGCCCGCGCGCGGAGCCGGCTCGTGAACACGTAGCGCGTCCGCATCGGACTGATCCAGTGCAACCGGGCGTTGACGCGGCCTTCGGGCGTGTCGAACGCGAGCCAGGTGCCGAGCACGAGATCGTTCACGAAGTCGTGGACGTTCGCTCCCGCGGGGAGTCCGTTCGCGGTCGCCGCCGCCCGGGACATGATCTCCGCATCGGCGGCCGGCTTCGCCGCGCCCGGCTTGATGGCCTCGATGTGCAGCCGGTAGAGTTCGTCGAAGAACGGCTTCGTGCGCTCGGGCTCGAGGCCGAGCGCCTTGCAGCCGTTGCGCAGGCTGACCACGAGGCCGGGCACCATCTTCGTGAGCCGCGCCTTCTGCGCGGTGCGTTCCTTGGCGGTGATGCTCCACAGGAGGTCGTCGACCGTCTTCAGCCCGTTCGCGACGCCCGCTCCGCCCGGGCCTTCCTGCTTGCGCAGCTGCGCGAGGTAGTCCGCCCACACGGATTCGGTGAACGAGCGCACCTCGACCGGCACCTCGACGCCGCCGAGCTTGTCGCGGATCTGCGTGCGCGCGAACGACCGGTCCTCCTCCTTCGCCTCGCTCTCGAGCGCCGTCGCGACGTCGGGCTCGGCCGCGGCCGTGGTGCTGCGCTGCTCCGACTCGATGAACAGCGCGAGCTTGCGATCGGCCTGGGCGAAGACCGCGACGTCGATCTCGAAGCTGTAGCAGATGTCGTCGATGACCGCCGTCGCCGTGCGGCGGAACGCCTCGAAGTAGCGGGGGTCGCCGTTCGCCCCGATCGCGGCGGAAGCGAGGTGGTCGAGGAACCGGCGCGCCGGGTGCTCGCGGTCAGAGAAGAACGCGCGGTCGAGCAGGCCGACCTTGACGACCGGAACCTGCAGCCGGCCGAAGAGCGCGCGCAGAGTCTCGGGGATCGACGGATCGCGGAAGACGTAGTCGAACAGGAGCGCGATCACGTCCATCGTGATGCGGTCGGTCTCGTGCTCGAGCTTGTCGGCGATGGCGAGGCGGATGTAGGGCACGAGGTTGCGCGGAACCTCGACCGCCCCGCCGTCGGCGGACTTCGGCGCGGCCTCGGCGATCGCGGCCGGAAGGTCGAGTCGCTGCCACTGCGCGAGCAGGTTGAACAGCGGCGAGTTCGCGCCGAGCGCCATCAGCGGATCGATGCTCGGCATGTCGCCGGGCACCGCCGCCGCGCCGCCGGTCTGGGGGACCTGCGCGGCGACCTTCGAGAGCGCGGCGAGGCCGGCGATCACCTGCGGCGCGGCGGCGAGGCCGGCCGCCGCCTCGGCGGGGATCGGCACGGTGCCCTCGGGCAGCGGCGGGGCGCCGGTTCCGACACCGGCGATGCGCTGCGACGGCAGCTTGTCGGCGAAGTTGAGCGTGATCGGCGCGTTCGGATCGGAGAACGACGGCGGGATCACGATGTCGGTCGGCAGCGGGCCCGCCTCGCTCATCAGCCGGCTGAAGGCGGGCAGGAGGTCCCGATCGTCTTCGGGCCACAGGTCGCTCTTCGCGCGGAGCGCTGCCTTGATGTCGGGCAGCACGTTGCGATCCGCGAGGAAGCGGTTGACGCGGATGTAGACCTTGTTCGCCGACGGCGTGATGTCGGCGACCAGGCGTTCCATCAGCGGCCGCCAGAGCTTCGGCAACGGATAGATCGCCCGCGAGGTCGCGCCGAGCGCGTCGAGCAGGTACGTCGGGGAGAACGGATTGTCGAGTTCGCGCGTCGGGCGCTCGCCCAGGAGTTCGGCGACGCGGAGGTCGAGCGCGTCGAGTTCGCGCCTGGTGAATCGAAGCAGGAATCCGGTCGCGCTGGTGAGGGCCGCCTGCTTGTCGTGGTCGAACGAGGTGAGCACGCGCAGCGAGGCGAGCGACGCGTCGAAGTCCGGCCGGCGGCCCTTGCGGTGGACGCCGGAGAGCCGCCGCTCGAACAGTTCGTTCAGCACCACGTCGAACCGCTTCAGCCATTCGCCGCGCTTGTCCTGGAACTCCTGCGCCTCGGTGCGCGAGACGTAGTCGGACAATTCGAACAGGTCGCCCATCGTCTCGACCGACGTGCGCGCGAGGGCCGCGACCTCGGACGCGTACATCGCGTGCGCCTGACGCAGGAGATCGGCGGCTTCGGCGGAAGGGCGCGGGGCGGTTCCGCGGTCGGCGGACGGTGGGAGAGAGGGCGCTGCGTTCATCGGTCGGCGCGGCCGACGCGTCGTCAGGCCGCTCCCGGCATTCTATCGGCTGGCGCTCGAGGCGCCCCGGTCGCCGGATGGGAGGGCGCCCGCCGGGGCCGGGCGGGCGCGCCCACTTTGGGAGGCGCCGCGCCGGGCCATCGGGCAATCTCCCTTCGTCGCGCGATGCCGCTTCGTCGCGGCGTCGCTCGCCGTGGTTTCGCACGGAGGGGCCCGGTTCCCGAAGCCGCGCGCCGAGCGCGACGCGATGCCCTGCGCGGTCGTAGACAACAACGTGAAGGGCGCGAAGACCTCCGCCGCGATCGTGGGCGAGGCGCTCGAGATCGGTCGCAACCGCGAGGCGATCCCGTCGATCGTCGACCAATCCGGCGACGAGGCGCGTTCAGGAGTTTCGGGAGGAGCATCGTCGTGCACGCCGACTCTCCCCTGGCCGCGCGCCCTCGATCCGACGTACGCGCTGGCCGCCGCAGGCTGACGTCCCTCCGCGCCGTGCGCCGCCCGTCGACCAGCGCGCGGCGCGGTGCAGAAGTTGCTTTCCCCTTTCGTCGGGGGCGGGCATGCAGCAGAAAGGATTCGGGAGTGACGCGGGGCGTCAGTCCCTGACGGAAGTCGGGGCGGTGTTGCCGCATGCGGCGCCGCGCAGCACGTGCCGCCTTTGCGGCGTCGGCCAACCGTCCGGCACTCGGTTCTGCCCGAACTGCGGGGCGATTCAGCGCGTGTCCGCCTGGCCCGACGATGCCGTAGCCCGCGACCCTGCCGCATCTCGCCCGACGCCGGCGCAACGCCTCACGCGAGATCCGACGCCGCTCACGGCGGCGCCCCGCCGCACGGAGACATCGTCCGAAGAGCGGGGCGAGCGTCTGGTGGCGTGGAGCGCGCTGGGCGTCCTGGCGGTCGCGGCCTTCCTGGCCGTTGAACGCGTCGGCGACCTGCGGTTCCCGCAGGACCAGGCGGCGCGGGGCGCGAGCGACACGACGCGCACAACGGCCCAACCGCCCGCACCGACGATGGCTGCAGCAGCACCGGAGTCGCCGCTTCCCAATGCCACGGCGGCAGGACCGCAAGCCCGGAGCGCATCGACGCAGGGCACGCTTTCGGCCGCCCGGGTCGCCGCCAAACCGCACGCGCGTCCGAAGCCGCGGACGTCCCGCAACTCACCTCCGCGCGAAGTGCCGCGTCCCGCGGTCGCGGCGACGGAAGCACCGCCGCGTGCCGCCGAAGTCGCCGAACCGGCAGTCGTCGCGGTCCTGTCCCACGAAACGGCGCCGCGTTCACGCTGGGACGCGATGCACGACGAGATCGCGACCTGCTCGACTTCCGATTTCCTCGACGGCGCGATCTGCCGCCAGAAGGTCCGCATCCGATACTGCCCCGGGTGGTGGGGCCAGACCGAGGACTGCCCGACGAGGTGGAACGGCTACGGAGGCTGAGGGGACTATCCGCGGCCGACGTAGGGCATCTTCGTGGCCATCAGCGTCATGAACTGGACGTTCGACGCGAGCGGCAGTTCGGCCATGTGCAGCACCGCTTCGCCGACGTGCGCCACGTCCATCAGCGGCTCCTTCGCGACCTGGCCGTTGGCCTGCGGAATGCCGGCGGCCATGCGCGCGGCCATCTCGGTCGACGCGTTGCCGATGTCGATCTGTCCCACCGCGATGTCGTACTTGCGGCCGTCGAGCGACCCCGACTTCGTGAGACCGGTGATCGCGTGCTTCGTCGCGGTGTACGGCGCGGTGTCCGGCCTCGGCGCATGCGCCGAGATGGAACCGTTGTTGACGATGCGTCCGCCGCGCGGATCCTGCGCCTTCATCACCCGGAACGCCTGCTGCATGCACAGGAACGAGCCGGTGAGGTTGATGTCGACGACGTTCCGCCATTGTTCGACGGTGAGGTCCTCGAGCGGGATCGCCGGTGCGCCGACGCCCGCGTTGTTGAACAGGAAATCGACGCGGCCGAACGCGCGCACCGCGTCGTCGAACAGCGCCTTCACCGACGCGGGGTCGGCGACATCGGAGGGCACGACGCGGGTGCTCGCGGCAGGCGCTTCGGCCGCCACCGTCTCGAGCGGCTCGCGGCGGCGACCGGTCAGCACGACGCGCCAGCCGTGGCGTGCGAGCGCGAGCGCGACGGCGCGTCCTATGCCGGTGCCGGCACCGGTGACGATGGCGATCCTGTCTCGGGTCATGGACGACGGACTCCTGCGGAGGAAAAGCCGCAGTCTACGATGGCTGGCCGGGCGCCGCGCTCGCTGCGGCACGCCGCTCGATGGCGGCGCGGCCGGCCGGACCGCTGCGGGGGGGCTACCGGGCGCTGCCGGACGGCCCGGCGGCTGGCGTGGCGCCGGTCGGCATCGCGCCGTAACGCGACCCGATGGTCGAACCGTCCGGGCGAACCGCGTAGCCCGGGAACGCGGCGACGATCTCCGCGGTTGTGTAGTTGCGACCGCCGATGCCGCCCACGCTCGCGACCGGCACGCAGAAGTCCGCGGGGAAGAACACCAGGTTCTCGCCGCGTGCGCGCATCTGCTCCCGGCCAGGCGACGTGAAATCCGAGGCGCCGTCGAACGGCGGGGTGAACGCGCGAAAGACGATCTCGCCGTTGCGATCGTAGACCGTGTAGCAGGTCGGCATGGCCTGCGCGACGGTGGCGCCGGCCGCGATCGCCGCCGCGAGCGCGAAGGTCACGAGTCCGGGCAGGGTCGAAGAAGGGCGGCGCATGGGAGACCTCCGTGGGTTCATCGGGGCATTCAACCCCGAACTCGACCCCCCTGTCCACTCCGGGCGTCCGGAACGCCCGTCCGCCCGGCAGGGAAATGCAACAAGTCGGTGTCGACCCCGGTGTCGCCGTCATGCATTCGGACCGCAGCGTTGCGCGAGCAGGGCGTATTCGCCCGGAGTGTCCACCGCGGCATTGCGCGCGGCGAGTTCGTCGCGGGCGCGCGCCATGAAGGCGTCGAGCCATTCGCGCAACTCCGTCTGGAACGCGGCCTGCACGGCCGGCATCGTCGCGCCGTGGCGGGTCTTGCCGCCGAAGCGCGCGTCGAGTTCCGCGGCGAGGGTCCGGACCGCCTCATCGGCGTAGCCGTCGAACACCGCGACATGGGCGCGCTCGTGCGCGAGGATCAGCGGCTCCGCGCACGCGTCGTGGGCGTATTCGCGCGCCACGTAGACGGTCATCCCCGAGAGTTCCACCTCGATGCGCACGCGGGGACGCGCGCAGGCGCGGCCGCCGCGGGCGTCCTCGAGGCCGTCGAGTTCGATCTTCGAACGGTAGCCGAAGCTCGCCCGCGTGAGGCCGACGGTGCGGTGGCGCGGCGACGTCGATTCGCCCAGGAGTTCGAGGTCGCCCTGAGTGCGCGACCGGTCGACGTCGAAAGCGTGGCGGGTCCGCACGACGTCCACGCCGCCGGGAGGCAATGACCCGCAGCGCTCCTCGAAGCGCTCTCGCGCGACGTTGTCGGCGAAGGTCCGCGCGCGGTCGCAGCCCGCGACGAGGGCGAGAAGCCAGCCGAGCACGAGAATTGCAGTGCTTCGCATCGCCGAATGCTATCGAGTCGGATCGATTTCGGACGGAACCGTCGGTCGGCCGCCCCCGTCCGACGGGTGGTGTTGCGCGCCAACCAATGACGTTGTCATAGTAGGGAGGCGCTCGGTCCGTCGCAGGCCGGTGCGCGCCTTTGCCCATGCCACGCCGCGGTTTTCGCCTGACGAGATGTTCGATCTGCGGCCAGCCCGCGCTGGCCGGCGGTCGACTGTGCGCGGCTTGCCGCGCGGCGCTGAAGCGGGCGCGCGACACCACGGTATCGGAGGGCATGCCGTCGTCCCGGATGCCGCGCAAGCTTCCCGTGCTGCATTCCGCCACGCCCGACGCGCCGTTCGCGGTTCCCGCAGCCGGTTCCCGGCGCCACGGCCCTCGCTTGAGCTGGGCGATCGGTGCGGCCTGCGTCGTGGCGGCGGGCATCGTGTGGTTCATCCATTCGCACGACGAGGCGGGAGCCTCCGCGACGCGGCTCACGGACGTCGAAACCGCCGAGGCGATCGAGGCGAGCGAGGCACCACTGGCCCAGGCACCGCTTGCGGCCATCGTGCCGGAACCCGCGCGGCCGCAGCCGCCGGTCGCGCGCGAACCGCTGGATCCGCGGTCGATGCCTTCGAGCATCGCCGTGCCGCGACCGGTCGCGAAGCCCCCGGCCATGACCCCGGTGGAGCCACCGCCGGTCGTAGTGCCGGAGCCGGAGCCGCCTCCACTCCCCGCACCGGTCGTCGTTGCCCGGGCACCGCCGCCGCGCGCGGCCCCGGATCGCTGGCAGGTGCTCGCGGACAAGATCGAACAGTGCCAGGGCAACATGTTCACACGCGTGTTCTGCCAGGAGTCGCTGCGCCTCGAACATTGCGAGGGCTACTGGGGCCGCGTGCCGCCCTGCCCGGCGAAGGTGGAGCGGGAACACGGCAACTGACGGCGCGGTTCGATTCGACTTCACGCGGCGGCGGCTGGACGGAACCTGCACCCGCTCACGGCGGCGCGCTCCCCGGTGGCATCGGACGCGCCGCGGCTACTTGACGCGGACGATCACGGCGATGACGCGCCTGGCGTCGACGACGGCGTCGAAGAATTCACGCCCGGCGATCTCCGACAGGTGCACGATGTCGGGGGTCACGAGCTTGACCGTGCCGGTGAGTTCGTCACCGGGGCCGAGCTTCAGCGTGACGCGCTTGCCGGTGTGCGCCGCAAGGACCTTGCCGATCGTGTCGCCGGCCCCGATCGACGGCGACTGGGCGGCGGCCGGCAGGGCAAGACACGCGGCGGCGAGGAGCAGGGCGGAAATCGTCGGGAAGGCGCGCATGATGGGATCCGTTCGGAAGGGGCAGGCTTCCGTAGTCTAGCGGTGGCCGGGGTCCGCGTCGCGCGTTCGCGTGGCGCGACCGCGACGCCCGTGTCGCCTTGCGCACGTCTTTGCGGTGTCCGGGCTGGCATCCGGGCGTCGGGCGTGCAATAGTGCGGGTTCGCCGGCCGACACCCGTGGCGGCGCGCGCTTCGCCCAGAGTCTTCCCATGACCGCATCGATCCCTCGATCCGTTCGCCTGACCTTCGCGGTCGCCGCTGCCCTCGCGGTCGCCGCATGCGCGACGCAGGAGGCAGGTGCTCCGAAATCCGGCGAACCCCCGAAAGCGCCGGTTGCTCCACCGCCCAAGGTGGTAGCACCCGAGCCTGCGCCGGTCGTGCCGGCCGCGCCGGTCGCCCCCGAGATTCCGGCGGCGGAGGCGCGTCCCGCGGCGCAGCGGCTCGCGTTGCAGGCGGTCGACCAGTTGCAGGTGGGCGACGAGGCGACCGCGCGCCTGACGCTCGAGCAGGCGCAGAAACTCGACCCGGCGAACGAACTCGCGAAGAATCTGATGGCGCAGATCAACGCCGACGCGCAGAAGGAACTGGGCTCGGTGTTCTTCCGCCACACGATCCAGTCGGGCGATTCGCTGTCGCGCCTCGCACAGCAGTACATGGGAGATCGATTCCGGTTCTGGATCCTCGCGAAGTACAACGACATTCCGAACCCGTCGCGCGTCGCGGTCGGCCAGGTGGTCAAGATCCCCGGCCGGCAGCCCGCTGCCGTGACGCCGCCGGTGGCCGAGACCCCGGTGCCCGCGCCCGCTCCGAAAGCCCCGGAGTCCGAGGCCCCGAAGCCCGAACTCGCGGACGCGATGAAACGAGGCGCGGATCTCGAGAAGGCCGGCAACCTCGAGGCCGCGTACGCGGCGTACTCGGACGCCGCGCAACGGTTTCCGACGAGCCACGATGCGGCGAGGAAGCGCGACGCGTCGAAGGCGGCGCTCGTCCGGTCGCTCGACCGCGAGGCGTCGGTCGCGTTCCAGCGCCAGAATCTCGACCTCGCGATCGCCAAGTGGGAACGCGTACTCGAACTCGACCCCAACAACCGCAAGGCGCGCCTCGAGCGTGAGCGCGCGCTCGACCTCAAGAAGCGCCTGGCGGAGAAGTTCGGCAATACGGCCCCGGCGAAGTAGGCCATCCGCTGGCCGGGTTGGTGCGTACCGGACCCGTCCACCTCCCGGACGTGAAACGCCGTCCGATGCGGTTGCATCGGACCAGCTCGGAGCGCACCGCTACTTCGCCGGAATCCTCGACAGCTTGTCCCGGGCCGCGGTCGCCTCGCGCAGGCTGCGCTGGGCGTTGGCGTTCTGCGGATCGTAGCGGACCGCCTGCTCGAACGCGCGCACGGCGCCGGCGAGGTCGCTCCGCATGAGCCTCGTGCCCCTGGCGTAGTACTCGGCCGACAGTTGCCGGCGGAGCGCGGCGATCCTGGCCGACCACTCCGCCTGCGGCTCTCCGCGCAGCACGAGCGCCTGTTCGTAGAGGCCGAGCGCGGCTTCGCGCTGGCCCTTGCCGTCGAGATCTTTCGCGCGCTCGGCCACCACGGCGCCGGCTCGCTGGCGCGACGCGCGGTCGCGGGGGTGCGCGTCGACCCATGCCTTGATCTCGCGCAGTGCGCCGGCGGTGTCGCCGGCCCGGAACATCTCGAGGCGCTGGTCGAGTTCGACGCTGTCGTTCGCGGGAGTCGCGACGGGCGCGGCCGGCTTCGCAGCGCGCGCCTCCACGACCTGTTCGTGGGCGTTCGCGCGCGCCGCACGTCCCGACTGCAACCGGGCCATGTTCTGCCGATCGAGTTCGCGCAGCGCGCGCGCGGCTTCCGCGTTCCTCGGGTCGAGCGCGAGAACATGCATGAAGGCGGCCGACGCGCGCGCCGCGTCGCCCGTCCGCATCGCGTTGCGTCCGGTCTCGAGCCCTTCGCGCACGCCCTTGCGGATCTGCTCGCGCAACGACTCGACCTCGCGCCTGGCGGCTTCGTCGTCGGGAGCGAGCAGCACGACCACGTGCAGGTGATCGACGGCGGTGGCGAGGTCGCCGGCCGCGCGCGCCTGGCGCGCCAGGTCGCGGTGGCGCGCGACGGCCTCCTCGCGTGGGCCGTCGGGCCGAACGATTCGCGGCGGCGGCGCGGGTTCGGCGGGGCGGGACTCCGGCGGCGCGGGCTGCTGCGCGCACGCGGCCACGAATCCCGCCGCGAGGAGCGCGGCGCGGCGTCGAGCGTACGCCACCGTCACGGGCGGGGAACCGGCAGCGCGGTCACGAGCTTGGAACGGAATGCATCGAGGTCGTCGCCGCCGTAGATCATGCTGCGCCGGAGCATCGGCGGCGGGGCGAAGAACGCGTTGCCGCCGGGGGTCACGGTGACGCCCGCCTTGACGTCTTTCGCCCTCAGCAATTCGACCACCGTGTCGTTCACGTCGCCGTAGGGAAACGCGAAGGACACCGTGCGCTCGCCCAGGCGGGACCAGATCACGTCGATCGGCGTGTCGACCTCGCTGCGGATGCGGTCGCGGTAGCGCGCCTCGCTCTCGTTGGCGTGCCGGAGCGTCAGGTTCGAGTGCGTCTTGCTGTGCGGCTGGATGTCGACGGCGCCGCCCGCCGTCATCTCCTTCATCTGCGCCCAGGTGAGCGCGTCGGGCGCGCCCACGAAGTCGGTGTACAGGTACACCGTGGCCGGGAAGCCGTATTTCTTCAGGATCGGCCAGGCGATGTCGTAGGTCGAACGGTAGCCGTCGTCGATCGTCACCACCACCGATTTCTTCGGCAACGCTGTCTTACCGTCGAGGAACGCGATGAGTCTCGACATCGGGATCACCGTGTAGCCGTTCTGCGCGAGGTGGCGCATCTGCGCGTCGAACGCCTGCGGCGTCACCGTCGTCGAGTTCGGCTTGGCGCCGAAACGGTGGTAGCAGAGGATCGGGACCGCCTGCACGGCGGAGGGCTCGACGCCGCCGGGATTGAGTACCGCCAAGGGAATCGCGAGCGGGCGCCCGGGCCGCGCCTCGTCGACGCGGTTGAACTCCGCGATCTCGAAGCGGCGCGAACGGTCGCCCATCCAGCGCTCGGCGAGCGCGCCCAGGTCCTCTCCCGCGCGCGGCACGACGACGACGAACGCAGCGTCGCGCGCGAGCAGCGGCCCGGTCTCGGCCGGCGCGAACGAGTAGACGGTCGGCCGTTCCGCCGGCTTCTGCGGCGCCTCGGCGCAGGCGGCCACGAGCGCGGCGAGCGCGAGCGCGAGCGCTCGCCGCAGGTCAGCCCGGGACGGCGGGGGCGGCATCGGGGCCGGCGGGCGCGGCTGCGTGAGCGGCGGTCGCGGGGTCATGTCGGGCCTCCAGGGCGGCGGCGGTCTTGTCGAACGCCGCGTACAACTCGCCGAACTCGTCCTTCCTCGTTTCGCCGATGCGTACGTCGTAGCGGCCGTGCGCGATCTCGTCGAGCGAGCTCTTGAGCACCCGGATCGGCGCGGCGATGCGTCGCGCGAGCAGGAAGGTTCCGGCGGCCACCGCGGCCACCGTCACCAGGGTCAGGATGGCGAGCAGCACGAACACGAGATTCGCGACCCGGGCGAGCGGCGCCTCGTAGATGCCGAGGTGCACCGCGCCGATGCGCTTCTTCTGGAACAGCACCGGCACGTCGAAGTCGAGCACCTTGCCGCTGTCGAGTTCGTGGGTGCGCACGGTCACCTCGGCATCGGGCGAACCGACCGGGGTGGCGGCCGGCGGCGCCACGTATTTCTGGCCGACCTGCTTCGGATCGTTGCTGCCTCGCACGACGCCCGTATCGTCCATCACGATCAGGTAGGGGAAGTCCTGCCGGCCGAGCGTGTCCTGCACGAAGACGTCGATCGCCGCGTAGTCCTCGGCCAGGAGCGGCACCGCGCTCTGCGTCGCCATGAACTTGGCGAGCGACGCCCCGTAGCCCTTCACCTGGTCGAGCATCGCCGCGTATTGCCGCTGGTAGAGGATGCCGGCGGTGACCGTCATCGTCACGGCGACGATGGCCGCCATGATCGCCGCCCACCGCACCGACAGGGAGATGCCCTTGCCCTGGTCCTTCTTCTCCTCCTCGTCCTTGAGCTCGCGCGCGACGCCGATCAGCGCCTGCGCGAACTCCTCGCCGGTCTGGAAGCGCTTCTCCGGCTGCTTCTTCAGCGCGCGTTCGATGACCCGGCGCAGCGACAGCGGGGCGTCCGGCCGCAGCTTGTCGACCGTCGGCGGATCGGTCTGCGTGATCTTCATCGCCACGCTGATGATCGAGTCGCCCTCGAACGGCAACTGGCCGGTGACGAGCTTGTAGAGGACGACGCCGACGCTGAAGAGGTCGGAGCGGGAGTCGACCTTCTGCCCCAGCACCTGCTCGGGCGACATGTAGTTCGGCGTGCCGAGCACGTCGCCCAGTTGCGTGTGCTGGGTGAGCTCCTTGTCGGAGCCGTCGATCCGGCAGATTCCGAAATCGGTGACCTTCACCTGGTTGCCCGACGACACCAGCATGATGTTGCCCGGCTTGATGTCGCGGTGGACGATACCCTTCTTGTGCGCGTAGTCGAGCGCGCGGGTGAGCTGGATGCCGATCTCGACGACGTCGCGAGTCGACATCCGCTGCTCGCTGCGGATGAGGTCGGTCAACGTCATGCCGTCGACCAGCTCCATCGCGATGTACGGGTGCTTGCCGTCGACGCCGACGTCGAAGATCGTGACGATGTTCGGGTGCGACAGCGTGCCCGCGCCCTTCGCCTCGCGCAGGAACCGGAGCCGGTACTGGTCGTCGTCGGCCAGCTGGCTCTTCAGGAGCTTGATGGCGATCTCCCGGTCGATCTCCGGGTCGTAGCCCTTGTAGACCCGCGCCATCGCGCCTTCGCCGATGATCTCGCGGATCTGGTAGCGTCCCAGTCGTTCCATCGTCGTGCTCGTCCTCGTGGAGGCGGCCGGCCACGACCCGGCGCCCCGGCGAGGATACTGCGCCGAGGCGGTTCGGCATAGTCCCGCGTGGCGGCGCGGCGGGGCGAATGATCGCGTTGACGCGCTCCGCCGGTCGCCCGAGGCTGACCTCCGGCCTTGATGCCTCCGGCTCATCCCCTGTACCCTTGCGCTCGACGCGAGCGCTCACGCGATGCCGACGGACCCCGCCCCCGCACCGAAACAAGCCGCGATTCTGTTCGCCGACATCGCCGGCAGCACCCGGTTGTACGAGACACTCGGTGACAGCGAGGCGCTCGCGACGATCACGCGCGCGCTCGACGTCATCCGGCAGATCTGCGAGGAACACGGCGGGCGCGTCGTCAAGACCATCGGCGACGAGGCGATGGCGATCTTCCCCAACGCCGCGAACGCCGCCTACGCGTCGATCGCGATGCAGACCCAGGTCTCGGCGCAGAAGACGAGCCGGGGCGCGCCGCTCGCGATCCACGCCGGATTCCACTTCGGGCCGGTCATCGAGGAGGCGAAGGACGTGTTCGGCGACTCGGTCAACCTGGCGGCCCGGCTCACCTCGCTCGCGAAGTCGGGCCAGACGCTCCTCTCCGCCGACACCCTCGCGATCCTGTCCCCGTCGCTGCGCTCCCGCACCCGTCCGCAGGACACGCACACCGTGCGCGGCAAGCAGTCCGACGTCGCCGTGTTCGAGCTGATCTGGCAGGAGTCGCGCGAGGAGCTCACGGCGATGGCGCCGCGCGCGAGCTTCCGCGCCGCCGCGCTGAAACTGAAGTACGGCGGCAACGAAGTCGAGCTCGGGCCGGACGTCAACCTGTTCACGTTCGGCCGCGACGCGCAGAGCGACATCGTGGTCGGCGACAAGATGGCCTCGCGGCAGCACGCGCGCATCGAGCGGCGGCGCGACAAGTTCGTCCTGATCGACCACAGCACCAACGGCACGTTCTGCACGGTGCACGGCGAGAACGAGATCGAACTGCGGCGCGAGGAGTTCACGCTGCGCGGCCGCGGCCGCATCTCGTTCGGCCACGCGTACGCCGAGGACCCTGCCGAGGCGGTCGAGTTCGAATCGCGCGGCGCCTGACGGGGCGCATCGCCGGGTCGGAACGGTTGCCTTCCGCGCCGAGGAGGACAACAATCGGCCGATGACCGCGTCGGTTCCCCCGGACTTCGCGCACGAGACGGCCCTGGCGCTCGCGCCGGCCACCGCGGCAGGCTCGACGATCGGCAGGGATACGGTGCGCATTCCCGGCGTGACGTCGGGGGGGCCGGCCGTCGTGCGCCCGGCGCTCGCGGTCATGTTCCGCGTGGCGATCGGGCCGCGGGCCGACCGCTACGTGCCGCGCTTCCTCGACTTCGAGCGCGCGGGACGCGCGCAGGCGGGTTGGAACTGGCCCGCCTTCGCGGCCCCGCCGGTGTGGGCGTTCTACCGCCGGCTGTGGACGGAGGGCGTCGCGTTCGCGCTGCTGCCGGTCGCCGGGGCCTTCGCGTTCGCGGCGTTCGGCGGCGCGCTCGAAGGTGCCGGAGCCGCCTGGTGGATCGCGCTCGCGAGCTTCGTGTGGCTGCTGCCCTCGGGGCTCTCCGCGCTCGCGGCCGACGCGCTGTTGTGGGGGAAGACCCGGCGCGTCGTCGCCGCCGCCGAGATCGCCGCCCGGAGCCCGACGCAGGCGGTCGAGTCGCTCTCGAAAGTCCGTCCGACCTCGCTCACGGCAGCCATCCTGCTGGGTGGCGGAGCGATCGTGCTCACGACCGCCGCGCTCGGACCGCCGATCCGTTCCGAATACGTCGCGCATGCCGCGCGGGAGGCGGTCACGCGCGCGCTTGCATCGCTGCGCGGGGTCCAGGAAGCGGTCGAGGCCGCGCGCGATCGCTCCGGGACCATGGCGCACGCCAGGAACGTCGGCCGGGAGCTCGCAGCGAGCGATGGACGCTACGTCGGCGACGTGGCGGTGGACGCGGTGAGCGGCCGGGTGCGCGTCGCCCTCGGGGCGGCGGTTCCCGGCGCGGCCGGAAAGTCGATCGTGCTCGCGCCGACGCTCGACGCCGCCGAGCGCGTGCAATGGGTCTGCGTGCCGATCGACATTCTCCCGCGCCACCTGCCCGAGGCCTGCCGGCGCTGAATGCGTCGGTTCAGAGTCGCAGTCCGGGTGCCGCGCCCTCATGGCGCCGCAGCCGGCGCTCGTAGACCGCGATCACCTGGGCGCCCAGGAGCAGCACGGTCGCCGCGATCTCGAAGCTGAGCAGCACCGCGATCGTCGTCGCGAACGAGCCGTAGACGACGCCGATCTGCGAGATCGTGGCGAAATACCAGACGAGGATGTGGCGCGTGATCTCCCACAGCAGCCCGGCGACGATCCCGCCCAGGAGCGCGTGCCTCAGCCGAAGCTGGCCCGCGGGCATCACGAGGTAGATCGCGGTCAGCAGCAGGATCTCGCCGGCGACGCCCACCAGGTAGACGACCCACACCGTCATCCGGTCGAGGTCGTGCGGCTCGCCGAACGCGCGGAACCCGGTGGCGGAGAGCGCCTGCAGCGCGCCCGAGACGATCGTGATCGCCACGAGCCCGACGCCGACGATGACGATGAACGCGTACGGAATGAGCATCGAGGTGACCCAGGCGCGCTCGCGCTCGCGGCGGCGGTGATGGAAGATCACCGAGAACGCCTTCTCGAGGATGCCGAACGCGAGCGAGCTGAAGAAGAGCAGCACGAAGACCACGGCCCACGAGATCTCGAAGCGATGGCGCAGGAACGACGCGATGTCGGCGACCACCGCCTCCGACTGGCCCGGCACCACGAGTTCGAGGTAGCGCACGAGCGTCGAGATCAGCATCGACGGGTCGAGCACGTGCGACAGCGCGATGACCAGCAGGATCAGGAGCGGGACGATCGACAGCAGCATGTAGTAGGCGACCGCGCCGGCGAGGAGCAGCCCGTGGTTGTGGGCGAACTCGCGGAACACTTCGCGCACGAACGGCCAGGGATGGCGCGCGATCTCGACCGCGGGGGAGACGTAGCGACGCAGGCGGGTCGCCGCGCCGCGACCGGGTGGCGGTGCCGTGTCCGCGGCCGCGGGCAGCTCACCCATGCGTCAGAGGTCGAACGCGACGACGCGCGCGCCGAACCGCACGCCGTGCCGCGCGGCGCGAGGGGATCGCCCTCACGCGGCGGATCCCGAGGAGAAGCACGAGTCCTGCGACGAGCAACGCCATGAACGTCCGCCCCCTGCAAAGCGTCACTCTACAAGACGCGCGGTCGGGTCAGGGCACGGAGCTCGCTTTCGTCGATGCCGGTGGCGTGCACATCGCGACCTGCGCGGGACCGTAGCCTTCGGCGACCCAGCCCTCGGAGAGCATCGCCTGCTTCTGCGCGGAGGAGGTGACGTAGCGATGGTTGACCGCGCGCCTGCCGTTGAAGAGGCGATGGACCGGCTCGCTCCCCGGCGGACAGGCACCGGTGACCGCATCGGGCAGCGCGACCGCGAATACCTCGCGCGACTCGAGGAGCCAGGCCGCCCCGAAGCGGTCGAGCACCGCCTGGCACTCGTCGGGCGAAGCCGAGTAGAAGTGGGTGTCGAGGCCGGCCTGCGGCAAGCCCCAGAACCGGCAGACCGGCGTCGCGGCGGGAAATGCACGCGTCCCCGGCGCCGCGACCCGGATCGATTCGCCGGTGCGCCGCCACCCGGGCAGCGCGCCCGCGTCGAGAAGCGCGATCTCGGCGGGGTTCGAGGTCATGAAGTAGTCGCCGGTCGACGCACGGTGGAACTCGATCGCCGCGTCACCGTCCGGGGGAAGAGGCGCGCGGGTGGCGCCCGAATCCGGATCGACGACGAGCGAGGAGACGTCGACTGCTTCGAACGAGGCGCCGGTGAGACGGGAGAGCGCGTGCAGGTCATCGTCGCTCCAGCGCGGATCGGGCGCGCCGGACAGGAACCACGACGACCCGTTGTCGGCGAGCATCATCCCGTAGCGCTCGAGCGCGACTAGGATCGGCCGCACGCTCGCCGGGAAGGCGGAGACGTCGACGTCCGCCTTGAGCCGGAAGCGGGCGCCCATCGGCGGGTAGTCGCTGCCCGAGAGACTCGACGCCTCGTGCCGCGCGGGCCAGACGTATTCGCCGCGCGTTTGCGGCGCGGTGAAGCGCAGCGCGTGCGCGATCTCGCCGGCGAATGCCTCGTCGTAGCGCACGAGCCCGGGCAGGATCGGCAGGCCGGCAGCGTCGGCGGAGGTCCAGCCCGCCGGCCGCAGCGCGTGGCTGCGGAGGTCGAAGATCGCACCCGAGCCGGCGCGCCAGCTCCCGTCCGCGTTCGGGTAGGCCGCGAACAGCTCGTGCAGGCGGCAGGTCGCCGGATCGACGATGATCACATGGCGGTCGCCTTGCGACTGGCTCCCGCCTTCGACCGGCGCGTCGGGCGGAATCGGCCACGGGCCCGCGTCGCTCTCGTCGTCGTACTCGAAGCGGACGGCCACCGCGGGCGAGCCGGCGGGCGCGACGATCCAGGGAATGCCGTTCGGCGCGCCGTTCCAGACGGTGCCGAAGTCCGGATGCAGCGGCCTGGTCGCGCCGACCGTGGCGACCCAGGCGTTCGACTGCGGATGCACGGGCAGGGCGTCGACCCGGACATTCCAGACGTTGTCGGCCGGAAACACCGGGCAGCCGCCGACGACCGGAGGCGCGGCGCGCGTCATCGGCGCGAACGCGAGCGCCGCGCAGAGCGCGATCGAAGGGCCGCCCGCTCGCGCTCGCGCCTTGCGGCTCATCGCGTCAATCGTCGTCGGCCTGCCAGGCCACCGAGAACGGCCGCGCGACCGCATCGAGCGCGGTGACGAGCCGGACGCGGACGAACGACGACAGGTCGCCGAAGCCCTCGCGCAACGCCTGAGCGCCGTCGGCCTTCGAGAGCTGGTGGAAGCGCGATCGCCGCGTCGAGGGCCGGGCGCGCACGACGAGCGCGATCGACAGTTCGTCGAGCCGCGAGTCCCGGCTGAGGTAGGCCCCGTGGAGCGCGACCGCGGCGATTTCGAGCGGATTGCGCGCCCATTCCCGGTTCACCCGCTCCGCCAGTTCGCACGCACGCACGACCAGGAGTTTCGCCTTCGCGCGCGGCAGGGGTTCGACGATGCGGGCGTTCGCGTACTCGACGAGCTTCGAGGTCACGAGGAAGTCGCTCCCGGGGTCGGCCGGTTTCTGCAGGAGGCCCTCTGCGCACAGGTCGTCGAGGAGCGCCCGGCCGTCGACCGTGTCGACGCCGAAGTCCTGGCGCAGGAACGCGCCGCGTACGCGGGCGCGCTCCGGCGCGAGGCCGGCGATGCGCGAGGCAACGCGCGCCGCGGCCGAACGGAGCGCGACGGCGTCGAGGCCGAAGTATCGGCGGTCGGAGACGAGCGTGCGAGCTTTCATCGGGGTTCCGGGGGCGGGGGATGTTATGACATTAGCATAGTGGCGTCGATCCGGGGTGGCGATGGGCCCCCGGGGCCGCGCGGGTCGGGCCACGTTGCGGCGCCGATGCAACGTTCGCTCTCCTCGTGCGCCCGGGCGTTCGCGCCGGAGCCGGAGTACATTGGACCTGCGCCGCGGTCCGGTCGGCGCCGGCCGGAATCGAGGTGGGTTCCCGCCGGGCCAAGGAGGAATGCGATGCTGCGCTTCTCGCCTCAGGTGATCCCGTTCATGCTGATGGTGGCCGCGATGTTCTTCGCGGCGCAGGGGGCGTTCGTCTCCGCGATCCACCTCTGGTACGGGAACACGTATCGTCAGGTCGCGTTCGTGATGGACGAGTGGCGCGACAACGACGGGTCGCCCTACGTCGCGGGCAGCATCGCGGGGTCGAGCGAGCCTTCGCCGTTCCATCTGCCCGGCAAGGTCGTCGACGGCGCTCGCGTGCTGGGGGAGGCGCCCACCGTACCGTTCGAAGCCGGGCGCACGGTCAACGTCTGGTATTCGCCCGACGCGCCGCTCATGACCTACAACGGCGAAGGCGTGAACGCCGTGCCGGTCGACGGCCTGCCGGTGCGTCCGGGCTGGGGTCGCCTGCTGGCGAGCCTCGCGACGACCTTCGCCGTGGCGGTCGTCGGGCTGTTCGCCACCGTATGGGTGGCGAAGCGCTGGGCGATGCGGATCACCGTTACCTGAACCGGGTTCAAACGACGCGCGGCCGGCGCACCTCGGTCACGGCCGACATCGTTGCGACAGCATCGTCAGCCGTCCGCCGAGGTTCGCGCGTATGCTCGTCACCGTGCCCGGCGCGAGCGTGCCGGCGCGGCGGAGGAACTCATGCATGGCCTGACGATGGTCGTCGTCGTGGCGCTGGCGCTTGGCGCAGGCATCGCCTCCGCCGAGACGCGCTACTACGACGTGGCGCGGGGCTCCGGACCGCACGACGTCGCGCCATCGCCCGGGCCCGACGGGCCGGTCTACTACACCGGCCAGCGCAACGGCACGCTCGGTATCGTCGATCCGGCGAGCGGTCGCGTCGAGGAGGTGAGACTCGGAAGCAGCTCGGCGCCGCACGGCGTGATCGTCGGCCCCGACGGCGCGGCGTGGATCACCGACGGCGGCATGAACGCCATCGTGCGCGTCGATGCCGCGACGCGTGCGGTGAAGGCGTGGAAGCTCCCGGCCGACGCGACGGGAGCGAACCTCAACACCGCGACGTTCGATCGGCGCGGCCTGCTCTGGTTCACCGGCCAGTCGGGTTGGTACGGCAGCCTCGATCCGGCGAAAGGCGAGGTGAAGGTGTGGCGCGCACCGCGCGGCTACGGGCCTTACGGCATCGCGACGACGCCGACGGGCGAGGTCTGGTACGCGTCGCTCGCGGGCAATCACATCGCGCGCATCGACGTCGAGACCGGCGTCGCGACGATCATCGATCCGCCGACTCCGCGCCAGGGCGCGCGCCGGATCTGGTCGGATTCGCGAGGCCGCCTGTGGGTGAGCTACTGGCACACCGGGCAGGTCGGCATGTACGACCCGGCGACGAAAGCGTGGAGGGAGTGGACCCTTCCCGGCGCCCATCCGAAAGCCTACTCGGTGTGGGTGGACGACCGCGACCGCGTGTGGCTCACCGAATGGTCGTCGAACGCCATCGTGCGCTTCGATCCGCGGACCGAGACCTTCACGAGCTTTCCGTCCGACCGCTCGCCGGCGAACGTGCGCCAGATGCTCGGCCGTGCCGGCGAGGCCTGGGGCGCGGAGTCGGGCACCGACCGGCTCGTCGTCATCCGCTGACCGCGCGGGCTGTCGGGTTACGCGGAGCTTCCCCGGGGCGGACGGGCGGGCCGCGGCCCCGCCGCGCCGAGTTCGCAAGCGCGGGCGACCAGGCGCAGCGCAGTCTGGTAGGCCGGAACTTCGACGAGCGATCCGTCGAGTTCGGCGCGACCGTTTCCGCGGGCGCGCGCCGCCTCGAACGCCGCGATCAGGCGCCGCGCGTGGTCGACCTCCGCGGCGCCTGGCGTGAGCACGCCGTTGACGATTCCGGCGTGGGCCGGGTCGACGAGGCTCTTGGCGCGGTATCCGAGGCGCCGTGCCCAGCGGGTGTCGCGCTCGACCCCTTCCGCGTCGGTCCAGGTGTAGGGAGCGTCGACCGCGGTGACGCCCGCGGCGACGCACTCGACGAGGAAGCGCTGGCGGGCATAGGCGAGTTCGGCGCCGTCGCGTGCGCGTTCGGCGCCGAGGTCGGCGGCCAGGTCCTCGGAGGCGAGGAGGCACGCCTGCACGCGCGGGCTCGCGGCCGCGATCGCCATCGTCTGCACGAGACCGCGGGCGAACTCGATGTTGGGCAGCAGCCGCGTCGAGCCGAGCGGCAACCGGAGTTCGCGCTCGAGGCGCGTCACTTCGGCGTCGAGACGCGCGACGTCGGCGGGATCGGCGACCTTCGGCAGTGCGACCACGTCGGGCGCGCCCCGCATCGCCGCCGCGAGATCGTCACGGCCGTCGCCGTCGAGCGGGTTGACGCGCACCGCCGCGACCGCGCCGGCCGCGCGCCAGGCGCGGAAGACCCCGGGGGCTGCCGCGCGCGCGTGCGCGCGGCGCTGCGGCGGGGTGAAGTCCTCGAGTTCCTGGATCAGGACGTCCGCGCCCGACGACGGGGCCGCCGCGAGCGCGTCGTCGTCGCCGCCGGGAACGAAGAGCCAGGAGCGGCAGTGCGAGGCAGGGCGCATGGCGGGGGCGGGCGGCGGCAACGTCGTTCCTCGTCGGTCGGCCAGGCACCCGCGGACGTTGAATCCGGCGCCGGTCGTCCCGACCATGGCATGATGCCGAAAAACGGAGCCCCCATGCAAAACGTCAGCGACGCCAGCTTCCGGACCGACGTGCTCGAGTCCGACGTTCCCGTGCTCGTGGATTTCTGGGCGCCGTGGTGCGGACCCTGCCGCGCCGTCGCCCCGATCCTCGAGGAACTCGATGCCGAGTTCGCCGGGCGCCTGAAGATCGTCAAGATGAACGTCGACGAGAACGGCGAGATCCCCGGGGCGCTCGGCGTGCGGAGCATCCCCACGCTCGTGATGTTCCGCGGCGGCAAGGCGGTGCAGGGGGCGGTCGGAGCGTTGAGCAAGCAGCAGCTCGTCTCGTTCGTCACGCCGCACCTCGAGGCGAAGGTCGGCTGACCGGTCGGCCCGCGGCCCCGGTCGCACGGTGACGTCCACGCTCCCGCGGAGGTTCCTGCAGCGCCAACTCCGGTCGCTCGTGCGCCGCGGCGGCGTGTCTGCCGCCGATGCGTCCGGCAGCTACGCGGTGCAGCACCTGCCCGAATGGATGGCGAAGGACGGGTTCGACTTCGCGCGCTGGCGCGCGATGTGGGTCGAACGGAATCCGCGCAACGACCGGGCGGACCTCGCGCGGCTGGTGATGTTCCTGGAGAACGCCGCGGTTCTCGAACGCGAAGGCATCGCGGGGAGCCTCGCCGAACTCGGTGTCTACAAGGGCACCACGGCGAGGCTGCTGCACGAACTCCTGCCGGAGCGTCGACTGTGGCTGTTCGACACCTTCGAAGGCTTCGACGAACGTGACCTCGCCCAGGAGCGCAAGGCGGCGACGTTCCGCTTCGACGACACCTCGCTCGAGGCGGTGCTCCGCCACGTGGGCGACACCGGCGACGTGCGCGCCTGCAAGGGACGCTTCCCCGAAACCGCGGGTGCCGTGCCCGATGACGAGGTCTTCGCGCTCGTGCACCTCGACGCCGACCTCTTCCAGCCGACCGCCGACGCGCTCGCGTTCTTCTATCCGCGCCTCGCGCCCGGCGGCTTCCTGATCATGCACGACTACGGCAGCGGAGCCTGGACGGGTGTCTCGCAGGCGGTCGACGCCTTCTTCGCCACGCGGCCGGAGAGCATCGTGCGCATTCCCGACAAGTCGGGAACGGCGATCGTGCGCCGGTCGAAGCCGGGCGCGTCCGGCCACGGTGCGGCGACCGCGCCCGCCTGACCCTCCAGCACATCCGATGCGTCACCGCACGTTGCCCGGCATCCCGCTCGACGTTTCCGAGTTGTGCCTCGGCACCATGACCTGGGGCGAGCAGAACAGCGAGGCCGACGCGCACGCGCAGCTCGACTTCGCGCTCGCGCGCGGCATCAACTTCATCGACACCGCCGAGATGTATCCGGTGCCGGCGACCGCGGCGACGCAGGGGCGCACCGAGTCGATCCTCGGCACGTGGATCGGGAAGCGCGGACGCGAGGGCCTCGTGATCGCAAGCAAGGTCGCGGGCCCGGGGCGGCGCCCCTGGATCCGCGACGGCCGCACCGACCTCACCCGCGACACGATCGCCGAAGCGGTGGCCACGAGCTTGTCGCGCCTCCGTCTCGACTGCATCGACCTCTACCAGATCCATTGGCCGCAGCGGAACGTCCCCCAGTTCGGCGCGGCCGTGTTCGATCCGTCGCTGGAGCGGGAGGGACCGGCGATGCGCGAGCAGGTCGAGGGCATGGCGCGGATGATCGACGCCGGGAAGATCCGCAGTTGGGGCCTGTCGAACGAGACCGCATGGGGCGTGTGCGAGGCCCGCCGGATCGCGCGCGAGCTCTCGGTTCCGGGGCCCGTCACCGTGCAGAACAGTTGCAGCCTGGTGTCGCGTGCCGTCGAGGGCGACCTCGCCGAAGCGGTGTTCCGCGAAGGCCTCTCGGTGCTCGCGTACGGTCCGCTCGCCGGAGGCTTGCTGACCGGCAAGTACCGGGGCGGGGCGACCCCGCGCGGCGCCCGCTACGTGCGGTTCGACAGCGTCGGCACCCGCTACCGGAAACCGATCGTGCACGAAGCCTGCGAAGCCTACGCCGAAGTCGCACGCACCCATGGACGTTCGATGGTCGAACTCGCGCTCGGGTGGCTGCGCTCGCGCTGGTACGTCGGAGCGACGATTCTCGGCGCCACGACGCTCGCGCAGCTCGACGAGAACATCGCGGCAGCGGAAGTCGAACTCGACGCGGCGACGCTCTCCGACATCGCGGCGGTGCAGCTTCGCTACCCGAACCCGGCCGGCTACTGACGGCGAGGCGCGCGGTCGGCAGCGAACCGACACGCTGCGCCGCCGGGTCGATCGGAACGGCGTGCCAGCCCCCCTTGACGGAACCGGGCGGCCGGCGCCCAATGTCCGTTCGAGGAAGACGTCAGGAGGGGACCATGCGCTCGCTGCGGACGATCGTCGCCGGCCGGCCGCCGGTGACCGTGACCCGGACCGCCACGGTGGTCGAGGCGGCGCGCCAGATGAAAGAGCGCAACGTCGGCTCGGTGGTCGTCGTCGATGGCACGCGGCTCGTCGGGATCTTCACCGAACGCGACGCGCTGTTCCGCGTGCTGGCCGCCGAGCGCGATCCTTCGACGACGCGGCTCTCCGAGGTGATGACGCGCGAGCCGCAGACGCTCACTCCCGACGAGCCGTTCCTGCGCGCGTTGCGCGTGATGCATGAAGGCCGGTTCCGGCACCTCCCGGTCGTCGAGCAGGGGCGGCCGATCGGTATCGTCTCGGTGCGCGACGCGCTCGACGAAGACCTCGCCGAACTGCGCTTCGACCTGGAGCAGCGCGAGGAGATGCGCGAGTAGTCCGTCGGGACGCGGCCGCGCACGCGTTCGGCTCCGTAGTGCGCGCGCACGGCATGCGCGCAGGCGGTCCGTGGTTCGGTACCATCGGGCCTGCGTCCCCGTCCGACCATGCCCAGCGCCGCCGCCACCGCCCGCACGCTCGCCGAGGCGCTGCCCTATCTGCGCGCCTACCACGGCAGGGTCATCGTCGTCCGCTTCGGCGGGGCCGCGATGGCCGATCCGGCGCTCAAGGCCAACTTCGCGCGCGATGTCGCCCTGCTGCGGCTCGTGGGGATGCAGCCGGTCGTCGTGCACGGCGGCGGCTGGCGCATCGACGAGGTCCTCGCCTCGATGGGGATGCCCGTCCGGCGCGCGCGGGGATTGCGCGTCACCGATGCGAAGACGCTCACCGTCGTCGAGATGGCGTTGGACGAACTGAATCAGGAACTCACCGGCCTCATCAACCAGCACGGCGGGCGCGCCGTCGGAATCAACGGCCAGGACGGCCGCTTCATCCGCGCGGTCAAGCGCCGCGAGCTTCCCGCGCCGGGCGAACCCGAGTTGGACCTGGGTCACGTCGGCGACATCGCATCGATCGACGTCGAACTCGTGAACCTGCTGCTGTCGCGCTCGTTCGTTCCGGTGGTCATGCCGCTCGGCGTCGGCGAGGACGGGACCGCGTTCCACATCCTGTCGGACCGGCTCGCCGGCGAACTCGCCCGTGCGCTCGGCGCCGAAAAGCTGATCCTGATGACCAACACCCGCGGGCTCGTGGGCAGCGAAGGCCGGCTCGTGCCGATCCTGGCGGCGAAGGAGGTCGAAGGCCTCGTCGCCACGGGGCGGATCGACACCGAGGTGCGCGAGCGCGCGATCGCCGCCGTGGCTGCGGTGCGTTCCGGCGTGCGGTCGGTGCACCTGATCGACGGCGGTGTGCCGAGCGCGCTGTTGCTCGAAGTGCTCACGGCCGACGGCGTCGGTACGGCGATCCGCTCCGACGACGGTCCGCACTTCCTCGAGGACAGCCGGGCCTACCTGCTCGAGTCCGCGGGCAGCGAAGCGTCGGGACGCGGCGCTCGCTGAGCGGCTCGGCCGCGGGCACGGCCCTTGCGCCTGTCGCCGGGCGCGACCGCGCGGCGACGCTCCATCGTCCTGCCGCGGACACGGCGCGTCACAACCTGCCCCACGATGCCGCCCCTCGGACGCCCGCTGCCGGTCTTTCTCCCGAACGACTACGAGGCGATGTTCGACCTCGCGCCGGTGTCGCTGTGGCTCGAGGACTACAGCGGCGTCAAGGCGCTCTTCGAACGCTGGCGCGCGGACGGGATCACCGATCTCGTGGCGCACCTGCGGGCCGATCGCTCGCGCATCGACGCCTGCATGCAGGCGATCCGTCTGGTCCGGGTCAACCGGCGCACACTGGAACTCTACGGGGCCCGCGACCAGGACCATCTCGTCGCGAACCTGCCGCGGGTCTTCCGCGACGACATGGCCGACGGACACATCGGGGAACTCGCGCAATTGTGGGAGGGCGGCGGTCGTTTCTCGAGCGAGACGGTGAACTACGCCTTGTCGGGGGAACGCCTCGACCTCCTGCTCGACGGGACGGTGCTGCCGGGCCACGAGGAGCGCTGGGACCGCGTGCTGGTGGCGATCGAGGACGTGACCGCCCGCGCGCGCGCCGAGCGCAATCTCGCGCGGAGCGAAGCCTACGCGCGCGGCCTCTTCGAGGATTCTCCGGTCTCGCTGTGGGTCGAGGACTTCTCGGCGATTCGCCGGCGGCTCTCCGACCTCCGCGCGCGGGGGATCACCGATCTCCGGACCTTCCTGTCGGTGCATCCGGACTTCGTCTCGCAGTGCATGCGCGAGATCCGGGTGATGGACGTGAACCGCCGCACGCTCACGATGTTCGGTGCGCCGAGCCGCGAGGCGCTGCTCACGCGGCTGGACGAGGTGTTCCGCGACGACATGCGCACCCATTTCGCCGAGCAGTTGATCGATCTGTGGGACGGGCGGCTCGTCCAGCAGCGCGAGGTGGTCAACTACACGCTCGGCGGCGAGCGCGTGAACGTCTACATGCAGTTTACCGTGATGCCCGGGCACGAGGCCGACTGGGAACTCGTCCTCGTCTCCCTCACCGATATCACCGCGCGCAAGAAGGCCGAGGCCTACCTCGAGTACCTCGGCAAGCACGACGTTCTGACCCAGCTCGCGAACCGCTCGTTCTTCGAGAGCGAACTCGCGCGGCTCGAGCGCACCGGTCCCCATCCGGTGGCGGTCGTGATGGCCGACCTGAACGGCCTCAAGGTGGTGAACGACCAGGACGGCCATGCCGCGGGCGACGCGCTGCTGCGGCGGGCGGGCGAGGTGCTGGCGAAGGCCGTCACCGACACGATGGTCGCGGCGCGCCTGGGCGGCGACGAGTTCGCGCTGCTCGTGCCGGGCGGCGACGAGGCCGAGGCGGTCGCGCTGGTCGAGCGCATCGCGAGTCTCGTGGACCTCAACAACCAGTACTACCAGGGCGCGCGACTCGAGTTCGCGCTGGGCGCAGCCGTCTGGCACGAGGGCGAGCGCATCGAGACGACGCTCTCCCGGGCCGACGAACGCATGTACGAGGCGAAGAAGCGCTGGTACTCGTCCCGGGGCCGCGACCGCCGCAGGTAGGTCGAGGCGGGCGCATCCGGCGGCCCGATTCTCGCGTGTCCGAACGGGAGGCATGACCCCTTCCGATACAATCGGCGCTTCCGGAATTCGCTCGCCTCCCATGCGCATCCACAACTTCAGCGCCGGCCCCGCCGTGCTCCCCGAACCGGTGCTGCGCCAGGCCGCCGCGGAAATGCTCGACTGGCGCGGCAGCGGCATGTCGGTGATGGAGATGAGCCACCGCGGCGAGGAGTTCATCGAGATCGCCGCCAAGGCCGAAGCCGACCTGCGCACGCTGCTCGCGATCCCCGCGAACTACAAGGTCCTGTTCCTGCAGGGCGGCGCGATCGGCGAGAACGCCATCGTCCCGATGAACCTCCTCGGGGGGCGCACGAGCATCGACTTCGTGAACACCGGCGAGTGGTCGAAGAAGTCGATCAAGGAGGCGAAGCGCTACGCGACGGTCAACATCGCCGCTTCGTCGGAAGCCGAGGGTTTCACCTGCGTGCCCGCGCGCGAGACCTGGAAGCTCGATCCGTCGGCCGCCTATGTGCACGTATGCACCAACGAGACGATCGGCGGCGTCGAGTACCCGTTCACGCCGGATACCGGCGCGGTGCCGCTCGTCGCCGACATGTCGTCGCACCTCCTCTCGCGCCCGGTCGACGTCGCCCGCTACGGGGTCATCTACGGCGGCGCCCAGAAGAACATGGGGCCCGCGGGCCTGACGGTCGTCATCGTGCGGGACGACCTCCTCGACCGCGCGCTGCCGATCTGCCCCTCCGCGTTCCACTGGAAGGAGCAGGCCGAGGCCGACTCGATGCTCAACACGCCGCCGACCTGGGCGATCTACATCGCGGGGCTCGTGTTCGAGTGGCTGCTCGCCCAGGGCGGTTTGCCCGCGATCGAGCGCAAGAACATCGCGAAGGCGAAGCTCCTCTACGACGTGCTGGACGCGAGCGGGTTCTATCGTACTCCGGTGCGGAAGTCCGACCGCTCGCGGATGAACGTGCCGTTCCGCCTTCCCGACGAGAAGCTCGACGCGGCCTTCCTGAAGGGCGCGGAGGAACGCGGCATGATCCAGTTGAAGGGCCATCGCGCGGTCGGGGGCATCCGGGCGTCGATCTACAACGCGATGCCGATCGAGGGCGTGCAGGCGCTGGCCGACTACATGAAGGACTTCGAGCGCCGCCACGGCTGAAGCGCGATGCACCGGATCCTCACGATCAACGCGATCTCGTCGCAGGGCCTCGCGCGCTTTCCCGCCGACCGCTACACGGTCGGCAAGGCCGTCGAGCATCCCGACGCGATCCTCGTTCGCTCGCACGACATGCACGCGATGGCGATTCCGCCGAGCGTCAAGGCGGTCGGGCGCGCGGGCGCGGGCACCAACAACATCCCGGTCGCGGCGCTGTCGGCGCGCGGCGTGCCGGTGTTCAACGCGCCGGGCGCCAACGCCAATGCGGTGAAGGAACTCGTGCTGACCGCGATCCTGATGGCGGCGCGCAACCTGGTGCCGGCGATCCGCTACGTCGAGAGTCTCGACCGCGGCGCGCCGGACCTCGAGGCGCGCATCGAGGAAGGCAAGAAGGCGTACGCGGGCGTCGAGCTGCCGCAGCGCACGCTCGGCATCGTGGGCCTGGGGGCGATCGGCGGCCTGGTGGCCGACGTCGCGATCCGGCTCGGGATGAAGGTCATCGGCTTCGACCCCGAGATCACCGTCGACGCCGCCTGGCGCCTGCCCGCGTCGGTGCGCAAGGCGCACTCGATCGACGAAGTGATGAAGTCGGCGGACTTCGTCACCCTGCACGTCCCGCTGTTGCCGGTGACGCGCCACCTGGTCGACGCGCGCCGCCTCGCGCTCGCGAAGCCCGGGATGACGCTCCTCAACTTCTCCCGCGACGCGATCGTCGACGAGGACGCCGCGATCGCGGCGTTGCGTGCCTCGCGACTGCGCGCCTATTTCACCGACTTCCCGACCGCGAAGCTGATCGGGGAGCGGGGCGTCGTCGCGCTGCCGCACCTCGGGGCATCGACCGCGGAGGCCGAGGACAACTCCGCCGCGATGGTCGTCGACCAGATCCGCGAGTTCCTCGAGCACGGGACGATCGCGAACTCGGTCAACTTCCCGAACGTCGAGATGGAGCGCGAGGCGCCGCACCGGATCGCGATCGCCAACGCGAACGTCCCGAACATGCTGGGCCAGATCAGCTCGACGCTGGCCGGCGCCGGGCTCAACATCCACAACATGGTCAACCGCTCGCGCGGCGAGATGGCCTACACGCTGGTCGACACCGACAGCGCCCCGGGCGAGGCCACGATCGGCGCGATCGCCTCGATCGGCGGCGTGCTGTCGGTGCGCGCCATTCCTGCCGGCTGAACTCCGGGGAGGGTCCGTTGAAGCTCTACTACGCCGCCACGTCGCCGTTCGCACGCAAGTGCCTGGTCTGCGCGCATGAACTCGGGCTGCGCGATCGCATCGAAACGGTCGCGGCGAAGGCCCATCCGGTGGAGCGCGACCGCACGCTCGTTCCGCTCAATCCGCTCGCGCAGGTGCCCACGCTCGTCGCCGACGACGGCACCGTGCTGCACGACAGTCGCGTCATCTGCGAGTACCTGAACCTGCTCGCCGACGGAGAGATCTTCCCGCCGGACGCCCCGGCCCGCTTCAATGCGCTGGTCGAACAGTCGATTGCGGACGGCATGACCGACGCCGCGCTGCTGACACGCTACGAGACGACCGCGCGCCCCGAGGCGATGCGCTGGGGCCCCTGGATCGAGGGCCAGCTCGACAAGGTCGCGTGCGGTTTGGCCGACCTCGAGCGTCGCGCCACCGGGTTCGGCGACCGCGTCGACATCGGCACCATCGCGTTCGCCTGCGCGCTGGGCTACCTCGACCTCCGGTTCGCGTCGCTCGAATGGCGCGACCGGCACCCGAACGCCGCGGCCTGGTTCGCGTGGTTCGGCGGTCGCGACTCGATGTTCGCCACGCGCCCGCCGGCGGCCTGACGCGGGACCGGCATCGGGACGCCGGTCAGCGCGCCAGCGTCTGCTTCAGGAACGCGACCGCGGCGTCGGCGGCCTTGTCGCGCGCGCGGTGGTTGCCCTCGGTGTTCGCGCCCTGCGCCGCACACTCCTTCACCATGTCGCGGTAGGCGTCGCCCTGCAGGCGCGCGCCCGACCGGCTGTCGTACGCGGCGAAGGTGTCGATGTCGACGCGGATCGGGCAGTCGGCCTTGGAGCGGACGACCGAGCGGTTGTAGTGGCGCCGCAGGTCGTCCGCGTCGAACTTGTGGTGGGCGCCGGGTATGACGACGAACTCGACCGGCGTGCCGGCCTGGCGGATTTCGTCGGCGAAGGACTTGCAGGGCTCGATCGGCGTGTAGTCGTCCGCGTCGCCGTGGATGAACAGCATCGGCTCCTTCGCGAACACGCCCGGCTTCACGACGACGCGCTGGGAGCCCGTGCACCCTCCGGTGTACACCGGGACGTGCGCGGCGAACCGCAGCCCGTCCGGAAGCTTCTGCGAGCGGATCACCCGCTCGAGCGACGAGCGCCACGCGACCGCGCCTCCGCGCGAGAATCCCATGACCGCGATCCGTTTCGGATCGACACGAGGGTGCGTCGCCAGGAGTGCGAGCGCGTTGAACGCGTCGGCGAGGTCCGCGGAGGAGGGCACCAGCGTCTGGTCGTCGGCGGTGCTGGAGACGCCGCGCGGGCCGAACAGGTCGAGCGCGAACACCGCGAACCCCGCGGCGTTGAGCCTCTTCGGCCAGTAGTCGAGGTACGCCGGGTAGACGCCGCCCGAACCGTGCACGAGGACGACGGCGGGCGCGCGATCCGTTCCGGAAGGCAGGAACAGGTGGCCGACGATGTTCACGTCCTTCGGCGCCTTGCCGCCGAAGAGTTCCAGCAGCGTCTTCGGCGTCGAACTCGCGAACGCGTAGCTGCCGTTGCCCTGGGCGGACGCGAAGCTCGTGATGACTTCCGGGGCCTGCGCCCGGACGGGCATGGCGAAGGCGAGAGCGACGAACGCCATGAAAGTCGCTGCGTACGTGACTGCGGCGGTCGGCTTGGGAATCGTGATCATGGGTCTCGTGGCGGCGGAGTTTCGGCGGGCTGGATCGGGACGAGCGAGAGCCTAAACGAGGGGAGGACGCGTGCGCAACGGCATCCGACCGCTGGCGTACCGCGGCCCGCCCGGTCCGGAGCGTGCCGCGTTGCGGCCGTGCGGTTCCCGCCTGGCAGAGGCGCCCTCCGGTGGGCGGCGAATTTGCGACAATCGCGCCCGTGCTCGCGATCCTCGGCATCACCTTTCCGTTCTTCGCGCTGGTCCTGTGCGGCTACCTCGCGACGCGGCGCGGCATGATGCCGCCCTCCGCGATCCCCGGCCTGAACGGCTTCGTACTGTACTTCGCGCTGCCGTGCATGCTGTTCCGGTTCGGCGCGACGACGCCGATCCTGCGCGACCTCACGGTCGGGCTCGCGGCGGTGTACCTCGGCTGCGCCGCCGTGATGGTCGCGTTCACCGTCGCGGTGACGATTTCGCCGCGGATCGGCTGGAACGATGCGGCGTTCGGGGCGCTGGTCGCCGCGTTCCCCAACACCGGCTACATGGGCGTGCCGTTGCTCGTCGCGTTGCTGGGCGAGGCCGCGGCTGGCCCGGCGATGGCCACGATCCTGATCGACCTCCTGTTCACGAGCTCGGTCTGCATCGCGCTCTCGCAACTCGGCGGCGCCGGCGACGGCGGTTCCGGAGGTGCGCTGCGTGCGGCGCTGAAGGGCATGGTCGTCAACCCGCTGCCGTGGGCGATCCTCTCCGGCGTTGCGGTCTACGCCTCGGGCGTCGTCCTGCCCGGGCCGGTCATGCAGACCGTCGCGCTGCTGGCGGACGCGGCGTCGCCGGCGGCGTTGTTCACGATCGGCGCGGTGCTGGCGCGCTCGCAGATGGAGGTGCATCGTCCCACGCCATGGGCCGAGTTCGTGCCGGTGGCGCTGCTGAAACTCGTCGTGCATCCGCTGCTGGTGCTGGCGATCGGCTCGAGCGCGATCGACCTCGGCGTGCCGCTCGACCGTTTCGCGCTCGGCGTGATCGTGCTGGTCGCCGCGCTGCCGTCGGCGTCCAACGTGGCGATGCTCGCGGAGCGGTTTTGCGCCGACAACGGGCGCATCGCGCGCATCATCCTCGTGTCGACCGCGTTCGCGTTCCTGACCTTCTTCGCGGCCGTCGCGCTCTTGGCGGGCGCGCGGTAGCATCCGCGTTCACCGGTTCCGACCCCGCGAGACGCCATGCAGTGGAAGATGAACGAGAACTCGCTCTTCGCGATCCTGCTGCGCTCGCCGTGGTGGATCAGCGCGGCGATCGTCGCGGGCCTTTGCGGGCTCGCCCTCGCCGTCCTGCCCGCGACCTGGCGGGCGGTCGGCCTCTTCTCGGGCGCACCGTTCCTGGTGATCGCCGTCATCGCCCTCTCGCGGCAACTGCGCGCGCCCTCGGCGAAGCGGGTCGGGGCCACGCTGGACGCGGTGCGCGCGATGTCGTGGAGCGCGTTCGCCGACGCGCTGCAGCAGGGGTTCCGGCGCGACGGCTACGAGGTGAGCCGGATCGACGCCGCCGCCGCGGATTTCGAGATCGCGAAGGAGGGCCGCCGATCGGTCGTCAGCGGCCGTCGCTGGAAGGCCGCGCGCACCGGACTCGCGCCGCTCGAGGAACTCGTCGCGCTGCGCGAGGCCCGCGATGCGCGCGAGGCGATCTACGTGCTCGGCGGCGAACTCTCCGATCCGGCGCGCGCGTTCGCGGCGAAGGAACGCATCACGCTGCTCGCCGGGGCGGAACTCGCGAAACTCCTGCCGGACGCCGGTCAGACGCCGCGCATCCGCCCGGCGCGCTGACCGGATCGCGAACTTCGGGCGCGCCGCAGGCAGGATCAGTCGGGCAGATCATTCGCCGCACAGGAGGCGCATGCGCCGCTCCGCGCGGTCGAACTCCTCGTCGGTGTTCGCCTGCAGCAACTGCTCCTTCGCCTGGTCGCAGGCGCTGGCTTCCCGGACCGCCGCGGCGGGCGCGGCGGCAGGAGCCGGGGCGGGCGCCGCGGCGGTCTGGCGCGCCGGAGGCGCGCAACGCGCGTCGTCGGCGAGACGAATGTTGTTGAACGAACCGCGTTCGATCGCGACGCAGTCGCCGATGCGCTTGCCGGTCTGGTCCGAGACGATCGTGGTCGTCGTACCGTTCCCCATGAGCACCGTGTACTCGATGGCCTGGCTCGAACCCATCGCGCCGCCGATCCGCCGGCCCGCGTACACGCCTCCGACACCGCGCAGCGCCTGGTTGCTGCTCGAACGATTGCGTCCCGAGACCAGTCCGACCGTGCCTCCGACGAGCGCACCGCCCATCTGCGCGTTCGAACTGTCGACGGTGACGTTGCGCAGGGCGGTCACGCGCCCGTAGGTGACGCTCGACTGCGCGAGCGCGGGAGTCGCCGCGGCGGCGAGCAGGACGCCTGCAAACGTCCATCCGATTGTTTCAAGCTTCATGCAATTCTCCGATGCGACGATGCGTCGCGAACCTGCGGATTCTACCCTTCGCGCAGCGCGTCAGAACGATCCCACGGTTGAACCCAGCGCGATCACGGCGACGAGCGCGATGATCGCTCCGACGATCGCCACCATCACGATGCCGAGGTAGCTCTCCTTGTGCGAGCAGCCGCAGATCGACAGCAGCGTCACCACCGCGCCGTTGTGCGGCAGGCTGTCGAGCGTGCCGGCGCCGATCACGGCCACGCGATGCAGCAGCCCCGGATCGATGCCCATCAGGGTCGCGAGCTTGAGGTAGGTGTCGCCCAGCGTGTCGAGCGCGATCGTGAGGCCGCCGGAGGCGGAACCGGTGAGTGCCGACAGCACGTTGGTGGCGAGCGCCAGCGAGACGAGCGGTCCACCCTCGATCTGCAGCACCCAGTCCCGCACCTCCGCGAACGCGGGCATCGCGGCCACCACCGCGCCGAAGCCGACGAGGCTCGCGACGCTCACGACCGGCAGGACCGACGCGTGGGCACCGGTGTCCACGCTCGCGCGGACCGACGCGAACCGGCTGCGGTTCAGCGCCACGACCGCGACGATGCCGCAGGCGAGGGCGAACAGGACGCCCCAGACGCCGCTGGCGGCGAACAACGCATCCTGGTCGAAGCGCAGCGCGCCGATGCGCTCGAAGTCGAGGCGCGGCACCACGATGAGCGAGGCGATGAGGTTGACGACGATGACCACCAGCAGCGGCAGGATCGCCACGAGCGGAGAGGGCGACTGGAACGCGGGAGCGGCGTCCTCGATCTCCGCCGGGTCGAAGCCGCTCGCGGCGCTCGCGCGGGCGCGCAGTTCGGGTTCGTCGATCGACGGCGTGGTTTCCTTCGCTGTCGCGTCACGCCGCGCGAAGCCTTCGCCGGCCGCGCGCGCCCGTCGGGTCGCGCGGCCGAGCCACCACAGTCCGAAGCCCGCCATGATCGCGGAGGCGACGATCCCGAGTCCGGGGGCGGCGAACGGCGTCGTACCGAAGAACGGCATCGGAATCGCGTTCTGGATCGCCGGCGTGCCCGGAAGAGCGCTCATCGTGAAGGTCATCGTGCCGAGCGCGACGGTGGCCGGCAGGAGTCGGCTGGGAATGTCGGCGGCGCGGAACAGCGCCTGGCCCATCGGGACGATGACGAAGATCGCGACGAAGAGACTCACGCCGCCGTAGGTGACGACCGCGCCCGCGAGCACCACCGCGAGGATCGCGCGCTTCGGGCCGAGCTTTTCGGTCATGAACCGCGCGATCGACGTCACTGCGCCGCTGTCGTCCATCAGCTTGCCGAAGATCGCCCCCAGCAGGAACAGCGGGAAGAACTGGCCGATGAAGCCGGCCGCAGCCCCCATGAAGGTGAGCGTCCAGTGGGCGAGGAGCGGTTGGGCGGCGAACGCCGAGGCGACGAGCGCGCCGAGCGGCGCGAGCACCAGCACGCTCCAGCCGCGGAAGGACAGCCACACCAGGACGGCGAGGCCCGCGAGGATGCCGAAGAGTCCCATGTCCGTCCCGGCCTCAGATGCCTTCGAGGATGGCGTCGAAATCGAGCGTCGAGCGCACGCCGAGGTCGCCTCGATGGGCGTCGAGGAACGCCGACGCGGCCGCGCGCCCCTCGTCGCGGAGCATCATGAAGAACGGCCACTCGGCGAGGAGCTTCGACGAGTAGCCGAGCTTCAGCATCACGTCGGACGCGATCCGGTGCACGCGCATGTTGGCCCACATCCGGCCTTCCGCGCTCCCGGCGTCGAGCACGCTGCGCATCAGCGCGCCCGCGCGCAGGTCCTTGAGCAGCGTGGCGTTGAACGAGATCTCGTTCAGGCGGTTCTGGATCTCGCGCGCCGTCCGGGGTGTTCCCGGCCGCTCGATCGGGTTGATCTGGACGATGATCGTGTCGGACGCCGAGCATTCGCGGATCAGCGGGTACATCGACGGATTGCCCGAGTATCCGCCGTCCCAGTACGACTCGCCGTCGATCTCGACCGCCTGGAAGAGCGTCGGCAGGCAGGCGGAAGCGAGCAGCACGTCCGGCGTGATCTCGCTGTTGCGGAACACGCGGCCTTTGCCGGTGCGCACGTTGGTCGCGGTCACGAACAGCTTGACCGGCGAATCGTTCAGCCGCTCGAAGTCGATGGACTCCGCGAGGATGCGGCCGAGCGGGTTCTCGACCATGAACATGCTGTAGGGCGAGAGCACCTGCGAGGCGAGTTCCATCGCGACGAACGCCGGCGAGTAGTCGAGCGTCCAGGCGCCCGACATGACCTCGAGCGGACCGCGCTGCAGCGGGCTCATCGCGGCGGCGTCGGCGACGCGCTTCCAGAAGCTCGCGAGCCCCTCGCGCGCGGCGTCGTGCCCGCCGTGCGCGAGGCCGTCGGCGAGGATCGCGGCGTTCATGGCGCCCGCCGACGTGCCGGAAATGCCGTCGATCGCGAGCCAGGATTCCTCGAGCAGGCGGTCGAGCACGCCCCAGGTGAAGGCGCCGTGGGCTCCGCCGCCCTGGAGCGCCAGGTCGACGAGGACCTTGCCGTCGCGGCGTTTGCGTGCGGGAGTCGCTGCCGGGACGGACGTGGCGCGCGCGGGTCTTGAGTGTTTCGATCTCGTTGCCATGGGGGAGCGGTGGCGCATGCACACCGTCGAAGTGCGCGCGCGAAACGAAGGGAACCCGAAATTATAGCAGGCGCGCGTTCATGCCCCGAAGGGGCCGGTGCGCCGCGACGGTTCGATCGCATCCGCCGCGCGATCCGGACTATCATGTCGGGATGGCTTCCGATGCCGCGCGCGACCGGGTCGCCGACCGCAACGTGCTGGGCGGCGCGCTCGAGCCGTGCTCGATGGCGCCGCGCACCGGCTTCTTCCGCGACGGCTGCTGCAACACCGGTCCTGACGACCACGGCCTGCACGTCGTCTGCGCGCGCATGACGCGCGACTTCCTGCGGTTCGCCCGCGAGCAGGGCAACGACCTCGTCACGCCCGCGCCGCGCTACGGTTTCCCGGGGCTTTCGCCCGGCGATCGCTGGTGCGTGTGCGCCGCGACCTGGCGGCAGGCCTACGAGGCCGGCGTGGCGCCGCCGGTGGTGCTCGCGGCGACGCACGAGGAAACGCTCGCCGTGATTCCGCTCTCGGCGCTCAAGGAACTCGCGATCGACGCGTGACGCGACCGGCGGCCCCGGCATCCGGGTGTCGCCCGGATCCGCCCGACGGGCGGTCGCCCAGGATCCGCGCGAGCGTCGTCCGCGCGGGAACGTGCGCGACGTCGTAGCCGCCGATGCGCGCGATGGCACGCCGGAACACGACGGTGTCGGCGGCACGCGCGAGCGTGTCGAGCGCGTCCGCCGCGGTACTGCGGATCGGCGCAGCGAGGTAGTAGTGCTCGTTCGCCACCGGCACGAACCCGAGGTCGTGCGCACGCGCCGCGGCCTCGATGCCGAACGCGACGTCCGCCGTGCCCGACCGCACGCGCGCGGCGGTCGCCATGTGCGTGAGCCCCTCGCTTTCGTAGCCTTCGATGGCCTCCGGCGTGATGCCCCGCGAGGCGAGCAGCGCGTCGAACAGCAGTCGCGTTCCCGATCCGCGCTCCCGGTTCGCGAGGCGCAGGCCGGGTCGGAGGAGGTCGGCGAGCGAGCGCATGCGCTGCGGGTTGCCGTGCGCGACGATCATGCCCTGGTGACGCGACAGGAGCCGCAGGTACCGGTACTCGCGCTCGTCGAGGCGGGACCGGTACACGGGCAGCAGGTGGCCGAGCAGCGACGGCGGATCCGGAACATGGAATCCCGCGAGGTCGCATTCGCCCGCCGCGAGCGCGTCGAGGCTCGCGAGGCCGCCCTGGAACCGGAGGTCGATCGCGAGTTGCCCGGCGAGCCGCTCGTGCAGCTTCAGGACGGCGAGGTCGTGGCTCGCGCGAAGCCGCAGGCGCGGGGCGGGCGGCGCCTCGGGCACGTCGAGGTAGTCGGCCAGTTCTTCCGACAGGCGGGCGAACCTCGCGCCGACACGTTCGTGCAACCACGCGTCGATGCCGGCGAGCTTCAATCCGAACGGCGTGAGTGCGCTGCCGCGGCCGCGCGACAGGACCGCGAGCCGCCGGCCGGAGATCGTCTCCCAGCGTTCGATCAGCGTGCATGCGTAGCGATGCGACATCCCGGCGTCCCGCCTCGCGAGCGCGAGCGAGCCATGCCTGCGGATGCCGCGAAGCAGATCGAGGAGTTCGCGCGGCACCGGGTGCGCCGCGTCGCGTCCGAGGCCCACGCCCGGATCAAGCCGCGCCTTGAGCCTGTCGGTCATGACGTGGACGAGTCCGCGCGTGGCGCGCGTCGAAGGCGTCGGGAAAGAGCTCGCCGAACGAGGCGACGTCGCCGGGCTGGTCCAGCCGGTAGCCGGGCACCGCGTCGATCGAGCGACGGAACGCGGAACCTCGCAGCAACGCCACGATCGACTGCACCGCAGGGGAGTCCAGCGATGCGGCCTTGCAGGCGAGGAGATAGCGTTCCTCGACGATCGGGATGAAGTCGAGCTTGTACGCGTGCGCCGCGGGCGCGACGCCGAGTCCCGCGTGCGCGACTCCGCTCGCCACCGCGGCCGCGACCGCGGCATGGGTGATCTCGGCCGTGTCGTAGCCGCGGATCGCGCGCGATGCGATGCCCCGCCCCGCGAGGAGCGCGTCGAACAGCACGCGGGTGCCGGACCCCGGCTGCCGGTTGACGAACTTCACGCGCGGACGCGCGAGGTCGGCGAGGTCGCGGATGCGCAGCGGATTGCCCGGCGCGACGATCAATCCCTGCGTCCGCCGCACCATCCGGATCACGCGCTGCTGGCGCGGGCGGATGAATCGTGCGTACTCGGCCCAGAACGCCGCGGCGATGTCGCCGATCGGAACGTGGAAGCCGGCGATCTCGCAGGTCCCGCGCGCCAGCGAGGCGAGCGCCTCGACGCTGCCGACGTACTTGAGCGCGATGTCGGCGTGCGCGTCGGCGGGCATGAGCCGGGGCAGCCGCTCGATCGCGTAGCCGTGGCTCGCGTGCACCCGCACCAGCGGCTGCGGCGCGCGGCGCGCCCGGCGGATCTCGACGTTGAGCTCGGAGGCGATGTTCTCGAGTTGCGGGAAGAGGCTCGCCTGCGTGCGCTGCTCGACCCACAGCAGGCGTTCGCCCAGCCGGGTGAGCCGCGTGCCCTTGCCCTGCTCCCTGACGACGAGGTCGCTGCCGAGCATCGCGGCCCAGCGCGAGAGGAGCTGCCACGCGTGGCGATACGACAGGCCGACCGCCTGCGACGCCGAGGTGAGTTTGCCGCTGTCGCGGATCGCCTGCAGCAAGCCGAAGAGCCGCGGCTCGAAGTGGTCGCCGTCGGGGCCCTGGAGCACCCAGGCGGGCTTGATGGCGACGCGTCCCATGCACGCGCAAGTCTACCCGCGTGGCGCCGATGGTCCGCGGAGGCCGCGGCGCCCGGCCGATCCCGGACTTCGCTACACTTGCGAACTCGACCCCCGGGGAAAACCCATGCTGCGCACGCTCTTCCGGTCATGCATCGCCGCGGCGGTGTTCGCGAGTCCCTTCGCGGCCGCGCAGGTCACGCTCTATGCGCAGGACCATTTCCGCGGCGCGAACTACCTGATCAACTGGGATACGCCGAACCTCGATCCCTACGGCTTCAACGACAAGACGAGGTCGGTGATCATCGATCGCGGGCGCTGGGAGTTCTGCGCCGACGCCCATTTCGGCGGTCGCTGCACGGTGCTCACGCCCGGCCAGTACCCGTCGCTCTACGCGATGGGGCTCGAGGGAAGCATCTCGTCGTTGCGGCGCGTCGGCGGCAACGTCGCGGGGAGCTACCCGCCGGCGCCGCCACCCAACTACGCGTACTACCCGCGCTACGGCGAGCCGCTCTACCAGGCCGACGTGATTTCGGTGCGCGCGGTCGTGGGTCCGCCCGAAGAGCGCTGCTGGGTCGAGCCGCAGCAGCATCGCGGCGACCAGGTCGCCGGGGCGGTCATCGGCGGCATCCTGGGCGGGGTGCTCGGCCACCAGATCGGCGGCGGCACCGGACGCGACGTCGCCACGGCGATCGGCGCGGTGGGAGGCGCCTATGCCGGTTCGACGGTGGCGGGTCGAGGTCAGGGCGGCGTGCAGAAGTGCCAGACCATCCCCGGATCGGGACAGCCGACCTACTGGGACGTCGTCTACCGCTTCCGCGGGCGCAACTACACGGCGCAGCTCTCGTTCCCGCCGGGCGCGACGATCACCGTCAACGGGCGCGGCGAACCGCGCGTCTGACCTTCCTGCGCGTCACGCTCCCGGTGTCGGACGCCGGTCCGGCACCGGGGCCGGCGTCACTGGCCCTTGAGCTGGGCGCGCACTTCTCCCGCGGGATGCGCGGCGCTGTGCACGTTGACGTAGGTCCGGCCGGCTTTGTAGGCCGCGTACTGCTCACTCGTCATCTTCGCGCCCGCGGGCGCGGAGAACGTGTTGTCGGCCGTCTTGACGAACGGGACGATGACCGGACCGTTGGCGCCTGCAGCCGCCATGTGAATGTGCGCGGCCGTCGCGCTCATGCCGTTGACGACGATCGTCGCGGTGACCATGCCTTCGGGCGTGACCGTGACGCTGCCGGAGCCCGAGGCGCCGGTCGCCGTCGCCGGAACCTCCTGCGCGCCGGTCAGCGCGACGGTCTGCGTGTAGGACTTCGGCATCTCCATCGACTGGCAGGCGGCGAGCGCCGCCGCGGCGCCCGCGAACGCGAGTGCGCGAATCGTCGAACGCCGGACCGGATCGGTGATTTTCATCGAAACCCTCCTCGAAGTTGTACGGGCAACGTGCCCTGCCGACGGGCGCTCCACGCCGGCAGCCTGACCGGTCGTACAGCTTGACGATGGCGCGTTGCGGATCGGGGGCGCCGCCGGTGCCGACCGGGCGAGGCGACCGCCTGTGCCAGCGCTAACAGTTGCAAGTCGTCGATCATTCCCGGCGTCGCTTCGCGGGGTCGATGTCGAGATATTTCCAGTAGGTCGAGAACCGCTGTGGCCGGAAGCCTGAGAGCCACGGCTGGACGTAGGCCGATTCCAGACGGAAGTACGCGGGCAGCATCGGCATGTACGTGCGCGCGATCGCGTTCATCGTCCGTGCCGCGTCGATCCGCTCGCGCTCGGTGCCGGCGCGCAGGAACGCCGCGGCGGCGCGATCGTAGTCGGCGTTCGCGAAACGCACGCTGTTGACGCGCATCGGCTCGATGCCGTGCAGTTGCGCGAATTCGTTGTAGCCGGACGGCGATCCGCCGTAGCCTCCCATGTACATCTGGAACTTCCCGAGTTCGACGTTGCGGATGACCTCCTGGAACGGCGCGAGTTCGAACGCGGTGCGCAGGCCCAGCGTGTCCAGGTTCCGGCGCCACAGCGTCTGCAGGTCGCGCGACATGCCGCCGGTCCGCAGCGACAGCGTGATCGTGACCGGTTCGCCGTCGGGACCGCGCCGGTATCCGTCCCGGTCGCGCTCCCCGTAGCCGAAACGGTCGAGGAGCGCATTCGCGGTGGCCGGGTCGTGGATCGACGCCGCGGGCATCGCCGGGTCGTGGCCGGTGGTGCCCGGCGGGGCGAACTGGTTCGCGGGGATCGCCTGGCCCGCCATCACGATCCGCGTGAACCGCCCGCTGTCGAAGCCCATCGCGATCGCGCGGCGCAGCGCGACGCGTTCGCGGCTGTCGCCGCCGAGCGTCGGGTCCTTCATGTTGAAGTAGAACGCGAACAGGAACGGCTCCGCGTGCACCTGCCGCGTGATGCCGCGCGCGGCGACCGCGGGGAGCAGCCGGTCGCCCGCGAGCAGGCGTGTGGCGATTTCACCGCGCAGTTCGACGAAGTCCAGGTCGCCGCGTTCGAACATCAGCAGGCGGGTGGAATCCTCGTCGACGATGTTCACCTCGACCGTCGCGGCGAACGGCACGCGCTTGCCGCGCATCGACGCGACGAGCGCGGCATCCGCGGGATCGGCGCTCGCGGGAAACGCAGCTTCGCGGTAGACGGGATTCGCCTCGAGCACGAGCTTCGAGCCGGGCTTCCACTCGCGCAGCCGGTACGGTCCGGTGCCCACCGGACGTGACCGGATGTCGCCTCCGGCCGCGTCGACGACTTCGCGCGCCAGTGCGCCGACGAAGCCCAGCATGTCCTCCAACGCCGGATAGTTCGCCCCGGAAAGCCGGATCCGGATCGTGTAGCGGTCGACCGCGCGCAGGCCCTCGATCGGCGCGTCGTAGTCGAGGCGGCCGTTCCGCTTCGCCGCGTCGACGACCGGTCGGGCTCCGACGATGAGGTCGGTGAGGACCGGCTGCCCGCCGCGGCGCAGGTTCGGGTCGAGCCAGCGCTTGTACGCGTAGACGTAGTCGTCGGCGACGAGTTCGCGCGGCTCGCCGCGAAACGCCGGATCGTCGATGAAGCGGATCCCGCGCTTCAGGCGGATCGTCCAGGTGCGTCCGGCATCGGTGATCTCGGCGGGTCCGGCCGCGGTGAGCGGCGTGAGCTTCGGCGTGCGCGACAGGTAGTCCCACTCGAACGCGGGCTCGAACAGCGCCTGGATGACCGAGAACGACGGCTGGTCGCTGTACTGCTGCGGGTCGAGCGTGTCGATGTCGAACACCGCCACGCGCAGGATCTTCGCTGCGTCCGCAGCCCGCGCTGCGGGCGCGGTGACCGGCAGGAGGCCCCAGGCGAGCGTGCGCATCGCGCGTCCGAGGAACGCGCGGCGGGCGTTCATCCGAACATGTCCCGCAGCAGGAACTCCTCGAGGCGTTGCGTGTCCTCGGGCCGCGCCGAGAGCGTGACCTCGTGGCCGAGGCGCTCCGAGCGCCACACGAAGTCGCCCTTCTCGGTCTGGCGGATGATCTCGATCATGCGCTTGACGATCGCGATGTCGATCGTCGGGTTGTCGCCCTTGCGGACTTCGAAGCGCTGCGGCGCCCGGCGCCGCGCTTCGGGACTCCAGCCGAAGAAGCGGAACTCCGCGAAGTCGTAGCTCTTCAGCGTGACCTGGAAGAGGCCGCCCCCGCTCTTCGGATTGCCGACGAACGGTCGCGGCGTGTTGAGGCTCGCGAGGTTGCGTTCGAGCGCGCGATCCCGGCGGGCCGCCTCGCCTTGTGCCGCGGGCGCGGGGCTCGGCTCCCCGCGCTCGGCGCGTCGCGCGGCGATGTACGCGGCGAGGTCGGTCTCGACCGGCGGCGACGGTGGCCGGGGCGTCGGCCGCGGGGGCGGCGGCAGCGGCACGAGCGTGGGAGGAGGCACCTTCAGTGTCTCCGGCGAGGGTTCGGCGGGGATCGACGCCATCGGTGGCAACGTCGGCCGGGCCGCCGGTCGCTCACGGCGCGGCGTCGGCGCCGTTGCCGGGGGCGGGGACGGAGGTGGTGACACCGGTTCCACCTGGGGCACCGGAGGCCGTGGGCGCGGCGCGAGCGAGACCGAGATCGGCGCGGACACCGGACCCTCGACTTCGCCGGGCGTCAGCGCGTGCTTCAGCACCGTCGGCGCCACGAGGAACAGCGCCGCGGCGTGCAGCAGCACCGACATCGCGATCGCGATGTCGAAGCGCCGGTGGCCTTCCTCACCGGCGCGAAGGTCGTACCACGGTCGCGTGAAGTGCATCGTCGGTCAGGTCGCCGCTGCCAGATGCCTGGCGCGGGGGACAACCCGCGAGGATACCGCGCGCGGTGACGGCCCCCCGCTGCGCTATGCTCGGTCCCTCCGGTGGGCGCGCTCCCTTGGAGTCCTCGCGTCCGGACCGGGTTCCCCACAGGAAGGAGACTCGCGTGTCGATCTCGATGTATCAGGTGAGCATTCCCCGGTTCACCCACATGCTGCACAACCTCGCGGCGATCCTCGACCGGGCGCAGGCCTACGCGGACGCGAAGAAGCTCGATCCGTCGGTGCTGCCGACCGCGCGGCTCTACCCCGACATGCTTCCGTTGGCGGCCCAGGTCAGGATCGCCTGCGACACGGCCAACGGCGTGGCCACACGGCTTGCGGGCGCCGCGGCGCCGACCTTCGGCGACGACAAGACGATCGCGGACCTGAAGGCGCGCATCGAGACGTCGATCGCGTTCCTGAAGACGGTCGCCGCGGCGGACATCGATGGCGCCGAGAAGAAGGAGACCGTCGTCAAGGTCGGCGGCAAGGACGTCACCTACGCGGGCCTGCAGTACCTGCTCGCGCGCGCGATCCCGAACTTCTACTTCCACGTGACGACCGCGTACGCCATCCTGCGTCACAACGGGCTCGAGATCGGCAAGGGCGATTTCCTGGGCAACACGCTGTCGCCGTAGCGCGGAGCGCGGCCGCGCGAGGGTCCGCCTCGCGGCGAGGGGCGCATGACCGACAAGCTGATCGTCACTCACCGCGGCGCGCTGCGGGCGAAGTACGGATCCGCGGGGTGGCGGCGCATCCGCGCGGCGATCGGACGGCTCGTCGCCGCGGACCGCGCCCGCGGACTCGTCACGCGGCTCGTCCTGCTCGACGACGGCCGCTCGATGCGCGCGTACCGTTGCCGCCCGATGCGCGACGCGCTCGACTACCGAGGCGCGAAGCGGGCGGTCGACGCGGCGTATCGCAGGGCGGCGCCGGATTACCTGATGATCCTCGGCGCCCCCGACGTCGTTCCGCACCAGCCGATCGCGAATCCGGCGTTCGATCCGCCCGACGACCCCGACAGCGTAGCGTGGAGCGACCTGCCGTACGCCTGCGACGGCCGCTACGGCACCGACGTCGCGGCGTTCCTCGGTCCCACCCGCGTCGTCGGCCGCCTGCCGGACCTCCGCGGCGCGTACCGAAGCGCGCAGGCATCCAGCCTCGTGCGGCTGCTCGACCTCGCCGCGCGCCATGCGCGTCGACCGCCGGAAGCCTACGGCCTGCCGTTCGCGCTCAGCGCGAAGGTCTGGAAGGCCTCGAGCGAGCGCAACGCCTTCGACGTCTTCGGCGTGCGCGGCACGGTGCGGACCTCGCCGCCGGCCGGACCGCGGTTCTCCGCCTCCGCCCTCGCGGCGCTCGCGCACTTCATCAACTGCCACGGCAGCGAGGGCTCGCCCGAGTTCCAGGGACAGGACCGCAGGCGCAACGCCCGCTACCCGATCGCGTTAAGCACGCGCGGCCTCGCGAAGAAGGTCAGGCCGGGCACCGTCGCCGCGGCAGAGTGCTGCTACGGCGCGCAGCTCTATTCGCCCGACCTGATCGGCGCCGACCGGCCGATCTGCCAGAGCTATCTCGCGCAGGGCGCGTGCGGATTCTTCGGCAGCACGACGATCGCCTACGGCGACGACCGCAGCGACACCACGGCCGCCGACCTGATGGTGAAGGAGTTCCTGCTGCGCGCGCTCTCGGGGATGTCGCTCGGGCGTGCGGCGCTCGAAGCGCGACAGGCGTTCGTCGGCGGGCGCATCGACATCGACCCGATCGATCTCAAGACCCTCGCGCAGTTCATCCTGCTGGGAGATCCGTCGATCCATCCCGTGGCCTCCGAGTTCGCACGGCCCGATTCGCGTTCCCGTCGTCCCGGCGCGCGCGCGCGCAAGGACGGCGAGGAGTCGCTCGTGAAGGCTCGTCGCGAACGCCGGCGTGAGCGGCGTGGCGACCTCGCGGCACAAGGGCGCTTCCTGCAGCGGACGCGCGCTCCCGCGGTCCGCGCGGCGACCGATACGCTCTCGCCGAGGCTCCGCCGCGACCTCGCGAGCATCGCGAGGCGCGAAGGCGTCGACACGAAGCCGTTCCGCGCGTTCGCGGCCGCGGCGCCGACCGGCGCGCGCGCATTGGGGGATGCGCGGGGCGCGGCGGAACGATGCCGCTACTTCCTCGCGGTGCGCAAGCCGTCGGGGGCACCGGGCGGTCCGCACGCGGTCGCGGTCGTCGTGAAGATCGTGGGTGGCCGTGTCGTCGGCGTGAGGACCTGCCGGCAGCGCTGATGAAACCGAAGGTCACCGGCGATGAAGGGCGGCGGGTGCGTGGCGTCACCGGACGCGTGTCGCGCGGACCGTTCGGCACCCTCAGCAAGAGCGAGCACGTCGCCACCTGGATCGACACACCGCAGGGGCGCTACGTCCTGCGGCGCCACGGCGGACCAGCGATGGGTGACCGCGCGCTCGACCGCTACGTCGGATGCACGGTGCGCTGCGATGGCGTGCTGCTGGCCTCGACGCTCGTCGCCGACGCGATCGAGATCGTCGCGTAGGTCGATCGCCCCTCGGGCGGCCGAGTCCGGCGATCGGACCGGGGCGGGATCCAATCCGGCACGAACACCCGGTGGCCGCCCCAGCCACTCTCGCACATCGGGCACACCAGGCATTCGGTCGAACGGATCTCGCACAGCTTGATCGCGCAGCCTACGGAGTGTCCTTCGAGGATCAGGCGCACGCGGTCGAGCTTCTGCCCGCGCCGGCCCTTGATCAGCACGACGTCGCCGGGGCGGAGCACCCGCGCGAGGTGCGCCGCGGCCTCCTGCACGGTCCGGCCGGCGTCCGCGATCGCCTCGCGCGGCATGCCGGCCTTGCGTGCGCCGCGCGAGTAGCGCTTGAACGCGCGCCCGACGGTCGAGAACCGGTCCGCGACGCGCGCGACGTGCATCCCGACCGCCAGGTAGACCGGCCATTCGCGTCCCTGGACGAACGACATGTCGCCGAACAGCACGATCTTGCGCGCGGCGGGAATCTCGTCCAGCACGTCGAGCGCGGCGTGGATCGTCTCGCGCGTCATCTTGTAGTCGTCGCGCAGCAGGATCGCGCCGTTGGGGAGCAAGACCGGTTGCATGCGCCCGGGGGTGGGTTCGAGCGCGCGCAGCCGTTCGAGCGCGGCATCGAGCGGAATGCCTTCGAGACACGCGACGGTGATCGCGGCGAGGATCGGGTAGACCATGTGCCTCCCGATCAGGCGGGTGGCCACCACGCGCTCCTCGCCGAACGCGTGCAGCCGGAAGCGCATGCCGCGCGGCCAGTCGAGGCGCACGTCGCTCGCGCGGACATCGACGTGCGTCCCGGTCCCGTAGGTCAGAACGCGGCCCGGCGCCGATGACGCCATCCACAGCGTGTGCGGGTCGTCGCCGTTCAGGACCGTCACGCCGCCGCGACGCAGCGCGCGCACGAGGAGGACCTTCTCGCCGCGCTTGTCCTCGAGCGTCGGCAGCTTCGCGTGGTGCTCGCTGCCGATCGACGTGACGATCGCGATGTCGGGATGCACGACGTGTCCGTAGCGTGCGAGTTCGCCCGGTCCCGAGATACCGGTCTCGATGACCGCGTGGCGCTGGCCCGGCACGATGCGCAGGACCGCGCGCGCGACCGAGGTCCAGGCGTTGCGCAGGCTCGCGTCCGTTGCGGGCGCATCGAGCGCCGCGGCGATGGCGCGAACCGTGGTCGATTTGCCGAAGCTTCCGGTGACCGCGACCACGCGCGTGCGCGAGGCGAGGGTGCGGCGATACGCGATCGCGAGTCGCGACCAGACCGGCCACAGCCGGTAGTTCGCGCCGTCGATGACCTGACGCCGGCCGCCCGCCGTGCGGAGCATCGCCGGGACTTCCTTCAGCGGGTAGCGCATGGCCATCGGGTGCGCATCATAGGCGCAATCGGCTGGCCTGCGTCGAAGATGGCGGCGTCCGCGGCGGCAGGCTGCGACGACGTCGTTCCTGTCGTCCGCGACAGTTTCGCCGGGCGGGAACACGGCGCTCCCGCGAACGTCGACGCGAGAGGTGGTGTGACGAACCGGCCGCGTTGGGCGGTATACCCGAGCGTGAAAGGTTGGACCCGATCCGGGCGACAATCGCACATTGCCCGCTGGTTCCGGAGCCCACGATGCGCCATTCCGCATTCGCACTTCTGCTGGGTCTCGCCTCGTCCGCGATGGCGGCCGCGCCCGTGCCCGCGCCCGCGCTCGACATGAAGGCGTCCCCATCCGGGGGATTGCAGACCGCGGTGTTCGCCGGCGGTTGCTTCTGGGGCGTTGAAGCCGTCTACCGGCACCTGAACGGCGTCACGCGGGCGGTCTCCGGCTACGCCGGCGGCACGGCGCCCAACCCGACCTACGAAGCGGTGTCGTCGGGACGCACCGGCCACGCGGAGTCGGTCGAGATCACCTTCGACCCGAAGGTCGTGAGCTACGGCACGCTGCTGCGCGTGTTCTTCTCGGTCGCGCACGATCCGACCGAATTGAACCGCCAGGGACCCGACGTCGGCACGCAGTACCGTTCGGCGATCTACACGACCAACGACGAGCAGCAGCGGATCGCGGCAGCGTACATCGCGCAACTCGACGGCGCGAAGGCGTTCCGGTCGAAGATCGTGACCGAACTCGCGCCGCTCGCGAATTTCCATCCGGCGGAGGCCTACCACCAGGATTACGTGGCGCGCCATCCGACGCAACCGTACATCGTCTACAACGACCTGCCGAAGCTCGACGCGCTCAAGCGCCAGTTCCCGTCGATGGTGGCGGCGAAGCCGCTCGCGAACTGACGGCGGCCGGCGCCGCGGGCGAGGGGGTCGGCGCAACGAGGCAGGACGGCGGCCCGCCGGTCAGACGGGCGATGCGCCGGTCACGCGAGATCGTCGCCGGCCTCGCGCAGGCGGACGAGCGCGTGGAGCGTGCGGTTGACCGGCACCGGGACGCCCAGCGCGTCTCCGCGCGAGACGACGAATCCGTTCAGCATGTCGATCTCGGTGCGCTTGCCGCGCACGACGTCCTGCGCGGTGGACGAGTGCTGCGCGGCCATCGCCGCGGCCGTGCGCCAGACCGAGGCGATCATCGCGGCCTCGTCGATCGCGACGCCCGAGGCGCGGGCGACGGCGACCGCTTCGCGGATCGCGGTCTCCATGAGTTCGCGGATCGCGGGCTCCGCGGCCATGCGTCCGTAGCGCGCGCGGCCGAGCGCCGAGATCGCGTTGAACGCGCAGTTGGTGATGAGTTTGCGCCACAGCGCGGCGTCGATGTCGTCCACGACCGGGCAGGGCACGCCCGCGCGCTCGAACATCGCCGCGATGTCGGCGGCCCGCGCCTTCGCGCCCGGTCGGCCGGCGCCGCTTCGCGCCACGCCCAGTTCCAGGTCGCCGCGTCCGGCGTGCCGCACGACACCGGGCGCGTCCATCGACACGCCCACCCACACGACCGACGCGAGCACGACAGCGGGAAGCGTTTCGGCGAGGACGTCTGCGTTAGCGACGCCGTTCTGAAGGCTCACCACGGTCGCGCCGGGCGCGAGGTGCGGCGCCATCTCGAGCGCCACGGCGCGCGTGTCGGGGGACTTCACGCAGACGAGCACGACGTCGGCCGTCCGGATCGCGGTCATCTGCGTCGTGGCCTCGACGCGCGCGACGTCGCGGCGGTCGGCGCGGACGATCGCGAGGCCGTCGCGCGCGATCGCATCGACGTGCGCCGCGCGCGCGATGAGCGTGACCGGGACGCCGGCGAGCGCGAGCATGCCGCCGTAGTAGCCTCCGACGGCGCCGGCGCCGACGACGGCGACGCGGCGAACCGGTGGAAGCGAGGGCGCGGGCAGGGAGGTCATCGGTGTCGCGGCGGCGAGCGTCGGTCGGGTGCGCGGCCGCGGGTGTCGGCCGTCGTCAGAGCATGCCACACGGTCGCTTCGGCGCGTCGGCGGACGCCGCGCGAGGTTCGCTGCGCCGACTCAGGCGCGCGGTGCCCTGCCGATCGGCCCTGCGGACGACGCTTCGCGCCAGGCGAATCGCGCGAGGAGGGCGGCCGCGAGGAGCCACGTGCCGACCTGGGCCATCCGGTAGCCTGTGTTCCACGGTTCGGGAAGGAGGTAGAGGCCGCCTGGAGCGAGCAACAGGAGCACGACGGCGACGCCGAGCGCGCATGCGCCGCTGCGATCGCGGCTGGGCGATGAAGTGTCGAGCGCGATGCGCGACAGCGCGACCAGCGGCAACAGGATCAGCAGGTCGTCGTACCAGCGGTGGTAGGCCCAGAACCGCGTGACGATCGCAGCGACGCCGATCAGCAGCCACGGATCGGCCCGGCGGCAGCGCATGAGGAACGGCGCGAGGAGCGCGATCGCACCGAGCGATGCGAAAGGCATCCAGCCGGCGAGCCCCGCATCGGCGAGCAACCGGTGCAGATTGGACTCGCCGCCGCGCATCGCCTGCGACCAGCCGCGCGCGAGGAACTGGCCCAATAGCGAGGCGAGGCCCTCGTCCCGCACGGCGGACGCGGCGCATGTCAGGCCGAGGTAGCCGACCGCGACGAGCGCGACGACCCGTACGCCGCCCGGCAGCACCGCCGCGACCAGCGCGAGCGGCCCGGCGAGCGTCGGCTTGGCCAGCGCGAACAGCAGGAGCGCGGCGGCCAGGACGTCTCGCGGCCAGGATGGAGGACGATCGCGCAACAGCAGCAGCGCGATCACCGATGCGAGCACGATGTGGACACCGATCTGTCCGTTGCCCAAGGTCGCGCCGGCCGGGTAGGTCGCGACGACGACGAGCGCGGCGATCGCGCGCTCGACGCCGGTGCGTGCGCCGGATTCGCGTGCGAGGAGGATCGCGAGCGCCACCAGCGCGGCGGCGAAGCTGGCGAGCCACACGACGACCGTGAGCGGCTCCGAGGACCAGCCGTAGATCGGCGCGAGCGCGATCATGCTCGCCGGCGGGTAGTTGTTGACCGGTCCGCGGGGGCCGGCATAGACCGGGGCCCCCCGCCACCAGTCGACGACCATGTCGTGCAGGATCACGAGGTCGATCGCGCCCGGATGAATCGCGATGGGCCCGAGGCGCTGCGGGCGCGCGAGGAATCGCCACGCCTCGTAGCCGAGCCAGACAACGGCGATGCATGCGAGCGCCGCGACCGCGATCGCGAGGCCGGCGCGCGCGTGATCGACTCGCGCCCGCGCGACGTACGCCCGGTCGGGGTTGGGGCGCGCGCCCTCACGTGCGTTGGAAGTCGACGCCAAGTCTCGCGCTCGCGGCGACGAGCCGCGAGCCCCCCCGCGTCGATCCTACTCCGGGACGGCGCGAACCTGCTTTCCGTCTATCCGGGCGGCAGGCGCAGCGATCCGGCCGCGGCAGATCCGCGCAACGGTCGTGGCAGCATGCGCCGCAGTGTATCGTCGCCTCGCACATGGTGGTGGAACAGCGCCGCCGCCGCGTGCACGCCGATCAGGAAATAGCCGATCGTGCCGAGCGCTTCGTGGAGGTCCTCGAGGTTCTTCGCGAGCGCCTTGTCCGGCGCGATCAGCGGCGGCAGCTCCGCGCCGAAGAAGGGTACCGGCCTGCCCTTGGCGCTCACCGCGAGCCAGCCCAGGAGGGGCATCGCCACGAGGAATGCGTACAGCGCCACGTGCATCGAGCCCGCCAGCCACCGCTCCCAGTCGGCCGGAGGAGGCTCGAGCGCCGGAGCCCGCACGACCTGGCGCAGGACGAGGCGCCCGAGGACCAGGACGAACAGCAGCATCCCGAGCGTGAAATGCCAGGACTTCATCGCGACGTAGGCCTCGCTTCCTTTCGGAAAGACGCCTCGAAGTTCGATCGCCGCGTACACGGCGAGGAGGAGGAGCAGGGTCAGCCAATGGGCGGCGATGGACCACGGGTGGTACGCCTCGCGGCGTGTCGTCGTTGATATGGGCATGGCGGTGGCTTTCGCGGGTGGCAGTTCGATGGACGCATTCGGGGCATCGGACGGAATGCTTTCGGCGCGCCGGGCGGGACGCGGCCGAAGGCGACCGGCCCGCCGGCGCCTCCGGAGCGTCGCGTCCCGCCTCGCTCGTCAGCCGCCGGTGGCGGGCAGGCGCGCGTAGATGTCCGACAGGTACCAGCCCATCGTCGCGCTCGACAGCCCCTGCGCGCGCCGGTCGGTGCGGCAGGGTTCGCTACCGCATTCCGTGGGCGCGTGACGGCTGTCGTCGCCCATGCGCTTGTGGTCGCGGTCGCTTCTGCGCGCATCGGTCTTCGTCTTCAGGATCGCACCGCTGTGCGCGTCGACCCGAAGCTTCACGCGTTCACCCGCGCTGGTGCGCGCGTCGACTTCCCAGGCGCCGCCGTCGCGCTCGATCTCGTCGATGTCGCGGTAGCCTTGCGCGGTCAGCCGTTCGACCACCTGGCCGATGGTCAGGCGCGCGCCGGCTTCGAGCGCGGCGCCGGCCAGGGGGTCCTGTGCCTGGACCGCGGTCACGGCGAGCGAGCCGACGGCGAGTCCGGCGGCGAGGGCGAAGGCGGAAAGTGCGTAGGGGGTTTTCATCGCGCGGTTCTCCGGTGGTCGCGGTCGTCGAGTGACCGTGGTGCGATCTTGACCGCGGCTGCATGTATCCACGCTGAACGGCGTGTTCATCTGCCGTTCAGGTGACGGCGTCTACAAGGGGTTTTCGACGCGACGTGTCGACCGTGAGCAGGAACGCCCGATGAAACGCAGGACTTTGCGGCAATGGACCGCTGCGGTAGTGTTGGCGGCAGCCGCCGTGCTTCCCGTTCACGCGGGCGGTCATCACGACCAGGACCGGGCCCGCCGCGCGCTCGAAGCGGGCGAGATCCTGCCGTTGCAGGACATCCTCGCGCGGGTGGGGCGAGATGTCCCGGGGCAGGTGATCGCGGTCGAACTCGAACGGGAACGCGACCGCTGGGTCTACGAGATCAAGCTGCTGGGTCCGGACGGATCGATCGTCAAGCTCGAGGTCGATGCCCGCGACGGGTCCGTCCTGAAGCGCAGGGGCGGGATGAGATGAGGCGAGCCGGCCGGGGCACCACGAGATGCGGGTTCTGGTAGTCGAAGACGAAACGACGCTCGCTTCGCAGTTGGCGCACGCGCTGTCGGAGGCCTCCTACGCCGTCGATGTGACGCACAACGGCGTCGATGCGCTGCACGCGGGAGAGACCGGCGAGTTCGATGCCGTCATTCTCGATCTGGGACTGCCGGGGCTCGACGGCGTCACCGTCCTCAAGCGGTGGCGCGAGTGCGGGCGCGGCATGCCCGTCCTGATCCTCACCGCGCGCGACAACTGGCACGACAAGGTCGCGGGGATCGACGCGGGGGCGGACGACTATCTGGCCAAGCCGTTCCACATGGAGGAATTGCTCGCACGCGTGCGGGCCCTGATCCGCCGGGCCGGCGGGCACGCGCGGGCGGAACTCCGCTGCGGCCCGGTCGTGCTCGACACGCGCAGCGGACGGGTCAGCGTCGACGGGCAGGCCGTCGCGCTCACCGGTCACGAGTTCCGGGTGCTCGACTACCTGATGCACCACCGCAACGAGGTCGTGTCGCGCAGCGACCTGATCGAGCACATCTACGCCCAGGACTTCGACCGCGACTCCAACACGATCGAGGTGTTCATCGCGCGCCTGCGGAAGAAGCTGCCCGCGAAGCTCATCGAGACCGTGCGCGGGATGGGCTACCGCATCGCCTGCGGGGAATGAGCGTTCGCGTCCGGATGCGTGAGTCGCTGCGCGTCCGCCTGCTGGCGGGAACGCTCGCGTGGATCGCAGCGTCGATCGCGATCGCGGGTTGGGGCCTGGGGACGCTCGTACGCGACCATGTCGAGGCCCGGTTCCACGCCGAGTTGCGCACCCACCTCGACCAGCTCACCGCCAATCTGGTGCTCGACGAAGCCGACGCGCCGGAGCTCTCGACGCCGCTGAGCGACCCGCGCCTCGCGCGACCGTATTCCGGACTCTACTGGCAGGTGGACCGGGCCGCGGGCCCCGCCGGACCCGCTGCGATCGGCGTCCTGCGCTCACGATCGCTCTGGGACGCCGTGCTCGAGGTGCCGACCGGTACGGGGCTGGACGGGCAGGTGCATCTGCATAGCGGGCGCGGTCCGGCCGGCGCGACGCTCCAGGTGATCGAACGCACGATCCATCCGGCGGACCGACCGGGGCTCACGTTCCGGCTGATGGTCGCCGCCGACGAGCGCGCGATGACCGAGCCGGTGCAGCGGTTTCGAGGGATGCTCTGGGCTGCACTCGCGCTGCTTGCGATCGGCCTCGTCGTTGCCGCGGTCATGCAGGTGGTCGTCGGCCTCGCGCCGCTCGCCCGGCTGCAGCGTGCGCTCGGCGCCGTGCGGGAAGGCAAGGCGACCCGGATGGAGGGCTCGTTCCCCTCCGAAGTCACGCCGCTCGTCGACGAGTTCAACGCCGTGCTCGGGCAGAACGCCGAGATCGTCGTTCGTGCACGCACGCTCGCCGGCAATCTGGCCCACGCGCTGAAGACGCCGTTGAGCGTGCTCGCGAACGCCGCGCATGCGCAGCGCGGCGGCGAGTTCGCAAGGCTGGTCGGCGATCAGGTGGAGGTCGCGCGCCGCCAGGTCGACTACCACCTGAAGCGTGCGCGCAGCGCTGCGGCAACGCGCGTCCCTGGAGCCCGGACACCGGTCGCCCCGGTCGTGGACGGTCTCGTGCGCGCGATCGAGCGCATCCACGCCGATCGCCGGCTCGAGATCGACGTCCAGCCGATCGACGGCGCGCTCGCCTTCCGCGGCGAGGAGCAGGATTTGCAGGAGCTGCTCGGCAACCTCGTCGACAACGCGTGCAAGTGGGCGCGGCATCGCGTAGCGCTCTCAGCCGGTGGCGACGGTGGCAGGTTGACCATCGCGATCGACGACGACGGCCCGGGCATCGCGCGCGAAGCGCGGGCGAACCTCATGCGCCGAGGTGTCCGGGCCGATGAGCGGGTGGAAGGTTCGGGGCTCGGCCTCGCCATCGTCGACGAACTGGCCCGCCTCTACGGCGGCGAGGTCCGGTTCGAGGACTCGCCTCTCGGCGGCGCGCGGGTGGTGCTCGACCTGCCGGCCGTACGTTGAACGCGCCCCGCTCGCCGGGGCCGGCCTATCGCTCCGCGCGAAAGGTCGCGAGCACCCGCCCGTCGGCGGCGTGGAGCGTCATGCGATCGCCGTCGACCGTCGCGCGCACCGCATGAAGGAGCGCCACGTGGAGCGCGCCGGCAAGCATGAAGTCCGGTGGGCAGGGGACCGGCGCGAGCGCCCCCTTCGCCGGGTCGAACCGCATGTTGTTGGGGTCGGTGCTGCCCTCCATGAAGAACGTCGTGCAGCCGTCGAAGCCGGCGACGCGGTCCCCTCCGAACCTGATCGAAGGCGTACGCGCGGGCGCGACCGTGACCGGTTCGCTGCCGAGTTGCACGAGCGTCCACCGCGTGCCGTGGAACGGGGGGCTCGCCGACGTCATCTGCGACACGACGGCGACGGCGAGCAGCACGGCCGCTGCGAGTGCCACGACGATCGGGCCGACCCCCATGGCCGAGGGCGTGAACAGTGTGCGTTTCATCGATCCTCGCCTCTCGAATGCCTGGCGTACTCGGGCTGTAACGCATGCGCGGTCTCCCGGGGGTTGAGACCGCCGGTGCCTGCCCGGGTGCTGCGTGCTCCCCGGCCCGGGGGAGGGGCCGCTCGGGACCGCCGCGGATCGACCGGCACCACCCTCTCCGCCTGGTGTTGCACGACGGCGTCCCCGACCCTGTCCGCCGACGGCGGAGCGGCGTACCTCGCGGGCTTCGGCAGCGCGGAGGTCGCGTTCGTCGCGATGCTGGTCGTGACGGCGCTCGGCGCGACGATCGGCGGCGCGGGGCTGATCCGCACCTTGCTCGGGCGGCTCGCGCGGCAGGAACCCCGGCCAGACTCCTGACCCGGGCCATCGAGCGCCTGCTTCCGGCACCTGGGATCCTCACCCGCGGGCGGGCGCAATCATGCGTGGACGTCGGGCGCCGGTCGGTTCAGACTCGCGCACGGAGGATGCCGCCCTCGGCTGCGTGCGGCCTCGGCGCACCTGATCCTGCTCGCCGCGTGCGAGCGCTTGCCGTCCGACGTTCGATCGGGAGGATCGCATGAAGCCACTGCCTGTCGCCATTGCCGTCGCGGTGCTGCTGGCGTTGCTCTGGTGGTTCTGGCCGCGCGACAAGGCGCCGCCGCCCCCGGTGGCGGACGCTTCGAAGGCCCCGGTCGCCTCGACAGCGCCCGCCGCGCCGCCGGCGAGCGCTGAAGCTCCGCCTCCTGCGCCTGCACCGGCGCCGGTGGTCGAGCCACCGCCGAGGGCGACCGTGTACTTCGCGTTCGACCGTTCGGCGCTTCGTCCCGACGACGCGGCCGCGCTCGACGCGTTCGTCGCGAAGCTCCAGGCGCGCGACTACACGAGCGTGGTCGTGAAGGGCTACGCCGACCGGATCGGCGAGGCTCCGCACAACGACGCGCTGTCGAAGAAGCGCGCCGAAGCCGCCGTGGCCTACCTCACCTCGAAAGGCGTGGACGCGAAGCGCAGCCGTGTCGAGGCGAAGGGCGAGAGCGAGCCGGTCACCGGCGACACCTGCAAGGACCTCGGGGCCGAGGACGCGAAGAACGCGAAGCTCGTCGACTGCCTCGAAAAGGACCGGCGCGCCGTGATCGAAGTCGCGCTCTGACGCCCCGCGCGACGGGACGCTGCCAACCGGCGCCGAGCCGGCCGGAGGCGCGAACGCGCCTGCGTGTGGAAGAATGCGCGCTCCCGGACCCGCTGGCTCATGGCGGGTCCGGGCGTCATGTCCTTCGATCTCGTCCTCTTCGGCGGCACCGGCGATCTCGCGTGGCGGAAGCTCATGCCGGCGCTCTTCCAGGCGCACCGGCACGGCACGCTGCCCCCGGGCGGGCGGATCCTCGCCGTCGGGCGCAGCGCGTGGCGCGACGACGACTACCGCCGGTGGCTGTGGGAACGCTTCCGCGACGTCGACGAGGGCAAGCGCCCGGTCGACGGCGAGTTCGAGCGCTTCGCCGCCCTCGTCCATTTCCTCGAACTCGACCTCGCGCGGCCCGGCGACTACGCGCGGCTCGCGGCGTGGCTCGCGTCCGGTACGGCCGGGCGCGGCGGGGCCGCGGACGCGGTCGTGTTCTACCTCGCGACCGGTCCGCACCTGTTCCCGATCGTCTGCGGCGAAGTCGGCCGCGCCGGACTGAACGGCCCGAACGCGCGCGTGGTGCTCGAGAAGCCGCTCGGCCACGACCTCGCGAGCGCGCGCGCGATCAACCGGGTCGTGGGCAGCGTGTTCGACGAGGCGCAGGCGCTGCGCATCGACCACTATCTCGGCAAGCCCGCGGTGCAGAACCTCCTCGCGCTGCGCTTCGGCAACGTCCTGTTCGAGCCGCTGTGGCGGCGCGAGTGCGTCGCCAACGTCCAGATCACGATCGCCGAGTCGATCGGCGTCGGCACGCGCGGCGACTTCTACGACGGCGCCGGCGCGTTGCGCGACATGATCCAGAACCACGCGCTGCAACTGCTGTCGATGATCGCGATGGAGCCTCCGTCGCGGCTCACGCCCGACGATCTCCACGCGAGGAAGCTCGAGGTGCTGCGCGCGCTCGCGCCGTTCGACGAGGCATCCGCAGTGCGCGATGTCGTGCGGGGACAGTACGGTGCGGGCGTCGTCGACGGCGTCCGCGTGCCGGGCTACACGGACGAACGCATGGTGCCACGCGAGAGCCGCACCGAGACCTTCGTCGCGCTTCGGGCCGAGGTGCGGAACTGGCGCTGGGCCGGGGTGCCGTTCTTCCTGCGCACCGGCAAGCGGCTCGCCGCGCGCAGCGCCGAGATCGTCGTGGCGTTCCGCCCGACGCCGCACGCGATCTTCCCCGGCGAGAATCGTCCCAACAAACTCGTGATCAAGCTGCAGCCCGACGACGGGCTCGAGCTGCACCTTTCGGCGGCCAGGGGCTCGTCGGTGGGCGAGGAACTCGCCCCGGTGTTCCTCGACCTCGACTTCGACAAGGCGTTCGGCCAGGCGCGCGTCGGCGCCTACGAGCGCCTGCTGCTCGACGCGATCGCCGGTCGGCGCAACCTGTTCGTGCGCAGCGACGAGCAGGAGGAGGCGTGGCGCTGGGTCGAGCCCGTGCTCGTTGCCTGGGCGCGCGAGGACGCGGCGGCGCGCGGCCCGCAACGCTATGCCGCGGGCACGATGGGCCCGGAGGCGGCGAACGCGCTCGTTGCGCGCGAGGGTTTCGCCTGGGAGGAGATGCGCTGAGCGAATTCGCGGAGGCCATACCCATGCGCCACATGCATGAGCGTCGCGATACGCGGGCTCCTTGAACCTCGTCCGCGTGTCGGCGCGCCCTTGACTTCCCCGGGCCGGGCGCCTACCGTCGTACATGTTGTGCAGTACAGTACGCGCCGCCTTCGAACGGCGCGAGGTCGCGCTGGCCGCGCGCACAGGGGAGGCACGATGACCGCCAGCCGCACGACGAGAGACTCCGCGCCCGGCCGCGCGCGTGCGCGAGGGTCGAAGAAGGCGTGGACGGTCCTCGTCTACCTCGGCGGCGACAACGACCTCGACGCCGCGGGGGCGGATGACCTGGACGAGATGAAGTCGGTCGGGTCCACCGACGACGTCGACGTCGTCGCGCAGTTCGACCGTGCGGGCGAGACCGGCCGAACCCATCGCTACCACCTGCGCAACGGGACGACGCTCGCGCAGGATCGCGTCGGCTCGCTCGGCGAAACCAACACCGGCGATCCCGCGGTCCTCGAGGATTTCCTGCTGTGGGGCGCCGGAACCTTCCCCTCCGAGCGCACGCTCGTCGTGCTGTGGAACCACGGCGCAGGCTGGGACGACACCGACCTCTACCGCGAGGCGCTCCGACGGCGTGGATCCGGATCGACGCCGGACCGATCGAGGCGTGCGGGCCGGGTGCTCGCCGCCGACATCGCGCGTGCCGGTGGCCGTTGGCGGCGCACGGTCTTCGCGACCAGCGTCGCGAAGGCGGCCGACGCGCGTGCGATCCTGTTCGACGACAGCGCGCGCGACTTCCTCGACAGCCTGGAACTGAAGCGCGTCGTCGCGAAGGTGAAGGCGAAGCTCGGGCGGCGCATCGACGTCCTCGGCATGGATGCCTGCCTGATGGCGATGGTCGAGGTCGCCTACCAGGTGCGCGGCGCGGTCGACGTGCAGGTCGGCTCCGAGGAACTCGAGCCCGGGGACGGGTGGCCCTACGCCGCGATCCTCGCGAGACTCGCGGCGAAGCCGTCGATGACCGCGCGTGAGCTGGGTGCGGCGATCGTCGAGGCCTACCTCGCGTCGTACCGCGCGCGCGACGTCGTCACCCAGTCCGCGCTCGACCTCTCGCGCATGTCCGACCTGCGCCACGCGGTGGACGGGCTCGCCCGCGCGCTCTCCGCGGGCTGCGCGCATCCCGCGACGCTCGTCGCGATCGTGCGGGCGCGGCGCTCGACGCAGCACTACGACACGAAGGACTACGTCGACCTCGCGCACCTGTGCGAGCGTCTCGAGGCGCAGGACACGGGCGTCGCCGTCGCGGACGCCTGCGGCATCGTGCGCGCCGCGGTCGAGGGCGCCGTGATCGCATCGGGATCGAAGGGCGCCTCGGTCGCGAATTCCACCGGGCTGTCGATCCATTTCCCCGAGGCGCGCGTCTCGCCGCTCTACGCGAAGCTCGACTTCGCGAAGCAGGGCGGGTGGGACGCCTTCCTCGACACCTACCACCGGGCGCTGGGCGCCTGACGCCGATGACGACGGAGGCACGATGAGAACCTGCGCGGCCCTTGCACTCGCGGTCCTCGCACCGGCGATCCTCGGCGGCTGCGCGTCGCGGCTGTCGGTCTACCGGGAGGGCTCCGTCGAACCGGAGAAGGGCCTGCCGTTCAGCGTGCCGGAGGTCTACGTGAAGACCGGCTGGCACGACCGCTCGGCGAAGGCCGACGACGCGGGCTGCGACGATGCGCAGTTCTTCGAGACGGTGCTCCTGCCGACCGGCGACCGGCACTACCTGAACGTCGAGGCGATGCCGTTCACCAAGACCGGATTCGTCGTCAAGTTCAACGCGTCGGGCAACCTGTCCGAGGTCACGCTCAACACCGAGCCCTCCGGCGCGGACGAGATCAAGGCGGTCGCGGAACTCATCAAGACGGTGGCGCCGATCGCCGCGGGCGGGGCCGCGACGCGATCGCCTGAGGGCGTCCGCGCGCGCAAGGCCTGCGACGCGGGCGAGCGGGACGTGCGGTTCTGCAAGCTGGACGAGTTCCGCGCCGGCAAGTGCAAGTAGCGACGGCGGGCCGACCGCGCGACGGGTGAATGCTCCGGCTCCGGCGCGCGCTCTTCGCACGCCGCCGCCGCTTGTCCATGCGTGCGGTGGGGTTTCGGGGGCGCGATGCGTTGATCGAGCGGGGCGGAGGCATCGGCCGGCGTTGGTGCGGTCGTGATAGTCTTTCGCTCGCGAACGACGCCATGAAGACGCACCCGATCGAGCCTGAATCCGTCGCGGTCCCGCGCGCGGTCGAGCGCATCGTCGCCGGCCAGGCGACGAGCGACGGCGCGGGCGTGAAGCTCACGCGCGTGCTCGCGCAGCCGCTGCAGCGGCGCCTCGACCCGTTCCTGCTGCTCGACGCGTTCGGGACCGACAACCCGGACGATTACGTCGCCGGTTTTCCCGACCACCCGCACCGAGGCTTCGAGACGATCACCACGATGCTCGCCGGCCGGATGCGCCACCGCGACAACGCGGGCCACGAGGGCCTGCTCTCCGAGGGGGGCGTGCAGTGGATGACCGCGGGGCGCGGCATCGTGCATTCCGAACTGCCCGAGCAGGAGCGCGGCCGGCTGGAGGGCTTCCAGTTGTGGTTGAACCTGCCGGCGAAGGACAAGATGCGCGCGCCGTGGTACCGCGACATCGCGAAGGACGAGATTCCCGCGTTCACCACGGAGGAAGGCGTGACGGTGCGGGTCATCGCAGGCGCGAGCCACGGCGTCGCCGGCGCGATGACGCGCGAGGTGACCGAACCGCTGTACCTCGACCTCGACCTGCCGGCGGGCGCGGTGTTCGCGCAGTCGCTGCCGTCCACGCACAACGCCTTCGTCTACGTCTACCGCGGCGCGCTGCAGGTGCTCGGCGCGGACGTGCCCTCCGAGCGGATGGCGATCTTCGCGAACGACGCGGGCAGCGACGGCGTGCAGTTCCGGGCGGTCGCGGCCTCGCGCGCGATCCTCGTGGCAGGCAAGCCGCTGCACGAGCCGATCGCGCAGTACGGCCCCTTCGTGATGAACACGAGGGACGAGATCATCGCGGCGGTCAACGACTTCCAGGCGGGGAAGTTCGGGTCGTGACGGCAGCGCCGGCGAAGGGCCGCCCGGCGGTCGGCGGCCCGGGGCGCTGCGCGCATCGCGCCGCGCCAGTCACGCCGCGGCATCCGTCTCCGTTCCGTTCCGCCGCACGATGACCTCGGGCACGACCGGGCAGGCGGCGGGCGCGTCGCGTTCGTTCGCGGCGCTGCGCCACCCCGGGTTTCGCGCCTTCGTCGGCACCTACGCGCTGGCGATGATGGCGGACAACGTCGAGCACGTCATCAGCTACTGGGTGATCTTCCAGAAGTTCCAATCCCCGGCGCTCGGCGGCTTCGCGGTGATCTCGCACTGGGCGCCGTACCTGCTGTTCTCGGTGCCGGTGGGGGCGATCGCCGAGCGCGTCGACCCGCGCCGGATGATCCAGCTCGGCATGGTCATGTTCATCGCGGCGTCGGTGGGTTGGGGCTGGTTTTTCGCGACCGACACGCTCGAACTGTGGCACGCGGTGCTGCTCCTCGTGCTCCACGGCGCAGCGGGCGTGTTCTGGCAGACGGCGAGCCAGCTCCTGCTCTACGACATCGTCTCGCGCGACGAGCTGCCGAGCGCGGTGCGCTTGAACGCGACGGCGCGCTACCTGGGCTTCCTGGTGGGCCCCGCGATCGGCGGCGTCCTGATGCTCGCGCTCGGACCGGCCAACGGCATCTTCGTCAACGCGCTCTTCTACCTGCCGGCGATCGTGTGGCTCGCCCGTGCGCGCTACGGCCCGCGCTTTCGCAAGGAGCCTTCCGCGCCGCCGCGCGCGGTGCGCGGTTTCGCGGACATCGTGCTGACGATCCGGGAGATCCGCGGCCACCGCGTTCTCGTCCCGATGATCCTGCTCGCCGCGGCCGCGTCGTTCCTCGTCGGCAACAGCTACCAGGCGCAGATGCCGGAGTTCGCGCACGACCTCGGGCAGGGCGACGCGGGATGGCGCTACAGCATGCTGCTCGCGGCGGACGCCGCCGGAGCGCTCGTCGCCGGCGTCGTGCTGGAGAGCGGCTCGCTCTTGCGCATGGGACCTGCGACCGCGCTGGTGCTGGCGATCGCCTGGTGCGGTTCGCTCGCCGCGTTCGCGCTGGCGACGCACTTCACCTTCGCCGTGGCGGCGCTCTTCGTGGCCGGGTTCTTCGAGCTCGCGTTCGCCAGCATGGCGCAGGCGCTGGTCCAGATCCACGCGCCGCTCGCCGCGCGCGGCCGGGTGATCGGCCTCTACAACACGGCGTCGCTCGGGATGCGCACGTTCAGCGGCATCTCCGTCGGCGTGGCAGGCGCGGCGGTCGGCATCCACGCCTCGCTCGCCGGCGCGGCGGCGGCGATGTTCGTGGTGGCGGCGGCGCTCCTCGTCCGGGTTCGCTTTGCCCTGGCCGCATAGCGGGGGCAACGCGCCGAGGGAGCGATCGTGGGCGGTGTCAGGATGGCGCCTTCGCTCCCCAAATCCACGCCCACGCGGCGCGCACGCGACGCGCGCGGTCCTCGGCGAGGTACGAGGTCGCCAGCACGAGGAGGCCCGACACGATGCCGGTCACGATCGCTTCCGCGTAAGGGAAGCCGAAATGCCCCGGATGCGACCACGCGTCGGCGAGCGCAGTCAGTACGCCCATGACGCCCGCATTGCCGTAGCGGTTCCCGAACAGCCGGGCAGCGGGCGTGAACGTCAGGACGAGCGCGAGCACGCCGGTGCCCACGCCGGTCTGCAGCGCGATCTTCCAGTGCGGCAGACTCGCGAGCGCGACGAACGTCGGCGCCGACATGCCGAGCATGCAGGCGCAGGTCGGTTGCGCGAGCCGCTGCAGGAACACCCGTGCCCGCAGCTTCCGGTCTTTCATCGTCGTCGGATGCCGCCACCGGGCGGTCGTCGTGCCGTTGCCGGATGGGTCGGCGCACGGGTGGTCGGACTTACGCTTTCCCGTCGGGATCGGGAGGGGGAGTGGTCCCGAACCGATCCCCGGCCGCGATTCCCGTGAGCGGCCCTGCCGCGCCCATGCCCGTACACTGTTCGGCGCGCGAACGGCGCGGTCATGGGGAGAGGCGGCGATGCGACGAATTCGACGGACGCTGCGGGCGGGCGCGATCATCCTCCTTTGGGCGCTGTCCGCCTGCGCGCCGATGTCCTCGGCGCCCGAGGCGCCGGGAAAGCCGCTCGCAGTCACGTTCGTCCACCTGAACGACATCTACGAGATCGTGCCGGTGGAAGGCGGCAAGTCCGGCGGCCCCGCACGTGTCGCGACCGTGATCAAGCGGCTGAAGGCAGGCGGGGCGCCGGTGCTCGTGACGCTCGGCGGCGACTACCTGTCGCCCTCCGCGCTCGGCACCGCGAGGGTCGACGGCGAGCGGCTCGCCGGGCGGCAGATGGTCGACGTGCTGAACGCGACCGGGGTCGAATGGGCGACGTTGGGCAATCACGAGTTCGACGTGTCGGCCGCGCAGTTTCGCGCGCACCTCACGCAGGCGAAGTTCCGCATCGTCTCGACCAATGTCACCGACGCCGCGGGGCAGCCGTTTCCCGGCGTGCCGACCTCCGCGATCGTGCCGGTGACCGTCGACGGACGGACCGTGCGGATCGGGCTCATCGGCGTCACGATCGACTCGACGAGGAAGGACTGGGTCGCCTACCGCGACGGGATCGTCGCCGCGAAGGAGGAAGTGGCGAAGCTCGCCGGCGAGGTCGACGCGATCGTCGCGCTGACGCACCTCTCGCTCGAACAGGACGCCGAGTTCGTCGAGGCCGTCCCCGGCATCGACCTCGTGCTGGGCGGACACGAGCACGAGAACTTCGTGCTCCACCGGGGCCCGCGTTTCGTGCCGATCGTGAAGGCGGACGCCAACGTGCGCTCGCTCGCGGTCGTGACGCTCGCCTTCGGCGCGAGCGGCGCGCGGCCGTCGGTGTCGACGCGCCTCGAGGTGATCGACGACACCATTCCCTCCGATCCGGCGGTCGACGCGCTCGCGAAGGCGTGGGTCGAGCGCGGCTTCGAGGGCTTCCGCCGCGAAGGTTTCAAGCCGGAGGCCGTCGTCGCGACGATCGGCGTGCCGCTCGACGGACGCGAGGCCACGGTGCGCAACCGGCCCGGCAAGCTCACCGACCTGATCGCCGCGGCGATCGCGCGCGAGGCCGGTCCGGTCGACGTCGCGTTCTTCAACGCCGGGTCGGTGCGTATCGACGACGTGGTTCCGCCGGGCCCGGTCACCGAGTACGACGTGATCCGCATCCTGCCGTTCGGCGGGAAGGTCGTGCGCGCGAGCTTCGACGGCGCGCTGCTCGCGCGCGTCCTCGACACCGGCATCAACAACGAGGGCACCGGCGGTTTCCTTCAGGTACTCGGTGCGAAGCGCGCGGGCGCGACCTGGATCGTCGGCGGCACGCCCATCGATCCCGCGCGGCGCTACACGGTCGCGCTGAACGATTTCCTGCTCACCGGCGGGGAGACGAACATGGCGTACCTCACGCGCACGAATCCGGGCGTGCGCGACATCGTCGAGCGGCGCGACATCAGGCTCGCGGTGATCGAGGAGCTGAGCGCGGGGACGAGGCCGTGACGGGGGCGTCGTCGGGATCCATGGGAGTCTGACCCCATTGAACTGTCCGGCCGGACGGGTGGAGCTCGTAGCTCATCGTCACGCTCTGGTCGGGCGGCCGCACGTCGAGACCGGCGAGTTCCGGGTGGCGGCTGCGGCGGAATTCGACCGGCGCGATGTCGAAGCCGGCCTCGCCCGCGAGCGCGGCCAGCGTCGGCCCGTCGAACTGGAATCGGCACTGGATCTCGAGCGCGAGGTTGAAGACCTCGCACGCGCTTCCGGTGGCGAGCGGCACACCGACGGTCGCGTTCCACAGGTCGACGAGACGGTTCGGCCGCTCGAGGTAGAGGCGCGCGAGTTCCGTGAGGTCAGGCGTGAGCAGCCGCATCGCGCCGTCCGGCTTCAGGATCCGCCGGCACTCCGCCAGGAACGAGCGCGTCGCTTCGAGCCCGATGCACGAGATCGCGTGGTCGCACAGCACGAAGTCGACGGTCGCGCTTCCGAACGGCAGTCCGCGCCCGAGGTCCGCCACGACGTCGGGCCGACACGCGGCGTCGAGGTCGACGTTGATCCACCCCTCGTGCGGGAACGGTCCTGAGCCGAAGTTCACCTTGATCATCGCGGTCTCCGGGCGGCCGGAGCCACCCCCGGGTTCGATGGCGCGATCATCCGGCAACGAGGCGAGGCGCAGCGCGAGGGCGGTCGGGGCGGGGAGGGCCTGGCGCGCTGGACCGGGAGACGCCTGGGGTCAGGGCCCACTCAGGGCACCCACCCCAATCCGCCGAACGGAGGCCAGATCGCCCACGACGGGATCGACGCATCCTGGGTGTTGATCTTCGCCATCTTCTGGTCCTGCGCGGCCATGTACCGGCTCGCCTGCGCGGCATCCCAGTTCTGCGGCTGCGGGCTGGGAAGGCCGTTCCTGGTCCGAAGGGCGAGGTAGGCCTGGTACTCCTTCGGCGTGCCGACGTAGAGCAGGCTCTTCGCCACGTCCGGGTACACGTAGTAGTGCTCGCCGGTCAGCTGCACCGCGGTGACGTAGTCCGGCTGCAGCGTTTCCAGATGGCGCTTGCGCTCCGGCGTGTCGGCGGCGATCGTCTTGAATCCCGCCGCGGCCAGCAGGCTCTCGTTCGGCAGCGAAGCGGGCGAGGGTCCGGGTCCGGCGCAGCCCGTGGCGATGGCCAACAGCAGGAGGACGGCGAAGGGCAGGGCGAGCGTTCGAAGGCGCGGCATGGTCGGTCCATCGGGTCGGTGGGCCATGGTACGCGGACCCGCAGCTTCGCGGTGGGTTCGGAGTTCCCGTCCAGCCGCCGGTCGCCCCCTGGACGTGCGGCGACACTGGCGTCATTGTCAGGCGAGTGGGCAATATGTACAGTTGGTGGAAACCGGGTCGTCGAAACGGTAAGGGAGGGAGTCATGCGTCATCGCAAGTCGCCCACGATCGCGATGCGTGTCGCGATCGCGATCGTGTCGTCCGCAATCTCCGTCTCCGCGATCGCGGCGCCGTACTCGATCGAGTACCTCGGGCAAGTATCCTTGAGCGCCTTCCCCGAGATCCAGACTGGGCAGGGCTACACGGTGCGACTCGTGTTCGACAACGGCGGCGCCTCGGCAGCGAACCAGACCTGGGACCAATCGCACCTGACATGCATCATCTGGACGATGAACTATCTCGAGAACGTCAGGTTCGTGCAGGACCTCTCGATGACGCAGGGGACGCTTTCTGCCGCCGGCGCGATCACGACCGACGCCGGAGGGGCGCTCGCCTCCAACTTCAGTTCGTTGGTGTCCACATTCCCGAATGTAGGCACGTACTCGACCGTGGGCTTCGCTCCCGTGCCTCCGATCGAGTGGTTCCTCAACGACATCAATAACGTCTTTTACGACGACGCCAGGAGTTTCGGCGACGCCGCCGGCGGGGTGCAGATGGCCGTCGATGCGTGGACCGACCCGACTCCCTACGAGGGCGGCTGTCCGGTGACGGTGATGCCGATCAGCCACCAGCCGGTGCCGACCCTGTCCGAATGGGCGGCGTTCGCGCTGTCGGGGCTCCTCGGCCTCGGGGGAATCTTCGCGATGCGGCGACGGGTGCGGCGGGTGGGGCCGACGCCGTAGTGCGACTCCGCACGGGCGTGCGGAGATCCTTGCGACGTTCGAACGAGTCGTTTCGGTGAGGGCCTCCCGCTGCGCGATGCGCTTCGGGAAGCCGATCGGAGCCGCTGCGGCAACGACGGCTCCGACCCTGCCTAGTCCCAGCTCAACGCCCCGCCGGTCTGGTACTCGGTGACCCGCGTCTCGAAGAAGTTCTTCTCCTTCTTCAAGTCGATCATCTCGGCCATCCACGGGAACGGGTTGTCGGCCTTCGGGAACAGCGGGTCGAGGCCGATCTGCTGGCAGCGGCGGTTCGCGATGAAGCGCAGGTACTCCTTGAACATCGGCGCGTTCAATCCCAGCACGCCGCGCGGCATCGTGTCCTCGGCGTAGCGGTACTCGAGTTCGACGCCCTTCTTCATCAGCTCCGCGATCTCGTCGCGGAACTCGGGCGTCCACAGGTGCGGATTCTCGAGCTTGATCGTGTTGATGAGGTCGATGCCGAAGTTGCAGTGCATCGACTCGTCGCGCAGGATGTACTGGTACTGCTCGGAGCTGCCGGTCATCTTGTTCTGGCGGCCCATCGCGAGGATCTGCACGAAGCCGACGTAGAAGAACAGCCCCTCCATGATGCAGGCGAAGACGATGAGGCTGCGCAGCAGTTGCTGGTCGGCCTCGGGGGTGCCGGTGCGAAATGCCGGGTTGGTCAAGGTCTCGATGAACGGGATCAGGAACTCGTCCTTGTCGCGGATCGACGCGATCTCGTGGTAGGCGTTGAAGATCTCGCCCTCGTCCAGGCCCAGGCTCTCGACGATGTACTGGTAGGCGTGCGTGTGGATCGCCTCCTCGAACGCCTGGCGCAGGAGGTACTGGCGGCACTCGGGCGCGGTGATGTGGCGGTAGGTGCCGAGCACGATGTTGTTCGCGGCGAGGCTGTCGGCGGTGACGAAGAAGCCGAGGTTGCGCTTGACGATCAGGCGCTCGTCGTCGGTCAGCCCCTGCGGGTTCTTCCACAGCTCGATGTCGCGCTGCATGTTGATCTCTTGCGGCATCCAGTGGTTCGCGCAGCCGGCGAGGTACTTCTCCCAGGCCCAGCGGTACTTGAACGGCACGAGCTGGTTGACGTCGGCCGTGCCGTTGATGACGCGCTTGTCCTCGACGCGCACGCGCGCGGTGCTGTCGTGCGCGACCTGATGCTCGACGTCGAAGTCCTGCACCGGTTCGCCGCGGGCGAGGATGCCGCCGGCGACTTGTGCGCGGATCGTCTCCGCCGTGCGCGGCTTCGGCTCCGGCACGGTGGGCGGGGGCAGGTCGTCGTCGAAGGAGAGGGTTTGCATGTCGTGATGGCTCCTGGGTGGTGCTTGAACCCGTTCCCGCCTCCCGGGGTGAGGCGGGAGGCGGGGCGGGGCAGGCGAGCGGTCAGTGCATCGCCTTCAGTCGCTCGTACAGGAACTCGGGGGCGAAGTCCTGGCCATCGTGCCACGCGAGCGTCGCGAGACCCTTGTCCAGGTACACCTGCGAGAACCGGTGCCGATCGCGCAGGGGCGTCATCTCCTCGCCGTACAGCTCGTCGGAGAGATCGACGACACCCTTGCGCCCGTCGTTGAACTCCAGATACACCTTGTAATCGCCAAGATAGCGTGCGTCGACGACCTGTCGCTGCACGTGTTCGTAGCGCGCCAAGGGGGACTCCTTTCGTGAAGTTGACGAACGCACCGCGCGTCCGCCTGGCCGGGCGGACGCTTCCGGAGCCCACCGTCGCGCGGCGCGGCGTTCCGCGCGCTTCCGGTGCTGCGACAGGGGCGCCGCGGCGTTCTCGCCGTCGGTCCCCCTCGGGGAGGTCCTGTCGTGCGCGTCGTCCTTCACGGTTTCCTGTCCGGGTTCGCGCCCTCGTGGTCCTCGGTGCCTGCCTCGCGCGGTCCTTCGTGCCCAGGTTCCGCGCCACCTTCTCCGCACGCGCGCCCGGCGACGGTGCTGTCGGTCGCCGGGTCGCTTCGGCGGATCACCGATGCTGCTCCTCGATCCGCGGGCCCGGACACGCACCGGGTCCGCGACGGGGAATCACTGGCATGCCTCGCAGCCGGGATCGTCGATCGCGCAGAACTTCGGCGCGTCGATCTCGGCCACCGGCTGCTTCGAATTCGCGGCCGCGCTCGCCCGGATCGACGAGGACGCGGACGCGGCGGGCATGCCTCCCGACGCGGGCACCGCGTTCAGTTCGCCGCCCTTGCCGGTCGACTTCTCGGCCGAGGTGGCCGCGAGCGAGCGCAGGTAGTACGTCGTCTTGAGCCCGCGCACCCACGCGAGCTTGTAGGTCTCGTCGAGCTTCTTGCCCGACGCGCCCGCCATGTAGATGTTGAGGCTCTGCGCCTGGTCGATCCACTTCTGCCGGCGCGCGCCGGCCTCGACGATCCACGCCGGCTCGATCTCGAAGGCCGTCGCGTACAGCGTGCGGAGATCCGCGGGCACGCGGTCGATCTTCGCGAGCGAGCCGTCGAAGTACTTGAGGTCGGCGACCATCACGTCGTCCCACAGGTCGAGCGCCTTCAGGTCGGCGACGAGCTGCTCGTTGACGACGGTGAACTCGCCCGACAGGTTGCTCTTGACGTAGATGTTCTGGTACTCGGGCTCGATCGACGCCGCGACGCCGACGATGTTGGAGATCGTCGCGGTCGGCGCGATCGCCACGCAGTTGCTGTTGCGCATCCCGTGCGCCTTGATGCGCCCGCGCAGCGCGGTCCAGTCCATCGACGAACTCTCGTCGATGTCCACGTAGCCGCCGCGTTCCTCGCGCAGGAGCTTGAGCGAGTCCTGCGGCAGGATGCCGCGGTCCCAGAGGCTCCCCGCGTACGAGCTGTAGCGGCCGCGCTCTTCGGCGAGCGCGGTGGAGGCCCAATAGGCGTGGTAGCAGACCGCCTCCATCGAGGAATCGGCGAAGGCGAGCGCCTCCTGCGACGCGTAGGGAACGCGCAAGAGGTGCAGGCAGTCCTGGAAACCCATGATGCCGAGCCCCACCGGCCGGTGCTTGAGGTTCGAGTTGCGCGCCTTCGCGACCGCGTAGTAGTTGATGTCGATCACGTTGTCGAGCATGCGCATCGCGGTCGCGATCGTCTTCGCGAGCTTCGCCTGGTCGAGGACGTAGCGATCGCCCTGGCGGACCATGTGGGCGAACAGGTTCACCGAGCCCAGGTTGCACACCGCGATCTCCGTCTCGCTCGTGTTGAGCGTGATCTCGGTGCAGAGGTTGCTCGAGTGGACCGTGCCGACGTGCTGCTGCGGCGAGCGAACGTTGCAGGCGTCCTTGAACGTGATCCAGGGGTGCCCGGTCTCGAAGAGCATCGAGAGCATCTTGCGCCAGAGCTGGACCGCGGGGATCTTCTTGTGGAGCTTCAGTTCGCCGCGCGCCGCGCGGTCCTCGTGACGCTTGTACGCTTCCTCGAACGCGTGGCCGAACTTGTCGTGGAGGTCGGGGCAGTCCGAGGGCGAGAAGAGCGTCCAGTCGCCGCCCTCCATCACGCGTTTCATGAACAGGTCGGGAATCCAGTTCGCCGTGTTCATGTCGTGCGTGCGGCGGCGGTCGTCGCCGGTGTTCTTGCGCAGTTCGAGGAACTCCTCGATGTCGAGGTGCCAGCTCTCGAGGTAGGTGCAGACCGCGCCCTTGCGCTTGCCGCCCTGGTTGACGGCGACCGCGGTGTCGTTCACGACCTTGAGGAACGGCACCACGCCCTGGCTCTTGCCGTTGGTGCCCTTGATGTGCGAGCCCATCGCCCGGACGTTGGTCCAGTCGTTGCCGAGCCCGCCGGCGAACTTGGAGAGCAGCGCGTTCTCCTTGATCGCCTCGTAGATGCCGTCCAGGTCGTCGGAGACGGTCGTCAGGTAGCACGACGAGAGCTGCGAGCGGTGCGTGCCCGAGTTGAAGAGCGTCGGCGTGCTCGACATGAAATCGAAGGTCGACAGCACGTCGTAGAACTCGATCGCGCGCGCCTCGCGCTGGACTTCGTTCAGCGCGAGGCCCATGGCGACGCGCATGAAGAACCACTGCGGCAGTTCGAAGCGGCGGCCCGCATTCCCGTACTCCGCGTACTGGTCGACGAGGAAGTAGCGGTCGTAGAGCGTCTGCAGGCCGAGGTAGCCGAACTGGAGATCGCGCTCCGGCTTGAGCGCCGCGCCCACCTTCTTCAGATCGAACTGCAGCAGCGCCTCGTTCAGGAGCCCGATCTTCACGCCGTGCTTGACGAACTGCGGGAACGCCTCGGGGTAGCGCGCCGCCATGTCGGCCTGCGTCGCCTCCTCGCCGAGCGCCTCGTGGCGCAGCGAGTCGAGCAGGAGGCGCGCGGTGACGTACGAGTACGCCGGGTCCTTCTCGATCAGCGTCCGCGCGGCGAGCACGACCGACTTGCGGACCTCCTCGATCGGCACGCCGTCGTAGAGGTCCTTGAGCGTCGCCTTCAGGATGCGTTCCGGGTCGGCGTCGGGCAGTCCCTCGCAGGACGACTTGACGAGCGCGGTCAGGCGCGCGAGGTCGAGCTTGCGCCGCTGACCGTTCTCGACCACGTGGAGGTCGGCGTCGTGCGTCCTGGCCTGCACATCGTGCTTCGCGGCGCGCTCCTGCGCGCGCTTCTCGCGGTAGAGGACGTAGGCACGGGCGGCCTCGTGCTCGCCGCCGCGCATCAGCGCGAGTTCGACCTGGTCCTGGATCTCCTCGATGTGGATCGCGCCGCCTTCGGGCTTGCGCTTCACGAGCGCGGCGACGACCGACTCGGTGAGGTTCGCGACCTGCTCGCGCACGCGCGCCGACGCCGCGCTCTGCCCGCCGTTCACCGCGAGGAACGCCTTGGTCATCGCGATCGAGATCTTCGACGGCTCGAAGCCCACGACCGCGCCGTTGCGGCGGATCACCTTGTACTGCGAGAAGCGGGGGTCGCTGCCGGTCGCCATCGAACTGCCTGCTTCGCCCACGATCAGGTCACGCGTCGGAATCGGATGCTGTGCTGCGGGGACGGGTGCCGGGGCAGCGATGGACATGGGTGCCTCTCCTGTGAAACTCGTCGTTGTCGTTGGGCGGACGGCCGTCGGCTCGGACCGGGGGCATTCCCGTCAACCCGCGCCCGTCGCGGCATTCCGAGGGGTCCCGCCGTTTGCCCCGCTCGCGTTTCCCGGTCGGTCACAGCCGGCGCCGGGAGCGCCCGGGATTCCGCTTATGAATCAGAATCTACCATATCTTGTGTTCAAGTGGCGGATCAACACCAAGCTTAGTGGGGGAGCGGCGATTTCGCAAGGCGAATATCGTCCACAATCGGAGTCGCGCGAAACGACAAGCGATTCAGGCCATTGCAGGGGTGCCGGAGGGCGTGTCCCGGACTTTTCCCGGCGTTGTCCACCGGGTTGTCCCACGGCCCGACCGTTCGTCGGGAGGCGTGCGACGTTGCGCCGATGCGACAGCATCGGCATGGTGCATGGCGCGCTGCGGCGCAGCATTCAGGAGTCAGGAGTCAGAAGTCAGAGGACAGAGGCGGCGGAGCTTCCGGTGGCGGCGCATTGGGCGCCGATGCGATGGCGTTGCCGCTGCGGGGCGACGATTGGCGACGACGATACGCGCGATCTTGTGCATTGGGCGCCGATGCGATGGCGTTGGCGCTGCGGGGCTCACGGGACGGATCGGCTCAGGGGGGCAACCGGAAGAGTTCGCTGCCCGCGATCGCGACGATGGTCTCGTCGGGCGCGGGCGCGACGATGGCGAGCCCGGTCATCCGTCCGAAGGCCGGCAGGATCGCGCGATGGCGGCCGAGCACGAAGCAGGGCAGCCGCACCGATCCACCGGCGCGGCCGGCGAGGCGGACGCCCGGATGGACGTGGCCGCACAGCGCATAACCGGTGCGCGGGGACACGGGGGCGTGGCAGGCGAGGAACGGCGGCAGCGCGTGGGGCTCGCCGACGACGTCGACACCCCACGCAGCGGGCGGATCGCCGGCGTTCGCGTCGTGGTTCCCGCGCACGAGCGTCACCGCGAGCGACCGATGCGCGTCGCGCCAGGCGCGAAACGCCGTGTCGAGCGCGGGCACGACGCCCGACTTCGCGTGCAGGAAGTCGCCGAGCACGACGAGCCGCGTGGCGCCGCTCGCTTCGATCAATGCGGCCAGGCGCGCGAGATCGTTCGCGGTCGAACCGCGCGGCACCGGGACGCCGCCCGCGCGGAACGCCGCGGCCTTGCCGAGATGCACGTCCGCGACGAACAGCGTGCGCGCGCGGGTCCAGTGGAGCGCGCGGTCGGCGAAGAGTTCCACCGCTTCGCCGCCGACGTTCGTCGCGTAGCGGCCGGCGTGGCGGCCGGCTGGGGGAGGCGATGTCATCGAACGCGGGAAGGCGCCCCGGCGCGGCACTTCGGCATTGCGCGCGGCGAACGCGCCGTGCACACTGGGGCGTGGGTGCGGCGTCCCGATGCGGGACGGGCGCTGCCGGACTGTAGCGCAGGCGTCGGCGCTTTGCGATGGCGTGGCGGCACCGCCGCATGCGCCGGCGGTGTCGACGGCCTCGGGTCGCCCGAGCATCCGCGATCGCCGGCATGGCCCTTTCCCGGATACACCGATCGATGCCCCGATTCTCGGCGAACCTGTCGTTCCTGTTCGGCGAAGTCCCGTTCCTCGAACGGTTCGCCGAGGCGGCGCACGCCGGCTTCCGCGCGGTCGAGTTCACCTATCCGTACGAGTGGCAGGCGGCCGACATCGCGGCCGCCGCGGCGGAGCACGGGCTCGAGATCGCGCTCTTCAACGCGCCGCCGGGCGACGTCGCCTCCGGCGACCGCGGGCTCGCGAGCCTGCCCGGACGCGAACACGAGTTCGCCGCGTCGATCGCGATGGCGCTGCGCTACGCGAAGGAACTCCGCTGTCGTCGGTTGCACGTGCTCGCCGGCGTGATGCCCGACGGCGCGGACGCGCGCGAGCGGGAGCAGCGGCGACGCCTCTACGTGCGTCACCTGAAGTTCGCCTGCGAGGAGGCCGCCGCGTTCGGAGTGACCGTGCTGATCGAGCCGCTCAACCCGCGCGACATGCCCGGCTACCTGCTGTCCACGCAGGCCGAGGCGCACGCGATTCGCGAGGAGGCGGGCGCCGCGAACCTCAAGGTGCAGTTCGACCTCTACCACGCGCAGATCGTCGAGGGCGACCTCACCGAGAAGCTGCGGCGCTACCTGCCGCACGTCGGCCACATCCAGATCGCGGGCGTGCCCGGGCGCCACGAGCCCAACGTCGGGGAGATCAACTACGAGTGGATCTTCCGCCTGCTCGACGAATTGCGCTACGACGGTTACGTCGGTTGCGAATACCGCCCGCTCGCCGGCACGGCCGCGGGGCTGGGCTGGATGTACCAACTCCTCGGGCGCAGGCCGCAGCCGCCCTGATCGGCGCGCGCCGCCGGCGCGGCGCCGCGTCAGGCGTGCCGCGGATCGAGCGCGTCGCGCAGGCCGTCGCCCAGCAGGTTGAACGAGAGCACCAGGAGGAAGATCGACAGGCCGGGCCACACGGCCATCCACGGCGCCTGCTCGACGTAGTTCTTGGCGGTATTGAGCATGCTGCCCCAGGAGGGGGCGGGCGGCTGCTGGCCGAGGCCCAGGAACGACAGGCTCGCCTCGGCGATGACGGCGGCGGCGATCGTCAGCGTCCCCTGCACGATCAGCGGCGGCACGACGTTGGGCAGGATGTGCCGCACCGCGATCCGCAGCGGCGGATTCCCGAGCGCGCGCGCCGCCTCGATGTAGTCCTCGACCTTCACCGACAGCACCTGCGCGCGCGTGAGGCGGATGAAGATCGGCGTGGCCGAGATGCCGATCGCGATCATCGCGTTGGTGAGGCTCGGGCCCAGGAACGCGGCGAGCGCGATCGCGAGGATCAGGAACGGCGTCGCGAGCATCGCGTCGGTCATGCGCGAGATGAGCGCGTCGGGCCAGCGGCCCGCGTAGCCGGCGACGAGGCCGATCGGCACGCCGAGCGAAATCGAGATCGCGACCGAAACGACGCCTGCGGCGAGCGAGGCGCGCGCGCCCCACACGACGCGCGACAGGACGTCCCGGCCGATCTCGTCGGTGCCGAACCAGTGCGCCCACGAGGGGGCTTTCCGCACCAGCGACCAGGAGGTCGCGAGCGGGTCGTGCGGGGCGATCCACGGCGCGAAGGCCGCGAGCAGGACGAAGAACACGACGAACGCCAGGCCGACCATCGCGGCGGGGCGCTTCCCGAGGCGGCGCAGCGCCCGGCGGCCGGGGCTCGCCTCGCGCGGCAGCGCGTCGATCGCGAGCGTCGCCACGGTCAGCCCCGAAGCCGCGGGTTGACGAGGAAGTACGCGATGTCGGCGAGCAGGTTGAGCGCGATGTACGCGGTCGCCGTGAACAGCACCACGCCCTGCACGACCGCGTAGTCGCGGTTGAACACCGCGTCGACGATCAGCTTGCCGAAGCCGGGGATCGTGAACACCTGCTCGGTCAGCACCGCGCCGGAGAGGAGCGTCCCCAGCTCCAGCGCGCCGAGCGTCACGACCGGCGTCAGCGCGTTGCGCAGCGCGTGCTTGATGACGACGACGCGCTCGTCGAGGCCCTTCGCGCGCGCCGTGCGCACGTAGTCCGACGACATGACCTGCAGCATCGCGCTGCGCGTGTGGCGCATCAGCACGGCGGCGATCGCGTTGCCGAGCACGAAGGCCGGCATGATCATCGCCGCGAGGTTCGCGGAGAGGTCCTCGAACGGGCTCACGTAGCCCGAGGCGGGGAGCCAGCCGAGCTGGACCGAGAAGAACAGGATCATCATGATCCCGAGCCAGAAGTTCGGCGTCGAGAGCCCCCACAGCGCCACTGCGTTCGCGACGTAGTCGGGCCAGCGGTTCTTGCAGATCGCCGACACGATGCCCGCGGGAATGCCGATCGAGAGCGCGATGACGATCGCGAGGAACGCGAGCTCGAGGGTGACCGGCAGCTTCTCGGCGATCAGCGCGGTGACCGGCTTCTGCATGCGCAGCGACTCGCCGAGGTCGCCGGTCGCCACGCCGCCGAGCCAGTAGGCGTAGCGCACCGGCAGCGGCTCGTCGAGGTGCATCTTCGCGCGCAGGTAGGCGACGACGCTCGGGTCGCGCTCCTCGCCGGCGAGCACCACCGCGGGGTCGCCGGGCAGGAGTTGCTGCAACCCGAAGATCAGGACGGTGACGAAGAGGAGCGTCGGGAGGATCGTCCCGACGCGTCTCAGCAGGTAGGCCTGCATGGCGGACGCGCCGCTCCGGGCGTGCGGGCCCGGGCCGGCGCGCGTGCGTTCAGTTGAACTTCAGCCCCTGCAGGCGCACCAGTCCGTCGGGCACCGTGCGCAGCCCCGAGAGCCTGTTCGTGTAGGCCCACAGCCAGTGGCGGTGGTAGAGGTAGACGATCGGGCGGTCGACCAGCACGATCGACGCGATCTCCCCGTAGGTCTTGCGGCGCGAGGCGACGTCCGAGGTCGTGCGCGACTGGTTCAGCAGCGCATCGACCTCGCTCTTGCAGTAGCCGGCGTAGTTGAGCGGCTGCTTGCAGGCGTCGAACGAATAGATGTTGCCGTCCGGGTCGGCGCGCCCGCTCCACGCGAGGATGTACGCGTCGAACTGGCCCTTGTCGGCGAGGTTGAGCGAGGTCGCGAACTCGGTCGAGCGGATCGAGACGTCGAACCCCGCCTCCTTGACCATCGCCTGCACGACCTGCGCGATCTTCTGCGCGTCGCTGGTGGTCGCGGTCATCAGCTCGACCTTCGGATTCGGGATGCCCGCCGCGGCGAGGAGCGCCTTCGCCTTCGCCACGTCGCGCTTGGGCACCGGCACGTTCTTCGCGTAGAACGGGTTGTCGGGCGCGACCCACTGGTTGCCGACGGTGGCCTGGCCCTCCATCACGACCTGGACGATGCCCTCGCGGTCGAGCGCGAGCTCGAAGGCCTCGCGCACGCGCGGATCGCGGCCGATCGCCGTGGTCTTCGCGAGGTCGCTCTTGCCGACGTTGAGCGTGATGCCCTGGTAGCCGATCTCGGTGATCTTCGAGAGCTTGAGCCGGCTGTCCGCCGACACCGCCGCGGCGTCCGACGCGGCGAGACGCTCGATGAAGTCGAGCTGGCCGGACTTGAGGTTGGCGAGGCGCACGGTCGAGTCGACGATCGGCAGGTAGACGACGCGGTCGAAGTGGATCGCGCCCTTGTTCCAGTAGCCCGCGTAGCGCTCGAGCACGATGCGGTCCTGCGCGACGCGCTCGACGAACTTGAACGGCCCCGAGCACACCGGATGCGCGCCGAACTTGTCGCCGGCCGCCTGCGCGGCCTTCGGCGACACCATCATGCCGGCGCGGTCCGCGAGCTGCGCGAGCAGCGGCGAGAACGGCTGCGAGAGGTTGAGCCGCGCGGTCATCGGATCGACGACGTCGACGCTCGCCACGAGCGAGAGTTCGCCGCGGCGGTTGCTTCCCTGCATCGTCTTGTGCCGCTCGATGTTGAACTTGACCGCGGCGGCGTCGAGCTTCTCGCCGTCGTGGAACGTGACGCCCGGCCGCACCTTGATCGTCAGCGCCTTGCCGTCGCCCGACCATTGCCAGCTCTCCGCGAGCTGCGGCACGATCGTGAGCTTCTCGTCGATGTCGAACAGCTTGTCGCACAGCGCCGCGAACACGATGCGGCCGACGAAGGTGCGCGCGAGCGTCGGATCGAGGACGTCCGGGTCCTCGGCGAGGCCGAAGCGCAGCGTCTGCGCGAACGACGGCGAGGCGGCGAGCGCGGCCGCGAGGGCGAAGGCGATCGGCAGGCGGCGGATCCACGGGACGAAGGACATGAGGGGCTCCTGGGCGGGCGGCGGGACGGCGAACGGCCGGGAACGCGCGGCGTGGGCGCGGGCTCGACCGGCCGGAGAGCGGCGAGCATAGCACCGCGCCTGCCGTGCGCACGAGGCTGTCGGGATGCTCATGCCTCGGTCGGGGAGGGCGTCGCGCGGCGGAAGGCGGCCTGCAGGGCTTCGAGCCGCGGATTGCGCGGCACCGCGGCGCTCCCCGGGAGGATCGACTCGGCCGGGGCCACCTCGCGCCAGAAGTGGCAGGCGACCGCGTGTCCGTCCGCCGTGGCCTCGAGCGGGGGCGTCTCGTCCGCGCACCGGGGCCTCGCGTGCGGGCATCGGGTGCGAAAGCGGCAGCCGGACGGAGGATCGGCCGGCGTCGGCACGTCCCCTTCGAGCAGGATGCGCCGGCGCTTCGCGGACGGCTGCGGGATCGGGATCGACGAGAGCAGCGCCTGCGTGTACGGGTGGCGCGGCCCGTCGAAGAGCGCGCGCTTGTCCGCGTACTCGACGATGCGTCCGAGATACATGACCGCGATGCGCGTCGCGATGAACTTCACCACCGCGAGGTCGTGCGCGATGAAGATGTAGGAGAGGCCGAAGCGCTTCTGCAGGTCGGTGAGCAGGTTCACCACCTGCGCCTGGATCGACACGTCGAGCGCGGACACCGGCTCGTCGCAGACGACGAGGCGCGGCTCGACCGCGAGCGCGCGCGCGATGCCGATGCGCTGGCGCTGGCCGCCGGAGAACTCGTGCGGGTAGCGGCGCGCGTGCTCGGGCGCGAGCCCCACGAGCCGCAGGATTTCGCCGACGCGCTCGGCGCGGCGGCCCTCCGCGAGGCCGTGGAGGGCGAGCGGCTCCTCGATCGTCTGCGCGACGGTCATCCGCGGGTTCAGGGAGGCGAACGGATCCTGGAAGATGATCTGCATCGCGCGGCGATTCCGGCGCATCGCGGCTTCGGGCAGCGCGACGATGTCCTCGCCGTCGAAGCGCACCTTGCCCGACGTCGGCTCGAGGAGCCGCAGGACGAGGCGACCGGTGGTCGACTTCCCGCAACCCGACTCGCCGACGAGCGCCAGCGTCTCGCCGACCGCGACCTCGAAGCTCACGCCGTCGACCGCGCGCACCGCGCCGGACGCGCGCGAGAAGAAGCCCTTCCGGATCGGGAAGTGCTTGACCAGGTTCTCGACGCGCAACAGCGGGGTCATCGACAACGGGGAGGGACTCGAAGGGCGTCGGGCTGAAGGCCGACCCACGAAGGCAAGGCAGCGGCGTCGGGCTGAAGCCCGACCCACGAAGGCACGGCAGCGGCGTCGGGCTGAAGCGCGACCCAAAGCGCGGGTTCTCGTGGGTCGGCCTTCAGGCCGACGCTGTTCATCGCGCTCACGCGGCCCTCACGTCGGGAATCCCGAGCGGCGCGCGCCAGCACGCGGCCTCGTGGCCGTCCCGCATGCGCACGAGCGGCGGCTGTTCGCGCCTGCACTTGTCGATGACGAACGGGCAGCGCGGATGGAACCGGCAGCCGCTCACCGGACGGGAGGGCGTGGGCACCTGTCCCTCGATCGCCGCGAGCCGGTCCTGCTCGAGATGGAGTTGGGGGATCGAGCCGAGCAGGCCGATGGTGTACGGATGCTGCGGCTCGGCGAACAGCGACGCGACGCCTGCGCGTTCGACGACTACGCCCGAATACATCACCGCGACATCGTCGGCGACTTCGGCGATGACGCCGAGGTCGTGGGTGATGAGGATGATCGCGGTGCCCGTGTCCTCGCGCAGTTCGCGCATCAGGTCGAGGATCTGCGCCTGGATCGTGACGTCGAGCGCGGTGGTCGGCTCGTCGGCGATGAGGACGCCGGGCTCGCAGGCGAGCGCCATCGCGATCATCACGCGCTGGCGCATGCCGCCGGAGAGCCGGTGCGGGTAGTCGTGGTAGCGGGACTCGGGCGACGGGATGTGCACGCGCCGGAGCATGTCGATCGCGAGAGCGCGCGCCTCGGCCTTCGACACGCGGCGGTGGCGCAGGATGCCCTCGGCGATCTGGTCGCCGACCGGGTAGGCCGGGTTGAGCGAGGTCATCGGCTCCTGGAAGATCATCGCGATCCGGTTGCCGCGAAGCTCGCGGAGTTCGGAGGGCGCGAGCTTCAGGAGGTCGACGCCGTCGAGCCGGATCTCGCCCGAGGCGATGCGCCCCGGCGGCTGCGGCACGAGGCCCATGATCGACATCGCCGTGACGCTTTTGCCGCAGCCCGACTCGCCCACGATGCCGAGCGTGCGTCCCGCCTCGACCGTGAGGCTCACGCCGTCGACGGCGGCGAACTCGCCGTCGTCGGTGGCGAAGCGGGTGACGAGCCCCCGGATCTCGAGGAGCGGCCTCGCGCCCGCGCGGACATCGGGTGGATTCATCGCAACGTGCGGGCCGCACGTGCGGCGGCGAAGCGCTCGACTTCGGCTTCGATGGCCGCACGGTCGATGATGCCCTCGGGACGCGCCTTCGTCGGCAGGCAGGCGGTGAACGGGACGAATCGCTCGAGGCTCCTCTCGTGGAGCCGCCGCAGCTCGACGAGCGGATCCTCGTGGTCGTCGACGCGCAGCGTGAGCGACGGATAGTCCTCGGTAGTCACGATGAGGAGCGCGGCCGCCTGCTTGCCGCGCTTGTCGCCGCCGGCGGCTTCGCCGGCCTCGAGCGCGCCGATCAGGCGTTCGGCGAACGGCAGCAGCGCGAGGCGCTCATAGGCGAACGCCGTCGCCGCGAGGACCTCGGCGCCCGCGAGCATGTTGCCCGCGATCGACCAGCCCGCGCCTGCGAGGTGCCCGCACCAGCCGATGCAGGCCGCGCCGGTGTGCGCGCCGACCTGTCCATGCGCATCGATCATGTGGAGCTGCCGGTGGTCGCGGCCGCCGTCGCCGGCCACGAGCGCGCGCACGGCCTGTGGCGCGGGCATGCCCGACGCGAGCAGCGCGAGTCCCGCGTTGCCGTAGAGCGGGTTCATCAGCGCCTGCGTCGACAGGGCGCCGACGCCGCTTCGTGCGTGCGGGCACAGCGCACCGACCGCGAAGAAGCGGCTCGCGATCGCGATGCCGAAGGCGCCGGAAGCGTCGCGAGCGAGGATCGACCAGGTCATCGGCGTCGAGGGGCGCGCGGAGCGGGTGTCGGGTCGGGCGCGGCGCTACATGTTCACGCTCATCCCGCCATCGACGAAGATCGTCTGGCCGGTGAGGTAGGACGCTGCGTCGGAGGCGAGGAACACCGCGAGGCCGGCGAGTTCGTCCGGCCGGCCCCAGCGCTTCATCGGCGTGCGCAGGTTGACCCAGGCGACGAAGTCGGGATCGTCGAGGAGCGCGCGGTTCATCTCGGTGGCGAAGTAGCCCGGCGCGATGGCGTTGACCCGGATGCCCATCGGCGCGCACTCCACGGCGAGTCCGCGCGTCAACTGACGCACGCCCCCCTTGGCCGCGGTGTAGGGCACCACGTTGGGCCGCGCGAGTTCGCTCGTGAGCGAGGCGATGTTGACGATGCTGCCGCGCCGGCGCTTCGCCATGCCGGGAATGGCCGCCTGCGCGCACAGGAACGGGGCGGTCAGGTTGGTCGCGATGATCGCGTCCCAGTCCGCCTTCGGGAACGCGCCGATCGGATGGCGGCGCTGGATGCCGGCGTTGTTGACCAGGATGTCGAGCGTGCCGTGGCGTGCCTCGATCGCCGCGATGCCGGCGGCGACGGCGGCAGCGTCGGTCACGTCGAAGGCGGCGATGTCGGTCTTGCGGCCGTCCGCAGACATCTGGCGCGCGGCCGAGTCGAGCGCCGCGGCATCGCGCCCGTTGAGCACGACCGTCGCGCCCGCGTTCGCGAGCCCGGCGGCGATCGCGTGTCCGAGGCCCCGGGCGGCGCCGGTCACGAGCGCCACGCGGCCGGTCAGGTCGAACGGGTTCCCGGGCATGGCGCGCGGCGGCTACGCGAGCGACTGCGCGTCGCCGTCGATCGGCAGCGCGTGTCCGTCGATGTTGGCGCCGAGCTTCGAGGCGAGGAACACGATCGCGTTGGCGATGTCCTCCGCGGTGACGAAGCGCTTGAGCGAGGTCTTCGCGACGAACTCGTCGCGCACCGTCTCGAACGGCAGGTTGCGCACCTTCGCCTTGCCGGCGATCACCCGGTCGATACGGTCCCCCGCGACCGCTCCCGGGCAGATCGCGTTGACGCGCACGCCGAAGCCGCCCAGTTCGATCGCGAGCGACTTGGTGAAGCCGATCACGCCCCACTTGGTCGCCGCGTAGGGCGAACGCAGCGGAAAGCCGAAACGCCCGGCGGCCGACGACAGGTTGACCATGCTGCCGTTCGTGCTCGCCTTGAGCAACGGAATGGCGCGCTGCGCGCACAGGAACATGCCGGTCAGGTTGACGTCGAGCGTGCGCTGCCAGTCGGCGAGCGCGACGTCCTCGCAGGCCGCCGTCGGACCGGCGATCCCCGCGTTGTTGACGAGCGTGTCGAGTCCGCCCAGGCGCGTGCGGACCTCGCCGAACAGGCGGTCGACCGCGGCCGGGTCGGCGACGTCGCAGGCGACCGCGGCGAGCTTCGGGTCCGAGCTCGCGAGCGCGGCGAGCGCGGAGGCGTCGATGTCGCAGACGAGGACCCTCGCGCCCTCCGCGGCGAAGGCGCGCGCGGTGGCGAGCCCGAGTCCGCTCGCACCGGCGGTGACGAGGGCGCGGTGGCCGTCGAGGTCGAGTTTCATCGCGGATCCCTGGGGCTGAGGCCGCGGCCGCGGCGTCGGCCGAAGTGTACTCCGACGGCCTTCGGGACTAGAAATGCGTCGTGATCGCGTCGACGACGCGGTAGTCGTCGTCGACGATCGGCATGAAGCGCCACTTGTCGAAGGTGGTGCACGGGTGCGAGATCGCGCAGCCGACCATGTCGCCGACCTCGAGCGAGGCGTCCGCGGGTAGCGCGAGATAGGCGTGCTGGTCGTTGAGCGCGGTGACGGTGAAGCCTCCGGCCAGCGGCACCGGCTTCGCGTCGACCCCGGGGCGGAAGCGCCAGCGCGGGTAGGGCAGGTGGATGTCGTAGGGAACGTCGCGCTTGCCCATCGTGAGAATCGCGAGCGCCGGCTCCGGCCGCGACTGCACGTACGACCACACCTCGATCGCGTCGCGCAGGCCCTCGCCCAGCGCGACGATCGAAGGCGTGCGTTCGCGCATCCGCGCCGCGGCCAGCGCGTAACGGTCCGAATCGTGGGTGAGGTAGCAACCGCTGCGCAGGATCACCTGCGCGCGCCGGCCGCCCGCGACGCGGGGCAGTGCGGTCACGAGGTCGAAGTACGCCGAGCCTCCGGCGGAGAGCAGGACCGGGTCCGCGTCGATGAGTCCTTCGGCGACCGACCGTCCCGCGACCTCGGTCATGAACGCGACCAGCTCGATGATGCGCGACTCGCGCTCCGCGAGCGTGGCGCCCGGTGCCGCGCCCTCGTAGCCTTCGATCCCTGCGAGCGTGAGCCAGGGCCGCGCCGCGGCGACGCGGCGCGCGACCGCCATCGCGTCGTCGACGGTGCGGCAGCCGGTGCGTCCACCGGCGAAACCGCATTCGACGAGGAGCGAGAGCGGGCGGCCGGCGTGCCTCGTCTTCGCCGCCGCGGCGAGGCGGTCGACCAGCGCCACCGAGTCGACGATCGCGAAGAACTCGAAGCCGGGGTCGCGCGCGAGTTCGTCGAGCGCGTAGGCGATCGCCTGGCGGCCGACGAGCTGGTTCGCCATCAGCACCCGTGCGATGCCGGCGTCGCGGCAGACGCGAAGCTGCTGCACCGTCGCGACCGTGATGCCCCAGGCGCCGTCGGCCATCTGGCGGGCGAAGAGCTCCGGGCTCATCGTGGTCTTGCCGTGCGGCGCGATCGCGACGCCGGCCGACGCGAGAAAGGCGCGCATCCAGCGGGCGTTGTGGTCGAGCGAGGACGCCTTGAGGAGCGCGAGCGGCAGCGGCAGGTCCTCGCGCATCACGTTGAAGCCGCGCGAGCCGATCGTGCGCGGGTCGAGCGGGTCGATGCCGGCGGGCAGGCCCTTGGTGCGGCCGTCGAGGTGCGGTTCCGCCGTCACGGTGCAGCGACGCAGGCGATTTCGATGCAGCGGGTCATGCGACGACTCCTCGGGGTGGAGCGGTTCGGGAAAGGCTAGCAGGCCCCGGGCCGCGCGGTGAGTTCGATCCAGAGGCCATCCCTCCGTGCGGACTCGAACGCCTGCTCGACGATCTCAACGCTCGGCACCGCGTCGGCGAACCTGCACGCAGGCCGGCCTCGCGTGCGGACAGCGTACAGGAAGTCGCGCGTGGCGCCGCCCGGGGCGCTGTCGGCGGCGAGCGTTTCGACCGCTCCCTCGCGGCTATGGTGCCAGGCGAGCGACCAGCCGATCGGCGCGGTCAGCGGACGACGCAGTTCGATCAGCCCGTCCTCGCCGAAGACCCGGACCTCGTCCCACATGTGCCAGCCTTCCTCGACGCAGGTCATCTGGCATTCGAGTCGGTCGAACTGGAGTTCGATGAACCCTCCGTGGTCGCTGCGGGACGGTTCGCTCGTGCGCACGCGGCTGCGCAGACGCGTGGGCCAGCGGCCGAGGAGCCAGGGCACGAGGTCCGCCATGTGGCTCGCGCGGCCGGTGTACGGGCCGCCGCCGCCGAGCGCGGGGTCGAGGAACCAGCCGGCGCGCTCGTAGCCCAGTTGCACGGTCTGCACGAAGCGGACCGGGCCGAGCGCGCCCGAAGCGATGATCTCGCGCGCGCGCAGGCAGCCCGCGTCGAAGCGGCGGTTGTACGCGACGCCGTTGACGGCGCCGGCGGCGTCCGCGCGCTGTGCGAGCCGTGTCGCGTCCGCCACGTGCATGACGAAGGGCTTGTCGACCAGAACGTCCCATCCGCGGTCGAGCGCCGCGTCGACGTGCGCCGCGTGCATCGTGTGCGGCGTGGTGACCAGCGCGAAGCCGCGGCCCCGCATCGGCGGCAGCGCTTCGAGCGATGCGACGAGCGGCACGCCGGCCGACGCTGCAAGCGCGCGCGTCGCGTCGCTCGGGCGGGGATCGAAGATCACCGCGACGCGCACCGCCGGATCCGCGCGCAACGCGGGCACGTGGTAGCGGTGCGCGAACGCACCGCAACCGATCATCAGGACCTCGACCGGTTCCGGGGGCGTCACGGGGCACCGATCGTGCGCAGGAACTCGATCGAGCGCGACCACGCCAGCGCCGAGGCGGCGGGGTCGTGGACCTCCGGGCGCGTGGGGTCGAAGAAGCTGTGCTTCGCGCCGCGGTAGACGTGCACGTCGTGGCGCAGGCGGCGTTCGGTGAGTGCCGTGCGCAACTCGTCCACGTCGGGAAGCGGGATAAGGTCGTCGAACTCGGCGAAGTGGCCGAGATAGGGGACCTCGATCAGTCCCGCGAGTTCGATCGGCAGGAACGGCTTGATCGGCTGGCGCTCGAAGCGCATCCGGCCGTAGAAGACGATCGCGCCGTCGAGGTGGCCGCAGACCGCGGGCAGCATGTGCGCGAAACGGCCGCCGAGGCAGAAGCCCCAGGAGACGAGCGCCCCGGTAGAGCCGAAGCGCCCCGCTCGCGCGAGGCGCGCGACGTGCCTGAGGTCGCGGAGGCAGCGCCGGTCGTCGAAGTCGATGAACGCCTGCGTGAGGGCCTCGGGCGCGGCGTTGCGCGCAGGGATGCCCTCGCCGCGGAACAGACAAGGTGCGATCGCTCCGAAACCCTCGCGCGCGAGGCGCTGGCACAGGTCTTCGATGTGCTCGGTCACGCTCCAGATCGCGCCGAGCATGAGCACGGTGGCGCGGGGCGGTGCACCGTCGGGCCGGGCGGTGAATACGGAAATGTCGGCGCCCTCGAAGGGGACCCGGGTACGTTCGGTGCGGATGGGGGACATGGGCTCAGAGGTCGATTCGGACGCCGCTCTCGGCGGCTCGGTAGGCGGCATCGATCATGCGTGCGGCTGCGACCCCGGCCTCGATGCCGATGGGGGGCGGGTGTCCGCGTTCGAGCGCTTCGACGAACGCGATCGCGTTCTGGTGATGGAATTCGCCCTGCTTGAATCGGGGAACGATGTCGAGGGTCTCCCAGCGACGTTCGGGCGAATCGCTGAGGAACCGGCGCAGGCAGGCACCGGAGGTGATGTCGCGCGAGGCGAGGTCGACGGCGGAGACGAGCATCGTGCCGCGGGTCCCGTAGAGCTCGATCGATGCGTCGGCGGCGGCGTAGGTGAAGCTCGACGCGATCTCGCCCAGCATGCCGTCGGGCCAGCGGAACACGGCGAGGCCGAGATCCTCTACCTCGAGGCTGAGTGCCGCGCGGCTCGTCAGTGCGACCACGCTCGAGGGCGAACCGAACAGCAGGGCGAGGAGGTCCGCGGCGTGCACGCCCTCGTCGAGCAGGGCGCCGCCGCCCGCGAGCGCGCGTCGTGCGTACCAGGCCTTCGCGAAGTCCGGCGCGAGGCCGTAGAAGTGCCCATGGCGGATCCGTGCGAGCGTGATGCGGCCGAGCTCGCCACCGGCTACCGCCTCGCGCAGGCGCGCGGTCGCCGGGTCGAAGCGCTTGGGAAAGCTCTGCATGAACCAGGTCCGGCGGGAGGCCACGATTCGAGCGATCGCTTCCGCGTCCCCGAGGCCGGTTCCCAGCGGCTTCTCGCACAGGATCGCGCGACCGCGCGCGCTCGCGGCATCGACGAGAGCCGCGTGACGCGCGGTTTCGCTGCATACCGCGACGGCGTCGCAGCGTTCGAGGAGCGCATCGAGCGAGGCTTCGAACCGGGTGCCGAACCGCGCGGCGGCCTCGCTTCCGCGTGCCGCGTCGTCGTCCCAGATGCCGGACAACACGCCGCGCGACGCGAAGACCTCGCTCCAGAAGTTCGCGTGATAGTGGGCGAACGACAGGACGCCGACCCGTGGGCGGCGCGCGGTCATGGTTCCTGCTCCGCCGAGGTCGGCGCATCGGCCACGGCACTGCGGGTTCCGCCGAGCTCGTGCGAGCGCATCATCGCCTCGACCACGCGCATGCCCCGGACCGCGTCCGAGGCCGTGGCCAGGCGCGGCAACTCGCCGGCGACGCCTGCGAGCCAGGACTCGTGCTGGCGCAGCCCCGACGCCGTTCCGGCGAGCGGGGGCAGGTGCCACGCGCGGCCCCGGCCATCGGGGACGCATGCGGCGAACGGCCCGAGCTCGCTCCGCAGCCACAGCGTGCCGCGCTCCCCGTAGATCTCCATGCGGAAGCGGTCGCAACCGGCCGCCTCGGTCTGCGAAATCTCGTGCGCGACGAGCGTGCCGTCGGCAAGCTCGTAGACGGCGTTCACGTTGTCGCAGGTTTCGACTTCCACCTGACGGCCGTCGCGCAATCTCCGCACCGGGACCGCGGTGCGCGCGCGCGCCGAGACCGCGCGGATGCGGCCGAGCAGGTGTTCGACGAGGTCGATGCCGTGCACGCCGAGCTGGTCGGCGACGCCATGAGGAACGCTCGCCCTGCGGAAGAACCACTCGCCCCAGTCCGGGCCGGGCGTCGCGTTGCGGATGCGCGCGGAGAGCACGCGCCCGACGGCCCCTTCGTCGATCCAGCGCTTCGCCTCGACCACCTCGTCGAAGAACCGGTGCATGAAGCTCACCTGCAGGTCGACGCCCGCGGCGGCGGCTTCGTCGACGATGCGGCACGCCGCGGCGACGCTGCCGGCCATCGGCTTCTGGAGCAGGATCGCCTTGCCCGCGCGCGCGGCGGCGATCGCGACCGCCTCGTGCGTGTCGTCGGGCGTGGCGACGATCACCGCCTCGACGTCGTCGCGGGAGAGCGCTGCGCCGACATCGGTCCCGGCGTCGGCCACGGCGAAGCGTTCCGCCGTGGCCCGTGCGCTCGCGGCCGTGCGCGCCACGACCGTCCGCACGTCGGCGCGGCCGGTCGAGGCGAGGCCGGCGAGGTGGTAGTCGGCGATGAATCCCGCGCCGAGCATCGCCACGCCGATGCGCCGTGCTCCCATGCGTCAGGGCTTGAAGCGGCCCGCCACCTTCACCAGCGCCGGGTCGACCGCCGCCGACGGGTCGGTGTAGGTGTAGTCGAGCGGATGACGCGGCGCCTTGAGGCGGCCCGACGCGACGAGGTACTCGGTGAGCCGCTCCATGTCGCGCACGTAGCGGTCGTCGAACGTCGGGTCGAACACGTACTGGTCCCAGATCGCCTCGGCCAGCGCGCGGTCCTGCCGCGATTGCTCGACGAACAGCGCGATGACCTCGTTGCGGTTCTTCGGATCCGCGACGTAGCGCTGCGAGCGCAGCAGGACCTCGACCATGCGACGGGTCGCCACCGGGTTCTTCCGCACGAACTCCTGACTTACGACGAACAGCGAGCGCGTGTACGAGATCTGCACGGCCTGGCCCCGATTGGCCGCGAACGACGACTCGAGGCCGGTGTGCACGAGCTCGGTGTTGCCGGTCTTGAGCGCGTTGTGGCCCCAGGGCTGCCAGCAGAACATCGCCTGGACCGCGTTCGAATTGAGGCCGGCGAGCTGCTCGGGCGGCGGCATGTTGACCACCTGCAGCCGCTTCTCGTCGAGTCCGTAGTGCTTCGCGAGGAAGAACAGGTTGGCGCTCGCCGTCGATCCTTGCAGGAGGCCGATCTTGATCCGGTAGAGGTCCTCGGGCGCACGCACGTTCGCGTCCTTCCGCGCCACGAGCCGATCGGCCGACATGGCGAGGGCGTTGGTGCCCAGCACGACGATCGGCACGCCGCTGTGGGTCATCGAGATCGGCGGGAGGTTGCCCGGCGTCCAGAGCTGGATGTCGCCGGCGACCAGCGCCTCGCCCGCGATCGCGCCGCCGCTGAAGGTCTTGGTCGTGACTTCGGTGAAGCCGGCGTCGCGGAACCACCCCTTCTGCATCGCGACCATGTGGGGAGCGAACACCGGATCGAGGCCGAACGCGAGTCCGAGCTTCGTCACCTCGGGTCTCGCCTGCGCGAACGCACGTCCGCCGAACGTACCGCCCGCCAGCGCGGCACCCGCGCCGGTCACCACGTTCCTCAGGAATCGCCTGCGTTGCATGATGCCGTCCTCCTCTTGGAGTTGCACGAGTTGCGCACGTGGACGCGTTGGCCGCGTCCGGTTCACCTGCCCGCGCGGGGCCCCAGCAGCCGGCGCAGCACGAGTGCCAGCGCGCCGTCGGTCACGAGCGTCACGATCCCGATCAGCAGGATCGCGAAGATCGCGACGCCGAGTTGCCCGAGCATGCGCGAGTTCATCACCAGGAATCCCATGCCCCGGTCGGCGGCGATGAGTTCCGCGGCCACGAGAATGCCGAACGACAGGCCGAAGCCGATGCGCAGGCCGGTCGACACGTCGGGAAGCGCTGCCGGGATCGCCACCTTGAACAGCAGCGCCGCCCCGTCGACGTCCATCGTGCGCGCCGCGGCCAGCAGGACCGGCGGGATCGAGCGCATGCCGCGCCACGCATTGGTGAACACCGGGAAGAACGCACCCAGGAAGATCACGAAGACCTTCGACGCCTCGCCGATGCCGAACCAGACGATCGCGATGGGAATCCACGCGAGCGGCGGGATGGGCCGCAGGATCTCGACGAACGGGCGCATGAACCGCGCGAGACCCGGGTACCAGCCCGTGGCGATACCGACGAGCGTTCCGGCCGCAGCGCCGAGCGCGAACCCGGCGGCGATGCGCCACAGGCTGGCGCCGACGTGCTCCGCGAGTTCCCGCGCCGTGAGGTGCTGCGCCGCCGCCGCGATCGCCTGCGTCGGCGACGGCAGCGCCTGGGCGTCGCGCCACAGGAAGCGCGCCGCGAGTTCCCAGGCGACGAGCACGAGCATCGCTCCGGCGAGGCCCAGCGAGCGGCGGCGGGCGATCATGCGGCCCTCCGGTCGGCGCGACCCTGCCAGGGGAGGAGCAGCGCCTCCAGCCGTTCGAGTGTCCACGCGATCGCGAGGCCGAGGACGCCGATCACCGCCATCCCGACCATCGTGATGTCGGTGCGATAGAACGTGCGTGCCTCCATGATCAGCGCGCCCAGTCCGCGGATCGTGCCGATCATCTCGGCGCCGACGATGACCATGAATCCGACCCCGAGCGCGACGCGCGCGCCGGCGAAGATGCGCGGCAGCGCAGCGGGCAGCACGACGCGGCGGAACAGGGCGGCGCCCGACACGTCCATCGTCCGGGCGGCGCGCACGAGCACCGGGTCGACGTTCTTCACCGCCGCGACGACGTTGCCGAACATCACCCAGAAGCAGCCGTAGCCGATCAGGAACACCTTCGCCGCTTCGCCGGTGCCGAACCAGACGACCGCGAGCGGCAGGAGCGAGAGTGTGGCGATCGAGCGCGCGAACGATGCGACCGGGTCGGTCAGCGCATCGAGCGCCGGGGAACGGCCGACCACGAGGCCGAGCGGCACGGCCAGCGCGAGGGCGATCGCATAGCCCAGCAGGATCCGCTGCACGGTGACCACGACGTGTGCACCGAGCGTGATGCCTTCCGGATAGCCGTCGGCGACGAGTTCGAGGAAGCTCGCCGCCAGCTTCGACGGCGGCGGGAACTGGACCGGTCGCAGCCAGCCGGCCAGCGACGCGGCCTGCCACACGGCGAGGAAGCATGCGATCGCGAGCGCCGGATAGACCGAGTCGCGCCAGTTCCGGATACCGCGCCCACGGTTCGCCGCGCGCGCCGATCGGCGGGGAGCGGGGATCGCACTCACTGCAGCGCCGCCCAGATGGACTCGTAGAGCCGCAGCACCTCCGGGTCGGTGCGCTGGCGCGGGCGAGGCAGCGCGATCGCGCGTTCGAGCACGATGCGGCCCGGCCGGGGCGCGAGCACGATGACCCGGTCGGCGAGCACCAGCGCCTCCCAGATGCTGTGGGTGACGAACAGCACGGTCTTGCGTCGCGCCGCCCAGACGCGCAGGAGTTCGTTCTGCATCTCGATGCGCGTCAATTCGTCGAGCGCGCCGAACGGCTCGTCCATCAGCAGGATGTGCGGGTCGAGCGCGAGCGCGCGCGCGATCGCGACCCGCTGCAGCATGCCGCCGGAGAGCTCGAACGGGTACTTGGCCTCGGCTTCGGCGAGTCCCACCAGCGCGAGCAGTTCACGCGCGACGGCCGCGCGTTCGGCGGCGGGCACGCCGCGGCTCTTCGCCGCGAACGCCACGTTGCCCGCCGCGGTGAGCCAGGGGAACAGCGCGCCCTGCTGGAACACGACGCCCTTGCCGCGGCCGGGGCGGGTGACCGCCTCGTCGTCGACCCGCACCTCGCCCGAGCTGGGCGTCTCGAGGCCCGCCACGATGTTGAGCAACGTGGTCTTGCCGCAGCCGCTGCGACCGAGCAACACGACGAATTCGTTCTCGCGGATGTCGAGCGTGACGTCGTCCAGGACCGGTGGGGCCTCGACCGGATCGCCCGGGAATCGCTTGGTGACGCGCCCGATGCGGATGCGCGGGCGTATCGCCGCGGCGGCCGTACTGTTGTCGGCCGGCGGCGAGTGCTTCGGAACGGTCGAACCCATCGCTACGCGTCCCGCACCGTCACGAAGATCGGCGACGACCACGCGAGCGAGCCGTCCGACTGGCGCACGCGCACCCAGTAGGCGTGCGTGCCGGAGCGCGGCGCAGGGTCGGCGAAGCGCACGCGCAGCGAGCGCGGCGCTTCCCGTTCGGGCAGCCAACGCAGTTCGACCGACCGATCCGGGTTCGTCAGGCCGAAGCGGCGGCCCGCGCTCCCGACGCTGTCGAGACGCACGCGCAGCGTGATCGGCTCGGTCGCGAACACGAGCTCGCCGCGACCGGGCTCGGAGAGGTCGAGCACGACGCCGTCGAAGTCGCCGGCCGTGATCGAGCGCCAGCGCACGCCTTGCGCGTCGAAATCGCGCACGCCCTCGTCGGGCGTGTCGAACGCGTAGCCCGCGACGTCGCCGATCCGGTTGCCTTCGATGCGCAAGCCACCGTCCCAGTCCATGCGGGCGCGCTGCCAGTTGCCCGGCGCGCTCGCGCCGCGCCAGGCGACGCGCAGTCGCGGCGAGGATGGTCCGGCCTCCGCCCACGCATCGAAGCTGTCGATGCACGCGTCGTCGCGGAAGAAGTCGATGCGCTCGATCGGCGCAGTGCCCTCGACGCGGACCTCGAAGCCGTCGATGCCCGAGGGGCCGGCATGGGCAACGACCTCGTCGCCCATGATCGCGCCTTCGCGGCGGAAATCGAGCAGCAGGCGTTCGCCGGTCGTCGCGTAGCAATGGCGCTCGCGCAATGCGCGCCAGATCGCCTCGCGCGTGAGCTCGGGGGCGAGGATCGCGGTCATGCCTCCGCGCAGGTTGCGCACCCCCATGTGGCCGGGATGCGAGGCGGCCGGGCGGCCGTCGACGCCGTCGCTGCCCGCGACCACGCCCATCCGGTAGCCGCGCCGCAGCGCGTCGAAGAGGAACCACTCGGACGTCGCGTGCGTCGAGTGCACCTCCAGCAGGCGGTCGAGTCCCGGGTCGTGCCAGTCGAGATTGGCGGTGCGTCCGCCGACGTGCAGCGCGAGGATCGTGTCGCTGCCGCGGTAGTGGCGATGCAGCGCGTCGACGTCGCGGAGGTCGGTGGCGGCATCGCCGCGGTCGGGCAGGAACTCGTGGCTGCAGCGCCGAAGTTCGGCGTCGTCGCCGGGGAAATAGACGTTGTGGTCGCCGCCCAGGCTCGAGATGGCCGACCACTCGACGCCGAGGAGCGGCACGAATCGACCGGGCTCGTGGTGGCCGCGCGTGGAGGCGGCCGTCTGCGCCCACTCCTCGCGCGACACGAGGAAGCAGTTGGCCTGGTGCGAGGCGACGTCCGCGGCGGCGAAGTCCCGCGCGTGAGCGTAGTACGCGTCGATCGTGCGGGCGCCGCAGCCGATGACGCTCTGGCCGTGCAGGTCGCCCCAGCGGAGCGGCGGCGCATCGCCGCCGACCGCGACCGGATTGCTGGTCGCGGCGAGGGCGGGCATCTGCGGCGCGCTCGCCTCGACTCGGTGCACGCCCGGACCGGGCGACGGGAGTTCCGCGCGCGCGAACGCGGCCGGCGGGAGGTCGAGGCGCTGCCGGAATCCCGCGACGCGCAACTCGACGGCGAGCGTTCCCGGGATCGAGGCCGGGTTGCCCCAGCGGTCCTCGACCCTCACGTGCACCGCGAGCGGCGCATCGGGAGCGATGCGCGAGGGCACGGTGACGACGAGCTTCTCGGGTTGCGCGCCGACGACCTCGATGCGGTGCTGCGCGAACTCGGTCCAGCGGTCGGCTTCCGTCGCGCGCCAGCGCAGGCTGAACGGCGAACCTTCCTCGATGAAGCTCTGGACGCGGAATCCCGGGGATCCGGCGCATCCGTCGCCGAAACGGAGTTCCACCGAAGCGCCGCGTGCGAGTCCGTCAGGCACTTCGACGAAGAGCACGTGGTCGAACGGATGCCACAGGTGCAGTCGCGCGGCCCACCAGCGCGTGGGCGAGCCGTCGCTCGTGCGCGCGGTCAGGTAGTTCTCCCCCTGCGGATCGCGCCCCTGCGCGTTGCCCCAGTCGCAGGGCCAGCGGTGGGCGACCGCGATCCGCGCGCCCGGAGGAAGCGCGACGCAGGCGTCGAAGGTGAAACGCCAGCGGGCGAGGGACCCCGCGGTCATGCGCCGGGAACTCTCCGTCCGGAACGCGACGGCCCCGGTGGTGGGCCCCTCGCGGACGAGCGTCAGGACTTCGGCCACCGCGCTCATCGCAGTTCGATCCGGTAGCGGTAGGCGTCGCCGCGCAGCACCGCGCGGCGGTACTCGACGATCGTGTCGTTCATCGCGTAGGTGATGCGCTCGATCTGGAAGAGCGGCGTGCGCACGCGCACCGAAAGCGCGCGCGCGGCGTAGGCGTCGGCGACGACCGGATCGACGTACTCGACCGCGCGCACGAGTTGCACGCCGTAGACCTCCTGCAGGACGTCGACGAGGTGCCGGTGGGCGAGATCCTGCCGGTCGAGATCGGGACACGGCGCGGAGGGCAGGTAGCTCGTCTGCAGGCTGACCGGCCGCCCCTCGGTGAAGCGGATGCGTTCGAGCCGCCAGATCGACCGCCCGGTGTCGACGCCGAGCATCGTGGCGACGTCCTTCGCCGCGCGCGTGCGTTCGCAGGCGACGATCCGACCGCCGGCGTCGAGCGGAGGACCGATCACGCGAAAGCGGCTGTACGATCCGGCGACGCCGCTCTCCAGCTTGGGCCGGCTGACGAACGAGCCGCGCCCGCGCTGGCGTTCGATGTAACCCTCGGACACCAGATCGGCGATCGCGCGCCGGAGCGTGCCGCGGCTCACCGCGTAGTGGCGGCAGAGGTCCTCCTCGGTCGGCAGCTCGAACCCGGGCGGCCAGCGTCCGGAGCGCAGGTGGAGGAACAGGTCCTCCTTGATCTGGTGGTGCAGCGCGATGGCCGGGTCGGGGTGGAACCCCCCGAGGTCGCGCGTCCGCGGGCGCGGATCCGGCGGCGCGGCGGCGGGGGCGGCGGAACGCATCGTGCGCACTTTGTATAGACATTCAGACAAAGTGTCAACGCCCTCCGGAGACGGCCGGATAGGCCGCCGGGCCGCTCAACCCGCGGCCCGCTCGAGGTCCGCGACCATCCGCGCGACGCGCGCCTCGAGCGCCTCGGTCGAGAGTTCCTCGCGGAACATCTCGACCATCAGCGGGAACGCGAACGGCGTCGGGCGCGGCGGTGTCGTCACGAGGACGCGGTCGCGGCGCATGCGGTCGAGCGCGGCGGCGAGGCGCGGCGCTTCGAGCTCCCGGTCGAGCACCTCGCGCCGCGCCTGGGCGAGCAGCAGGTTCTCCGGATCGTAGTCGGCGAACACGTCGTGGAGCAGGCCGGACGACGCCTGGAGCTGGCGCGCCGATTGGCCCTGCCCGGGGTAGCCCTGGAACACGAGCCCGGCGACGCGCGCGATCTCGCGGAACTGGCGCCGGCCCATCCCGGCGGCGTTCACGCCTTCGAGAATGTCGTCCTCGACACCCGGCGCGGCGAGGAGCGCTCCGAGCGTGCCGAGCGAGAAGTCGACCGGCTCCGGCGCGAGCAGCGCGAAGCCGTAGTCGTTGACCGTCATCGAGAACGTGCGCGGGTGTTCGCGCGACAGCCGGTAGCCGAAGAGCGTTGCGAGACCGAGGTGCGCGAGCCGGCCGACGAACGGGTAGAAGAAAAGGTAGTGGCCCTCGCGCGCGGCGAGCCGCTCGACCAGCCACTCGTTTTCATCGGGCAGGGCCGACCAGCGCTGCTGCAGCTCGAGCAGCGGGCGCACGAGCGCCATCTCCGGCGACGCGTAGCGGCCATGCTTCGCGCCGGCGACCAGCGCGCGCGTGCGCTCGGCGAGGAGCGTCGAGAGCGCCATCCTGCTGCCGGCCCAGCGTGGCACGATCGCGGAGCGGGACCGCGCGGGCTTCACCCATGCGGTCAACTCGCGCACGCGCACGAACTCGAGCACGCGGCCGGCGAACACGAAACAGTCGCCGGGCGACAGGCGCGCGACGAACGACTCCTCGACGTGGCCGAGCGCCCGGCCGTTCGCCATCCTCACCGTGATGCTCGCCTCGGACACGATGGTCCCGATCTGCGTGCGATGGCGGCGCGCGACCTGCGCGTCGGGCACGCGCGCGAGCCCGTCCTCGCCGATCACGACGCGCCGGTACTCGGGGTACGCGTTGAGGCTCGCGCCGCCGTGGGTCACGAAGTCGAGCGCCCAGCGCCAGGTCGCGTCGTCGAGGTCGCGGTACGCGCGCGTGCGCCGCACTTCGGCGAGGAGTGCGTCGGGCCGGAAACCGCCGCCGAGCGCGCAGGTCACGAGGTGCTGCACCAGGACGTCGACCGGCGCGTCGAGCGGCACGCGCGGCTCGACGCGCGCTTCGGCGGCGGCTTCGCGCGCCGCGGCCGCTTCGACGAGTTCGAGCGCGCTCGTGGGGAGCACGGTGACGCGCGAGACCTCGCCCGGCCGGTGTCCGCTGCGGCCGGCGCGCTGCAACAGGCGCGCGACGCCCTTGGGACTTCCGACCTGCAGCACCTGGTCGACCGGCGCGAAGTCGACGCCGAGGTCGAGGCTCGACGTGCAGACCACCGCGCGCAGGCGCCCCGCGCGGAGCCCGTCCTCGACCCAGTCGCGCACCTCGCGTTCGAGCGAGCCGTGGTGGAGCGCGATCGTGCCGGCCCAGTGGGGCCGCGCCTCGAGGAGCGCCTGGTACCAGATCTCCGCGCTCGACCGGACGTTGGTGAACACGAGCGTCGAGCGCGCGTCCTCGATCGCGCGCACGAGTTCGGGCAGGAGCTTCAAGCCGATGTGGCCGGCCCAGGGAAAGCGCTCGATCGTCGGCGGGCGGAGCGTGTCGATGACGACCTCCTTCGCCTCCAGCCCGCGCACGATGCGCGCGGAGCGCGCGCGCGAGGGGCCGACGAGCGCCGCGGCGGCCTCGTCGAGGTTCGCGAGCGTCGCCGACAGTCCCCACACCGGGACCGGGCGCCGGGTCGTGAGCCGCGCGATCGCGAGTTCGACCTGCACGCCGCGCTTGCTGCCGAGGAGTTCGTGCCACTCGTCGACGACGATCGCCGCGAGGTGCGCGAAGCGCTCGCACCAGTCGATGCGCGACAGGAGGAGCGTCAGGCTCTCGGGCGTGGTGACGAGCGCGGTGGGCAGGCGCCGCTCCTGGCGCTGGCGAACCGATGCTGGCGTGTCGCCGGTGCGCACATCGACGGTCCAGTGCGGTTTGAGCGCCGCGGCGGCGCGAGCGAGCGCGAGGCCGGTGTCGGCGGCGAGCGCGCGCAGCGGGGTGAGCCAGACGACGGAGAGCGGCGGCGCGGCGTCGGCGCTGCCGTCGGGGCCGAGGGCGAGCGGCCCGAGCCACGCCGCCCAGGTCTTGCCCATGCCGGTCGGCGCGTGGACGAGCCCCGATTCTCCGCGCAGGAATGCGGACCACACGTCTTCCTGGAACGCGAACGGCGTGTGTCCCCGCGACGCGAGCCACGCGCGCGCGGGCGCGAACGGATCGTCGGGATGCGAAGCGGTCAGAACCGTGGCGGGGCCGGGGTGCGATCTACCGCGCGACCGGCTGGTACTCCGGCACGCCGAACTGCCAGAGCATGAAGGTCCAGATGTCGGCGGTGCGCTCCTGCGACTGCGCGCGCGTGCTGCCCTGGCCGTGCCCGCTCTCGTACTCGAGCCGGAGCAGCACCGGGCGGCCGCTGGTCGTCGCCTGCTGGAAGCGCGCGCCGGCCTTGAGCGACTCGGAGACCGGCACGCGGATGTCGTTGACGCCATGGGCGAGGAGGATGCCCGGGTAGGGCGTGCCGTCACGGATCGCGTGCAGCGTGCTCATGGCGAGCAGCGCGCGAAACTCCTTCTCGTCCTTGACGGTGCCGAACTCGGGGATGTTCGCGGCCCCGTTGGACGCGAACTCGAACCGCGGGCCGTCCATCACGCCGACCGCCGGCACGGCGGCCGCGAAGAGATCGGGGCGGTCGGTGATCGCGCGCCCGACGAAGATGCCTCCGGCGCTGCCGCCGAAGATGCCGATCTTCGCCTTGCTCGTGTAACCCCGCGCGATCAGGTACTCGGCCGCGGCGATCGCGTCCTTCCAGGTATTGGGTTTGGTCTCCTTGCGGCCGGCCATGTGCCATTCCTCGCCGTACACGCCGCCGCCACGCACGTGGGCGAACGCGAGGATGCCGCCTCGCTGCACCCACGCGTACCAGCGCGGGTTGAGGAACGGGTCCTCGGTGATGCCGTAGGCGCCGTAGCCGTAGAGGATCGTGGGGTTGCCGCCGTCGAGTTTCGCGTCCTTGCGCATGACGATCGACATCGGGACCTCGACGCCGTCATGGCTGCGGTAGCGGATCTCGCGCGCGACGATGTCGTCGGGGGCGTCGTACGCGCCGGGCGTCACGAACGGCAGTTGCGTCACCTTGCCGGCCGACGGGTCGTAGGCGAACGGCTTGGTCGCCCGCGTCCAGCCGCCGAGCTCGAACACGGCGCCCGGAACGTCCTGCGCGACTCCGGTGAGCGTGATGGCGCCGTCGAAGGGCAGCGCCACGCGCTGCGGCTTCGCGCCGGGCCGGTGTTCGACGCGCCACAGCGACTGCGTCGCACCGTCGCGGCGCACGACGTAGAGCGCGTCCTTCGCCGCCCCGATCTGGATGATGACGCTCTCGCTCGCGGGCACGATCACGTCGGCCTTCGCGATGTCGAGCCGCGAGAGCGGCATGCGCAGCACCTCGTAGCGCGACGCGCGCTTCGGCGTGCGGACGTAGACGTAGCCGCCCGCGATCGCGACGTCCGCGGCCTGGTCGGCGAGGGTCAGCACCGGCTTCCACGAGGCCGTACCGCGCTTCGCTGCGTCGAGCGCGCCGACGTAGAGCAGGCGGAAGCGCTCGACGCCGAGGAGCACGTGGTTCGCGGCGAGGCTGCTGCCGGCGATCGGCTGGATGAACCCGTTCGCGTAGCGGGGGAGCGTGAGCTTGCCGTCACGCAACGCACTGAAGACCTTGCGGTCGGAAGCCGGGTCGGCGACGAGGCGGAAGTGCGTGGCGTGGTCGTCGAAGCGCTCGTCGACCGGATAGGACTCGAAGTTCTCGCGCAGTCGCGCGTAGAAGAAGCCGCTGCTGTCCGGCAGCCACGCGACGCTCGCGTAGCGGATGCGGTCGACCGGTTCGATGACCTCCTTGCCGCTCGAGAGGTCGAGCACGTGCAGCGTGCCGATCTCGCCGCCGCCGACCTGGAGCGCGTACGCGACGCGTCTGCCGTCGGGAGAGGGCGCGAAGTCCATGACCGCGTGCGGCTTGCCGGTCGACTTCGCGAGGGCTTCCGGATCGACGATCAACCGGTCCGGGCCGTCCGCGCGCTCGCGCCAGACCAGCTTGAACTGGTTGTCGGCGGGTTCGCGCTGCAGGAAGAAATAGCGGCCGTTGGCGGTGCGCACCGCGTCGGAGGTGAGGCCGGCGGCCTTCCCCTCGATCTCCTTGATGCGCGCGAGCATCGTGTCGCGCCCGGGGATGCGCGCGAAGATCGCCTCGGTCGCGTCGTTCTGCGCCTTCATCCACGACTGGACCTCGGGGTCCTTCAGGTCTTCCATCCAGCGGAACGGCGATACGACCGTCGTCCCGTGGAACGTCTCGGTCACCGGCCGGGCGGGGGGCGGCGGCGGGACCTCGATGCCGCCGAACGAGGCGGCGAGGGCGAGCGTTGTCGGCAGGGCGGCGGCGAGGGCAAGGGCGGAACGGAGGCAATTTTTCATGGGATCACAGGTCAGGCTCGCGCCGGACGTCGTTGAATGTTCGCAAGGCGTCGGGCTGAAGCCCAAGCTGTCGGGCTGAAGCCCGACCCACGACCTCGAACCGTAGGTCGGCCTTCAAGCTGACGCCTTTCCGTGGCATCGGGTTATCCTGGTCGGGCTGAAGCCCGACCCACGACCTCGAACCGTAGGTCGGCCTTCAAGCTGACGCCTTTCCGTGGCATCGGGTTATCCCGGTCGGGCTGAAGCCCGACCCACGACCTCGAACCGTAGGTCGGCCTTCAGGCCGACGCCTTTCCTTGGCATCGGGCTATCCCGGTCGGGCTGAAGCCCGACCCACGACCTCGAACCGTAGGACGGCCTTCAGGCCGACGCCGCTGTGTGGCATCGGACCGAATCCTGTCGGGCTGAAGCCCGACCCACAGGGGTTCTCGGGCACTACGCGGCCACCTTGACGCTGGGCGAGGGCGCCTGTGCGGCGCGGAACTCGCCCAGCAACACGGTCTCGCGCGCCTTCGCGTCCTTGACGTGCGCGAGCTTGACGTGTCCGTAGCCGCGGATGTGCTCGGGCACGGAGGCGAGGTCGACGGCGAGCTTGTGGTTGTGCGGGGCGAGCCTGCCCAGCATCTCGTCCACGAGCGCCTCGTACTCGGCGAGGAGCCGCCGCTCGAGCTTGCGCTCCTCGGTGCGCCCGAAGACGTCGAACGCGGTGCCGCGATAGCGCCGCAATTTCGCGAGCACGCGGAACGCCTTCATCATCCACGGACCGTAGGTCGACTTCTTCGCGACACCGGTCGCCGCGTCGGGCTTGTTCGTGAACGGCGGCGCGAGATGGAACACGAGCCTGTAATCGCCCTCGAATTGTCCGGCCACGCGCGCGGCGAAGTCGCTCTCGGCGTACAGGCGCGCGACCTCGTACTCGTCCTTGATCGCGCGGAGCTTGAAGTCGTAGCGGGCGACGGCTTCCGCGAGCGCGGTCGAACCGGGCACCACGCGCGACTCGGTCGTGCGCACGCGCGCGACGAGATCGGCGTAGGCCTTCGCGTAGGCGGCGTCCTGGTAGTCGGTGAGGAACGCGACGCGGCGATCGACGATCTCGTCGAGCGAGCCGGACAGCCGCTGCGACTCGGGGAGCGCGCTCTTCGGCGTGGCCGCCTCGCGCACCCGCTCCGGCGCATGGGCCGCCATCCGTCCCCACTGGAACGCGAGCTTGTTCGACTCGACCGAGGTCGCGTTCAACTCGATCGCGCGCAGAATCGACGCCTCGGAGAGCGGCAACTGGCCGCGCTGGTAGGCGAACCCGACCATGAACAGGTTGGTCGCGATCGAGTCGCCCATGAGCCGCGTCGCGATCGTCGAGGCGTCGAGGAACTCGGCGTCCCCCGGCGCGACCGCGTCCGCGATCTCGCGCTCCATCGAGCCCAGCGGGAACACGAGGTCCGGCTTGCGCGTGAAGTCCGCCGGCATCACGAGCCCGGTGTTGACGAGCGCCTTCGACACGCCGCGCTGCATCTTCGCGATCGACTCGTAGCCGACGCCGGTCAGGATGTCGCAGGCGAGCACGAGGCGGGCCTCGCCCGCCGCGATGCGCGTCGCGTGCAGCTTCTCGGGCGTGTCGGCGATCCGGACGTGCGAGACCACCGCGCCGTTCTTCTGGGCGAGGCCGGCCATGTCGAGCACCGACACGCCGCGGCCTTCGAGATGCGCCGCCATGCCGAGCAGTGCGCCGATCGTCACGACGCCGGTGCCGCCGATCCCGGTGACGAGGATGCCGTAGGGCGTCTCGATCGACGGGGTCGCGGCGGGCGCCGGCAGCGCGGCGAAGTCGAGCACCTCGGCCTTCTTCGGCTTGCGGAGCTGACCGCCTTCGACGGTCACGAACGACGGGCAGAAGCCGTCGACGCAGGAGTAGTCCTTGTTGCAGGACGACTGGTCGATCGTGCGCTTGCGGCCGAACTCGGTCTCGAGCGGGGCGACCGACACGCAGTTCGACTTGACGCCGCAGTCGCCGCAGCCCTCGCACACCAGCTCGTTGATGACGACGCGCTTCGCCGGATCGGGGAAGGTGCCGCGCTTGCGGCGCCGGCGCTTCTCGGCCGCGCAGGTCTGGTCGTAGAGGAGCACCGTCGTGCCCTCGACGCCGCGCAGCGTGCGCTGCACGGCGTCGAGGTCGTCGCGATGGTGGATCTCGATCGACCGGTCGAAGTAGCCGGACGGGTACTTGCCGGGTTCGTCGGACACCACGACGATGCGCTTCACGCCCTCGGCCGCGACTTGGCGCGCGATGTCCTGCGGCGTGAGCGGGCCGTCGATCGGCTGGCCGCCGGTCATCGCCACCGCGTCGTTGTAGAGGATCTTGTAGGTGATATTGACTTTCGCGGCGATCGCCGCGCGGATCGCGAGCAGCCCCGAGTGGTAGTAGGTGCCGTCGCCCAGGTTCGCGAAGATGTGCTTCTCGCGCGTGAACGGCGCCTGGCCGATCCACGGCACGCCTTCGCCGCCCATGTGCGTGAACTCGGAGGTCGACCGGTCCATCCAGATCGCCATCACGTGGCAGCCGATGCCGGCGGTCGCGCGGCTCCCTTCGGGGACGCGGGTCGAGGTGTTGTGCGGGCAGCCCGAGCAGAAGTAGGGCGTGCGCGCGATCGAGATGCGCGGCTTCGCGAGCGCCGCCTCCTTCGCGTCGATGAACGCGACGCGTTTCGCGATCCTCTCGCGGTCGCCTTCGTTCGGATGCAATCCGAGGCGCTCGATGCGCCCGGCGATCACGCGCGCGATCATCGCGGGCGTGAGTTCGCCCGCGGCGGGCAGCAGCCAGTCGCCGTGCGGACGCACCCACTCGCCCTTCTCGTCGAACTTGCCGACCACGCGCGGGCGGACGTCGTCGCGCCAGTTGTAGAGCTGCTCCTTCAACTGGTACTCGACGACCTGCCGCTTCTCCTCGACGACGAGGATCTCGTCCAGCCCTTCGGCGAACTCGCGCACGCCCTCGGGCTCGAGCGGCCAGGGCATCGCGATCTTGTAGAGCCGGATGCCGAGGTCGGCCATGTCGCGCTCGTCGAGGCCGAGGTCGTCGAGCGCCTGGCGCACGTCGAGGTAGCTCTTGCCCGAGGTGACGATGCCGAGCCGCGGCTTCGGGCTGTCGACGACGATGCGGTTCAGCTTGTTGACGCGCGCGTAGTGCAGCGCCGCGTAGATCTTGTAGTCCTGCAGTCGCGCCTCGGTCGCGAGGAACGGGTCGGGCCAGCGGATCGACACGCCGTCGGGCGGCAGCGGGAAGTCGTCGGGCACGATGATCTTCACGCGATCCGGATCGATCGACACCGACGCCGAGCTCTCGACCGTGTCGGCGACGCACTTGAAGCCGACCCACAGGCCCGAGTAGCGGCTCATCGCCCAGCCGTGCAGTCCGAGGTCGAGGATCTCCTGTACCGACGACGGGTAGAGCACCGGGATCATCGCCGCCGAGAACGCGTGATCGGACTGGTGCGGCACCGTCGACGACTTCGCCGCGTGGTCGTCGCCGGCGAGCACCAGCACGCCGCCGTGCTTGCTGGTCCCCGCGTAGTTCGCGTGCTTGAACACGTCGCCGCAGCGGTCGACGCCGGGCCCCTTGCCGTACCACATCGCGTAGACGCCGTCGACGGCCGCGCCCGGGTGCAGGTTCACCTGCTGCGTGCCCCAGATCGACGTGGCCGCGAGGTCCTCGTTCAGGCCCGGCTGGAACTTCACGTTCGCGCGCTCGAGGAACTTGCGCGCGCTCCACAATGACTGGTCGAGGCCGCCCAGGGGGCTCCCGCGATAGCCGGACACGAAGCCGGCCGTGTTGAGCCCGGCGGCGCGGTCGCGCTGCTGCTGCAGGATCAGCAGTCGGACGAACGCCTGGATGCCGGTCAGGTAGACGCGGCCGTGGTCGAGCGCGTACTTGTCGTCGAGCGTGACGTCGGCGAGCACGACGCCGGAGGAAGGACCGGTCGGGGACATCGGGCGGGGCTCCGCAAAGATCGTGTCTCGGGATGCTCCGGAGCCTGTCGATGGGGCTCCGCGAACAGCGTGCGCCGCACGGGCTTTTGGCCCGCCGCGCGATTCGGCGCGAAGTTTACGCTGGCATCGGGCGCGGGGCAATTCGCAGCGCAGCGTCGCGACCATGACGCCACCCGGGTCTCCGGGCGCTCGGGCCCGGCGGCGCGTCACTGGTAGCGCATCGTCCCCGGGAGCCAGAGCGCGATCGACGGGAAGACGAGCACGAGGCCCAGTCCGATCAAGAGCAGCACGACGTAGGGCAGGACGCCGGCGATGATCTCGCGTATCGAGGCCGGCGCGATCGCCTTGATCGCGAACAGGTTCATGCCGACCGGCGGGGTGATCAGCGCGAGTTCGAGGTTGATGGCGAGCAGGATCCCGTACCAGATCGGGTTGATGTGCAGCGCGGCGAGGATCGGCAGCACGACCGGCGTCGTGATCAGGATGATCGAGATGGTCTCGAGGAACATGCCGAGCACGAACACCAGCGCCATCACCGCGAGCAGGAAGGCGGTCTGCGACAGCCCGTGCTGCGTCACGAGCTCCACCATCTGGTTGGGGATCCGGAGCTTGGTGAGCGCGTTGCCGAGCATCGCGGCGGCCGCGAGGATCAGGAACAGCATCGCGGAGTTGCGCGCCGCGTCGACCGCCGCCTGCCAGATGTCGCGGGGGCCGAGGTTGCGGTAGACGAGCGCGCCGATCGCGAGCGCGCCGAGCGCACCCGCGGCGGCCGCCTCGGTGGCGGTGAAGACGCCGAAGTACATGCCGCCCAGCACGAGCAGCGGGAGCGCCAGCGCCCACGACGAGCGGCGCAGCGCGGCGAGCGCCTCGCGCGCGCCCGCGCGCGGCTCGGCGCGCACCGGACGGCGCGCGAGCTTCGACGCGGTCATGCAGTAGACCGCGAAGATGGCCGCGAGCATCAGGCCGGGCAGCACGCCTGCCATGAAGAGCGCGCCGATCGAGGTGTCGGACACGACGCCGAACAGCACCATCGGTCCGGACGGCGGGATCAGGATGCCGAGCGTCCCGCCGCCGCCGACCACGCCGTAGGCGAAGCGCGGGCTGTAGCCGTAGCGGATCATCAGCGGGATCGCCGCGGAGCCGATCGTGAGCGCGGTGGCGACGCTCGACCCGGAGATCGCGGCGAACACGGTGCAGGCTGCGACCGTCGCGACGCCCATCCCGCCGGGGAGGTGGCGCAGGAGCGTGTGCGCGGCGCCGAAGAGGTCGTCGACGACCTTGCCGCGGATCATGAAGTGGGCCATCAGCGTGAACAGCGGGATCGCCACCAGCAGGTAGGTGTCGAGCTTGCCGAACACGAGGTCGGCCATGCCGCCGAGGTTGCCCTCGGCCACGTAGACGATCGCGGTGGCGAACAGCGTCAGGCCGGCGAACACGGGAATCCCGGTCAGCAGGACGGCCACGAGGCCGACGAGGATCGCCGCGAACAGCATCGGCCGCTACTCGCGGTACTCGGCGCGGCGGTCGCGCGTTTCCGGGTCCGGCAGGCGGCGCGCGCGGAACGTGACGATGAACGCGACCACCGCCGCGACGCCGAGCAGACCGGCGCCGATCGGCACGGCGAGTTGGGGCAGCCACATCGGCGCCGCGAGGTAGCCGTTGGAGCGCAGGTCGACCATCCGCGAGAACGCGACCATGTCGACGCCTTCGACGGCGAGGAGCGCAGCGGACGCCGCGACCGCGACGAGGCCGCCCAGCGCGACGAGCCATCGTCCGCGCGCGCCGAGCCGCTCGGTCAGCACGTCCACCGAGATGTGCTCGCCGTTCAGGAGCGCATCGGCCGCGGCGAGCATGACGATCGCGACCAGCAGGTAGCCGACCAGTTCGTCGACCCACGGCGTCGGGTGGTTGAGGAAGTACCTCATCACCACCGAATAGCCGATCACCGCCATCGACACGAGCGTCGCGGCGGCCGCGAGCGCGTTGCCCGTGCGCGCGAGCGCGCGCACGAGCCGTTCCAGCGCCTTCAAGATGAGACCCGCCGGACGGTCAGAGCTTGCCCAGCAGTTCGAGGATCTTGGGACCGCCCTCCGGCGCCGCCTTGAGGAAGGCATCGCGCACCGCCGGTTCCATGACCGCGCGCCACGCGGCCTGCTCGGCGGGCGTCTGCAGATGGATCGCCATGCCCTTGGTCTGCAGGTCGCGGATCGCCGCGTCCGCCGTCGCTTCGGTGACGCCGATCGCGTCGGCTTCGACCTTCGCGGCGGCGGCCTCGAGCGCTTGCCGGTACTCCGGCTTGAGCTTCGCCCACCACGCCGGGTTCACGTACATGTGGAAATAGATCGTGTAGATCGGCCCGACGGTCCCGTACTTCTGCACCTCGAAGTACTTGCGGCTGAACGCGGCGGACACGTCGGTCAGCCCGGCGTCGAGCACGCCGGACTGCAGCGCCTGATAGACCTCGGAACCCGGCATCGCGGAGGGCGCCGCACCGGCCGCGACGAGGCCGGTGTCGGTCATCGAGTTCAAGCCCCGGATCTTCACGCCCTTGAAGTCGTCGATCGCGATGATCGGCCGCCTGGAGGACGTGATGATCGTCTGGCGCGTGATGTAGAGCCAGGCCAGGCTGTGCACGCCGCGCTGCTCGAGCTTGGCATCCAGGAACTTGCGCGCCTCGGACTTGGGGAAGCGCTTGATGCGCTCGAGCTCGCCCATCGCGTAGGGAATGAGCGTCGCGCTCATCTCGGGGATCGTCTTGCCCCACTGCGGGTTCACGCTCATCGCGGCCTCGATCGTGCCGCGCGCGACCTGCGGGAAGTTCTCGGCCGCCTTCGCGATCTGCTCGGAGCCGTAGAGCTGGACGTCGACGCCGCCGCCGGTCCGCGCCTTCACGTCCGCGGCGAAGCTCTCGAGGAGCTTGGTCATGTGGTGCGCCGGCGGCACCTGGTGCGAGATGCGCATGACGACCGGTTGGGCCGTCGCCGAGGCGGCGAAGGCCAGCGCGAAGGCGGCGGCGAGGAAACGCAGGTTCGGGATCATCGGGGGCTCCTGGGTGGGGACGCTGGACGGGGGAGGGCGATCAGCTTCGCGGATGCCGCGCGACCTGCGCCTCGGCATCTTCGGTCAGATGGGCTTCGCGACGGCGCTGCGCCGAGAGGCCGACCAGTTCGTTGAACTCGTCGAAGGTGACGAGCGATGAGGCGGCCTCCGCCGTCGTGCCGGTGCGCCGGAGCGTGGCGTAGAGCGAGCGCAACGCGTGCGCGACCGCGTAGGTCGCCGCGACCGGGAAGACGACCGCCGCGTAGCCGATCGCCTCGAGTTCGGCGGAGGGCAGGACCGGCGTGCGGCCGTGCTCGACGTTGTTGGCGAGACAGGGACCGGGAACCTCGCGGCAGATGCGGCGCATCTGCGCGACGTCGGTCGGCGCCTCGACGAACAGCAGGTCCGCGCCGGCCTCGCGGGCGAGTTGCGCGCGCTCGATCGCGTCGTCGAGGCCGTGCACGGCGAGCGCGTCGGTGCGCGCCATGACGACCAAGTCCGGGTCGACCCGCGCGTCGAGCGCGGCCTTGATCTTGGCGAGCCACTCGGCGGTGGGCACGACGGCCTTGCCCGCCATGTGGCCGCAGCGTTTCGGGAACACCTGGTCCTCGAGGAAGAGGCCCGCGACGCCCGCCTTCTCGTAGAGCCGCACGGTGCGTGCGACGTTGGTGACGTTGCCGAACCCGGTATCCGCGTCGGCGAGGATCGGCAGCGCGGTCGCGTCGGCCAACCTCGAGTACATCTGCGACATCTCGGTCAGCGAGAGCTGCGAGGAATCGGGCGCGCCGAGGAGCGAGGCGGTGGCGCTGTAGCCGCCTTGCGTCAGTGCCTCGAAGCCCGCCGCTTCCGCGAGGCGCGCGCCGAGCGCGTCGTGCACCCCGGGCATCACGACGATGCGGGGCGAGGCGATGAGTTCCTTCAGTCGGGTCGTGCGGCGCATCGGAAGGCGGACGCGTGCCGGTGCCGCCCGCAGCGGGCGATTGTCGCACAGGGCGGCAGGCGCCGCCTCCACCCCGCTAGAATGCGCGGAGCCGATCGTTACGCGCCAGTCCACCGATGCCCGCCTCCGACCTGCTGCCAGCCGTGATCGTCGACACGGCATCGAATCCCGATGCTTCGGTGATCTGGATGCACGGGCTCGGCGACACCGGCCACGGCTGGTCGGGCGTCGTGCCCGAACTGGGACTGCCGACCTCGCTCGCGGTGCGCTTCCTGTTCCCGCACGCGCCGTCGATGCCGGTGACGATCAACCAGGGCTACGTGATGCCGGCGTGGTACGACGTGCGCTCGGCGAACTTCGGTTCGCGCGCCGACGTCGACGGGGTGCGCGCCTCACGCGACCGCATCGAGGCGATGATCGCCGCCGAGCGCGCCCGGGGCGTGGCTGCCTCGCGCATCGTGCTGGCGGGGTTCTCGCAAGGCGGCGCGATCGCGATCTACACCGCGCTGCGGCATCGCGAGCGGCTGGCCGGCATCGTCGCGCTGTCGACCTACCTCGTCGACGCGGCCTCGCTGGCGACCGAAGCGTCGCCCGCGAACCGCGGCCTGCCGATCGTGATGGCGCACGGCACGCGCGATCCGGTGATCCCGATCGCGCTCGCGGAGGCCTCGCGCGACGCGCTGGTGTCCGCCGGATGGCAGGTCGAGTGGCACGCGTACACGATGGAACATTCGGCGGTGCTCGAGGAGATCCGCGTCGTCGGCGCGTTCCTCGCGCGCGTACTCGCGTAGCTCGCCTGGCGCGCCGCCGCGTGCTCGCGCACCGGTGGTCGGGACGAAAAAAAAAGCGGGCCCGCCTGCCGGAGGACCCGCTCGGGGCACCCAACCCCAACGCCGCTCACCCGAGCGGTAACCTGCACTGTCTGATGGTCTGACCCACGCCGTGTCGCGTCAGCCGAGCGGCACGGGCACGAAGATCCGCGCGTCGTCGCGCTGGATCAGGAGCGCGATCGCCTTGCCGGCCTTGTCGACGACGCCCTTCAGTTCCGCCGGGCTCGACACCGGCGTGCGGTTCGCCGAGACGATCACGTCGCCCGGTCGCACGCCCGCCTTTTCCGCGGCGCCGCCCACGTCCGCGACGACGAGTCCGCTCGCGAGCTTCGCCGCCTCCTTCTCGTCCTTCGAGAGCGGGCGCACGACGACGCCCAGCTTGCCCTCGCCGGCATCCGCGCGCTTCGTCGACGGGACCTTGCCGTCGCCTCGGTCGCCCACGGTCGCCGTGAGGTCGCGCGACTTGCCGTCGCGCCACACCTCGATCTTGACCGTCGAGCCCGGCTTCACCGACGCCACGAGCGGCGGGAGGTCGCCCGACTTCCCGATCGCCTGACCGTCGAACGACAGGATCACGTCGCCCGGTTCGAGTCCGGCCTTGTCGGCGGGACCGTTCTTCTGCACCGAGCCGACGAGCGCGCCGCCGGGTTGCTTCATGCCGAAGCTCTCCGCGAGCGCCTGGTTCACCTCCTGCACGGTGACGCCGAGCTTGCCGTGGCTCACCTTGCCGTGGGTCACGATCTGGTCCTTCACGTCGAGCGCGACGTTGATCGGCACCGCGAACGCGAGGCCCTGGAAGCCGCCCGAGCGCGAGAAGATCTGCGAGTTGATGCCGATCACCTCGCCGTTCATGTTGAACAGCGGGCCGCCCGAATTGCCCGGATTCACCGCGGCGTCGGTCTGGATGAACGGCACGACGGTGTCGCCCGGCAGCGAGCGCGACTTGGCGCTGACGATGCCCGAGGTCACCGAGTGCTCGAGTCCGTAGGGCGCGCCGATCGCGACGACCCATTCGCCGACGCGCGTCTTGCGGGCGTCGCCGGTGCGAACCGTCGGCAGGTCCTTCGCGTCGATCTTCAGCACCGCGACGTCGGTCGCCTGGTCGCTGCCGAGCACCTTCGCCTTGAATTCGCGGCGGTCGGCGAGTCTCACCGTCACCTCGTCGGCGCCGTCGACGACGTGCGCGTTGGTGAGGATGATCCCGTTCGGATCGACGATGAAGCCCGAGCCCATGCCCTGGGACGGACCGCGGCCCGGGCCGTCGTCGTCGCCTCCGGGCATGCCGCGGAAGAACGGAGCGAGTTCCGGCGGCAGGCCTTTCGGCAGCCGTCCCTGCGGACCGCGACGCTCGTCGCTGCCCGAGGTCTTCGAGAGGCCGCGCGACATGCTGACTTCGACGACCGCGCCGCTTTCGCGTTCGACGAGATCGGCGACATCGGGGAGGGCGGCGCGCTGGGTGGGCGCGGCGGTGGCCGCGGCGGGCGCCGGCGTCGTCGCGGCGACGGCGGCGCCGGGCGCGATGTGGCGGTCGGCAGCGATCGCGCCCAATCCGAACGCGCCCGCGACGGCGATCGCGACGGCAGTACGCTTGAATACGTGCGATTGCATGGAGATCTCCTGGCCTCCTGGCCGGTTTCGGGGCGCGACGGCGCCCGCACGCGACCGAAGATAGGCGGGGAGACTTAAGCGGGCGTTAAGCTCGGCCGCCCGACGCCCCGAGCGGGCGACGGCAGGTCGAATTGCGACGAACGATCGTTCGATCTACAATACGCGATTGTCGTCGCCGCCGCGAGCCATGGTCGTCACCTTTCCGGACAGCCCCTACGCGCTCCACCAGCCGTTCGCGCCGGCCGGCGACCAGCCCGAGGCGATCGAGAAGCTGATCGAGGGCATCGCCGACGGGCTCTCGTTCCAGACGCTGCTCGGCGTCACCGGGTCGGGCAAGACGTTCACGATGGCGAACGTGATCGCGCGCACCGGCCGCCCGGCGCTCGTTCTGGCGCCGAACAAGACGCTGGCCGCGCAGCTCTACTCGGAGTTCCGCGAGTTCTTCCCCGACAACTGCGTCGAGTACTTCGTCAGCTACTACGACTACTACCAGCCCGAGGCCTACGTCCCGTCGCGCGACCTCTACATCGAGAAGGACAGCTCGATCAACGAGCACATCGAGCAGATGCGGCTCTCCGCGACCAAGGCGATCCTCGAGCGGCGCGACTGCGTGATCGTCGCGACCGTGTCGGCGATCTACGGCATCGGCGATCCGTCCGAGTACCACGCGATGATCCTGCACCTGAAGCAGGGCGACCGTCTGTCGCAGCGCGACGCGATCAAGCGCCTGACCGAGCTCCAGTACTCGCGCAACGAGACCGATTTCAGGCGCGGGACCTTCCGCGTCCGCGGCGACGTCCTCGACATCTTCCCCGCCGAGCACGCGGAGAACGCCGTGCGCGTCTCGTGCTTCGGCGACGAGATCGAGTCGCTGCAGCTCTTCGACCCGCTGACCGGCCACGTGAAGCAGAAGATCGTGCGCTTCACCGTCTTCCCGTCGTCGCACTACGTGACCGGCCGGCAGAAGGTGCTCGATGCCGTCGAGGCGATCAAGGCCGAGCTCGCGCAGCAGAAGGCGTTCTTCGTCGCGCAGATGAAGCTGATCGAGGCGCAGCGGATCGAGCAGCGCACCCGCTTCGACCTCGAGATGATGGTCGAGATCGGCTTCTGCAAGGGCATCGAGAACTACTCGCGCCACCTGTCGGGCCGCAAGGCGGGCGAGCCGCCGCCGACGCTGATCGACTACCTGCCGCGCGACGCGCTGATGTTCGTCGACGAGAGCCACGTGACGATCCCGCAGGTCGGCGGCATGTTCCGCGGCGACCGTTCGCGCAAGGAGAACCTCGTCGACTACGGATTCCGGCTGCCCTCGGCGCTCGACAACCGCCCGCTCACCTTCGAGGAGTTCGAGCGCCTCTTGCCGCAGACCACCTTCGTGTCGGCGACGCCCGCCGACTACGAGCGGAAGCACGCGGGCCAGGTGGTCGAGCAACTGGTGCGTCCCACCGGCCTCGTCGATCCGGTGCTCGAGGTGCGGCCCGCCCGCACGCAGGTCGACGACCTCCTCTCCGAGATCCGCCTGCGCGTCGAGCGGCAGGAGCGTGTCCTGGTGACCACGCTCACCAAGCGCATGGCCGAGGACCTGACCGACTACCTGGGCGAGCACGGCGTCAAGGTGCGCTACCTGCACTCCGACATCGACACGGTCGAGCGGGTCGAGATCATCCGCGACCTGCGGCTGGGCGAGTTCGACGTGCTGGTCGGCATCAACCTGCTCCGCGAGGGCCTCGACATTCCGGAGGTCTCGCTCGTCGCGGTGCTCGACGCCGACAAGGAAGGGTTCCTGCGCGCCGAGCGCAGTCTGATCCAGACGATCGGCCGCGCCGCGCGGCACCTGAACGGGACCGCGATCCTCTACGCCGACACGATGACCGACTCGATGAAGGCCGCGATCGGGGAGACCGAGCGCCGGCGCGCGAAGCAGGTCGCGTACAACGAGCGTCTGGGCATCACGCCGAAGGGCGTGCAGAAGCGCATCAAGGACATCATCGAGGGCGTGGCCGACCTGGACGAAGGGCGCCGCGAGATGAAGGCCGCGCAGGCGCAGGCGAAGTACGACGAGATGGGCGGCAAGGAACTCGAGCGCGAGCTGAAGCTCCTCGAGAAGCAGATGCTGGACGCCGCGAAGAACCTCGAGTTCGAGAAGGCCGCCGAACTCCGCGACCGCCTCTACAGGCTCAAGGAGCGGCTCTTCGGCGTGGCGTTGCCCACCGAGACCTGATCAAACGCCTGCGCGCCCGATGAACGCATCCGCACCGCGAGAGTCGATCCTGTTCGTCTGCCTCGGCAACATCTGTCGGTCGCCGACCGCCGAAGCGGTGTTTCGCGCGAAGGCGCAACGGGCCGGACTCGCCTCGCGCCTCGCGATCGATTCGGCCGGGACGGGCAGTTGGCACGTCGGCAATCCGCCGGATTGGCGCGCCACAGCGCATGCCTCGAAACGCGGCTACGACCTCTCGCCGCTTCGCGCCCGGCAGGTCGCGCGCGCGGATTTCAGCCGCTTCGGCCGGATCTTCGCGATGGATCGCTCGAACCTGGCCGACCTCCAGCGGATGCGGCCCCCGGACCACGCCGGACACCTCGGCCTGTTCCTCGACCTCGTACCGCAGCATCGCGGGCGCGACGTGCCGGACCCCTACGACGGAGGTGACGAGGGCTTCGAGACCGTGCTCGACCTGATCGAGTCGGCGAGCGACGCACTCGTGACGCGATTGATGGGCGCGCCGCCCGGGCGCTGAGACCGCGCCCCGGGCGACGCGAGCCCGTCAGCCTGCGGGCGGCGTGTCCTTGCGGGTTTCGACGAACTCGAGCGGCTCCTCGGTCACCGCGACGCGGGGCGGGCGCACGCGCCTGGGCCTGGGCGTCTCGATTTCGTCGGCCATCGGCGACGCGGCGCTCGTGCGATGCGTCTCCACCATCTCGAGCCCCGAATCCGCGGGAAGCCGGTAGGGCACCGCAGGTTCGATCGGTGCTACGCGCTCGATGCGCGGCGGCTCGCGATCGGCGGCGGGTGGCCGTGCGTCGTCCGGTGCGCTCGCTTCCGGGTCCGCCTCGACGACGCGATGCATCGCGTCGTCACGCGGAGGCAGGACGACGGGCGCGGTCGCCACCGTGGGCGCCGCGATCGCGACGGGCGCAGGTGCGTCGGGCGCGAAGGCGGCCGGCAACTGGAACGTCGCAGGCGCGGCCGACGCGGTGAGCGCGTCATGCGCTGGTGTCGTGGCGCCGGCTTCGGCCTGGGATTGGCCGGTCTGGGCCTGGCGGTCGCCGCCTCCACGACCCCTGCGGCGACGGCGGCGGCTGGCGTCACGACGCTCTTCGGCACCCGCGGGCGCGCTATCGTTGGCTTCGACGAGCGCACCGCCCGACATCGCCGCCGGTTTCTGCGGCGCCTGCGACTTGCGTTCGCCGCCCGGCCCGCGTTCGCGCGGCTGGCCTTCGCGCCGCTCGCGCTCCGGGCGCTCCTGCCTGGCCGCCGGCTCGCGCGGCGGTTGCTCGCGGCCCGCCTCTCCCTGCTTCGCGCCGTCGCCGCGATGATCGTCGTTGCGCTGCTGCTCGCTCCGCTGGCCCGGGGCCCCTCGTTGACCTTGCTGTTGCGGACGCGGCTGGCCTTCGCGGCGTTGTTCGTCGCGCCGCTCTCCGCGACGCTGATCGTCGCGGCGGTCGCGGCCGTCCTGGCGGCCGTCGCCACGGCGCTCGTCGCGACGCTGCTCCCGTCCGTCGCGTCGCGGGTCCCGCCCTTCGCGGCGTTCCTGCTGTCCGCCGCGGGGGCGCCCATCCCGGCGTTGGCGGTCCTGCGGCTTCGCGGGTTCCGCCGGCGCTGGCGAAGGTGCACTCGGCGCCGCCGGCTTGTGGCGGAACCAGCCCATCATCTTGTCGAACCAGGTTCCGGTCGTGGCCGGGGGCGACGGTTGCGCCACCGGGGCGGGCGTGGCCGCTGCGGCCGGTTGCGAAACCGGCACCGGCGCCGGCTGCGTCGGGGTGACGCCCTTGACCACCGCCTCCTGGCGCACTTCCTTCGCCTCCTCCTTCTTCTCCTTCGCGGGGTCGGGCTGCTCGGGCGCCTCGACCAAGTCGAAGCTCGGCGGCAGCGGTTCCGCATGATTGAGGTCGTCGTGGCGCAGGCGCTCGACCTTGTAGTTCGGCGTCTCGAGGTGCCGGTTCGGCACGACGAGCAGGTTGACCTTGAAGCGCGATTCGATCGACAGCACGTCGCCGCGCTTCTCGTTCAAGAGGAACGTCGCGACGTCGACCGGCACCTGCGCGACGACCTGCGCGGTGTTGTCCTTCATCGACTCCTCCTGCAGGATGCGCAGGATGTGCAGCGCCGTCGACTCGGTGCCCCGGATGTGGCCGATGCCGTGGCAGCGCGGGCAGGGCAGGTGGGCGGACTCGGCGAGCGCCGGGCGCAGCCGCTGGCGCGACAGCTCCATCAGGCCGAAGCGCGAGATCTTGCCCAGTTGAATCCGCGCGCGGTCGTAACGCAGCGCGTCGCGCAGGCGGTTCTCGACCTCGCGCTGGTTCTTCGCCGACTCCATGTCGATGAAATCGACGACGATGAGTCCGCCGAGATCGCGCAGCCGGAGCTGACGGGCGAGTTCGTCCGCGGCCTCGAGGTTGGTGTTGAACGCGGTCGTCTCGATGTCGCTGCCCTTGGTCGCGCGCGCCGAGTTCACGTCGATCGCGACGAGCGCCTCGGTGTGGTCGATCACGATCGCGCCGCCCGACGGCAGCGGGACCTGGCGGCCGTAGGCGGTCTCGATCTGGTGCTCGATCTGGAAGCGCGAGAACAGCGGGACGTCGTCCTTGTAGAGCTTCACGCGCTGCACGTTGTCCGGCATCACGTGGCCCATGAACTGCTGGGCCTGCTCGTAGATCGCCTCGGTGTCGATCAGGATCTCGCCGATGTCGGCGTGGAAGTAGTCGCGGATCGCGCGGATGACGAGGCTCGACTCCTGGTAGATGAGGTAGGCGCCCTGCTGGAGCTTCGAGGCCTCCTCGATCGCGCGCCACAACTGCAGCAGGTAGTTCAGGTCCCACTGCAATTCCTCGGCGGTGCGCCCGATGCCCGCGGTGCGGGCGATGACGCTCATGCCCGGCGGGACCTCGAGTTGCGCGACCGCGTCGCGGAGTTCGTTGCGGTCCTCGCCCTCGACCCGCCGCGACACGCCGCCGCCGCGCGGGTTGTTCGGCATCAGGACGAGGTAGCGGCCGGCGAGCGAAATGTAGGTCGTCAGCGCGGCGCCCTTGTTGCCGCGCTCGTCCTTGTCGACCTGGACGATGATCTCCATGCCCTCGCGGACCTGGTCGCGGCGAACGGCGCCGTCGCCCTCGTCGTCGTCACCCCGGCGACCGCCCTTCAGCGACTGGCGGGCGACCTCCTTGAACGGCAGGAAGCCGTGGCGGTCGGTGCCGTAGTCGACGAAGCAGGCCTCGAGCGAGGGCTCGACGCGCGTGACGACGGCCTTGTAGATGTTGGATTTCCGCTGCTCCTTGGCCGCGGATTCGATGTCGAGATCGACGAGCCGCTGGCCGTCGACGATGGCGACGCGAAGCTCTTCGGCCTGCGTGGCGTTGAACAACATGCGTTTCATGCGTTTTCCTTCGCGCGGCCGGCGGCCGGGCGGAAACGGAAAGCGCGAGGCAGGCGGGGGCCGACGGCCCGTCCGCCCGGGTCAGGCGGGTGCGGCGGGGGACGGTGCGAAGCGCTGCCCCGGTGGGTGGCCGGGACAGGGAACGGGGCAGGAGGAAGATGTCATCGCTCTTGATTCCCGCCGCGCTCGCGCGAGGCGCGGGCGGAGGGCCGTTCGGGTGCGCGTCGGATTCGTTCCGGAAGGACGGGGGATCCTGCGATGCGGCGGGATGCACCGGGGCACGTGGCCGCGCCGGGGCTCTGCCGCATCGTCGTGATCGTGGTCGTTCGCCGCACAGCCTGCGCCTCGGGCCCATCGCTTCACGCGGGGCGGCGCCAGGGGCTGCGCTGATGCCTTAACATCGCTCTTTGTTCGGAACCCTGCATTCGACCGGCGAGCGAGTTCCCGGTCACCGTCCGTTGGCAGGACGGCGCCATGCAGAGCACCTTGGGGCCGTTGCCCGGTGCAGGCGGCGAACCGCGGCAGCGGGGAAGGGCGCCGGCAGGACGCCGGGCACGGCGAATCCTGTGATTATAGAGGCGAATGAACGGGTTACGCAACCACGGTGTCCGCGAGGTCAGGATCGACGAAGCCGTGGCGGGCCAGCGGGTCGACAATTTCCTGGTCCGGACGCTGAAGGGGGTGCCCAAGAGTCACCTCTACCGCATCCTGCGCTCCGGCGAGGTCCGGGTGAACGGGCGGCGGGCGGGTCCGGACACCCGACTCGCCGAGGGCGATCGGGTTCGGCTGCCGCCGGTGCGCACCGGAGGGCCGGTCGCGCCTGCCGCAGTCACGGCCGCGGTGATCCGGGCAGGCGAGCGGCTGGCCGTGCTCCACGAGGACGACGATCTGTTGGCCATCGACAAGCCTGCAGGCATCGCGGTCCACGGCGGCAGCGGCGTGGCGCACGGTGTCATCGAGCGCCTGCGCGCCGCCCGTCCCGGGGCCCGGTTCCTCGAACTCGTCCACCGGCTCGACCGCGAAACCTCGGGGGTCCTGCTGATCGCCAAGAAACGCGCTGCGCTGACCGCGCTGCACGCGGCCTGGCGGGCGGGCGAGGTCGACAAGCGCTACCAGGTGCTCGTGCGCGGGCGCTGGCGTGACGCCAGGCGCGTCGTGCGCCTGCCGGTGCATCGCTATCTCACGAAGGACGGCGAGCGGCGCGTGCGCGTCGCCGACGACGGCCAGCACGCGCAGACGACGTTCCGGCGCATCCGCACCTGGCCGGGCGACACGCCGCTCGCGCTCCTCGAGGCCGAACTCCACACCGGGCGCACGCACCAGATCCGCGTCCATCTGACCCACCTGGGCTATCCGCTGGCCGGCGACGACAAGTACGGCGATTTCGCGTGGAACCGCGCGCTCGCGGAGCGCGGACTGAGGCGCATGTTCCTGCACGCCGCGAGCCTCGCCCTCGCGCATCCGCGCACCGGCGAGGCGCTTCTCATCGTGTCGCCGTTGCCCGCGGACCTCGCGGGATTCGTCGCGACGCTCGGGTCCGCCACCTCCGGACGGACCGATGCCTGAACTCGCGCCGCGCCGGTTCCGCCTCGTCGTGTTCGACTGGGACGGCACGTTGGCGGATTCCACCGCGCTGATCGCCGAGGCGATCCGGGGCGCGTGCGGGGCGATCGGGCGGCCGCTGCCGAGCCTCGACGACGCGCGCTACGTGATCGGACTGGGGCTCGGCGACGCGCTCGCGCATGTCGCGCCGGGACTCTCCGAGGAGGAAGCGCGCGCGCTCGTCGGACACTACCGGCGCCGCTACCTCGACGGTGAAGCCGCGATCCCGCTGTTCGGTGGCGCGCACGAACTCCTCGCCGACCTCGAGCGCGCGGGTTTCCTGCTCGGCGTCGCCACCGGCAAGTCGCGGGCCGGACTCGACCGCGCGCTCGCCAGCAACGCGCTCGCCGGCCGCTTCCACGCGACCCGCTGCGCCGACGAGGGCTTCCCCAAACCCCATCCCGAGATGCTGCTCGCGCTGATGGAGCGCCTCGCGGTCGATCCGCGGGAGACGCTGATGATCGGCGACACCACGCACGATCTCGATCTCGCGCGAAACGCGGGCGCGTGCGCGCTCGCCGTGTCGTACGGCGCCCATCCGGTCGAGGGGCTCGCGTCGCGCGGGCCGCTCGCGACCGTCGGCTCGGTCGCGGAACTGCGGCGCTGGCTCGAAGCGTACGCTTGAGCCCACCGCCCCGGACACGCGCCCGGCCCCGGATCCGGCCCGGCCGGGGGGCGCGGTAGACTGGCCGGCGACATCCATCGAGTTCGGCGAGGGGTCCATGACCGAGGAAGGCTGGGAACGCAAGGCGCTGGAGGCGCTCGCGAGCGACATCGTGGCCGAACGCCGGCGCGCGCGGCGCTGGTCGATCTTCTTCCGCTTTCTCGTGCTCGGTGTCGTCGTGATCGGACTCCTGATGCTCGTCGGCGCGTTCGCGTCGCACGCGCAGGTGTGCGTCGACAAGTGCACGGCGCTGGTCGACCTCGACGGCGAGATCGACCGCGACGGGCGGGCGAGCGCCGAAGTCGTCATCGAGGGGTTGCACGCGGCGTTCGACAACCCGCGCATCAAGGGCGTCGTGCTGCGCATCAACAGTCCGGGCGGCAGCCCGGTGCAGGCCGGGCAGATCCACGCCGAGATGAAGCGGCTCCGCGCGAAGCATCCCGACGTCCCGCTGCACGCGGTGGTCGAGGAGATGGCCGCGTCGGGGGGCTACTACGTCGCGGCGGCGGCGGATCGCATCTACGTCGATCCCGCGAGCCTCGTCGGGTCGATCGGCGTGGTCATCGATTCGTTCGGCTTCGTCGGGACGATGGAAAAGGTCGGCGCGGAACGCCGCGTGATCACCGCGGGCGAGAACAAGGCGTTCCTCGACCCGTTCTCGCCGCTGCCCGACAGGCAACGCGCGTACGCCGAGTCGATGCTCGAGGACATCCACCGGCAGTTCATCGCGGCGGTGAAGGACGGGCGCGGCGACCGGCTGAAGGAGTCGCCCGACATGTTCAGCGGGCTCGTCTGGAACGGCCAGCGGGCGGTGGAACTGGGGCTCGCCGACGCCTACGGCACGGTCGGGTCGGTCGCGCGCGACGTGTTCGAAGCCGAGGAGGTCGTCGACTACACGCCGAAGGAGGATCTCGCGAGCCGGATCGCGCGACGGATCGGCACCGAGGCGGGCCGGTTCACGCTGAAGGCGCTGCGCTCGTCGTCGTTCGCGATGCCGTCGCTGCGCTGAGTCCTACGCGTCTCCCCAGCGCCGCAGCAGGTTGTGGTAGCAGCCTGTGAGCGCGACGAGCGACGGATGGTCGTCGACTTCGCGCGCGAGCCGCACGAGCGCCATGTCCATCTCGAAGAGCAGCGTGCGTTCGCCGTCGTCGCGCACCATGCTCTCGATCCAGAAGAACGACGACACGCGCTCGCCGCGGGTCACCGGCGTCACGCGGTGCACGCTCGTCGCCGGATAGATCACGAGGTCGCCGGCGGGCAGCTTGACCGCCTGCGGACCGTAGGTGCCCTCGATCGTGAGTTCGCCGCCGTCGTAGTCCTCGGGCGGGGTCAGGAACAGCGTCGCCGAGACGTCGGTGCGCATCCGTCGCGTGGTCGGCGGGTGCACGCGGATCGCCCCGTCGACGTGGTCGCCGAAGGTCATGCCCGGCCCGTAGCGGTTGAAGAGCGGCGGGTACACCTGGCGCGGCAGAGCCGCGGAGAAGAAGAGCGGATGGCGCCCGAGCGCGGCGAGGATCGTCTCGCCGCATTCGCGCGCCACCGCGGATTCCTCGGGCAACTGCAGGTTCGCCTTCGCGCGCGCGGATTGGTGCCCCGCGGTGACGTTGCCGTCGACCCAGGCCGCGGCGTCGATGCGCTCGCGGATGCGGGCGACTTCGTCGGCGCGAAGGACGCCGGGGATGCGCAGCAGCATGGCGTGGGTCCCTGGTTCAGAACCGGTAGGTGAACGTGACCGCGCCGGAGACCGGGGCGCCCGGCAGCACGCGGTCGGGCCGGTTGTTGTAGCCGCCGATGTAGTACGTCTTGTCGGTCAGGTTGTAGCCGTTGACCCGCACCTCCCAGCTCGGGGCGACGTAGCCCACCATCGCGTCGAGCACCACATAGGTCGGGATCTGCGAGTCGGGCACGTTGGTGTCGGTGAGCCACGTGCCCTTCTGGCCGCGCACGCCGCCGCCGAACTCGAAGCCGCCGCCGGTCTTGTAGACGGTCCACAGGCTGCCCGAGATCTCGGCGACGCCGAGCGGCACCTTGCCCTGCGTGGCCGGAGGACCGGTCACGATCTCGCCGTCCATGAACGCGATGCCGCCGGTGATTTCCCAGTTCGGCGTGATCGATCCCGACAGCTCGAACTCGATGCCGTCGACGCGCCGCTTGCCGGCGAGCACCGTGGTGCCTGCGCTGTCGGCCATGCGCGCGTTCGACTTTTCGGTGCGGAAGAGCGACGAGCGAAGCTGGAGGCCGCCGAAGTCCCACTGCGCGCCGAGTTCGAAGTTCTCGGTCTCCTCCGGCTCGAGGCCCTGGTTGACCGGGTTGAGATTGGTGTTGCCGGTGCCTCCGTACACGCCGAGTTCGCCCGACGGGTTGTAGGCGTTGCCCCATGCGAGGTACCAGGACTGACGCGCGGTCGGTTGCCAGATGAGGCCGGCGCGCCCGCTCCACATCCGGTCGGTGCGCTCGTAGGGTCCGGTCGACAGCACGCCCGGGCCGAGGCCGGTGGAGTACGCGCGCGCGTCGTAGTGGTCCCAGCGCACGCCCACGAGCGCCTTCCACTCGGGGGTGAACTCGATCTGGTCCTGCACATAGATCGAGAACGTGTCGGCGGTCGAGTTGCCGCGCGCGTTCTCGACCTTCGAGTACGAGAGTTCGGCCGACGCATCCGGGTGGAGGAACGACGTGATCGACGACGGCGCCTGCACGCCCGGCTTGTCCGGGTCCGCGTCGAGCTGGTAGTTGAGGCGGTCGAGGCTCTCGCGCGCGAGCAGGATGCCGCCCAGCACCTGGTGGCGGACCGGGCCGGTGGCGGTCCGCCACAGGAGCTCGGTCTGGCTGACGAGCGCGTCGTCGTCGTTGTCGCGCGTGCGGCCCGTGTCGTGGTTGCGCGTGACGCGCAGGAGGTCGACCGGAGTGTCGCGCGTCACCGGATTGCCGTTGAAGTCGATCGGATTCAACGTCGCGATCGTCGACTCGGACTGCCGCTGGTAGCGTGAATAGCGCAGCGTCGAGGTGAACGACAGGTTGCCGGCGAGTTGCAGGTCGAGCCGCAGGTCGCCGATGTTGACGTCGTAGTTCGCGTAGTCGTAGTTCTCGAAGCCGTAGTAGGTGCGCGGCGACACCATCTCCGGATAGCCCCAGAAGCCCAGGGCGCTGGTGAAGAGCGTGGGCTGCCCGTAGTCGGTGACGTCGCGTGCCTTGAACCAGTACCACGACCCGGTGAGTTGCGCCGTCGGCGAGAGCTCCCACAGGAAGCTCGGCGCGAAGCCGTACCTCTCGGTGTCCTGCGGGTAGCGGTAGTTGCCGGAGCCGTCGGCCAGCGCGATCAATCGAACCGCGCCGTTCCCGCCCACGCGCACGTTGACGTCGGCGACCGCGCGCTTCTGATCGAACGACCCGAGCGTGAGGTCGACCCGGCTCGCGTCGACCTTGTACGCGCCCTTGAAGGTCTGGTTGACGAGTCCGCCCGGGGAGCCGCGCCCGAACATCAGCGCGGAGGAGCCTTTCAGCACCTCGACCGAGTCGGTGGCGAAGAGGTCCCGGTTGTATTCGCCGATGTCGCGGACGCCGTTGACGAAGATGTCCTGGTTCAGCGGGAAGCCGCGCAGGAAGAGCACCTGGTTCGCCTGGGTGCCGCCCTCCGCGGCACCGAACGAGATGCCGGGCACGTTGCGCAGGACGTCGACGAGCGAGGTCGCTCCCTGCGTGCGGATCACCTCCTGCGGAATGATGTTGACGAACTGCGGGATGTCGCGCAGCGGCGTGTCGGTGCGGGTCACCGCGCTCGTCGCGTCGACCTTGAAGCCGTCGGCGTCGCGCACCCGGACTTCGGGCAGCGTCGGTGTCGGCGAAGGCGTCGTGGTGGATTGCGCCCAGGCGCCGCCTTCGGCGCCGAACAGCGACAGCGACGCGATGCCGAACGCCTTGTGCGGCACCCGGAGGCCGGTGCGAAGGGCGTCGGCGACGCGACGCGGGACGAACGAGGTGCGGCGGCGCGCGGACGCGGCGGATCGAGGCATGCTGGAACTCCCCTGAAGCGGTGACGTGGACGCTCTTCGCGGACACGGCTGGCTCGGGAATCCCTGGCTGGCGCGCGGTGTCGAGCCGGACGCGCATGCGCCGGCCACAACGAATGATAACGATTCGCATTGATCCTGGCAACGGTCCCTGGCGCCGATCCCCGGATGGCGTCCGGTTCGCGCGCGCGGCGCGTCAGGACGGAAGCCAGCCCTGCGCAATCGCCTTCGCGATGGCCTCGTGCCGGTTCAACGCCGAGAGCTTGGCGAGCACGTTGCCGATGTGGAAGTCCACCGTTCGCGACGCGATTCCGAGCTTCCCGGCGATGTCGCGGCTGGTGAGCCCGCTGGCCGAGAGCGCGAGGCACGATCGTTCGCGTTCGGAGAGGCGCCGGGACGCGAGCGTTCCGGGCGGCGGGCGCTCGTGCAGCGGCCGGCGGCACAGGTGGATCGCTCGCGCGAGCCACATCGCATCGTCGAGCCGGCCGAGGATCGCGTTGCGGCGCGCGGTATCGATCGGCGATGCGGACGAGTCGAAGGCGACGACCGAGCCGCCGCGCGGCGAAGACATCGGGATCGCGAGGCCGCTGCGGATGCCTTCGCGTGCCGCGGCATCGAAGAAGCTCTGTGGGCGTCGATCGGCGGCAATGCTGCCGCCGTCCCACAGGCAGGGAAGGCCGTGGACGAGTGTCGGCGCGAGGCGCGGATCGACGTCGAACCAGCGCTCGGCGGCGTACCGGGCGAGCCACGCATCGTTCCACGTGGACCACAGCACCGGCTCGACGGTCGCGATCGAACCCGCCTGCGGCAGCGCGAAGGTCGTCACGCCGTCGAACCCCAGGTCGCGCGCCCACCGGCGGATCAGGTGCGCCGGCGCGTCTTCCGAATGCGTGGCGTCGGAACTCGCCAGGCGGATCGGGACCGCGGTCGCGTGCAGCGGGACGGCAAGGTGGGGCGGGACCATGGGTCGCGCAGGATGAAGCGGTCCGGTCGATGCTAGCGCGAGACAGGCTGTCGTGTACAAACCGGCGACGAACGGTCCGCAGGACCGGCCTCCTTCGGTGCCGCAGGGCGGACGAACCGCGCCCCTCATGCCTGCGTCATGGACGGCGATGCGGCGGGATCGCGCGCCGGGCGCGGCTTTTCATCGTGATCCTGCCGACGCGGCCACCTTCGGGACGTCGCTGCGCTCTTTGCAACAGCGGGCGCGGACGTGGTCCCGCCGTCGCGCCCGGCGAACCGGTCCCGGCGAGGCGGTCCGATCGTCGCGCGATCGCCGGGTTCGTCGCCTTCGGATCAGTACTTCGACGCGCCCGGCAGGCCGGTGACCTGCGTCCCGGGCCGGACGCCGCGCTCTGCGAACCAGCCCTTGCGCATCTCGAGCGCATAGAGCGCGAGGCCGCGCGAAGGCACGCCGGTTTCGTCGCGCGGCGCCATGTCCTCGATGTTGAGAATGCGGCCCTGTGCGTCGATGAAGGCGATCGACAGCGGGACGTAGGTGTTGCGCATCCAGAACGACAGCGGCTGCGGCTCGGCGAACACGAACAGCATCCCGCGGTCGGCGGGCAGACTGAAGCGGTACATGAGGCCGACCTGCCGCTCCGGCGGCGTCGAGGCGACCTCGGCGTCCACCGCGTGGCCGCCCACGCGGATTTTGGTCACCGGCAGGGATTGCGGCTTGCCGTCGGCGGGCTGGGCGTGGAGCGGCTGGGCGCACGCGGCGCCGAGCAACGCGAGTGCGAGAGCGAAGGGACGCAGGATCATCGGTCGTCGGTGGGTGAGGAAGAGGGAACAACGTGCGTGCGGCGCTGCTGCACGACCCACAGCGTCCACGAGGTGGCGCAGAAGGCGGCCATGCCGAGCGCGAGCGCGAGGAGCGACCGGTCGAGGATCGGCGCGACGGTGCCGGCGACCAGGCCGCCGAGCGCGAACTGCACGAAGCCCTGCAGCGACGAGGCGAGCCCGCGCATGGCCGGGAACAGGTCGAGCAGCATCACCATGATGGTCGGCGTCGACATCGCGGAGCCGATCATGAAGAAGAACAGCGGCGCGATGTTGAGCGCGACCTGCGCCGGCGCGAACGCGCTGACCAGCACGTTCGCCGCCGCCGCGGCGCCCATGAACAGGAAGCCCGTTCGCACCGTCTTCGCGGGAGAGATCCGGCCGGCGAGGCGTCCCGAAGCCGACGCGCCGATCATCACGCCGGCGATCAGCGGAATGAAGAGCCAGCCGAAACCCATCGTCGAGACGCCGAGCAGGTCGACGAGGAACGACGGCGCGCCCGCGATGTAGATGAAGAACGCGCAGAAGTTGAGCGCGGGGACGAGCCCGAGCATCAGGAACCCGGCGTGACCCGCCACGTTCCGGTAGTTGCGCGCCAGCGTGCGGGGATGGAGCGGCGTGCGCGCTGCGGGCGGATGGGTCTCGGGGAGCGCGCGCGCGGTCCACGCGAAGAGCCCGAGCGTGAAGGCGAGGAGCGCCCAGAACATCGAGCGCCAGCCCAGCGCGTTGAGCAGCAGACCGCCGACGACGGGCGCGACGGCCGGCGCGATCGAGAACACGAGCGTCACCTGCGCCATCAGCCGCTGGGCGTCGGGCCCGTGGAAGCGGTCGCGGATGATCGCACGCCCGATCACGAGGCCGGCGCCCGCGGAGAGCCCCTGCAGCGCGCGGGCGAGCCACAGCGACTCGATGTTGCCGGCGATCGCGCAGCCGAGCGTCGCGACCGCGTAGACGACGAGACTGCCCAGCACGACCGCCCTGCGGCCGAGCGCGTCGGAGAGCGCGCCGTGCCACAGCATCATGAACGCGTACGCGAACAGGTAGGTCGACAGCGTCGCCTGCACGGCGACCTGCGGCACGTCGAAGGCGGCGCCGATGGTCGCGAATGCGGGCAGGTAGAGGTCGATCGAGAAGGGGCCGAGCATGACCAGCGCGCCCAGGAGCGCCGCGAACGACCAGGTGCGCGTCGCCACCGGCGGGCCGGGCGCCTCGGTGCGCGGCGCGGTCAAGGAGCGGGACTCCCGCCGGAGAGCGCCGCGTCGACCGCGGCGCGTCCGTACTTCGGCGCGAAGAGCGCGATGAACGCGTAGACGTAGCCGCGGAGGAACGCGTTCCGCCTGAGCGCGAGGCGCGTGGTGGACGGCGCGAACAGGTGGCTCGCGTCGAGCTTCGCGAGGCCCTGGTCCCGAACCGGGTCGTAGGCCATCTGGGCGACGATGCCCACGCCCATGCCGAGTTCGACGTAGGTCTTGATCACGTCGGCGTCGAGCGCCGTCAGCACGACGTTGGGCTCGATGCCGCGCGAGGCGAACGCCGCGTTGATCTGCGAGCGGCCGGTGAACGTGAAGTCGTAGGTCACGATCGGGTGCTTCGCGAGCGCCTCGAGCGTCAGCCGCCCCTTGTGCTTCGCGAGCGGATGGGCGTGCGGCACCAGCACGCAGCGATTCCAGCTGTAGCAGGGCAGCGTGACGAGGTCGGGAAAATCGGCGAGCGCCTCGGTCGCGATGCCGACGTCGGTCTCCCCGGCGATCGTGTGCTCGGCCACCTGCCGCGGATTGCCCTGATGGAGCACGACCCGCACCTTCGGGTAGCGCTCGACGAACGCCTGCAGCACCTTCGGGAGCACGTAGCGCGCCTGGGTGTGCGTGGTCGCGATCGCGAGCGTGCCGAAATCCTCGCTCCGGAACTCGTCGGCGACGCGCTTCAGGTTCCCGATTTCCGCGAGTGCCTTGCGCGCGGTCGCGAGCACGACCGAACCGGCGGGCGTGAGCGTGGCCAGTCGCTTGCCCTGGCGCACGAACACCTTGAGGCCCAGTTCGTCCTCGAGGTGCCGGATCTGCTTGCTGATGCCGGGTTGCGACGTGTCGAGCGCGTCGGCGGCCTCCGACACGTTGAGTCCGTGGTCGACGACCGCGCAGAGGTAGCGGAGTTGCTGGAGGTTCACCGGGGAGCCGGGTGCGGCACCGGATCCGCGGCGGTCCGGCTTATGCCATTCAGCATGAAGCGGTACGGTATCATATAACCGGAAGCCACGCGCCCGCCGGGCCGCCGGCGCGGCCTCCCGGACCACGGGCCCCGTGTCCCAGCGATACGCCATCCACCCGACGCACCCGCAGCCGCGCCTCGTCAGACAGGCGGCGGCCGCATTGCGCGCGGGCGGCGTCGTCGTCTATCCGACCGACTCGTGCTACGCGCTCGGCTGCGCGCTCGACGCCTTCGACGCTGCCGCGCGCATCCGCGCGATCCGCGGCATCGACGAGCGTCACCATCTGACGCTGGTCTGCCGCGATCTCGCGCAGGCGGGCCGCTACGCCCGGCTCGACAACTGGCAGTTTCGCCTCGTGCGGCAGGGCGTGCCCGGCGCGTACACGTTCCTGCTGCCGGCGACACGCGACGTTCCGCGGCGCGTGCGTCATCCCAGGCGGAGCACGATCGGCATGCGCGTACCCGCGCATCCGGTCGCCGCGGCCCTCGTGGCCGAACTGGGCGAGCCGCTGCTCTCGTCCTCGCTCGTCCTCGCCGGAGCGGACGCGCCGTTGAACGACGCGGACGAGATCGTCGCCGCGGTCGGCGGGCGCATCGACGCGTTCGTCGACGCGGGGCCCTGCGCGGGCGAGCCGTCGACGATCGTCGATCTCGCATCGCCACCGGGCACGGTGGTCCGTCGTGGCCGGGGCGATCCGGCGGCGCTCGGCCTCGTTTGAGTTCCGAGAACCGTTTCGCGCGTTCTGCGGTAGAATGCCCGCCGATGGACCTGTCGCTCGAGCGGATCGCGCTGGCCGCGATTCCGATCATCCTGGCGATCACGGTGCACGAGGCGGCCCACGGCTACGTGGCCCGGATGTTCGGCGACGGCACGGCATGGATGCTGGGCCGTGTCACCTTAAATCCGCTGAAGCACATCGACCCGATGGGGACCGTGCTCGTGCCGTTCGCCACGCTCCTCCTGGGCGGGTTCCTGTTCGGGTGGGCGAAACCGGTGCCGGTGAACTTCGCGAACCTCCGGCAGCCGAAGCGCGACATGCTGTGGGTCGCCGCCGCCGGTCCCGGTGCGAATTTCGTGATGGCGTTGCTGTGGGCGGTGCTGGCCGGACTCGCGTCCGGGAAGGGCGCGCTCGAAAGCGACGGGCTCCTCTACATGGCGCTCACCGGAGTCGTGATCAACGTGTCGCTGATGGTCGTGAACCTGCTGCCGATCCTGCCGCTCGACGGAGGGCGCATCCTGCTCTCGCTCCTGCCCCGGTCGCTCGCGATTCCCTACTCGAACACCGAGCGTTACGGCTTCCTCGTCGTCATCGGACTCATCGTCGTGCTCACCTGGACCGGCACGCTGGGGCTCGTCCTCGGGCCTCCGTACCGTGCCGCCGTGTCGATGATCGGGGCGCTGACCGGCGTCGACCTTCGACTCGGACTCTGACCCGCCCGCCATGTACGCCGACCGCGTGCTCTCCGGCATGCGCCCCACCGGGCGCATGCACATCGGCCACTACCACGGCGCGCTGCGCAACTGGATCCGGCTGCAGGAGGAGCACGAATGCCTGTTCTTCGCCGCGGACTGGCACGCGCTGACCACGCACTTCGACGAGAGCGAGTCGATCGCCGACACCACGTGGGAGATGTTCATCGATTGGCTCGCCGCGGGACTCGATCCGACGCGCGCCACGCTGTTCATCCAGTCGCGCGTGCCCGAGCATGCGGAGCTGACGCTGCTCCTCGGCATGATCGCGCCGGTCGGGTGGCTCGAACGCGTGCCGACCTACAAGGATCAGCAGCAGAAACTGGCCGACCGGGATCTGTCGAACTACGGGTTCCTCGGCTACCCGGTGATGCAGAGCGCGGACATCCTGATCTACCGCGCGAACATGGTGCCGGTCGGCGAGGACCAGGTCTCGCACATCGAGTTCACGCGCGAACTCGCGCGGCGCTTCAACCACATCTACGGCCAGGAACCGGGGTTCGAGGAGAAGGCGAAGGCGGCGGTGAAGAAGCTCGGTTCGCGGAAGGCCAAGCGCTACAACGAGCTGCGCGGCGCGTTCCAGGAGAAGGGCGACGAGGCCGCGCTCGCCGCCGCGCGCGAACTGCTCGAGGACACCCAGAACCTGTCGCTCGGCGACCGCGAGCGCCTGTTCGGCTGGCTCGAGGGCGCGCGCCGCGTGATCCTGCCCGAGCCGCAGCCGCTCCTGACCGCGACGCCGCGCGTTCCCGGACTCGACGGCGACAAGATGTCGAAGTCGCGCGGCAACGCGATCTTCCTGCGCGAGGATCCCGCCGAAGTGACGCGCAAGGTGCGCACGATGCAGACCGATCCGGCGCGCGTGCGCCGCAGCGACCCCGGCAACCCGGAGCGCTGCCCGGTGTGGCCGCTGCACCAGGTCTACTCCGACCAGCCGACGCGCGACTGGGTGTGGAAGGGGTGCACGACGGCGAGCATCGGCTGCCTGGAGTGCAAGCAGCCGGTGATCGACGCGATCATCCGGGAACAGGTTCCGTTCCACGAACGCGCGCAGAAGTACCTCGACGACCCCCAGCTCGTGCGGAACATCGTGGCCGACGGCTGCGAGAAGGCGCGCGAGATGGCCGAGGAAACGATGGCCGACGTGCGCGAGGCGATGGGCCTCAGGTACGGCTGACCGGCGCGATGTCCACCGAAGCCTCGCTCGACCTCGCGCATCCGTCGCCCTCGCCGCGGCCGCTCGCGCGCGTCTACGGCGAGCCGCTCGCCGAGCTGCCGTCGGATCTGTACATCCCGCCCGAGGCGCTCGAGGTGTTCCTCGAGACCTTCGAGGGGCCGCTCGATCTCCTGCTCTACCTGATCCGGCGACAGAACATCAACGTGCTCGACATCCCGATGGCCGAGCTCACGCGCCAGTATCTGGGCTACGTCGAGATGATGCGGCGCACGCAGCTCGAACTCGCGGCCGAGTACCTGCTGATGGCGGCGGTGCTGATCGAGATCAAGTCGCGGCTGCTCTTGCCGCGTCCGCCGGCGCTGCCCGGAGAGGAAGCGGAGGATCCGCGCGCGGAGCTGGTGCGCCGGCTCCTCGAGTACGAGCGCATGAAGGCCGCCGCGCGCGCCATCGACGAGTTGCCGCACGCCGGCCGCGATTACGCGCTGGTGCGGGTGTGGTTCGAGCGCGTATCGACGCAGCGCTTCGCGAAGGTCGTGCCGGAGGACCTGCGCGCCGCGTGGGCCGGGCTCGTGCAACGCGCGCGCGTCAACCGCCACCACCTCGTCACGCGCGAGCAGCTCTCGGTGCGCGCCGAGATGAGCCGGATCATGAAGGCACTCGTCGCCGGGCGCTACGTCGAGTTCACCGCGCTGTTCGCCGCGCACGCCGACGTGCCGCACCTCGTCGTCACGTTCCTCGCGCTGCTCGAACTCGCGCGCGAGCAGCTGGTCGACCTCGACCAGGCGGAGGCCTACGCCCCGATCCACGTCCACGCGAAGGGCGAGGCGGGATTCACGCTCGCGGGAGACGAGTCGTGACGCGGTCGAGGCGTCCGGCGGAAGCCGGGACCCCGGAAGGCGAAGAACAGCGTCCGGTTACTGAAGCCGGACCCACGGGCGAAGAACAGCGTCCGGCTCATGCCGGACCCACGGGCGACATGAGCGAAGCGGGCGAGTCCGGAACGTCAGGCGAGACGAGCGATCTCGCGGAGGTCAAGCGGGTTCTGGAGGCGACGCTCCTGGTCGCCGGCGAGGCCGTCGCCGCGAACGAACTCGCGCGGCTCTTCGATCCGCCGCTCGACGCCGAGACCGTGCGCAAGCTCCTCTCGGAGATCCGCGAGGAGTGGGCCGGACGCAAGGTCGAACTGGTCCAGGTCGCCTCCGGTTGGCGCTTCCAGGCGACGCCCGGACTGCAGACCTACCTCGACCGGCTCTCGCCCGAGAAGCCGCCCCGCTATTCGCGCGCGGTGATGGAGACGCTCGCCATCATCGCCTACCAGCAACCCGTCACCCGCGGCGACATCGAGGCCATCCGCGGGGTCGCCGTGTCCACGAACGTCGTCAAGGCGCTCGAGGACCGGCAGTGGATCGAGGCGGTCGGCCACCGCGAGACGCCGGGGCGCCCGGCGCTCTACGCGACGACCCGGACCTTCCTCGACGACCTCGGCCTGCGCTCCCTCGCGGAGCTGCCCCCTCTGGCCGAGCTCGACGCCTCAACCCTCCTGGAGATTCCCGATGCCCCAGCCAAGGCCGCCGAGGCGGCACTCGCACTCGCGACCCCGATCCTCGGGCCCGATGCGGCAGACCAGCCTGCATCCTCACCAGTCGAGCCTGGCGATGCAGGGGTTCGAGGCGAGCCTCCCGCCCCCGAAACACAAACGCTCCACTGACGAGGTCTTCTCCGAGCCGCAGCGCCTGCACAAGGTGCTGGCGAGCTGCGGCTTCGGCTCGCGCCGCGCGATGGAGGAGATGATCCTCGCCGGGCGCATCACGGTGAACCGGATGCCCGCGGAGATCGGGCAGAAGGTCGGTCCCGGTGACGAAGTCCGCATCAACGGCGAACCGGTGAAAGTGCGCTTCGCCGAGCCGAAGGCGCGCGTGCTCGTCTACCACAAGCCGGCGGGCGAACTCGTCACGCGCGACGATCCCGACGAGCGTCCGACGGTGTTCGGGATGCTGCCGGCGATTCGCGACGGCCGCTGGATCGCGGTCGGGCGTCTCGACTACAACACCGAGGGCCTGCTGCTCTTCACCAATTCCGGCGAACTCGCGAACCGGCTGATGCACCCGCGCTACGAGGTCGAGCGCGAATACGCGGTGCGCGTGCTCGGGCGATTGTCCGACGAGCAGGTCGCGAGCCTCCTGCGCGGCGTCGAACTGGACGACGGTCCGGCGAAGTGCGAGAAGGTCGAGGACGCCGGCGGCGACGAGGACGCGTCGAACCACTGGTACAAGGTCGTCGTCAAGGAGGGGCGCAACCGCGAAGTGCGCCGTCTGTTCGAGGCGATCGGACTCACGGTGTCGCGCCTGTTGCGCGTGCGCTACGGCCGCGTCGCGATGCCGCCGCAATTGAAACGCGGCGAAGTGATGGAACTCGAGCCGCAGGAGACCCACGCGCTGCTGAAGTCCGCCGGCCTCAAGGTGCAGGGCGGCGCGCCGGCGCCGCAGGGGCAGCGTCCGCAGGGCGGGCAGAAGCCGCGGCACGCCTCGCGCCCGCACGGGGCGGATGCGCAGCCGCAGGCCGGTGGCGCGGCCGAGGGCGCGCGCACGGGCAGTGGGCGCAAGCGACGGCGCGGCCGCAAGCGCGGCGGGCCGGGAGGCCAGCGCCCGAACGCGGGTGCGTCGAGCGAACGCGGGGTCGAGCGCGAGGTCAACGGCAACGTGCTGAACGGTCCGGTGTCCGGCTACCGGCCGGGCGAGGGCCCGATGACCTCGCACCGGCCACGCGGCGACTCCGGCGGATGGTCTCCGGGACATGCCCCCGGGCAGAAGAAGCGCCGCCGCCGCGGACGGGGGGGCGGGGCGAAGGGTCCGGGGCAGGGGGGGCCGCAGCAGAAGTGGGTCGGCCTGCCGCGCGACGACGACGAAACGTAGCATCGATCGCGCTCCCGGGCCGCGGGCCGCACCGCGCGCCGATGGTCAGTCGCGAAATCTCGGCGGCCGCTTCTCGAGGAACGCGCTGACGCCCTCGACGAAGTCGTCGTCCATCGTGAGTCCGGAGAAGCTCGCGGCCTCGGCGGCGAGTTGCTCCGGCAACGCGCGGTCGAACGAGCGGCGCAGGAGGCGCTTGGTCCCGGCGAGCGCGTCGCGCGGACCTTCGACGATCGAACGCACCATGGCGTCGACCGCCGCACCGAGTTCACCGGCGGGCACGACGCGATTCACGAGTCCGATCGCGAGGGCGCGTGCCGCGTCGAAGCGTTCGCCGAGGAGCATGATCTCGAGCGCGCGCCGCTGCCCGACGATGCGCGGCAGCGACCAGGTGCCGCCGCCGTCGGGGGTCACCGCGAGTTGCCGGTAGGCGGCCGCGAAGTACGCGTCGTCGGACGCGATCGCGAGGTCGCAGGCGTTCATCAACGACAGGCCGAAGCCGGCGACGGCCCCGTGCACGCAGGCGACGACCGGTTGCGGCATCAGCGCCAGCGTCTCGACCGCGGTGTGCACGCGCTCGAGCAGGTGCGCGAACTCGCGCCCTCGCTCGTCGGGCGTGCGGCCGAGCGATTGCGCGAACGTGCGGATGTCGCCGCCCGCCATGAAATGCCTGCCCGCGCCGCGGACGACGAGCACCCGGAGCGACCGATCGGCGGCGACCTCGGCGGTCAGGGCCACGAGCGCGTCGACCATCGCGAGGTCGAGTACGTTGAGCGCGGCGGGGCGGTTCAGCGTCAGCGTGGCGACCGGGCCTTCGCGCGCGAGCAGGACGGAGTCGTTCATGTCGGGGAGCATCGGTTTTCCGTGCGGTGATCGTAGCACCGGCGCCGCAGCGTTCATCCGGGCTCCGGCACGCGCCGGAACGGCCGCGCCTCGTGGAGTTCGCCCACCGTGGCGGCCACGCCGGAACGTTCATGCGCGCAGAACTCCGCGATCGCGGCTGCGAACGCGGGATCGCCGATCGCGTGCGACGAGCGCGTCACCGCCGGCTCGAGCCCGCGCGCGAGCTTGTGCGCGCCCTGCGCGCCGCCTTCGAACCTGCGGATGCCGTGGGCGAGGCAGTGCTCGATCGCCTGGTAGTAGCAGGCCTCGAAATGCAGGCCCGGCACGTCCTCGACCGCGCCCCAGTAGCGCCCCCACAGCGTGGCGCCGTCGGTGACGTCGAGCGCGGCGCACAGCGGGCGGCCCTCGCGAGCGCCCAGCACCAGGATCGCCTGGTCGCCGAGCGCCGCGCCGATGCGCTCGAAGGCATCGAGCGTCAGGTAGGGCGTCGATCGGTGCGCGCGGTAGGTCGCCTCGTAGCAGCGGAAGAAGAACGCCCAGTCGGCGGAAGTGATGGCGTGCCCGCGCTTGCGCTCGAACGCGACGCCGCGCTCGGCGAGCCGGCGGCGCTCCTGGCGGACCTTCTTGCGCTTGTCGTGGGTGAACGCGGCGAGGAAGTCGTCGAAGTCGCGCCAGCCGCCGTTCGTCCAGTGGAATTGCACGCCCTGGCGGACGACGAGGCCCATCGCGTCGAGGAGGCTCGCGTCGTCGTCGTCGGTGAACAGGACGTGCAGCGACGAATGGGTGCCGTCGGCCACGCGTTCGAGCGCGGACTCGACGAGCGCGCGCCGTACGTCCGCGTCGGTGCCGAGGAGGCGCGGGCCGGTCACCGGCGTGAACGGCACCGCCGCGACGAGCTTCGGGTAATAGCGCCGCCCGTGGCGGCGGAAGGCGTCGGCCCAGCCCCAGTCGAACACGTATTCGCCGAAGGAGTGCATCTTCGCGTAGAGCGGCATGGCTCCCGCGAGCGTGCCGCCGCGCCATGCGGTGAGGATGCGCGGCGACCAGCCGGTGGCGGGGCTCGCGCATCCGGACTCGTGCAACGCGCTCAGGAAGGCGTGGCGCAGGAACGGGTGGCCGCCGGTGAGCGCGTCCCAGTCGCTCGCGTCGATCGACGCGAGCGACACGTCCGCGCGCAAGGACAGCGGTCCGGCCGACGATGGCGTCGCGGCGCTCGAGGGGAGAGGGCGCATGGTCGGCGCCATTGTCGCCCGATTCGGGTCGCGCGCCCGCGAGCGGGGGTGCCGGGAATCGGCCGTCTGCTACCATCGTCGCATGCATATCGCGCTCGCGCAGCTCGACCAGGTCGTCGGCGACCTCGCGGGCAACGCGCGACGGATCGTCGACGCGGTGCGCGCGTCGGTGCGCTCGGGCGCGGAGCTGGTGGTCACGCCGGAACTCTCGCTCTGCGGCTACCCGCCCGAGGACCTGCTGCTCCGACCCGCGTTCCTCGACGCCTGCGCGTCCGAACTCGCCTCGCTCGCCGCCGAGGTCGAGGGCACGACGCTCGTCGTCGGCTTTCCCGAACGACGCGACGGCCGGCGGCACAATGCGCTCGCGGTCATCCGCGACCGCCGGGTCGTGTCGGTCGCGCGGAAGCAACGGCTGCCGAACTACACGGTCTTCGACGAGCAGCGCTACTTCTCGCCCGGCGGCGCGCCCTGCGTCGTCGACGTGGCCGGCGTGCGCTGCGGCTTCATCGTGTGCGAGGACCTGTGGTTCCCCGAACCGGCGGCGCAGGCGAAGGAAGCGGGCGCCGAACTGCTGGTCGTTCCGAACGGATCGCCGTACCACACGAAACAGCAGGCGGCGCGCCTCGCGGTGGCGTCGTCGCGCGCGCGCGAGATCCGGCTGCCGGTCGTCTACGTCAATCGCGTCGGCGGCCAGGACGAACTGGTGTTCGACGGCGCGTCGATGGTCGTCGCCGCCGACGGCTCGGTCGCGCAGCAGGTGCCGGCGTGGCACGAGACGATCGCGCTCGCCGCGTTCGACGGCGCGACCCCGCGCGCGGTGCGCGGCGGACTCGATCCGCGCCAGGAGGCGCAGGTGTGGCAGGCGCTCGTGATGGGCGTGCGCGACTACGTCGGAAAGAACGGCTTCCCGGGCGTGCTGCTGGGGCTCTCCGGAGGCGTCGACTCGGCGCTCACGCTCGCGATCGCGGTCGACGCGCTCGGCCGCGACCGGGTCCGGGCGGTGATGCTGCCGTCGCGCTACACGTCGCCGATGAGCCTCGAGGACTCGCGCGAGATGGCGGGCATCCTCGGCATCCGCTACGACGAGATCCCGATCGAGGGCCCGTTTCGCGCGTTCCTCGACGCGCTCGAGCCGCAGTTCCGCGGCCTCGCCCCCGACGCGACCGAGGAGAACATCCAGGCGCGCATTCGCGGCACGATGATGATGGCGCTGTCGAACAAGACCGGCGCCATCGTGCTCACCACCGGCAACAAGAGCGAGATGGCGGTCGGCTACGCGACGCTCTACGGCGACATGGCGGGCGGCTTCGCCGTGCTGAAGGACATCGCGAAGACGCTCGTCTACCGGCTCGCGCGCCACCGCAACGAACTCGGACGGGTCATTCCCGAGCGGATCCTGACCCGCGCGCCCAGCGCGGAGTTGCGCGAGAACCAGACCGACCAGGATTCGCTGCCGCCCTACGAGATCCTCGACGCGATCCTCGAGGCCTACGTCGAGGAGGACAGGAGCCCCGCGGACATCGCGGCGCTCGGCCTGCCGGCGGACGCGGTGGCCCGCGTGGTGCGCCTGATCAAGGTGAACGAGTACAAGCGGCGGCAGTCGGCGGTCGGCATCCGGATCACGCCGCGGGGCTTCGGCAAGGACTGGCGCTACCCGATCACCTCGGCGTGGCGCGAATGGGAACGCGCCCCCGACCGGCGCGGGTAGCACGGCGCAGCGGCCGTCGTGTAAGCTTTCGCCGCGGACGGGAGCCGGGGAAGCCATGAAGAAGATCGAAGCGGTCGTGAAGCCGTTCAAGCTCGACGAGGTGCGCGAGGCGCTCTCCGGGATCGGAGTCACCGGGCTCACCGTCACCGAGGTCAAGGGCTTCGGCCGCCAGAAGGGCCACACCGAGCTCTACCGCGGCGCCGAATACGTCGTCGATTTCCTGCCGAAGGTGAAGGTCGAGGTGATCCTGCAGGACGCGCTGGTCGAACAGGCGATCGAGGCGATCGTGCGGGCCGCGCGCACCGGCAAGATCGGCGACGGCAAGATCTTCGTCACCGCGGTCGAACAGGTCATCCGCATCCGCACCGGCGAGTCCGGCGAAGCGGCCATCTGAATCCGGGAGGACCCATGGCGTTCGCCAAGGAGTTTCGCGAATTCGCCCTGAAGGGCAGCGTGGTCGACCTCGCGGTCGGCGTGATCATCGGCGGGGCCTTCGGCAAGATCGTCGACTCGCTCGTCAAGGACATCATCATGCCGGTCGTGAGCCGGATCTTCGGCGGCCTCGACTTCACCAACTGGTTCGTGCTGCTGCGCGATCCCCCGGCGGGCTACTCGGGGCCGATGACCTACGAGGCGCTCACCAAGGCGGGCGTCCCGCTGTTCGCCTACGGCAGCTTCCTCACCGTCGCGATCAACTTCGCGATCCTCGCGTTCATCATCTTCCTGATGGTGCGGTCGATCAATCGCCTGCGCCGCGAGACCCCGCCCGCGCCCCCCGCCGCCCCGCCCGAGGATGTCGTGCTGCTGCGCGAGATCCGCGATCTGCTGAAGCGCTGACCCGAACGCCACGCGGGCCCGGCCGGGGGGCGGGCACGCGGGAGAGGCCCATGCACCGAACCCTCCGCCTGCTCGCCGTCCTCGTCGCGTCTCACGCACCGGTCGCGCTCGCGCAACCGCAGCCGCTGCCGCTGGTCCAGGTCGCCGCCGGCCTCGCGTCCCCGATCGACATCACGCACGCGGGCGACGGCAGCGGGCGGCTCTTCATCGCGCAGAGGGACGGGATCGTCCGCATCCTGCGTGATGGCGCGCTCGCCGCTTCGCCCTTCATCGATCTGCGCGCGGTCGTGATCGCCGGCGACGAGCGCGGCCTCCTCGGCATTGCGTTCCACCCGCGCTTCGCATCGACGCGACTCTTCTACGTCAACTACACGCGCAAGCCGGATGGCGCCAGTGTCATCGCGCGCTACCTCGTTCCTCCGGAGACGCCCGACCGCGCCGATCCCGGGTCCGCGAGCGTGCTGCTCGTGATCGACCAGCCGTACGCGAACCACAACGGCGGCGGTCTGCGCTTCGGCCCCGATGGCCTCCTCTACATCGGGATGGGCGATGGCGGGGCCGGCAACGACCCGCAGAACCGGGCGCAGGATCCGGGTTCGCTGCTGGGCAAGATGCTGCGCATCGACGTCGACGCCGGCGCGCCCTACGCGATCCCGCCGGGCAATCCGTATGCGAACGGAGGAGGGCGGCCCGAGATCTGGGCGGTCGGCCTGCGCAACCCCTGGCGCTACGCGTTCGATCCGCGCAACGGCGACCTGTGGATCGGCGACGTCGGACAGGACGCGTTCGAGGAGATCGACGTCGTGGCGAGCGGCGCGCAGCCGCCCAACTTCGGCTGGCGCGTGCTCGAAGGCGATCGCTGCACCGGGCTCGGCGGCGGTGCGCCCTGCGCATCTTCCGGCTACACGGCGCCGGTGGTGAGCTACCCGCACGACGAGGGCTGCTCGGTCACCGGCGGCGAGGTGAACCTCGGCAGCGCGCTGCCCGAGGTGCGCGGCGCGTACCTGTTCGCCGATTTCTGCAACGGCAAGCTGTGGGCCGCGGTCGGCTCGCACGCCGAAGGCTACACGCGGCGCTTCATCGGCACGGCGGGATTCCAGGTCAGCACGTTCGGGCGCGACGAGGCGGGCGAGATCTACCTCGCCGATTTCGGCGGGGGCCGGATCCTCCGGCTCGGGAGCGCCCCCGCGGGCACGGTCCCGGTCGTCGAGTATCACCACGCGGGTCTCGACCACTACTTCATCACTTCCGATCCCGCGGAGATCGCGGGCCTCGACTCGGGCGCGATCGCCGGGTGGCGGCGCACCGGCGAGGGCTTCCGCGCCTTCGCGTCGGCGGTCGCGGGCAGCGTGCCGATCTGCCGTTTCTGGCTGCCGCCGGGATTCGGCAGTTCCCACTTCTTCTCCGCGAATCCGGACGAATGCGCGATCGCGCAGGCGGTCTATCCGCAGTTCGTGCTCGAGAGTCCCGCCGCGATGCAACTCGCGAGCCCGGATCGCGCAACCGGCGCATGTCCGTCGGGCACGCTGCCGGTTTATCGCATCTGGAATCGGCGTCCCGATACCAACCACCGGTACACCCTGTCGCCCGACACGCGCGACCGAATGGTGGCCGCGGGCGGCGTGGCCGAGGGCTACGGCCCCGGCGCGGTCGCGATGTGCTCGCCTGGCTGACCGTCGGCGGTGTCCGGGACGCGGCGGCGTGATTTCGGTCAAGTTCGCCGCATTGACCGCGAGTCGCCGCCTTGCCAGAATCCGGCCGGTACGTCGCAGGCGACGCGGAGCGCGAACGCGCTCCGGCCGGACGAGAACGACGATCCCGGCGGTCCCGGCGCGGTTGAAGCGCCGCCATGGTCCGGCCGGTTCCCCACGATTGCCCGGAGGAGGACCATGTTTCCACGCAAGCTCGCGACAGCACTCGCCACCGCCGTTTCGATGGCGGTCGCCCCCGCAGCGTTCGCCGACATCAACGTCGGTGTCACCCTCTCGGCGACCGGCCCGGCCGCATCGCTCGGCATCCCGGAGAAGAACACCTTCACGCTGCTGCCGACCACGATCGCCGGGCAGAAGATCAACTGGATCGTGCTCGACGACGCGTCGGACACGACCAAGGCGGTCCAGAACGCGAAAAAACTCATCTCCGAGGACAAGGTCGACGTCGTGGTCGGCTCGACCACCTCGCCCAACTCGCTCGCGATGATCGACGCCGCGGTCGAAGGCGAGACGCCGATGATCTCGATGGCGGCCGCGTCGCGCATCGTCGACCCGGCGAATCCGAAGACGCGCTGGGTGTTCAAGACGCCGCAGTCCGACGCGCTGATGGCCGACGCCATCGCGGTCAGCATGAAGGCGAACGGCGTGCAGACGATGGGCTACATCGGCTTCGCGGATGCGTACGGCGACGGCTGGCTCGCCGAGATCAAGCGCTCGGCCCAGACCGCAGGCATCAAGGTGGTGGCCGAGGAGAAATACAACCGCAACGACACCTCGGTGACCGGTCAGGTGCTGAAGCTCATCGCCGCGAAGCCGGACGCGATCCTGATCGGCGCGGCGGGCACGCCGGGCGCGACGCCGCAGAAGGAACTCGCCGCGCGCGGCTACAAGGGCAAGGTCTACCAGACGCACGGGGTGGCGAATCCGGACTTCCTGCGCGTCGTCGGCGCGGACGGCAACGGCACGCTGCTCCCGGTCGGCCCGATGCTCGTCTGGGAACAACTCCCCGACAGCAACCCGATCAAGAAGGTCGCGGCCGAGTACGTCACCGCCTACGAGAAGCAGTTCGGCACGCGGTCGACCTTCGGCGGGCACGCCTACGACAGCTACATGCTGCTGCGCGGCGCGATCCCCGAGGCGCTCAAGCACGGCAAGCCCGGCACCAAGGCGTTCCGGGCGGCGCTCCGCGACGCGCTCGAGAAGGCGAACGTCGTGGCGACGCACGGGGTGTTCGTGATGACCCCGCACGATCACAACGGCCTCGACAACCGGGCGCGCGTGATGGTGAAGATCGACAACGGCAAGTGGGTGCTGGTGAAGTAGCCCTCGACGTTCCCCGACGGGCCGGCCGGGCCACCCCCGCCGGCCCGTCGCGTGTCTGGTAGGCTCCCGCGATGGACCTCTCGATCGCCGCGCTGCTCGCGCAGGATGGCGTCACCAACGGCGCGGTCTATGCGCTGCTCGCGCTCTCCCTGGTGCTCGTCTTCGCGGTCACGCGGGTGATCTGGGTGCCGTCGGGCGAGTTCGTCGCGTTCTCGACGCTGACGCTCGCCGGATTGCAGCTCGGCAAGGCATCCGGCATCGCGGGCCTCCTGGCCGCGATGGCCGCGGTCGCGGGGGCGATGGAGATCGTCCGCGCGCTGCGGCAGCGCGACGCCGGGGGCCTCGTCCGCCGGCTGGTCCTGTGGGCGGGGGCTCCGTTGGCGATCGCCGGCCTGCTGCAAGCGGCCGCGCCACTCGCGCTGCCGTTCGTCGTGCAGATCCTGTTGACGCTCGTCGCGATCACCGCGCTCGGTCCGCTCATGTACCGGATCGTCTACCAACCGATCGCGGAAGCGTCGGTGCTCGTGCTCCTGATCGTCTCGGTGGCGCTCCATTTCGCGATGCTGGGCATGGGCCTGTGGTTCTTCGGGGCCGAAGGCTCGCGCACCCCCCCGTTCACCGCGGCGTCGCTCACCTGGGGCAGCTTCATCGTGAGCGGGCAGAGCGTGCTGGTGGTCGCGACGAGCCTCGCGCTGATCGTCGCGCTCGCGCTGTTCTTCAACCGGACGCTCTACGGGCGGGCGCTGCGCGCCACCGCGGTCAACCGTGTGGGTGCGCGCCTCGCGGGCATCTCGCCCAACTTCGCCGGCATGCTCACCTTCACGCTCGCCGCGCTGGTCTGCGCGTTCTGCGGCGTGCTGATCGGGCCGATCACGACCGTCTACTACGACTCGGGATTCCTCGTGTCGCTCAAGGGCTTCGTCGGCGCGATCATCGGCGGTCTGTCGAGCTATCCGGTCGCCGCCGCGGGGTCGCTGCTCGTCGGGCTGCTGGAGTCGTTCTCGTCGTTCTGGGCGAGCGCGTTCAAGGAGGTGATCGTCTTCACGCTCATCATCCCGGTGCTGCTCTGGCGGAGTCTCACGTCGCAGCACCACGACGAAGACGAGTAGGCGAAACGGATCGTCACGATGCGTCTCGCCTGGTCCGCCGCCGCCGTCGTCGTGTTCGTCGTCCTCGTGGCCGTGGCGCCGCTCGTCGCGCCGCCGTTCTGGGTCACGCTCGGCAACTACATCGGCCTGTACAGCATCGTCACGCTGGGCCTCGTGCTCCTGACCGGCGTGGCCGGGCAGACCTCGTTCGGACAGGCGGCGTTCGTCGGGCTCGGCGCGTACACGACCGCGTACCTCACCACGCGCTACGGCGCCTCGCCGTGGCTCACGCTCGTGGTGGGCCTCGCGTTCACCGGCGCGGTCGCGCTCGCGCTCGGGTTCATCACGCTGCGGATGCGCGGCCACTACCTGCCGCTCGCCACGATCGCGTGGGGCATCAGCCTGTACTTCCTGTTCGGCAACCTGGAGTTCCTCGACGGGCACACCGGCATGACCGGCATTCCGGCGATCTCGGTGGCCGGATTCGAGTTGCGCGACGAGCGGGCGATCTGGTACCTGATCTGGGGCGCGACGCTCCTCTCGCTGTGGGCGACGAACAACCTGCTCGACTCCCGGCCGGGTCGGGCGATCCGGTCGCTGCGCGGCGGCTTCGAGATGGCCGAGGCATTCGGCGTGGACGGAGCGAGACTCAAGATCGTGGTGTTCGTCTACGCCGCGCTGCTCGCGGCCCTGTCGGGGTGGCTCTACGCGCACCTGCAGCGGTTCGTGAACCCGACGCCGTTCTCGATCATCGCCGGCATCGAGTACCTGTTCATGGCGGTCGTCGGCGGTGCCGGCAGCGTGTGGGGCGCGGTCGTCGGCGCGACGCTCATCACCGTGCTGAAGCAGGTGCTGCAGGACGTCCTGCCCACACTGCTCGGGCGGACCGGCAATTTCGAGATGGTCGTGTTCGGCGTGCTCCTGATCGTGCTCCTGCAACGCGCACGCGACGGGGTCTGGCCGTGGATCGAGCGCCTGCTGCCGAAGGCGCCGCCCGCACCGGTGCGGGAGGCCGAGCCGCTCGCGCCCCGCGATCACGCGACCGGCGAAGGTCCGCTGCTCGAGGTGAAGTCGGCGCGCAAGGCCTTCGGCGGGCTCGTCGCCGTGAACGATCTCTCGTTCGACATCCGCGCGGGCGAGATCGTCGGGTTGATCGGGCCGAACGGCGCGGGCAAGAGCACGACGTTCGCGCTCATCTCCGGCGCGCTGCCGCTCACCTCCGGCGACATCCGGTTCTGCGGCGAGTCGATCGGCAGCCGGCCGCCGCACGAGATCGCGCGCCGGGGCGTCGGTCGCACCTTCCAGCACGTCAAGCTGATTCCGGGAATGAGCGTGCTCGACAACGTCGCGCTCGGCGCGTACCTGCGCGGCCGCGCGGGGGTCGGACGCGCGGCGCTGCGTCTCGACCGGCGCGAGGAGGAGCGCACGCGCGCCGAGGCGGCGCGCCAGATCGCGCGCTGCGACCTCGCGGCGCATACGTTCGACGCGGCCGGGAGCCTCGCGCTCGGGCAGCAGCGCATCGTCGAGATCGCGCGCGCCCTCGCCTGCGATCCGACGCTGCTCCTGCTCGACGAGCCGGCCGCCGGCCTGCGCTACCTCGAGAAACAGTCGCTCGCCTCGCTCCTGCGCACGCTCAAGGGCGAGGGCATGACGATCCTGCTCGTCGAGCACGACATGGAGTTCGTGATGGGACTCGCCGACCGGCTGGTCGTCATGGACTTCGGCGAGAAGCTCGCGGAGGGGCTGCCCGCCGACATCCAACGCAACCCGGCCGTGCGCGAAGCCTACCTGGGTGGCGTATGACGACGGCGTCCGGCGCTCCGCTGCTCGAAGTGAGGTCGCTCTCGGTCCGCTACGGGAAGGTCGAAGCGGTCCACAACGTCTCGCTCGTCGCCGGCGAAGGTCGCATCGTCACGGTGATCGGACCGAACGGCGCGGGCAAGACGACGCTGCTCGGCGCGGTCATGGGCCTCCTGCCCGCGCAGGGCGAGGTGCGCTACCTCGGCGAATCGCTCGCGGGACGCTCGGTCGAGGAGCGCGTCGCCCGCGGTCTCGTGCTCGTGCCCGAGAAGCGCGAGCTCTTCGCCTCGATGAGCGTGGCCGACAACCTGGCGCTCGGAGCGTTCGCGCGCCGCCGCGACGGCGAAGCGGCGGTCAAGCGCTCGCTCGACGAGGTGTTCCACCGCTTCCCCCGGCTGCTCGAGCGACGGACGCAACTCGCCGGCACGCTGTCCGGAGGCGAGCGGCAGATGCTCGCGCTCGGCCGCGCGCTGATGGGCCGACCGAAACTCCTGATGCTGGACGAACCCTCGCTCGGGCTCGCGCCGCTCGTCGTCAAGGAGATCTTCAGCATCGTCGTGGCGCTGCGCGAAGCCGGCGTGTCGATCCTGCTGGTCGAGCAGAACGCGCGCGCCGCGCTGCAGGTGTCCGACGAGGGCTACGTGCTGGAGACCGGGGAACTCGTGCTCTCGGGTCGGAGCGCGGAACTCGCCGCCAATCCGCGCGTCGCCGCGACCTACCTGGGGCAGCAGCGGGCAGTCGATAGTTGACAGTTGTCAGTTGTCAGTTGTCAGTCGGCAACGCGCGGTCGCAGGGCGCCATCGGGATGAAGTGCAGAGGGTCCGCAGACCACGGGGCGTAGAATGGGCGCGTTGCCTCGCATGCCGACTGTCAACTGACAACTGTCAACTGCCCACTGATGGACCTCTCCGTTCCTCCGGTCAGCGAATCGCTCGTCGCTCATGCGAGCGCGCTCCTGCTCGCGCCCGCGGGCCTGTCGCACGACGCGCTGACGCGGGTGCTCGGCGCGATCCACCGCCACGACGTCGACTTCGCCGACCTCTATTTCCAGCACGCCCGTTTCGAGAGCTGGAGCCTCGAGGAAGGCATCGTCAAATCGGGAAGCTTCTCGATCGACCGCGGTGTCGGGGTACGCGCGGTGTCGGGCGAGCGCCAGGCCTACGCCTACTCCGACGACATCTCGGCCTCCGCGCTCGACGACGCCGCGGCCGCGGTGCGTGCGATCGGCCGCCAGGGACAGAGCGCCTCTGCGCCGGTCGGCCGGCGCGGCGCCGCGCGCACGCTCTACCGCGGCGACGACCCGGTCGCGAGCCTCGACGAGGCGTCGAAGGTCGCGCTGCTCGAGCGGCTCGAACGGAAGGCACGCGCGGCGGACCCGCGGGTCGTGCAGGTGATGGCCTCGCTCGCGGGCGAGCAGGAGACGGTGCTGATCGCGCGGAGCGACGGCGAGATCGTCGCCGACGTCCGGCCGCTCGCTCGCGTGTCGATCACCGTGATCGTCGAGGAGCACGGCCGGCGCGAGCAGGGCCACGCCGGCGGCGGCGGCCGCTTCGGCTACGCGTACTTCGACGACGCGTTGCTCGCGGACTATGCGAAGCAGGCGGTCGACCAGGCCGTCCTCAACCTGTCGGCGAAGGACGCGCCGGCCGGTCCGATGACCGTCGTGCTCGGACCCGGCTGGCCCGGCATTCTGCTGCACGAGGCGATCGGCCACGGGCTCGAGGGCGACTTCAACCGCAAGGGCACGAGCGCATTCTCCGGCCGCGTCGGCCAGCGCGTCGCCGCGAAGGGGATCACGGTGGTCGACGACGGCACGATCGAGCGCCGCCGCGGTTCGCTCAACGTCGACGACGAGGGGCAGGCGACCCGGCGCACCGTGCTGATCGAGGACGGCGTGCTGACCGGCTACATGCAGGACCGCATGAACGCGCGCCTGATGCGGGCGGCGCCGACCGGCAACGGCCGGCGCGAGTCCTTCGCGCACCTGCCGATGCCGCGGATGACCAACACGATCATGCTCGCCGGCGACCGCGATCCGGCCGAGGTGCTCGCGTCGGTCGACGACGGACTCTACGCGGCCAATTTCGGCGGCGGGCAGGTCGACATCACCAGCGGCAAGTTCGTGTTCTCCGCCTCCGAGGCGTGGAAGGTCGAGAAGGGCAGGCTCGTCCATCCGGTGAAGGGGGCGACGCTGATCGGCAACGGCCCGGATTGCCTGACGCGCGTGACGATGGTCGGCAACGACATGCGCCTCGACACCGGTGTCGGCACCTGCGGCAAGGACGGCCAGAGCGTTCCGGTGGGCGTCGGGCAGCCGACGCTGCGCATCGAGAACATGACGGTCGGCGGGACGCGATGACCGGTCGGACGGCCCGATGACACGCGAAGCGAAACGCCGCCGCCCCGACTTCACGGCACCGCCTCCAGCGCCTCCGCGCCGCGTGCGCCGCGACACGAAACAGGTGGATCGTGAGCTCGACGACGCGCTCGCCGCGACGTTTCCGGCGAGCGACCCGGTGGCAGTGGACGCCGACGAGCGCGAGCGGCCACGGAAGCGTTGAACGGTTGTCGACGTCTTTCCTTCGTTTCGGCACGAACGGCGTCGGGCTGAAGCCCGACCCACGGGCGAGAATGGTGGGTCGGCCTTCAGGCCGACGCGTCTGCATCGCATCGGTACGAGGCCTGTCGGGCTGAAGCCCGACCCACGGGCGAGAGTGGTGGGTCGGCCTTCAGGCCGACGCGTCTGCATCGCATCGGTACGAGGCCTGTCGGGCTGAAGCCCGACCCACGGGCGAGAATGGTGGGTCGGCCTTCAGGCCGACGCGTCTGCATCGCATCGGTACGAGGCCTGTCGGGCTGAAGCCCGACCCACGGGCGAGAGTGGTGGGTCGGCCTTCAGGCCGACGCGTCTGCATCGCATCGGTACGAGGCGTGCGCGGGCTGAATCCCGACCTACGGGCGAGAATGGTGGGTCGGTTTTCAGGCCGACGCGTCTGCATCGCATCGGTACGAGGCCTGTCGGGCTGAAGCCCGACCCACGGGCGAGAGTGGTGGGTCGGCCTTCAGGCCGACGCGTCTGCATCGCATCGGTACGAGGCCTGTCGGGCATAGCCCGACCCACGGGCGAGAGTGGTGGGTCGGCCTTCAGGCCGACGCGTCTGCATCGCATCGGTACGAGGCCTGTCGGGCTGAATCCCGACCCACGGGCGAGAGGGTCGGCCTTCAGGCCGACGCGTCTGCATCGCATCGGTACGAGGCCTGTCGGGCTGAAGCCCGACCCACGGGCGAGAGTGGTGGGTCGGCCTTCAGGCCGACGCGTCTGCATCGCATCGGTACGAGGCCTGTCGGGCTTGTATGTTGTTGGCAGACCGGCGCGGTAGAGTGTGGAGGAGAAGTCCGGACTCGGACGCGCAGCCTGTTTCCGGCCAGGGTAAGTCGAACCCGTGCTTCAGTCCATGGCGCGCGGCCGCGCCGGTCTTCGTGAACTCGAACGGTTACGTGCGCGGCCGTAAGGCCAGCGCGCATTGACAAGCACGAGGTGCGAAGACCATGTCCGAAATCAAGGTGGTGGTGGGGATCGATGTGGCGAAGGCGAGCGTCGAGGTGGTGACGCTGGGCGGTACGGGGCCGGCGGGGGAGTTCGGGAACGATCCGGAAGGGCACACGGAGCTGGTGGCGCAGGTGCCGGCGGGGCGCTGGTGGTGATGGAGGCCACCGAGGCGACGGCGAAGCGCCGCTGGCGTGCGCTGCAGGCGGCGGGGCTGGCGGTGGCGGTGGTCAATCCGAAGCGGGCGCGGGACTTTGCCAAGGGGTGGGCCCGGGCGAAGACGGACCGGATCGATGCGCGGGTGCTGGCCGAGTTCGGGCAGATGCTGAGGCACGCGCCGGACTTCCAACGCTACCTGAAACCGCCGGTGGACGAACAGGTGCAGGACTTGGCGGCTTGGGTGACGCGCCGGCGCCAGCTGCTGGGCATGTTGCTGTCCGAACGACAGCGCCTCGAGTCCCTCGCGGCCTGGCAAGGTGCGGCCGAGCATCGAGGCGATGATCGAGTCGATCAAACGCCAGCTCGACCAGATCGACCGGCAGATGCAGACCCATGTGGCGCACCACCACGAGGAACTCGACCGGTTACTTCGGTCGACCCGAGGCATCGGGCCGGTAGCCAGCGCGACGCTGATCGCTGGGTTGCCGGAACTGGGACGCTGCTGCGGGCCGAGATCAGCGCGCTGGTGGGGGTCGCGCCGATGGCGCGAGACTCGGGGCAGAAGAAAGGACGCCGCTGGATCCAGGGGGGCCGCTTCGAGGTTCGCCGCGTGCTCTACATGGCCACGCTGACGGCGATCCGCAGCAATCCGGTGATCCGGGTTTTCTATCTACGCCTGGTGGCTGCCGGGAAGGTCAAGAAGGTCGCGATCGTGGCGTGCATGCACAAACTCCTGCGCATCCTTAACGCCATGGTTCGCGATCATCAGCCCTTCCAGGCTTGACATCCAACACGGTTACTGAAGCCCGACCCACCACCCCCACGTAGGTCGGCCTTCAGGCCGACGCGTCTGCATCGCATCGGTACGAGGCCTGTCGGGCTGAAGCCCGACCCACAGGCTAGTGCAACGGGCCCGACGGCGTGGACGCGACGACCGTCGGCGACGGCGACGAATGGTGGCAGACCATGCGCCAGCCGGTCGGCGTGCGCATGAACACGTTGGTCGCGACCGCCATGCCGCGCGGGCTGCCGTCGGCGAGGAAGACGTGCTCGATCGCACTTTGCACCGCGAGCCCGACGGTGTCGATCGCGATCGGCTGCTCGAGTCGGAAACGCAGCCGCGCGTCCGAGGCGAACAACTGCTCCCACGCGTTGCGGATCGCCTCGTAACCGACGAGGCGAGGGCCGCCCGGGTGCACGCAGACCACTTCCTCGTCGTCGGCCCAGGTCGCCATCATCGCGTCGAGGTCGCGCGCCTCGAACGCCTGGTAGAACGCGAGCGCGGCGTCCTGCGGCGTGGTGTAGATCGGGGGCGTGCGGACCTTGGCCATGGTCAGGCGGGCGGCGGGAGACTCGGGCGCGCCAGATTGTAGACCAGCGCGGGCGAGAGTTCGCGCATGCACTTGAAGTGCCCGAGCGGGCACTCGCGCTTGAAACAGGGGCTGCAGGCGATGTCGATCTTCGCGATGCTCGCCTGCGGCGACAGCGGCGGCGTGTAGACCGGCGACGAACTGCCGAACAGCGCGACGACCGGCACGCCGACCGCGGCGGCCGCATGCATCAGTCCCGAATCGTTGCTGACGACGACCGTGGCCGCGGACAACAGGTCGATCGCGGTGCCGAGGTCGGTCCGGCCGGTGACGTCGCGGATCGCGCGGATCGTGTCGCCGGCGGCGGCCTTCACCGCGTCGGCGGCGAGCTTGTCGTTGGGCGAACCCAGCAGCCACACGCGCGCTCCGGCCTCGGCGAAGAGGCGCGCGAGCGTCGCGAAGTGCGTCGGTGGCCAGCGCTTCGACGGCCCGAATTCCGCGCCCGGGCACAGGATCGCGACCGGTCCTTCGCCCTTCAACCGCAGCGTCCTGATCGCGGCGTTGCGGTTCGCGAGGTCCGGCACCAGCACCGGGGCGGGCGGCATCGGTACGCGCGTGCCGGGAGGTCCGGCGAGCGCGCAGAAGCGGTCCACGAGGCGCGGCAGTTCGCGCCGGTCGAGCTTGCGGACGTCGTTCAGCAGCACCCGCCGCATCTCGCCGCGGAAGCCGGTGCGCCGGGGCACGCGCGCGAGCCAGGGAATCAGCGCCGACTTGAAGCTCATCGGCAGCACGAACGCGCGCGCGTAGTGCTCCGCGGCGAGTTCGCGCGCGATGCGTCGCCGTTCCGCGAGCGCGAGGCGGCCGTGTCCGATCGGATTTTCGATGATCCTGCGGATGCCGCGTACCCGCGCGTAGACCGGCGCGCACCACGGCGGCGCCAGCACGTCGATCGACGGCTCCTCGCCGTGCTCGCGCAGGAGCGAGACGAGCGGCTCGGCCAGGATCGCGTCGCCGACCCACGAGGGCGCGACGATCAGCGTGCGATCCATCGCCCGGTTCTCGTTGCGTCCTGCGTTCGCGGCCGCCCCGGATCGCCGCGCGGCGGCGACGCCGCGGTCAGTGCCCGCCGCCCGCGCGCGGTCCGCCCGCGAGGCGATAGCGCGTGCCGCAGTAGGGACAGGAGGCCTCGCCGGTCGGCTCGAGGTCGAGGAACACGCGCGGGTGCGAACTCCACAGCGGCATCGCCGGATTGGGGCAGAACGCCGGCAGGTGCTTCGGATCGACGACGACCGCGTCGTCCGTCTTCGCCGCGGGGGAGCCGTCCATCGTCACACCTTCGCTAGCCAGTGCTTCTTCGCGGCGTTCTTCCCGTTCACCGTCTCGAAGAAGAGGTCCTGCAGCTTCTTCGTGACCGGCCCGCGCGACCCCGAACCGATCGCGCGCTGGTCGTACTCGCGGATCGGGGTCACCTCGGCCGCCGTGCCGGTGAAGAACGCCTCGTCGGCGATGTAGACCTCGTCGCGCGTGATGCGCCGCTGGTAGACCGGGATGCGCAGTTCGTGCGCGAACTCGATGATGGTCTCGCGCGTGATGCCTTCGAGCGCGCCGCCGGAGAGGTCGGGCGTGTGCAATGCGCCGCCGCGCACGATGAACACGTTCTCGCCGGAGCCCTGGCAGAGGAAGCCCTGCGGGTCGAGCAGCATCGCCTCCTCGTAGCCGTCGTGCGTGACCTCCTGGTTCGCGAGGATCGACACCGAGTAGTTCGCGACCGCCTTCGCCTTGCACATCGTGATGTTCGGGTGGTGGTGCGTGTACGACGAGGTCTTCACGCGGATGCCCTTCTCGATGCCGTCCGCGCCGAGGTACGCGCCCCAGGGCCACGCGCCGATGGCGACGTGGACCGGGTTCGACTTCGCGGCGACGCCCATCGCCTTGCTGCCGTAGAACGCGATCGGGCGGATGTAGCAGGAGTCGAGGCCGTTCTTCCGCACGCACTCCTTCTGGGCCTCCTCGAGTTCGGCCGGCGAATAGGGGATCTTCATGCCGAAGATCCGCGCCGAATTGACGAGGCGGGCGGTGTGGTCGGCGAGCCGGAAGATCGCCGGGCCGTCGACCGTCTTGTAGCAGCGGACGCCCTCGAAGACGCCCATCCCGTAGTGCAGCGTGTGGGTGAGCACGTGGGTCGTGGCCTCGCGCCACGGCACGAGCCTGCCGTCGTACCAGATCCAGCCGTCACGGTCCGCCATCGACATCGCTTGCGCTCCTTCTCGTGTCGCCCGGGATTCTACCTTCCCGCCGCCGGCTTGCCTCCGGCGCCCGATCCCGGGCAAAATAGGTCATGCAGGTTGACCTATTTTCGTCGCTCCCCGACCGCGGGTCAAGACGGGGGGCACGGTGAGCGCGCGCGAGGCAGCGCTCGACGCCGCGATCGAGCTCATGTACTTCGCCTACCGCGGCTTCGTGGGCGAGGCCGACCGGCTGCTCGCCGAGCGCGCGCTCGCGCGGACCCACCACCGCGTCCTCTTCTTCGTGGCGCGCCTGAAGCGTCCGACCGTGGGCGAGTTGCGCCGCACGCTCGCGGTGTCGAAGCAGTCGCTCGCCGGCCCGTTGCGGGATCTGAAGCGGCAGGACCTGATCGCCTGGCTCGCCGATCCGGACGACGCGCGCGTGCGCCGGCTCGCGCTGACGGCCGCCGGGAGGGCGCTCGAGCGGCGGCTCTCGACGCTGCAGCGGAGGATGTTCTCCGCGGTGTTCGGCCGGACGGGGCCGCGCGACGAGGCCGCCTGGCGGGCGGTGATGCACTGCCTCGCCCGCGAGGAACTCGAGCGCTCCGGACGCGAACTCGCGGCCGAGCCGGGCGCGCGCTCTGCACGCCGATCGCGCGACCGCCGCCGGTCCGCCGCGATCGCGCGCTGAACCCGGGCGACGAGGCCGTCAGGAACGTTCGGCCGGCGGGGCCTGCCAGGGCGCGCCGAAGACGGCCATCCACAGCGCGACCACGTCGGCGCGGCGTGCCGCGTGCGCCGCGGGATCGACGCGAGCCGAGGGAGCGCCGGTCAGCCGCACCGCGTGCTGCACCCGGCGATACTCGCGGTAGGCGTCGGCGACGCGCGAAGCGAGTTCGGCGGGAACGAGGCCGAGTTCGCCGGCCATCCGCAAGAGCGCGATGTTGCCGAGGTTGCCGGTGAGCGTCACGTGGTCGTGCGCGAACGCGAGCACCAGGTACTGGACGGTGAACTCGATGTCGACCATGCCGCCCATGTCGTGCTTGAGGTCGAAATGCCGGGTCGGATTCGGGTGGCCGGCGTGCATGCGCCGGCGCATCTCGACCACTTCGCCCGCGAGCTTCGCCCGGTCGCGCGGCAGGCAGAGCAGCGCGATGCGGTCGGCCTCGAACGCCGCGCCGATCGCGGCGTCGCCCGCGCAGTGACGCGCGCGGGTGAGCGCCTGGTGCTCCCAGGTCCACGCGTGTTCGCGCTGGTAGCGCTTGAACGACGAGAGCGAGGTCGCGATCAGCCCCTTCGCGCCGTCCGGACGCAGCCGGAGGTCGGTGTCGTACAACTGGCCGGCCGAGGTGGTCGCGGTGAGCCAGGTGTTGAGCCGCTGGGCGAGGCGCGTGTAGCGCGCGAGCGTCGCGTCCGGATCGGGGTCGTCGCCGGCCGTATCGTAGATGAACACGAGGTCGAGATCGGAGGCGTAACCCATCTCCTTGCCGCCCAGCTTGCCGTACGCCGCGATGGCGAAGGCGGGCGGTTTCGCGTCGCGGCCGGCGAGGTGGGCCCAGCAGGTCGAGAGCGCCGCGTCGAGGATCACGTCGGCGAGCGCGGAGAGGTGGTCGGCCAGCCGCTCGACGGTGAGCGTCCCGGCGAGGTCCTGCGCGAGCAGCCGGAACGCCTGCGCATGCTGGAAGTGGCGCAGCGCATCCATCTCGCGCTCCTGGTCGCCGGCCACGTCGGCGAGCATGCGCGCGAGTTCGACGCGCCAGGCCGCGTGGTCGGGCTCGGCGGCGAGCGCGCGCGCATCGAGCAGTTCGTCCAGCAGCAGCGGCCGGCGCGTCAGGTAGTCGGCGGCCCACGACGAGGCGCCCATCAGCGTCGCGAGGCGCGGCAGGATCGGCGGATGCTCGATGATGAGCGCGAGGTAGGCGCTGCGCCGCGCGACCGCGTCGAGGAGCGCATGGAGCCGCAGGAACACGGCTTGCGCGCCCGACGGCCCCGGATGCGCGGACGCGACGGCGAGCATCTGCGGGACCAGCACGTCGTAGCGCTGGCGCGACACCGCGGGCAGGGCTGCGTAGCGCGCTCCGGCGCGCGAGCGCGCGAGCAGCGCCAGCAGTTCCGCGGGATCGTCGAATCCGGCCTTCGCGAGCGCGGCGATCGACGCCTCGTCGGCCGCGGGCGATGACCAGAGCCCCGCGAAGGTCGCGTCGCCCGCCTGCGGCGCGCGCTCGGCGCCGTCGCCGAACACCGACGCGAACTTGAGCCCGGCCTCGCGGCGATGCGCGTCGAGCGCCGCGCGAAACGCGCGTTCGTCGGGAAAGCGCATCGAGCGCGCGAGCGCGGCCCATTCGCCCGCGTCGGCGGGCAGCGCCTGCGTCTGCGCGTCGTCGCGGTACTGCAGGCGGTGCTCGGTCTCGCGCAGGAACACGTAGGCCCGGTCGAGCGCGCGGGCCGCGGACTCCGGCAGGTAGTCTCGCTCGCGCAGGGCCCGCAGCGCCTCGCGCGTGTTGCGCACGCGGAGCGCCGGCTCGCGCCCGCCGCGCACGATCTGCTGCGCCTGCACGGTGAACTCGATCTCGCGGATGCCGCCGGGCCCGAGCTTCACGTCGTCCTCGGCGTCCCGCCGCGCGGCCTGTTCGCGGATCTGCCGGTGGACGTCGCGCAGGCCGTCGTAGGCGTCGTAGTCGAGATACTTGCGGAACACGAACGGCGCGACGATCGCGTCGAGTTCACCCTGCGGCACGCCGGTGAGCGCGCGCGCCTTGAGCCATGCGTAGCGCTCCCATGCGCGGCCCTGCGTGACGAGATAGGTCTCCAGTCCGGAGAACGGCAGCGCGAGCGGACCGGCCTCGCCGTAGGGGCGAAGCCGCATGTCGACGCGAAACACGAACCCGTCCTCCGTCAGGTCGGCGAGCGTGGTGTTCAGCCGCCGGCCGAGGCGCTCGAAGAACTCGCGGTTCGCGATCGCTCGCGCGCCGTTCGTCTCGCCCTCCTCCGGGTAGAGGAACACGAGGTCGATGTCGGAACTCACGTTCAGTTCGCCGCCGCCGAGCTTCCCCATGCCGACGACGACGAGGGGCTGCGGCGCGCCGGATTCCTCGCCGATCGGCTCCCCGTGGCGGAGGACCAGGTCGCGCCGGGCGACCGAGGCCGCCGCGTCGACCGCGACCTCGGCGAGCGTGGTGATCGCGCGGCACACCTCGGGGAGGTCCGCGCGGCCGGTCAGGTCGCGCGCGAGCGTGTGCAGGAAGACGCGTGCGCGCAGGGCGCGGAGCGCCGGGCCGATCGCGCCGGCGGCGCTGTCGCCGGCCACGACCGCGCCGATCGCGGCCTGCGCATGGTGCCAGTCGAACGGCGCTTCGAGGCTCGCGCGAAGTTCGTCACCGAGCGCCGGGTTCGCCTCGGTGAGGCGGCGGGCGTAGTGGCTGTAGGCGAGCGCGTCTTCGAGTTGCATGCGACGAGGGTGCACGACCCGGTTGCCCCGGGTCGATCCGATAGAATGCGGAACGGTTCCACCCATTATGCCTGCCGCTCCCGCTCCCGCCGGCGAGTCCATCGCGCGCCGTTCGCGCTTCTGGAGCCTCGTCGCGTTCGCCGGAACCGCGTTCGCGATCCTCGTAGCGCTCGCCTGCGCCGCGCTCCTCGTCGTGCGCTACGTGCTGCTGCCGCACGTCGAGAACTACGGGCCGCAGATCGCCGACCGGCTCTCGCAGATGCTGGGGGCGCCGGTGACGATCGAGCGCATCACGACCGGCTGGGACGGCTGGAACCCCACGGTGGACATCGGGGGACTTCGCGTCCGGGCGACGCAAGGGGGTGGCGACGAGCGCCCGGATCTGTTCCTGCCGAGCGTGTCGGCGACCATCTCGTGGCTGTCGATCGCGACGTTCGAGCCGCGGCTCAAGCACTTCGCGATCGAGCGGCCGGAACTCGTGATCACCCGGCTCCCGGGCGGGCGGTTCCGCGTGGCCGGCGTCGAATTCGACCCGTCGGACGCCGCGAGCGGCGGGCGCTTCGCCGAGTGGCTGCTGAAGCAGCGCGAGATCTCGATCCACGACGCGCTCCTCGTCTGGAACGACGAAGCGCGCGGCCGACCGCAGCTCGTCCTCGAGGACGTCGATTTCCAGCTCGAGCATCCGCTCGGGTCCTCGCATCACCGCATCGGGCTCACCGGCCGGCCCCCTGCCGAACTCGCCGCCCCCGTCGACTTCCGCGCCGACCTCGTGAACGCGACGACGATGGACTGGGGGAAGATCGACGCGCGGTTCTACCTCAAGCTCGACTACGCGGACCTCGCCGCGCTGGGCGGGTGGATTCCCTGGCCGGTGCCCGTCGAGGAAGGCCGCGGCGCCGTGCGGATCTGGATCGACGCCGCCGCAGGACGGATGCGCGAACTGACCGCCGACGTCGAACTCGAGGACGTGCACGCGGTGCTCGAGAAGGGCCTGCCGCCCCTCGAACTGGAGCGCATCGGCGGCCGCGTCGCCTGGCGCGCCGACGGCGCGACCCGCCGGATGTCCACCGAAGGCTTGTCGCTCGTCGCCCGCGAGGGCGCCGTCGTGACGCCGATCGACTTCACGTTCGAGGCGTCGGTCGCGGAGAACGGGGAGTACCGGAGCGGCCGCGCCAGCGCCGACCGGCTCGACCTCGCCCCCCTCGCGGCGATCGCGGCGAGTCTGCCGATGCCCGCGTCGTGGCGCACGGAACTCGCCCGATTCGCGCCGCGCGGCACGTTGCGCGACATGCGGTACCGCTGGGAGGGCTCCTCCGAGGCGCCGAAGACGTTCGCCGCCGAGGCCGAGGCGGTCGAACTCGGCATCGCGCCGTCGGGCGGCGTGCCGGGCGTCACCGGCCTGTCCGCGCGGCTGCAGGCCGACGAGCGCGGCGGCAGCGTGCGGATCGCGAGCCGCCGGACCGCGTTCGCGCTGCCGCGGACGTTCGCGGCGCCGATTTCCTTCGACACGCTGAACGGCGTGTTGCGCTGGCGCGGCGCGTTCGACAGCGTCGAGTTGGAATCGCTCGCCTTCGCCAATCCGGATGCCGCCGGCACCGCGACCGGAACCTGGCGTGCGGCAGGTTCGGGACCTGGCGTCGTCGATCTCAAGGTCCAGTTGAGCCGGATCGACCAGCGCGCGATCGTGCGCTATCTTCCGCTCGCCACGAGCGACGGCCTGCGCGGGTGGCTCGGCTCCGCGCTCACCGCGGGCACCCTCGACGGCGCGAAGCTCGCCGTGCAGGGTGATCTCGCGAACTTTCCGTTCCGCGATCCGAAGCAGGGACGATTCACGGTCACGACGAACGTGCGCGGCGGTGGCCTCACCTACGCCGCGGGCTGGCCCGCCGTCCGGGAGGTCGACGCCGAACTGCGGATCGACGGCAGTGCGCTCACGCTTGCGGCGCGGCGCGCCCGAATTCTCGGCGCCGACGTCGGGCCCACGCGGGTGACGATCGCCGATCTCGCCGCGGACACGCCGATCGTCACCGTCGACGGCACCGTGACCGGGCCGACGGCGGAGTTCCTCGCGTTCGTCGCGCAAAGTCCGATCGCCGGATGGACCCACCACGCGCTCGACGGCGCGGAGGCCACCGGAAGCGCGCGGCTCAAGCTGCGCTTCGACCTTCCGCTCGGCGAGGAGGGAACCACGAAGGTGGCCGGGGACTTCGAAGTCGAGAACAACGCGTTCGCGCTGCCGGGCGTGCCTCCGCTCGCAGAAATGAACGCCCGTTTCGTCGTCACCGAGCGGAGCGTCAGCACGACCGGCGCGACCGCGAAGGCGTTCGGTGGGCCGCTCGAGTTCTCGATGTCGACCGGCGATGACGGGGTGCGGATGACGGCGCGGGGCAACGCCAGCATCTCCGCCGTGCGCGGCGAACTCCCCGCAGGGTTCGGCGCGCGCCTGTCGGGCACGGCGGACTGGACGTTCGCGCTCGAGGATCGCGCCGGGCAACCGCAATGGAAGCTCGATTCGACGCTGCGCGGCGTCGAGATCGACCTGCCTTCGCCGGTCGGCAAGACCGCGGCAGCGCCTGCGGCGTTGCGCGTCGAGCGGATCCCCGATGCGCAGGGCGGCGGCGACACGCTGCGCGCCGAACTCGCGGGCGCGGGGCAGGTCGTCGTCAAGCGCCGGCTCGCCGGCGGCAAGCTCGCGACCGAACGTGTCATGGTGCTGCTCGGCCGCGCGGCGTTGCAGCCGGGCGACGCCGGTCGCACGGGTGTCTGGGTTCGGGGCGACGTGCCGGCGCTGAACCTCGCCGACTGGCTCGCACTGCGATCGCAGGTGATGGAGCGGGGTGGCGCGGAAGCGGCGTCGTCGATGCCCTCGGTGATGGGCGTCGATCTCGACGTCGGCGTGCTGGGCGCGTTCGGGCGCAAGTTCAACGAGGTCAAGGCTTCGATGCGCGCGGTCGGCGACGACTGGCGCGTCCAGATCAAGTCGCGCGAGGCGACGGGCAATGCCGATTGGCACGGCGCGACGCCCGCGGCGCCCAATGGGCGGCTCGTCGCCCGGCTCAGCCGTCTGTCGTTGCCGGGCGCCGGCGAACTGACGCCATGGCAGGGCGCGGAAACCGGCCCGCGGGCGCGCGCGGACGACGCGAAGAATCCGTGGCCTGCGATCGACGTCGTGAGCGAGTCGCTCGTCTCCGGCGACCGCGACCTCGGACGCCTCGAACTCGCCGCGACGCCGCAGGGCGCCGACTGGCGCATCTCGAAGCTCGCGCTGTCCTCCGTGGCCGGGCGCATCCAGGCCGACGGCTGGTGGCGCGGCATCGGCACGGAGCAATACACGCGGCTGGACGTCTCGCTGCAGGCGGACGATGCCGACGCGATGCTCGCGAAGTTCGGCTATCCGGGTCTCGTTCGCGGCGCACCGACGACGCTCAGCGGCCAGCTCGAATGGCCCGGCGCTCCTTCGGACTTCGAGCCGGCGGCGCTGTCCGGATCGCTCAAGCTCGAGAGCGGCGCGGGGCAGTTCCTGCAGGTCGACCCGGGCATCGGGCGTCTGCTCGGCGTGCTGTCGCTGCAGGCGCTGCCCCGCCGCATCACGCTCGACTTTCGCGACGTCTTCAGCGAGGGATTCTCGTTCGACCGGATCACCGGCGACGCCAGGATCAAGGGCGGCGTGATGTCGACCGAGACGCTCGAGATGCGCGGCCCGGCGGCGCAGGTCACCATCCGCGGCCGCGTCGATCTCGCGCAGGAGACCCAGGACCTCGCGGTCCGCGTGAAGCCGGCCCTGTCGGCGACGATCTCGGCGGGCACGGCGGGCGCGGCGATGCTGCTGCTCGCGGCGAATCCGCTCGTCGCGGCGGCGGTGGGCGCGGGCGCACTGCTCGCGCAGAACGCGATGAACAACCCGCTCGACCAGATCTTCAGCTACGACTACCGGATCACCGGCTCCTGGAGCGATCCGGTGGTCCAGCAGGTGGGTTCGCGCGCGCCGGTGGCGGCGGCCGACGCGCAGGCGACCGGAAAGACGGCGACCGCGCCGTCCACCGAAGCGGTCCCGGTTGCGCCCGCTCCGCCGCCGCGATGAATGCCCCGATCCGCGTGGCCGCGGTGCAGACCGTGTCCGGCGGCGACGTCGCGCGGAACCTCGATCTGGCGCGCGACCTCGTCGCCGCCGCGGCGGACGCCGGCGCGAAACTGGTGCTCCTGCCCGAATACTTCGGGATTCTCGGCGCGCGCGCGACGGACAAGGTGCGCGCGCGCGAGCGCGACGGCGACGGGCCGCAGCAGGCGTTCCTCGCGCACGCCGCGCGCGAACACGGCATCGTGCTCGTCGGCGGCAGCGTGCCGCTCGCCTGCGACGACCCGGCGCGGGTGAAGAGCGCCTGCCTGGTCTACGGGCCCGACGGCGCGCGCCTCGCGCGCTACGACAAGATCCACCTGTTCCGCTTCGCGCAGGGCGAGGAAGCCTACGACGAGACGCGCACGATCGAACGCGGCCACGCGCCGGTCGCCTGCGACCTGCCCGGGATATGCGTCGCGTTGTCGATCTGCTACGACCTGCGCTTTCCCGAACTCTACCGGGCGCTCCCCGGATGCGACCTGATCGTCGTTCCTTCCGCGTTCACGCACACGACCGGCAGCGCGCACTGGCACCTCCTCGTCCGCACGCGCGCGGTCGAGAACCAGGCGTACCTGCTCGCGGCGGCGCAGGGCGGCGTGCACGAGAACGGGCGGCGGACCTACGGGCACTCGCTCCTCGTCGATCCCTGGGGCGAGGTCGTCGCGGAGCGTACCGAGGACGGGCCGGGCATCGTGGTCGGCGACGTCGACCCGGCCCGCATCGCGCAGGTGCGCGGGCGCCTGCCCGCGCTCGACCATCGCGTGCTCTGACGGCGGTCGCGGTCCGGGCGAACGCGGCAGGCCCGCCGCGCGAGACGTCAGCGCCTGGCCTCCAGACCGGCCTTGGCCATCGCGTCGACGAGCTTCGGCCGTTCGGACTTCAGGCGGCGCAGGAAGTCGCCCGGATCCCCGTACGCGCGCAGCGCATACTGCTGCGCGACCACGCCGCCGCCGTCCCGCTTGCCGTAGCGGAACAGGTTGAACTCGACGAACGCGCGGTCGGGCGGCCAGGTGATGAAGTCGACGATCACATCGCCCGACTTCGGATGTTCGAGGAGCGCCATCGGAGCATCGGGCGTGCTGCGCTTCAACGCGCGGACGAGTTCACCGGCGAGCGCCTTCGGATCGGCATGACCGGGGTACTCGCGGATCGACGCGAGCACGGTCCAGCGCGCGAACGTCTCACCCGCGGGCAGGAACTCGCGCCAGTGTTCCGCCGGCGTCCGGCCCGAATCGGCGAGGACGAGGCGCTTGCCGTCGAAGGTCACCTCCCGCGCGCCGGGGAGCGCGTCGAGGGCGTACGCGGAGGTCGCCGCGACGGCGAGGACGAGCGCCAGCGCGGCCCGTCGCACGTCAACGTCCCCGCAGCAGCACGAGCACGGCACCGCCGCCGCCGGCGTGGCGCGGCGCCTCGCAGTAGGCGAGGACGTCGTCCCAGCGCGCGAGCCAGCGGCGCACCTTGCCCTTCAGCACCGGCTCGCGGTTGGGCGAGGTGAGTCCCTTGCCGTGGATGACGCGCACGCAGCGCATGCCGGCCGAGCGGGCCTCGTCCAGGAAGTCCGCCAGCGCGTCGTGCGCGGCGTCGGAGTCGTGGCCGTGCAGGTCGAGTTCCGCCTGCACCGCCCACTGCCCGCGCCGCAGCTTCGCGAGCACGTCGGTTCCGAGTCCGGCGCGAAGCCAGGTCTGGCCGCTCTCGGTTTCCTGGCCGATGTCCCAGGTGTGCGGCGCGGGCTCGGCGCCGTATTTCGAGGCTTCGAGCGCGTCGCGTTCGTCGGCGATGCGCTGCCGCGGGACCGGTGACGGAGGCGTGCGCGCGATCCGCGCGCGACGCGTGGGTTTCATGCGCGCGACGTCGGCGAATGCGGCGGCGAGATCGATGTCGCCTTCCGCATGCTTCGCCGCGGCGATGGCCCGTCGGGGCGACGCAACGGTTGCGCCGGCGGACCGGCGCGACGGCGTCGGCTGCGTCGCTTGCGGCGCCGGCTCGGTCGCCCGCTTCGCGTCGAGGAGCGCCTTGAGGTCGGTGAGCTTGGCCATGCTTTGCAGTTGTCAGTTGTCAGTTGACAGTTGACAGTTGACAGTTGACAGTTGACAGTTGACAGGAGCGCCTGCGGCTTCAGTGGCGGTGCATCGAGCGCCGATGCAACGTCTTTGTTGTTCAGCCTGACACCAGGAACCGGGCACGCGACCACCGGAAACGCCGGCTGCCACTGACAACTGACAACTGACAACTGACAACTGTCAACTGCCAACGTCGAGGAAAGCTTCCGCGTCGAGCGCGGCCATGCAACCGGTGCCGGCCGACGTGACCGCCTGGCGGTACACGTGGTCGGCGACGTCGCCCGCGGCGAACACGCCGGGCACGCTCGTCGCGGTCGCGTTGCCGTCGGTGCCGCTCTTCACCTTGATGTAGCCGCCGGCCATCGCGAGCTGGCCCTCGAAGATCTGCGTGTTCGGCGTGTGGCCGATCGCGACGAAGAGCCCGTGCGCCGCGATGACCTGCGTCGCGCCGCCGTCGCGGGCCTTCACGCGCACGCCGGTCACGCCGGTCGCGTCGCCCAGCACTTCGTCGACCACGTGGTTCCAGACCACGCGCACGTTGCCACCCTCGGTCCTGGCGAGCAGGCGATCGACGAGGATCGCCTCGGCGCGGAACCTGTCGCGTCGGTGGACGACCGTGACGGTACGCGCGATGTTCGAGAGGTAGAGCGCCTCCTCGACCGCGGTGTTGCCGCCGCCGACCACGACCACGTCCTGGTTCTTGTAGAAGAAGCCGTCGCAGGTCGCGCAGGCCGAGACACCCTTGCCCATGAACGCCTCCTCGGACGGAAGCCCGAGGTAGCGCGCGGATGCGCCGGTCGCCACGATCAGGGCGTCGCAGCTGTAGGTCCCGTTGTCGCCTTTGAGCCGAAACGGACGCTTCGAGAGGTCGACGTCATGGATGTGGTCGAAGACGACCTCGGTCTCGAAGCGCTCGGCGTGCTTCTGGAAGCGCGCCATCAGGTCGGGCCCCTGAACACCGTCGGGATCGGCCGGCCAGTTGTCGACGTCGGTCGTCGTCATCAACTGTCCGCCCTGCGCGATACCGGTGATGACCACGGGCTTCAGGTTCGCGCGTGCGGCGTATACTGCGGCGGACCATCCGGCGGGGCCGGAGCCCAGGATCAGGAGTCGGGCGTGCTTGGTGTTCATCCTCGTGCTCGGATTCACTGCGACGGGTAATTCTAGTCCAGGGCACGCGCGGTTCCCGGCGCGCTCTCGCGATCGCGAGCGTGCTTGACGCATCGCACGAGATGGGGCCGGCGAGGTTCGCCGCAACCCCGCGACCGATGCCCCCTTCGAATCGGTCTTGATCCGGCGTATAATGTGCCGCATGAAGGATCTGCGGTAACGGCATGTTTTTCAACAAGAACGCCGCGCAGGCGAGGCGGGCCTCCCCGGTTGGGGCCCGGGAGCCGCTGTCGCCGAAGTTCGCGCGCCTCGTGCGCGAGTCGATCTGGTTCGCGCTGGTCGCGCTGCTCGCGTACGTCGCCTTGGTCCTCGCGAGCTATTCGCCGGGCGATCCCGCGTGGTCGTACTCGGGCGACGGCACCCCGATCCGCAACCGCGGCGGGGCGATCGGCGCGTGGCTCGCCGATTTCCTGCTCTACTTGCTCGGACTGTCCGCCTGGTGGTTCGTCGTTGCGGGCGTCGCGATCGTCATCGCGTCGTTCCGCCGGATCGCGCATCCCGAGTTGGAGAGCGAGCATCCGCGCGGACTCGCGCTCGCCGGCTTCGCGCTGGTGCTGGTCTCGTCGTCGGCGATCGAGTCGCTGCGGTTCTGGCAGGCCTCGGCGAAGTTGCCGCTCGTCCCCGGCGGCGCGCTCGGCGACGCGATCGGCTCGCTCCTCGCGCGCGCGATCGGCTACAACGGGGCGACGCTGCTCCTGGTGGCGACGTTCCTCGGCGGATTCTCGCTTTTCACCGGAGTCTCGTGGCTGAAGCTGATGGAGCGCATCGGCGCCGCGCTGGAAGGGGGCGTGGCGTGGATCCGCCGCAAGCGCGAGGAACGCCTGGACCGGCGCATCGGCGAGCAGGCGACCGCCGAGCGCGAGGCGGTGGTCGAGCGCACGCGCGAAGCGGTGGTCGAGCGCGAACCGGTGCTGGTGGTGCCGCCGCCGCCGCCGGCGCCGAAGTCCGAGCGTGTCGTCAAGGAGAAGCAGCGGCCGCTCTTCACCGACATGCCGGACTCGCCGCTGCCGGCGCTCTCGCTCCTCGAGGACGCGCCGTCGGGCGGAGAACTCGTTCCGGCGGAGACGCTCGAGTTCACCTCGCGCCTGATCGAGCGCAAGCTCGCCGACTTCGGCGTGGCCGCGAAGGTGCTCGCCGCGTATCCGGGGCCGGTCATCACGCGCTACGAGATCGAACCCGCGGTCGGCGTCAAGGGTAGCCAGATCGTCAACCTGATCCGCGATCTCGCCCGAGCGCTCTCGGTCGTGTCGATCCGCGTGGTCGAGACGATCCCCGGCAAGAGCTGCATGGCGCTCGAATTGCCGAACGCCCGCCGGCAGGTCGTGAAGCTGGTCGAGATCCTCGCGTCGCAGACCTACCACGACGCGCCCGGCAGGCTCACGCTCGCGCTCGGGAAGGACATCGCGGGCAAGCCGGTCGTCGCCGACCTCGCGCGCATGCCGCACCTGATGGTCGCGGGCACCACCGGTTCGGGGAAGTCGGTCGCGGTCAACGCGATGATCCTGTCGCTGCTCTACAAGGCCGAGCCGCGCGACGTCCGGCTGATCCTGATCGACCCGAAGATGCTCGAACTCTCCGTCTACGAGGGCATTCCGCACCTGCTCGCGCCCGTCGTCACCGACATGAAGCTCGCGCCCAACGCGCTCCACTGGTGCGTGGGCGAGATGGAGCGCCGCTACCGGTTGATGAGCCAGTTGGGGGTGCGCAACCTCGCGGGCTACAACCAGAAGGTGGCCGACGCGAAGAAGGCGGGCAAGCCGATCGCCAACCCGATCTCCCTCACGCCCGACGCGCCGGAGCCGCTCGAGGAGATGCCGCTCGTCGTCGTGGTGGTCGACGAACTCGCCGACCTGATGATGGTCACCGGCAAGAAGATCGAGGAGCTGATCGCGCGCATTGCGCAGAAGGCGCGCGCGGCGGGCATCCACCTGATCCTCGCGACGCAGCGGCCGTCGGTCGACGTGATCACCGGCCTCATCAAGGCGAACATCCCGTCGCGCATCGCGTTTCAGGTCGCGAGCAAGGTCGATTCGCGCACGATCCTCGACCAGATGGGCGCCGAGACCCTCCTCGGGCAGGGCGACATGCTCTACCTGCCTCCGGGCACCGGCCATCCGCAGCGCGTGCACGGCGCGTTCGTGTCCGATGGCGAGGTGCACCGGGTCGTCGAGCACCTGAAGGCGCAGGGCGAGCCGCAGTACGTCGAGGGCCTGCTCGAGGGCGGCAACGGCGACGGCGATGCGGGCGTGTCGGTCGAGGGGGCCGATCCGGAGTCCGACCCGATGTACGACCAGGCGGTCGTCGTCGTGCTGAAGACGCGGCGGCCGTCGATCTCGCTCGTGCAGCGACATCTTCGCATCGGCTACAACCGTGCCGCGCGGCTCATCGAGCAGATGGAACGCTCCGGACTCGTATCCCCGATGCAGACCAACGGGAACCGCGAGGTGCTGGCGCCCGCGCCGAAGGAATGACGATGATGGAGGAGTGCCTGTCGCAGGAGCGCGTCGGCCTGAAGGCCGACCTACCGTCGAATCCCCGTGGGTCGGCCTTCAGGCCGACGGCGTCCACTCGGCCCGGTGGGTCGGCCTTCAGGCCGACAGTGCTTCTGGCAGCAGCGCTCTGGTGCGCGCTGGCCTCCGCCGGCCCGGTCGAGGTCTACCGCGACGGCGACCGCTACTGTCCGCGCTCGCTGCCGCCGGCCGCGCCGCGCATCGACGCCGCGGGCGCCGAGCGCATCGCGTTGCGTCTCGTCCCCGACGGCTTCTGCGGCCCCTCGGCCTCGATCGGCGGCTGCGATGTCGTGATCGAGAACTTCTACGACAGTTGGCGGATCTACGTCCATCAGTACCGCGAGCGCCCGAAGGCCCACGACTGGGCCGCGCTCACCCACACCTACGTGATCCTCGATCCGGTCGGCAACTGCCTCGCCAACATTCCCGGCACCGAGCCGGGCGCGCCGCGATGAACCGCGCCATCGTCGCGCTCGCGCTCGCCTTCGCCGCCGGTGGCGTTTCCGCCGGAGGCATCGACGAACTGCACGCGTTCCTCGACGGAGCGAAGAACGGCCGGGCGACCTTCCGGCAGGTCGTCGTGTCGAAGAACGCGCGCGGAGGGCAGATGTCTTCGGGCACCTTCGCGTTCCAGCGGCCCGGCAAGTTCCGCTGGACCTACGAGAAGCCCTGGGAGCAGCTCGTCGTCGGCGACGGCGCGAAGGTGTGGGTCTACGACCGCGACCTGAACCAGGTGATCGTGCGCGAACTCGACGCGGCGCTCGGCGCAACGCCGGCCTCGCTCCTCGCCGGCGACAACGCGCTCGAGCGCAGTTTCACGCTGGTCGACGGCGGCACCGCCGATGGGCTCGCCTGGATCGACGCGGTGCCGAAGTCGAGCGACGCGGCGTTCACCAAGGTGCGCATCGGCTTTCGCGACAAGCTGCCGCAGGCGATGGAACTCGTCGACGCGTTCGGCCAGACGACGCGCCTCGCCTTCGACCGGTTCGAGCGCAACGTGCCGCTGCCTCCCGACGCCTTCCGCTTCGTGCCGCCGCCCGGGGCGGATGTCGTGACCGCGCCCTCGCCGACCAGGTAGGACGATCGGGTTCGGGCGGGGCGCCGCAGGATGCGCCGCGCGTCGAGCGCCGTTGCCGCGGCCGCCCGGTGCGCCTTGGTTCAGTGCGGCTTCGGCGCTGCGGCGGCGAGCAGCGCACGAAGGGCGTTGCGATCGACCTTGCCTGCCTCGTTGCGGGGAATGCGCGCCACGCGCGCGACCACGGAAGGACGCGCCCGCACGCGCCGTGCGCCGAGGACACGCTCGATCGCGTCGACGCTCAAGTCGCGCGTGGCGACGACCGCCGCCCAGAGCTGCGGTTCGCCCTTCGGTCCGGTGCCACCGACCACGGCGGCGTCGTTCACCCCGGGCACCGCGAAGAGCGCCTCCTCGATCGGACCGGGCTGCACCCGCACACCGGCCAGGTCGATGACGTCGGTGGCGCGGCCTTCGAGGCGCACGATGCCGTCCGCGCCGACGGCGCCCAGGTCGGTGGTGGTGAACGCATCGCCGTCGAACGCGTCCGATGCGAGGCCCGCGTAGCCGAGCGCGACACCCGGACCGGCGAGACGCAGCCGGCCAGTCTCCCCCGGCGGCAGCGCGCGACCCTCGTCGTCGACGGCGTCGATGCGCACGCCCGCCACGGCCGTCCCGACGCCGCCGGCGATCGCGCCGAGCACGCGCATGTTGCCGGTCGCTGCGCAGCCGATCTCGGTGGCGCCGTACACGCACTCGACGCGCTCGCACAGGCGCTCGCGGATCCGGTCGATCATCGCCGCCGGCATCGAGCCGCCGGCAAAGGCGACCGAGTGAAGGGCGGGGACGGGTGAGGCTCCGGACGGCAGTGCTGCCGCCACCGCATCGAGCCAGTACGGCATTCCGGTCAGGTGTTCGACCCGGTGCGTGGCGAGTTGCGACGGTGCGTCCGCGGGTCCGTTGGACAGCACCAGCGTCCCGCCGTCCCACAGCGTGCGCAGCACGCAGAGGAAGCCGTAGCCCGATCCCGGCACGGTGGTGGACATCACGCGCGCCCGCGGCGGCAGCGGGATGCCGTGCCGCGCGGATTCGACCCGGTGGGCGAGCGCGGCGTGCGTCACCACGATGCTCTTGGCGCGTCCGGTGGTGCCCGACGAGGGGAAGTGGGCCGCGACGGCGTTCCCTTCGCCCTGGATGGGCACGGGAGGGACACCGGCTTTCCGATCGGCCGGCCGGTACCAGTCCCGCCCGGTCACGATCAGCGGCAGCGATCCGGGCGAGGCGCCCGCGTCGAACTCGATCGCTGCCTTCGCGAGTTCTGGAGGATGATCGCGCGGCGCCGCCGAAGCGCCGATCCTGCCCAATGCGAGTGTGAGGAGGATCGTGCGCCAGGGCCTTCGCGCCGACTGGATGACCGTATCCCCTGGATGGATGTCGACGTCCGCGAGGCGGCGCGCGATGGCGTCGATCGTCGCGTCGAGCGCACCGTAGCCGACCGTCTGTCCGTTCGCCAGGATGACGGCGACGGCATCCGGGTCGTTCAGCGCGTGTTCGCGCACCGGGAGGGTGAAGTTCATGCGATCGGATCGGCGGGAGACGCGGTCTACCGAGCGGAGGTGGTGGACCCGGGATCGGTCGTTTCGTGCCGTGCCTGCCGTCGAAGCCGCGCCGCGTCAGCGCGCGATCGCGATCCCGCGTTCGGCGAGCACCTGGCGCGCCCGGTCCGGGTAGTCGGTGATGAGCCCGTCGACCGCGAGGTCGATCATGCGCCCCATCTCGGCCTTGTCGTTGATCGTCCAGGCCAGCACCCTGAGATCCAGCGCATGGGCCTCGCGCACGAGTTCGGCGGACAGACTCGCGGCGTTGGCCGACCAGATCGCGCAGCCCGCGGCCTTCACGAGGCGCGGCAGCGAGTGGCCGTGCTCGGACGGCACGAGGCCAGCCTGCCATGGCGAGCGCCCGGTGGCATCGGGCTTCACCGTGTCGAAGTTCGGGAACTGGGCGGTGAGGCACGCGGTTTCGAGTTCCGGCGCGGCGCGCCTCGAGATCACGAGCGGACGCCAGTCGAACGATTGCAGCGTCGTGCGCCCGATGACCCCCGCCTTGCGGATCCCGGCCAGCGCGAGGTCGACGAAGGTTTCCGGGTCGACGACGCTCTCGCCGGAGGTCGGCGTGATCTTGACCTCGAGATTGAATCGCACCTTCGGGTCGCGCGCGTCCGCGAACGCGAGGAACTCGGCGAGTGTCGGGACGCGCTCGCCGTCCGACGGGATCTGCAGCGGCCATTGCTTGCCGTAGGACGTCGACGGATTGACGCGCCCGACGTCGTAGGCCTTGAGTTCCGCCAGCGTGAGCGAGCGGATCGCGGGGCCGCGTGCCGTGAGCCAGAAGCCGCTCGGCCCGCGGACGAGCGCCGGATTGAGGTCGGGGTCGTGCGCGATCACGACGACGCCGTCCTTCGTGACCGCGAGATCGGTCTCGAGGGTCGTGACTCCGATCTCGAGCGCCTTGCCGAATCCGGCGAGCGTGTTCTCGGGCTCGAGGCCGCGTGCTCCGCGGTGTCCCTGCAGGTCGAAGGCCGCGACCTGCTGCATCGCGGCCGTCAACGCAACGGCCGTCAGCGTGGCGGCGGCGGCCGCGCGCCGGATCACCGGCACGGTGGCGCGAAAAAGAGCGGCGGCAAGGGATGGCGACATGCGCGAAGCTCCCCCGATTCCGGTCATTGTACCTGTGCGGTGCCCGTGCGTTCGCTATCATCGGCGCTTCCCCACGCGCCTTCAAATCCGGTGACCGATCTCTTCGCCCCCGCGTCCCCGCCGGGCGCGCCGCTCGCCGAGCGGCTGCGGCCACGCTCGATCGCCGAGGTCATCGGGCAGCGGCACCTGCTGGGACCGGGCAAGCCGCTCGCGGTCGCCTTCCACGCGAGGCGGCTGCATTCGATGATCCTGTGGGGACCGCCGGGCTCGGGCAAGACGACGCTCGCGCGCCTGATGGCCGACGCGTTCGGGGCCGAGTTCGTCGCGCTCTCGGCGGTGCTCGCCGGGGTGAAGGACATCCGCGAGGCGGTGGCGCGTGCGGACCTCGTGCGCGCCGAATCGGGGCGGCCGACGATCCTGTTCGTCGACGAGGTGCACCGGTTCAACAAGGCGCAGCAGGACGCGTTCCTGCCCTGGGTCGAGCAGGGCGTGATCACGTTCGTCGGCGCGACCACCGAGAACCCGAGCTTCGAGGTGAACTCCGCGCTGCTCTCGCGCGCGGCGGTCTACGTGCTCGAACCGCTGTCGGCGGACGACCTCGGGCGGCTACTCGACCGCGCCATCGCGGCCGAGATGCCCGGCGTGACGTTCGACGCCGCGTCGCGCGACGCGCTCGTCGCGTACGCGGACGGCGACGGACGGCGGCTCGTCAATCTCGTCGAGCAGCTGGCCGTCGCGGCGGCCGATGCGAAGCGCGCGACGATCGACCTCGCGTTCGTCGAGCAGACGATCGCGCGGAGCCTGCGCCGCTTCGACAAGGGCGGCGAGGCGTTCTACGACCAGATCTCCGCGCTCCACAAGTCGGTGCGTGGATCCGATCCGGACGCCGCGCTCTACTGGCTCGTGCGCATGCTCGACGGCGGTGCCGATCCGCTCTACTGCGGGCGGCGGCTCGTCCGCATGGCGACCGAGGACATCGGCCTCGCCGATCCGCGCGCGCTCGAGATCGCGCTGGCGGCGGTCGGGACGTTCGAACGGCTGGGCTCGCCCGAAGGTGAACTCGCGCTCGCCCAGTGCGTGATCTATCTCGCCGTCGCACCCAAGTCGAACGCCGTGTACCGTGCGTACGGGGCGGCGCGCGCGTTCGTGAAGGAGGACGGCTCGCGCGCGGTGCCGCTGCGGTTGCGCAACGCACCGACGAAGCTCATGGCGTCGCTCGACTACGGCAAGGGCTACCGCTACGCGCACGACGAGGAGGGCGCCCATGCGGCGGGCGAGCGCTACCTGCCCGACGGCATGCCCGAGACGAGGTTCTACGAGCCGACCGACCGCGGGGTCGAGAAGCGCATTCGCGAGCGGATCGCGGAGTTGCGCGCTGCCGACGCGGCGGCGCGTGCGCGCGGACGCGAACCCTGAGGATGCCGGGGCCGGCCGGCGCCGCGCGCGCCGCAGATCGGCGGCGGTTGCGCGACGGTTCGACGGCGAGCGTTTGATACACTGGCGCGATGCTCGACATCCACCTGTTGCGCCACGACCTCGCCGCGGTCGCCGCCGGCCTCGCGAAGCGCGGCGTGGTCCTCGACACCGCGGCGTTCGAGGCGCTCGAACGCGAACGCAAGGACATCCAGGTCCGCACGCAGGACCTTCAGAACCGCCGCAACGTGCTCTCGAAGGCGATCGGCGCCGCCAAGTCGAAAGGCGAGGACGCGTCCGCGCTGCTCTCGGAGGTGGCGGGCACCGGCGACGAGCAGAAGGCGCTCGAAGCCGAACTCGACCGCGTCCAGGCGAAGCTGCGCGACTTCCTGCTCGTGCTGCCGAACCTGACCCACGCCTCGGTGCCGGAAGGCCGCTCGTCCGACGACAACGTCGAGGTGCGACGCTGGGGCACGCCGCGCAGTTTCGCCTTCCCGGTCCGCGACCACACCGACCTGGGCGAGGGGCTCGGTCTCCTCGACTTCGCGGCCGCCGCGAAGCTCTCCGGATCGCGCTTCTCGTTCCTGCGCGGCGGACTCGCACGGCTGCACCGCGCGCTCGCGCAGTTCATGCTCGACGTACAGACCGGCGAGCACGGCTACGTCGAGTGCTACACGCCCTACATCGTGACCGCCGAGACGCTCGTCGGCACGACGCAGCTGCCCAAGTTCGAGGCCGACATGTTCTCGGTGCGGAAGGGCGGGCAGGAGGGCGAGGGTGAGCCGCTCTACCTGATCTCGACCTCGGAGATCACGCTCACCAACAGCGTGCGCGGCGAGATCCTCGACGCGAACCGGTTGCCGCTGCGGCTGACCGCGCACACGCCGTGCTTCCGTTCGGAGGCCGGGAGCTACGGCAAGGACACGCGCGGCATGATCCGCCAGCACCAGTTCGACAAGGTCGAGATGGTTCAGGTCGTGCATCCCGAGCGTTCCTACGAGGCGCTCGAGGAGATGACGCGTCACGCCGAGGCGATCCTCCAGCGGCTCGAACTCCCGTACCGCGTGATGGCGTTGTCCACCGGCGACATCGGCTTCGCGGCGGCCAAGACCTACGATCTCGAGGTCTGGCTGCCCGCGCAGAACGCCTACCGCGAGATCAGCTCCTGCTCGAACTGCGAAGCGTTCCAGGCGCGGCGGATGCAGGCGCGCTTCCGCAACGCGCAGGGCAAGCCGGAACTCGTCCACACGCTGAACGGCTCCGGCCTCGCGGTCGGACGCACGCTCGTCGCGGTGATGGAGAACTGCCAGCGCGCCGACGGTTCGATCGAGGTCCCGAAGGCGCTGCGCCCGTACATGGGCGGCGCGGACACGGTCGGCAAGCCCTGAACGTCGCGCCGCGCGCGGCGTGGGCGCGGTGGAAGTCCCGTCCTTCCGCGCTAACGCATGTTGCCGGTGTGCCCGAGCGAGTAGCGCCCCGGCTGCGGCCACACGGTCAATCCGTGCGGCTCCATGCCGACCTTGATGGTCTTCACGCTGCCGTTCGCCGTGTCGAAGACGTAGACGACGTCGTCGTAGCGGCCGGATAGCCACAGTTGCCTGCCATCGGCGCTGACGTTGCCCATGTCGGGGCTCCCGCCGCCGGGTACCGGCCAGGTCGCGACGATCTTCCGGGTCGCGAAATCGACCACGGTGACGCCACCCTTGCCCTTCGCCGGGCCGTGGATCTTGTTCGAGCCCCGGTTCGCGACGTAGAGCTTCGTGCCGTCGCGCGACGGATAGAGTCCGTGCGAGCCCACGCCGGTCGGCAGGAAGTCGACCTGCGTGAAGCTCGCGCCGTCGACGACGTAGATCCCGTTGCTCATCATGTCGGCGATGTACCAGGTCGTGCCGTCGGGCGACACGCGGATGTCCTGCGGCATGCCCTTCCAGACCGTGCAGATGGTCTCGTCCTTGCCGTCGGGACCGCGCACCACCTTCGTCGGCTTGCCGGGCAGGATCAGTTGCAGGTAGCCCAGCACCTTGCGCTCGACCAGGTCGACCTTGGTGATGCCGCCGGTGAACTCGCAGGTGAAGATCGCCTGGCGGCCGTCGATCGTGAAGTCCGCGTGGTTGATCCCGCCGCAGCGCGGCACCGACAGCGAGTACTGCAGCGCGAAGGTGTGCGGGTCGCGGAAGTCGAGGCGCTTGAACGCCTCGGCGACGACGATCGCCGACTTGCCGTCGGGCGTGAAGTACATGTTGTACGGATCGTCGACCGGGATCGGCGCGCCGGGCTTGCCGGTCCTCGGGTCGATCGGCGTGAGGCTGCCGTTGGGCGTGCGCTCCGCGTTGTTCGCGACCCACAGCGTCTTCAGGTCCCACGACGGCACGACGTGCTGCGGGCTGGAACCGACCTTGAACCTGTCGACCACCCTGAGGGTCGCCGGATCGATCACGTAGACGTCGTTGCTGCGGACGTGGGGCACGTACACGCGCGCGAGGTCGCCCGCGACCACCGGACTCAGCTTGCCGGCGGCGGTTTCGCTGTAGAGGTTGCGCGCGTCGACCACCGGCGGCATGCCGGGAACCGTGGCGACGGTGGCAGGCGCCTGGGCGAAGGCGAGAGCGACGGTGCCGACGAGGAGCGAGCAGGCGAACGGCAGGCGGAGGGGGTTCGACATCGGGAAGGGGGAAGGGAGAAGGGGGAAGGGAGAAGGGAGAAGGGTCAGCGTCGTGTCGCGCGGCGGATCGCTTCAACGGACGCGGCGACGATGGCGTTGACGCCGGGCTCGCCCAGCGCCTTCGTCGCTGCGCGCGGATCGCCGACGGTGCCGTCGCCGGCCCGCGGTGCCGCGGCCATCGCGTCGGCCCGGACGAGCGCCGGGTCGATGGCGAGCGAGAGCGAGGTGTCGGCGAGTCCGGCGTGCGTGCCGATCTCGGCGTTCGAGTGTCCGTGGGCGGCGAGGGCCTTGCGGTAGACGGTTTCGGTGGCGCGATAGTACTCGACGATCGCGTGCGCGCGCATGGGCGACGCCTTCCACGTCCGGTTCAAGCGCTTCGCGACCGCAGAGAGCGACGCCTGCGTGCCGCCGTGGTCGCCCACGAACACGATGTCGCGGAATCCCGCGCGCGCGAGGCTCCGGGCCGCCGCTTCGAGCGTGCGCTCGAACACGTCGACCGGTACGCTCAGTGTGCCGGGGTAGCGCATGTGCCCGGTGGGCGGATCGATCGACCCTTCCGGCACGTACGCGACGACCGGCGCGACCATCGCGTTGCCGAGCGCGGTCGCGATCCGACCCGACAGCACGCGCACGCGGACGTTGTGCTTCCCCAGCGTCATGTGCGCTCCGCTCTGCTCGGTGCCGCCGACCGGGACGATCGCGGTGGTCGTGCCGGCCGCGATCGCGTCGCGCACTTCGGTCCAGGTGAGTTCCTCGAGGAACACCGACGGCGGGGCGGCCACCGCGAGCGGCGCGGCGACGAGGGTCGCGCATGCCACGGCGCGGAGGGCGAAGGCGAGCACGATGCGAATCATCCGGGCGCGGGCGCGGGGGGTTCCATGCGCCGGATCAAGGTCCGGCGAGCGCGCCCCACAGGCGCAGCCGCGGCTGGTGCGGCTCCTCGGTGCGCAGCAGGATGTCGTAGTAGGCACGCACGCGGTCGACGAACGCGACCGGCATGCCGCCGCGCGCGTAGCCCAGCTTCGCCTTCTCGTAGTACTCGGGGAGCGCGAGGAGCGGCAGGGTCTTGCGGACGTCGCGCCAGCGGTCCGGGTCGAGGCGGTCGCGCTGGGCCTGGATGCGCGCGTCCTCGAGGTGGCCCATGCCGATGTTGAACGCCGCGAGCGCGAACCAGGTCCGGTCCGGCTCGGGGATGCGCGCGGGCAGCTTCGCCTTCAGGTCGCGCAGGTAGCGCGCCGCCGCCATCACGCTCGCGCGCGCATCGAGGCGGTCGGTGACGCCGAGTTCCTTCGCCGTGTCCTCGGTGAGTTGCATGAAGCCGCGCACCCCGGTCTCGCTCGTCGCATCGGGATCCCAGCGCGACTCCTGGTAGGCGACCGCCGCGAGCAGGCGCCACTCGATGCCGTAGGCCTCCTGCGCCGCGAAGAACATCGGCTTCCACCCCGGGAGCGCGTTCTCGATGCGTTCATTGAAGATGCCGGCGTCGATGCGGCCGACCTCTCCGCGCGGCGAGAAGTAGCGCTCCGACAGCCGCGCGAGCGTGCCGTTCCCGTGCATGCGCGCGAGAAAGGCGTCGAGTTCGCGCGCGAGCGCGGGATAGCGGCCGCCGACCGCCCAGGCGAGTTCGCGCCTCGTGCCGAGCGGGAACGCGACGTCGACGTCGAGGTAGATGTTGCGCCCGATCGCCGCGTCGAACGAACTCACGACCGCGCAGGGGACGCTGCCTTCGTCGACCTGCGCCATCAGCGCGTCGGCGGAGGCCACTTCCTTCGGTTGCCAGCGGACCTCGGGGTGGGCGCGGCGCACCTGGGCGAACGCGGTCTCGATGCCCGAGCCCGCGACGAACGCGACGTCGGTTCCGGCGAGGTCGCCCCAGTTGCGCGGACGAAAGCCGTCGCGCGAGCACGCCAGCACCGCTTCGGCGGTCTCGTAGCCGGAGGTCCACAGCAGCGGCGTGCGCTTCGCGCCGGCGTCGTCGGGCGACTTGCCCGACGGGGGGCGGTACAGGCCGCCGATGCCGACGTGCGCCTCGCCTGCGGCGACCCGCTCGAGGAGCGCTCCAGCATCCGGGACCGCGACGATGGTCAGCGGCAGGCCGCGCTCGCGCGCGAAACGCTCGATCAGTTCGTGGTCGAGCCCCTGCGGCTTGCCGTCGGGCCCGGGAAACCAGCTCCCCGGGCCCGGGCGCACGGCAACGACGAGCGTCTTCGCCACGTCCGGCGCCGCGAGTTCGGAGACGCCGCAAGCGGTGAGGAGCGCGGCGACGGCGAACGCCGCCGCCGGAGCGGCGAGGCGCGCCGGATCGTGCAACGCTCGCAGGTGCGCGGGAAGTCGCATCGGGCGTGGGGCGGGGCGCGATCCGAGTATAGCGACCCGGGGCACGCCATGCCGCGCGGGCGACCGGAACGGCTATAATCGGCTTGTCGCCTGTTGCGTCGTCGGACGGCGGCGAGTTCCACGGCGGGTCGCCCCGCATTGCATGGTCGTGAACCTGGTCAGGTCCGGAAGGAAGCAGCCATAGCGATTCTCTGCAAGTGCCGGGGGAACGGCTCGCCACCCATTGAGGTCGGACGTTCGACGTAGGACGTCCGACGACGAGGCGCGGTCCGCTCCGGATCGCGCCTCCCCGCAACGCTGCCTCACGTCCAACCCCGAACGTCGAACGTCCGACGGTTCTCGATGAGCTATCAGGTCCTCGCGCGCAAGTGGCGGCCCGGCACCTTCGCCGAGCTGACCGGGCAGGGCCACGTCGTTACCGCGCTGTCGAACGCGCTCGTCCGCGGGCGGCTGCACCACGCGTACCTCCTGACCGGCACGCGCGGCGTCGGCAAGACGACGATCGCCCGGATCCTCGCGAAGAGCCTCAACTGCCAGGTGAACGGCGTGTCGGCGATGCCCTGCGGCGAGTGCGCGGCCTGTACCGACATCGACGCCGGCCGCTTCGTCGACCTGCTCGAGATCGACGCCGCGTCGAACACCGGCGTCGACAACATGCGCGAGATCCTCGACAACGCGCGCTACGCGCCGACGGTCGGCCGCTTCAAGGTCTACCTGATCGACGAAGTGCACATGCTGTCGAAGAACGCCTTCAACTCGATGCTGAAGACGCTCGAGGAGCCGCCCGAGCACGTGAAGTTCGTGCTCGCGACGACCGATCCGCAGAAGGTGCCGGTCACCGTGCTCTCGCGCTGCCTGCAGTTCGCGCTGAAGCCGCTTTCCCCCGACGAGATCGCCGCGCGCGTCGTGCACATCCTCGGGGCCGAGGGCATCGCGCACGACCCGGCGGCCGTCGCGCTCATCGCGCGCGCCGCCTCGGGCAGCCTGCGCGACGCCCTCTCGCTGCTCGACCAGGCGATCGCCTACGGCGCGGGCGAGGTGCGCGCCGATCCGGTGCGCGCGATGCTGGGCGTCGTCGACCGCGACTTCGCGTTCCGGATCGCGGACGCGCTCGCCGCGAACGACGGCCGCTCGCTCCTCGCCGAGGCCGATGCGCTCGCCGGACGCGGGCTCTCCGCCGCCGATGCACTCGCCGAACTCGCCCACCTGTACCACCGGGTCGCCGTCGCGCAGGTGGTGCCCGACGCATCCGGCGGCGAGGACGCCGACCGCATCGCGGCGATCGCGTCGCGTTTCACGCCGGAGGCGGTCCAGCTCGGCTGGCAGATCGTGGCGCAGGGGCGCGCCGACCTCGCGCTCGCGCCCGACGAGGCCACCGGACTCTCGATGACGCTGCTGCGGCTCCTGGCGTTCGAACCGGCGGGATCGTCCTCCTCCGGGCGCGAACGCGGACCGCGCCGCGATGCGGCCGCACCGGAACCGGCCCGCACTGCACGCGCAGCGGCGGCGACCATTGCACCGACGCCTGCGCCGGTGGCGGCGACCGCGACGCGCAAGGCGCTGCCGACCGCGCCGGACGCCTGGCCGGGGTTCGTGCAGTCGCTCGGCCTCTCCGGCATGGCGCGCGAACTCGCGGCGCAATCCGAGATGCGGAAGCTCGACGGCCACGCGCTGACGCTCGCGCTCCCCGCCGCGCACCAGCACCTCGCCGGCAAGAGCTACGCGGACCGCCTGCGGAACGCGCTGGAGCAGGCGACCGGGGTCAAGCTCCTGCTCGCCTTCGAGGTCGGCGAGGTGGCCGAAGGCTCGCTCGCGACGAAGGAGTCGCGCGAACGCGAGGCCGCGCGCGCCAGCACCGAGGCCGCGTTCCTCGACGAACCCTTCGTGCGCGACGCGGTGAGCCGTTTCGGCGCCACCGTCCGCACCGAATCGATCAAGGCGCTGCCCGCCGGAGGACGCGCCGCATCCGAGGATCCGAACCGATGATGAAGAACCAGCTCGCCGGGCTCATGAAGCAGGCGCAGGCGATGCAGGACAACATGAAGCGCGCGCAGGAGGAACTCGCGCGCACCGAGGTCGAAGGTCAGTCCGGCGGCGGGCTCGTGAAGGTCACGATGACCTGCCGTCACGACGTGAAGCGCGTCGCGATCGACCCGTCGCTCGTCGGCGAGGACCGCGACATGCTGGAGGACCTCGTCGCCGCCGCAGTCAACGACGCCGTGCGCCGGGTCGAGGCGGTGACGCAGGAGAAGATGTCCGGCATCGCCGGCGGCATGGCGCTGCCGCCCGGTTTCAAGCTGCCGTTCTGACCGGGTGGCCGGACGCGGATCCGACGATCGCAGCGCGGCCGGCGAGCCGCTCGGGAGCCTCGACGCGCTGGTCGGCGCGTTGCGCGTGCTGCCCGGCGTGGGTCCGCGCGCGGCCCAACGCATGGCGCTGCACCTGCTGCAGTACGACCGCGACGGAGCGAAGGCGCTCGCTGCCGCGCTCCTCGCCGCGACCGAAGCGGTCCACCACTGCGAGCGCTGCAACACCTTCACCGAAGGGTCGGTGTGCGCGCTGTGCCGCTCGACCCGCCGGGACGCGGCGCAACTGTGCGTGGTGGAGACGCCCTCCGACCTCATGATGGTCGAGCAGACGCAGGCGTTCGCCGGGATGTACTACGTGCTGATGGGCCGGCTCTCGCCGCTCGACGGCATCGGTCCGAAGGAGATCCGGCTCGATCGACTGCTCAAGCGGGCGCAGGACGGGGTGGTCCGCGAGGTGATCCTCGCCACCAACTTCACCCACGAAGGCGAGGCGACCGCGCACTACGTCGGCGAGCTGCTCGCCGCGCGCGGGCTCAAGGTCAGCCGGCTCGCGCGCGGCGTGCCGGTCGGCGGCGAACTCGAGTACGTCGACAGCGGCACGCTCGCCCAGGCGCTGCGCGAGCGCCGTCCGATCGGCGCGCTCTGAGCTCGGCTCGGGCGAGGCCTTCCGCCAGCGCAGCCACCGGCGGAGGGCGCGGCACCCGCGCCGTCTCCCGGCATTGCGCGCGAGCGCCCCGCGGGCGTAACCTCATCCTCGGGGGCCGCGGGATGCGGCACCGTTCGCAGCGGAGGCGGCGATGCTCGTGAGCGAGATCCTGAGGATCAAGGGCAACACGTTGTTCACCGTCGGTCCGGACGGCTCGGTGATGGACGCGGTGCGCGTGATGGCGCAGCACGACATCGGCTCGCTCGTCGTGATGGACCATGGCCGCCTCGCCGGCATGCTGACCTTCCGCGAGGTGCTCGAGGCGCTGGCGGGCCACGGCGGGTCGCTCGCGACGCTCGAGGTCCGCGACATCTGCGTGCGCGATCCGCTGACCGCGCCGCCCGGGCTCGACGTCATGGAACTGCGGCGCACGATGCTCGAGGGTCACGCGCGCTACGTGCCGGTGATGGACGGCACGACGCTGATGGGCGTCGTGTCGTTCCACGACGTGGCGAAGGCGGTCTACGAGGAGCAGTCGTTCGAGAACCGGATGCTCAAGAGCTACATCAAGGACTGGCCCGAGGAGGAGGAAGGCCGGGTGTAGCTCGACCGCGCCGCTGCACAGCTTCGACGCTCGCGCCGGGGCGCGAAGCGATCAGGCCTGGAACAGGAAGATCGCGGGTCTGCGCTGCCAGCCGGCGACGTCCGCGCCGCGCCACGCGGCGATGGGCCGCATCACCACCGACTCGTCCGGTGTCGTGAGGTCCGCCGCCACGGCGAGTCGCGTGCGCGGTGCGAGCGTCGCGACGAGCGCGGCGAGCATCGCCGCATTGCGGTACGGCGTTTCGATGAAGACCTGGGTTCTCGCGTGCAGGCGCGAGTCTGCTTCCAGTTCGCGCAGCCGCGCGGAGCGCGCCGCCTCGGCTACCGGCAGGTAGCCGTGGAAGGCGAAGGCTTGCCCCGAGAGGCCCGAAGCCATCAACGCGAGCAGGACCGCGGAGGGGCCGACGAGGGGAACGACGCGAATGCCCGACGCGTGCGCCGCAGCGACGAGCGCCGCGCCGGGATCGGCCACTCCGGGCGCGCCCGCATCGGACACGAAGCCGACCGGATGGCCGTGCCGGGCGGGCGACAGCAGCGACGCCAACCCGGCCGCCGAGGCATCCGCTTCGAGCGGTGCGATCGAGAGCTCGGCGATCGGCCGCGGCAGCGAGAGCGACTTCAGGAACGCGCGCGCTGCCTTCGGCGTCTCGACCACCCAATGTTCGACCGTGCGCGCGAGGTCGATCGTGCGTGCGGGCAGAACGTCCTCGGGCGGCACCGCGCCGAGCAGGTTGGGGACGAGCAGGAGCGGACCGCGGGCGTGGCTCATCTCGACGGGTCGAGGACATCGACCCCGGCGAGACGCAGGAGCCGGCAGGTCGCGATGAGCGGCAGCCCGACGAGCGCGGTGGGGTCGTCGCTCTCGATCGCGTCGAACAGCGCGATGCCGAGCGCCTCCGAGCGTACCGAACCCGCGCAGTCGAGCGCGGATTCGCGCTCGAGGTACGCCTCGATCTCGGAGTCGCACAGGACGCGGAAACGGCTGACGACGTCGACGCGCTCGACGAAGCAGCGGCCGCTCGCCGCATCGAAGAGCGCGACCCCCGTGTGGAACGTCACCGCGCGCCCGGATTGCGCGCGCAGTTGCTCCCGCGCTCGCTCTCGGGTTCCCGGCTTGCCGACGTGTCGGCCGTCGCAGTCCGCGATCTGGTCGGAGCCCAGGATCAGGGCGCCCGGGTGGCGGGGCGCGACCGCGCGCGCCTTGGCCTCGGCCAGGCGCATGCAGGCGGCTGCGGCCGACTCCCCGGGGAGTGCGGCCTCGTCGATGCCCGAGGCGTCCAGCCGGTACGGCAGGCCGAGACGGTCGAGCAGGGCGGCGCGATAGCGCGACGTCGAGGCCAGCACGAGCGGACGCATGGGATTCCCGTTGTTTTTGCGGCAGTTTTTGACATGTCGGCCGCCTGACGCTATTATCCAACGTTTGTGCGCTTCGTGCGGGGGTTCGCCCGGCCGCGCGCGCGACGGCGACATGCCCGGTTCCGGTCCCGCAGCCCGATTCGACGCGCTCCGGCTGGCGAAGCAGGGCGCATCGCTGTCGGGATCCATCGATGCCCGGCGGTTGCCGAACCTCGAGGACGTGCTGGCGCCCGGCGATGAAGCGGTCCCGGTCGCCTGGACGATCGAGGGCCGGACGAGCGCCGAAGGGCATCCGGCGCTCGGCATCGAGATCCAGGCCAGTATCCCGCTGGTGTGCCAGCGCTGCCTCGGCCGGCTCGACTGGCCGGTCGCGCAGGCCACCGAGGTGCTGCTGGCGGGCAACGGCGAGGAACTGACGCGGCTCGACGACGCGTCGGAAGGCGAGGTGATCCTCGCCGACCGGCCGCTCGAGCCCGCGATGCTGGTGGAGGACGAACTGGTGCTGACGCTCCCGTTCGCGCCTCGCCACGAAGGAGCATGCCCGTCGGGCCCGTGAGGACGACGGTGGCGGCAGGACCCTGATGCGACCGCCCGATCGAACGGCGCGTCGCGAGCGAGAGGACGAGGAGAACGACATGGCTGTCCAGCAGAACAAGAAGTCGCCGAGCAAGCGCGGCATGCACCGCGCCCACGACTTCATCGCCGCGCCGACCCTCGGCACGGAACCGGTGAGCGGCGAGACGCACCGCCGCCACCACATCAGCCCGAGCGGCTACTACCGCGGCAAGAAGGTCGTCCGGACCAAGGCGGACGAGTAACGCGACGCGCGTGGCACGCGCGCCCGGCCGTCGCTCCCGCAAAGCGACCCAGACGCACCGAAGCGGCGACGCCAGGACGGCGGCCCGCTCGAGAACGGCCGCCCGATGACGATCACCGTCGCGGTCGACGCGATGGGGGGGGACCACGGCCCGTCGGTCACGGTCCCCGCTTCGCTCTCGTTCCTCGAAGAGACGCCCGACGCCGCGGTCGTGCTGGTCGGCCGTCCCGAGGCGCTCGAGGGCATCCTCGCCAAGGCGCGTTCGCCGGCCCGCGACCGCATCCGCATCCACGCGGCGTCCGAGGTCGTCGAGATGGACGACCCGCCCGCCGACGCGCTGCGACGCAAGAAGGACTCGTCGATGCGCGTCGCGATCAACCTCGTCCGCGACGGCGAGGCCCACGGCTGCGTCTCGGCCGGCAACACCGGCGCGCTGATGGGCATCGCGCGCTTCGTGCTGAAGACGCTCCCCGGCATCGACCGGCCCGCGATCGCCTCGCAGCTCCCGACCAAGAAGGGCGTGGTGACGATGCTCGACCTGGGCGCGAACGTGAACTGCACCCCCGAGCAACTCGTGCAGTTCGCGGCCATGGGCAGCGCGCTCGTTTCCTCGGTCGAGCACATCGAGCGTCCGACCGTGGGACTCCTCAACATCGGCGAGGAGGACATCAAGGGCAACGAACTCGTGAAGGAGACCGCCGAGCGCCTGAAGGCCTCGGGGCTGAACTTCCACGGCAACGTCGAGGGCGACGACATCTACAAGGGCACCACCGACGTGGTCGTCTGCGACGGATTCGTCGGCAACGTCGCGCTCAAGACCTCGGAGGGCCTCGCGCAGATGCTCTACGAGTTCCTGAAGGCCGAATTCACGCGCGGCGTCCTCTCGAAGCTGGCCGCCGGCATCGCCTACCCGGTGCTGATGCGCTTCAAGCGGCGCATCGATCCGCGCCGGCTGAACGGCGCCACGCTCGTCGGACTGAAGGGCGTCGTCGTGAAGAGCCACGGCGGCGCGGACGTGCTCGCGTTCCGCCACGCGATCGCGAAGGCGCACGCCGAAGTCCGCGCCGGCGTGCTCGACCGGATCGCGCAGCGCATCGCCGCGATGCCCGCCGCCGCGCTCGGCGAGGCACGCGCCCCGACCGATGCGTAGCAGCACGATCGCCGGTACCGGCAGCTACCTGCCCGCGCAGGTGCTGACCAACGACGAACTCGCGCGGCGCGGCGTCGACACGAGCGACGAGTGGGTGCGCACGCGCACCGGCATCCGCCAGCGGCATGTCGCCGCCGAGGGCGAACTCACCTCCGATCTCGCGCTCGCCGCCTCGGAGCACGCGCTCGCGTCGGCGGGGCTCGTCGCGGCCGACGTCGACACGATCATCGTCGCGACCACGACGCCCGACGTGATCTTCCCGTCGACCGCCTGCATCCTGCAGGACCGGCTGGGCATTCGCGGCGGCCCCGCCTTCGACGTGCAGGCGGTCTGTTCGGGCTTCGTCTACGCGCTCTCCGTCGCCGACGCGATGATCCGGACCGGAGCGTCGAGAAACGCGCTCGTGGTCGGCGCCGAGACGTATTCGCACATCCTCGACTGGAGCGACCGGCGCACCTGCGTGCTGTTCGGCGACGGCGCCGGCGCGGTGGTCCTCGTGCCCGCGGCGGAACCGGGCATCCTCGCGACGCGCCTGCACGCCGACGGCAGCCAGCGCGGCATCCTGTCGGTGCCCGGCCAGGTGCGCGACGGCAAGGTGGTCGGCCGGCCGTACCTCCAGATGGACGGGCAGGCGGTGTTCAAGCTGGCCGTGCGCTCGTTGACCGAAGTCGCCGACGAGGCGCTCGCCGCCGCGGCGCTCCCGCGCACGGCGATCGACTGGCTGATCCCGCACCAGGCGAACCTGCGCATCATGGACGCGACCGCGAAGCGCCTCGGCGTGCCGCACGAACGCGTGGTCGCCACGGTCGAGCGCCACGCGAACACCTCGGCCGCGTCGGTGCCGCTCGCGCTCGACGAAGCGGTGCGCGACGGGCGCATCCGTCGCGGCGACCACGTGATGATGCTGGGCGTGGGCGGAGGCTTCACCTGGGGTTCGGTGCTGGTTCGCTGGAGCTGACGATGACGACGTTCGCGGTCGTGTTTCCGGGGCAGGGTTCGCAGTCGATCGGCATGATGGCCGGCTGGGACGCGCATCCCGCCGTGCGCGCGACCTTCGCCGAGGCGAGCGAGGCGCTGGGCGAGGATCTGTGGGCGCTCGTGACCGACGGTCCCGCCGAGGCGCTGAATCTCACGACCAACACGCAGCCGGTGATGCTGACCGCGGGCGTGGCCGCCTGGCGCGCTTGGCGCGAGGCCGGCGGCGCGCTGCCCTCGGTCGTGGCGGGCCACAGCCTGGGTGAATACACGGCGCTCGTGGCCGCGGGGGCGCTCGCGTTCCGCGATGCGGTGCCGCTGGTGCGTTTCCGAGCGCAGGCGATGACCGAGGCGGTGCCCGCCGGCGTCGGCGCGATGGCCGCGATCCTGGGCGGCGACGATGCGGCGATCGCGGAAGCCTGCCGCGAGGCCGCGCAGGGCGAAGTGGTCGAGCCGGTCAACTTCAACTCGCCCGGGCAGGTCGTGATCGCCGGTCACCGGGCCGCGGTCGAGCGCGCGATCGAACGCGCGAAGGCGCACGGCGCGAAGCGCGGCATGCTGCTGCCGGTGTCCGGCCCGTTCCACAGCGCGCTGATGAAGCCCGCGGCAGACCGGCTCGCCTCGCGCCTCGCGCAGGTCGCGTTCCAGGCACCGTCGATCCCGGTGCTGCACAACGCGGACGTCGCCGAGCACGCTTCCGCCGACGCCATCCGCGCCGCGCTCGCAAGGCAGGCCGCGAGCCCGGTGCGCTGGACCGAGACCGTGCGCGCCATCGCCGCGCGCGGCGTCACCGACGTCGTCGAGGCGGGGCCGGGACGCGTGCTCTCGGGACTCGCGCGGAAGATCGATCCGGCACTGAAGCCGCATGCGCTCACCGACGGTCACTCGCTCGCCGATGCGTTCTCGGCGATCGGGGCGTGAGGAGGGAAACGATGGCGCAGGAACTCGACGGGCAGGTGGCATTGGTGACCGGCGCGACGCGCGGCATCGGCCGGGCGATCGCGCACGCGCTCGCGCGCGACGGCGCGACCGTCGTGGGCACGGCCACGACCGATGCGGGCGCCGCGACGATCGCTGCGGCGCTCGCGGAAGCGGGGCATCGGGGCACCGGCATCCGGCTCGACGTGACCGACGCGCAGGCGACCGACGCGGCGCTCGCCGACGTCGAAGCGCGCTTCGGCCCGATCGCGATCCTCGTCAACAACGCCGGGATCACCCGCGACAACCTGCTCGTGCGCATGAAGGACGATGAGTGGGACGCCATCATGGCGACCAACCTCAAGCCCGCGTTCCGGCTCGCCAAGGCGTGCCTGCGCGGCATGATGAAGGCGCGGCGCGGCCGCATCATTCAGGTCGGGTCGGTCGTCGGGTCGACCGGCAACGCCGGGCAGGCGAACTACGCCGCGGCGAAGGCGGCGCTGGTGGGCTTCACCAAGTCGCTCGCGCAGGAAGTCGGCAGCCGCGCCATCACGGTCAACTGCGTCGCGCCGGGGTTCGTCGACACCGACATGACGAAGGCCCTGCCGCAGGCGCAGCGCGATGCGCTGATGGCGCGCATCCCGCTCGCCCGTCTGGGTTCGCCGGAGGACATCGCCGAGGCCGTGGCATTCCTGGCGGGGCCGCGGGCCGCCTACATCACCGGCGCGACGCTGCACGTGAACGGCGGCATGTACATGGCGTGATCGACGAGGTTCGCGGTCGTTCGCGGCGGTTGGCGCATGCGGTTCGCGGCGTACGCCGGGCCCGCAGCGCCGACGGGGGTACCGGCGGGCATTCTGGTAAAATCGCCGGCTTGGGGGTAGTCATCCAAATTCGTCCCGCGAGGGAGGAGACGCATGGATAACGTGGAACAACGCGTCAAGAAGATCGTCGCCGAGCAACTCGGCGTGAACGAAGCCGACATCAAGAACGAGTCGTCGTTCGTCGACGATCTGGGCGCGGACTCGCTCGACACGGTCGAGCTGGTGATGGCGCTCGAAGAGGAGTTCGAGACCGAGATCCCGGACGAGGAAGCGGAGAAGATCACCACCGTCCAGCAGGCGATCACCTACGTCGGCGCGCACCTGAAGAAGTAGCGCCGGCCTCGCGGTCCGGCGGCGTCTCCCGCGCCGCCGCCGCGTCCGGGGGCGCGCGTCGTCCGGCGCGCGCCGTCCCGCACCCTTCCCACCGACCTCGTACCACCCATGTCACGCCGTCGTGTCGTCATCACGGGCCTCGGAGTCGTCTCGCCGGTCGGTATCGGCGTGGCCGCGGCTTGGGACGCGATCGTCGCCGGCCGCTCGGGCATCGGGCCGATCACGCGGTTCGACGCGTCCGGCTTCCCGGTGCGCATCGCCGGCGAGGTCAAGGACTTCGACGTGTCGAAGTGGCTCTCGGCGAAGGAAGCGCGCCGCTACGACACGTTCGTCCACTACGGGCTCGTGGCGTCGATGGAGGCGGTGCGCGACGCCGGGCTCGACGGCTGGAACGGCGACAAGGAGCGCGCGGGCGTGTGCGTGGGCTCGGGCATCGGCGGGCTGCCGATGATCGAGGAAACGCTCGCCGCGTACCAGGCCGGCGGCCTGCGCAAGGTGAGCCCGTTCTTCGTGCCGGGCACGATCATCAACATGATCTCGGGCCTCCTGTCGATCCACTACGGCTACAAGGGACCGAACCTCGCGACGGTGACCGCCTGCTCGACCGCCAACCACAGCATCGGCGAGGCCGCGCGGCTGATCGAATACGGCGACGCCGACCTGATGGTCGCCGGCGGCGCCGAGGCGACGGTGAGCCCGTTGGGCGTCGGCGGTTTCATCGCGGCGCGCGCGCTGTCGCATCGCAACGACGACCCCGCGACCGCGAGCCGGCCGTGGGACAAGGACCGCGACGGCTTCGTGCTGGGCGAGGGCGCCGGCGTCGTCGTGCTCGAGGAACTCGAGCACGCGAAGGCGCGCGGCGCGCGCATCTACTGCGAACTCGCGGGCTACGGGATGTCGGCGGACGCGCACCACATCACCGCACCGCCCGAGGACGGCGACGGCGCGCGGCGCTCGATGCAAAACGCCTTGCGCAACGCGCGGATGGGCACCGCCGACATCGACTACATCAACGCGCACGGCACCTCGACGCCGCTCGGCGATCTCGCCGAGTGCACGGCGGTGAAGCGCGCGTTCGGCGACCACGCCGCGAAGCTCGCCGTCAGTTCGACCAAGTCGATGACCGGCCATCTGCTCGGCGCCGCCGGAGGCGTCGAGGCGGTGTTCACGGTGCTCGCGCTGCGCGACCAGGTCGCGCCTCCGACCGCCAACCTGTTCCACCCCGATCCCGCCTGCGACCTCGACTTCGTGCCGCGCGAGGCGCGCAGGATGAAGATCGGCGGTGCGCTGTCGAACTCGTTCGGCTTCGGCGGCACCAACGCGACGCTCGTGTTCCGCACCCTGTAGCGCCTCGCGCCGCGGCGCGAGGGCCTGAGCCCATGTCCCTGATCGTCCAGAAGTACGGCGGCACCTCGGTCGGCTCGACCGACCGCATCAAGAACGTCGCGAAGCGCGTCGCGCACTGGCGCGCTCTCGGCCATGGTGTGGTCGTCGTCGTCTCGGCGATGAGCGGGGAGACCAACCGCCTCCTCGGCCTCGCGAAGGAACTCTCGGCGGCGCCCGACCCGCGCGAACTCGACGTCGTCGCGGCCACCGGCGAGCAGGTGACGATCGGCCTCCTGTCGATCGCGCTGCAGGAAATCGGGGTTCCGGCGCGAAGCTACACCGGCGGTCAGGTGCAGGTGCTGACCGACAGCGCGCACACCAAGGCCCGCATCCTCGAGATCGACGAGGCGGCGATGCGTCGCGACCTCGACGCCGGCAAGGTCGTCGTCGTGGCGGGATTCCAGGGCGTGGACCGCGACGGCAACGTGACCACGCTCGGCCGCGGCGGGTCGGACACCTCGGCGGTCGCGCTCGCGGCGGCGCTCCGGGCCGACGAGTGCCAGATCTACACCGACGTCGACGGCGTCTACACGACCGACCCGCGCATCGTGCCCGAGGCGCGGCGGCTCGACGCGATCACGTTCGAGGAAATGCTCGAACTCGCGAGCCAGGGATCGAAGGTGCTGCAGATCCGTGCGGTCGAGTTCGCGGGCAAGTACCGGGTCAAGCTGCGCGTGCTGTCCTCGCTCGACGATCCGGAATCGTCGGCGTCCGGCACGCTCATCACCTTCGAGGAAGACGACACGATGGAACAGGCGATCATCTCCGGCATCGCGTTCAACCGCGACGAGGCGCGCATCCAGGTGACGGGCGTCGACGACCGGCCGGGCATCGCCTACGCGATGCTCGGGCCCATCGCGGCAGCGAACATCGACGTCGACATGATCGTGCAGAACATCGGCGCCTCCGGCCACACCGACTTCTCGTTCACCGTCCACAAGAACGAGTACCGCAAGGCGCTCGAGGTGCTGGAGCACGAGCGCGGCAAGACCTTCAACTGCCGCGAGATCAAGGGCGACGACCGCATCGCGAAGGTCTCGGTGGTCGGCATCGGCATGCGCTCGCACGTCGGGCTCGCCGCGACCATGTTCAAGGCGCTCGCGGACGAGGGCATCAACATCCAGATGATCTCGACCTCCGAGATCAAGATCGCGGTCGTGATCGACGAGAAGTACCTCGAACTCGCGGTGCGCGTGCTGCACAAGGCGTTCGACCTGGAGCACGCGCAGGCCTGAATCCGCGGCGCAGCCGGCCGCGCAGGCGGGGCGCGCGGGCGATGGCGTAACCCCGCGATTCCGCGGGAGAAACCGCCGCCGCGCGCTGGACGCCCCCGGGCGCGCGACGGTAAAATTGAATGTTGCGCAGCCTGCGCTCCGCCCATGCGGGCGGAGCACAGGCTGCGCGGACGTTGCAGCACCGGAGACGTGGCCGAGTGGTCGAAGGCACTCCCCTGCTAAGGGAGCATACGGGCCAAAACCTGTATCGAGGGTTCGAATCCCTCCGTCTCCGCCAGTCATTCCCTGCGCGGACCTGAACCCGGGAACCGATGCGTCGGGCCGCCCGCGTTGCCGCAGATGTTCCGCCGCGAGCCCCTCTTTGCCGGAGCGGCATTCATCGGCTCCACCGCGTGACGCGCGCATGCCGCCGATGGTGATTCGACGGTTCTCCGGCCGGCGCCGATCGCGCCGAGGGTTTCGGCGAGCGAGACGTTCGACCCGGTGCGCGACTTCGTGCCGGTCGCGAACCTCGCGCGGCAGACCAAGGTGCTGCTCGCGAGCCTCGCGACTCCGGTGACGACGGTGCGCGCGCTCGCGATCCTCGCGGCGCAGGGACTCGATCCGATCGGACGAACGCCCGAGTCGTTCGCCGCCGAGATCCGGACCGACCGGGAGAAGTGGGGCGGCCTCGCGGCGAGCCTCGGCATCGCCCGCCGGTGACCGGAATGCGTCGGCGCCGATCGGCGTGATACCGTAGCGACCGCCCGCGCCGCCCACGCGCGGCTCGATGCGCGATGCCTGCCGTTCACGCCGAATCGACGCCCACCGACGCGCCGCCGCTGCCGACCGGCGACGTATCGGTGCTGGCCGAGCGCGCGTACTCGCGCACGACCGGCGCCGACGCGATCCGCGGCAACGCGGTCGATCTCCTGATCGACGCGCGCGAGAATTTCCCCGCCTGGCTCGATGCGATCCGCGCCGCCGAGCGGCAGATCCTGTTCGAGATGTACATCGTCGACGACGACGAGATCGGGCGCGTGTTCGCGAACGCGCTCGCCGAGCGGGCGCGGGCGGGGGTGCGCGTCAAGGTGCTGATCGACTGGCTGGGCGGCTGGCGCGGCGCGAGCGTCTGGAACGCGCTCGCCGGCACCGGCGCCGAGGTGCGCTACTTCAACCCGCCCGGATTCGCGAGCCCGCTCGCCTGGCTCGCGCGCGACCACCGCAAGACGATCACCGTCGACGACCGCGTCGGATTCGTCTCCGGCCTGTGCGTGAGCCGGCTGTGGCAGGGCAACCCCGCGAAACGCCGCGAGCCTTGGCGCGACACCGGTATCGCGGTGCATGGCCCGGCGGTCGGTGCGCTGCAACGCGCGTTCGCGCTCGTGTGGGACGTCGCCGGCGACGCGCTCACGCCCGAGTGCTTCTGCGAACCCTCGTCGCTGCCTCATGTGGGCGACGTGACGCTGCGCGTGGTCGCGGGGACGCCGAATGCCGCGGGCACCTACCGGCTCGACCTCACGATCGCCTCGGTCGCGCACGAGTACCTGTGGCTCACCGATGCGTATTTCGTCGGTACGGCGGCCTACGTGCAGGCGCTCGCGGCCGCGGCGCGCGACGGCGTAGATGTGCGCCTGCTCGTGCCCGGCGTCTCCGACATTCCACTGATCTCGCCGGTCTCGCGCGTCGCGTACAAGCCGCTGCTCGACGCCGGCGTGCGCGTGTTCGAGTGGGACGGCACGATGCTGCACGCGAAGACCGCGGTCGCCGACGGCATCTGGGCGCGCGTCGGCTCGACCAACCTGAACCTCGCGAGCTGGATGGGCAACTACGAACTCGACGTCGCGATCGAGGATCGCGCGTTCGCGCAGCGCATGGCCGCGCAGTACGCGGCCGACCTCGAGCACTCGACCGAGATCGTGCTCACCAAGCGCCATCGCGTCCGCAAGGCCGAGGACGCGGAGCCGGTGGAGGCGAAGCGCGCCGCGTCGGGGAGCGCAGGACGTGTCGCCGCGGGTGCGGTGAGCGTCGGGAGCGCACTGTCGGCGGCGCTCACCAACCGTCGTCCGCTCGGCGCCGCGGAGGCGGGCCTGCTCGTGAAGATGGCGGTCCTCGCGCTCATCCTCGCCGTGCTGACCGCCCTGTGGCCACGCGTGGTCGCCTGGCCGCTCGGATTCATCGCCGCGTGGTTCGGCGTCGCGTGGCTCGTCAAGGCGGCGGTCCTGCGGCGCAGTCTGCCGCCGGAGCCCCCGGCCGAGCCGTCGCCCCGATCCGGGCGGAAGGATGAATGATCCGGTATAATCAACGGCTTCGCGCCCGTAGCTCAGTTGGATAGAGTACCTGGCTACGAACCAGGGGGTCGTGGGTTCAAATCCTGCCGGGCGCGCCAGATTCCGCTTCACGAGCAAGGGGTCAGATCGATTCGGTCTGGCCCCTTTCTTGTGGCGTTCGGGAGTGCAACGGCGCCCCCTCGGGCGAGGCGTAGAGTCCGGGCCCGAGCCCGCAATGCTTTCGTCCGCCCACGGAGATGGCGGCACAAGTTGAGGAGACCGACGATGCCGAATGCGAGCAAGCCAGCCGTCGACCACGGCCGCCGAGATGCGCTGAAGACCCTCGCGGCGGGAGCGGTGGCCGCATCCGAGGCGACGGGCCTGTTCGCCGCGGCCACGACCCCGGCCTCGGGCGCCACGCCTCGCTACGACGCGTCGAAGCCCGCCGGCGGCCCTTTCAACATCCTGTTCATCCTCACCGATCAGGAGCGATTCTTCCGCCCCGGCGAATTGCCGAAGGACTACCGGCTGCCGGCCCACGAGCGGCTCGCGAAGAGGGGTGTCGTCTTCGAGAACCACCAGATCAACTCCTGCGTGTGCACGCCGTCGCGCTCGGTGCTCTATACGGGGCGGCACATCCAGCAGACGAAGATGTTCGACAACACGAATTTCCCGTGGATCAGCAGCATGTCCACCGACATTCCCACGGTCGGACACATGCTTCGGGCGGCGGGCTACACCACCGCCTACAAGGGCAAGTGGCATCTCACCAAGGAGTTCGAGACGGTCAACTCCCTGGGAACCCCCGAGAAGATCTTCACGAAGGAGATGGAGGCCTACGGCTTCAGCGACTACTTCGGCGTGGGCGACATCATCGCGCACACGCGCGGCGGATACCTGCACGACGGGATCATCGCCGCGATGGGCGTCACCTGGCTGCGCGGCCGCGGCATGGAACTGGCGGCGCAGGGCAAGCCGTGGTTCCTCGCGGTGAACCTGGTGAACCCGCACGACATCATGTTCCTCGACACCGACCGGCCGGGAGAGAAGGTCCAGGCGCGCAACATCCTCGGACACATCGAGCCGGTGCCGCGCGATCCCCTGTACGCCAGGCAATGGGACTTCCGGCTCCCGCAGACCTACCCGCAACGGCTGGACGCCCCGGGGCGCCCGCCGGCGCACGGCGAATACCTGCGGTCGCACGACGGACTGGTGGGACGCATTCCCAACGAGGACTGGCGCTGGCGGACCCGCCACAACTACTACCTCAACTGCCTGCGCGACGTCGACCGCAGCATCGTTTCCCTGCTCGACGAACTCGACGCGCTGGGGCTCGCCTCGAACACCATCGTCGTCATGACCGCGGACCACGGCGATCTCGACGGCGCGCACCGCCTGCATTCGAAGGGCGCGACGGCGTATCGCGAGCAGAACCAGGTTCCGCTGGTCGTCGCGCATCCTGCGTTTCCGGGCGGAAAGCGATGCCGCGCGGTGACCTCGCACATCGACATCGCGCCCACGCTCCTCGGCATGACGAACGCGACGGCGGAGAAGAAGGCCGCCATCGCGAAGGACCTGCCGGGCAAGGACTTCTCGCCGCTGCTCGCCTCGCCCGAGAAAGCGTCGGCCTCGTCGGTCCGCGACGGCTCGCTCTTCTGCTACAACATGTTCGCGTACATCGACGGCGAGTTCATGGAGAAGGTGGTGGCTGTCATGCAGCAGCCGGACGGCAAGGCCAGGCTCCAGGAGGCGGCGAAGGCGGGCGGACTGCGCCCGGATCTCGGCAAGCGCGGCGCGATTCGCGGCGTCTACGATGGCCGGTACCGCTTCGCGCGCTACTTTTCCCCGAGGCAGCACAACCGCCCGACATCGGTCGAAGCGTTGTTCAGGCTGAACGACGTCGAGCTCTACGACGTCGAGCGTGACCCGCTGGAGAAGGACAACCTGGCGCTCGATGCGGCGAAGCATCGCGAGGTCCTGGAAGCGATGAATGCGAAGCTCAACGCGCTGATCGATCGCGAGGTCGGGGAGGACGTCGGACAGATGCTGCCCGGCAGCGTCGACGGCGGCTGGGTGGTGACGGACGCGGTGTACGACGTTTGACCCCGCGCCGGTGCGGCGGGTCGCCAGGTCGACCGCTCCCCGCGACCGAGCCGGCCGGCGATTCGGGGGCGTGGCCAGAAGGCCGCCCGCAGAGCCTGGCAGACCAGATCGGCATGGAGACACGATGGCTCATCGACCACCCGACCATGCACCGACGGTCGAGGTTGCATCTTGCACAGGGTCGAGCTCGCCGCACGAATTCTCGCGGACCGACAGTACGCGCGCTACAACAGCATCCGGGCATTCGCATCGAAGGGCGGGCGCTGCGGCCATTCGGGACAGAGCGCCTCGATGACACACATGAGGTCATCCAGCGCGGCAAACGGATCGGCCGGGGCGGAAGGTGCGCACGGAGGTCCTCCGTCCCCCACGAGGGGTGGATCAGTCGGCTTCACGGAGGAGCTCGTCGAGGAGTGCTTCCCGGCCGAAGAGGACGAAGTACTCACGCAATTCGGAGGTGTCGAGCGACGTACGGTTGACGCGAACGAGCGCACGGATGTCCACGAGATCCTGATCTCTCGTGGGATCGTTGCTGACGGCCTGAAGCTTCAAGGCGATGAGTCCTTCGGCGCTCACCACGGGGATGACCCCGAATGACGTCGTTATCTCCCTTGCAGAGGCCAGAAGGCGGCGTGCAATGGGTCGTCGCGCATATATCAGGTCCAGTCGTTCGTCGCCACGGGCGTAGTTGGCAGCGTCGTCGCTACGGTGCAGCCGCCGGTAGCCGAGCGCCATGAACAGCTGCTCGACATCGTCGGCTCGAACGGCATCGACGAGCAAATCGATGTCCTGCGTTGCGCGGACAACCTTGTGCGGCGCCAGCGCCAGCCCGCCGATCAAGGCGAACGGGGCGCCGATGGATTGGAGCGCGACGGTGGCCTCCTCGACCTGGCGACCGAGACGGGACATGGACGGCATTGCGCAATGTTGGCACAAATGCCGTGGGCGATGCGGTCACCCGGGTTGCGACAGGACATGCGAAAGAAAAGGTCGATGCAGTCGATGCCCGGTGCGGACCAGTACCGGAACCTGGTGCGCGTCTCGCGTGCCACCGCGTTTCGCGACCTGGAGGAGTGGGTGCGCCACGGCCCCCTCGTCCGGACAGGGATAGGCAGGGGCACCCGATACTGCGTGGCAGTGGACCTGCGTCGGTGCTCGCGCATGGGGCAACTCGATGCGGCGCGGGGAGAAGCGGCGCTCGAGGACCTCGCGGGCTTTCCGATCGTGCGGTACCCGCATCTGCCTTTCCTGCCGCGCATCCGGGAGCTGAAGCACGGCGTTACCGCGTACGACGCCGCGTACCTCGCCCTTTCGGAGGCGCTTGCCGCGCCGCTCGTGACCCGGGACGCGAAGCTGGCCGCGACCGTCGGGCATCGGGCACGGGTCGAACTCGCCCGACCCGAGGACCGCGCCTCGAAACCCGGACGTGCGAAGGGTCATGCGGTGCCGACGCTCGCCGCCACGCGGACCGGGACGGGCGGGTCGGCGTGCCCGGCGCGACGGAATCCTTCGCAGTAGCGGCATAATGCGTTCTTTCCCGTCGGCCGCGCAGCCCGCGCGCGCCTCCCCGGAGAGTCAAGGACGAGCATGCGGCGTGTCGACGACTTTCGCCTGCGCTTCGGCCAGCGCGAGCTGGTGCCGATCGTGTGCGGCGGCATGGGGGTCGACATCTCGACCGCGGACCTCGCGCTCGAGGTCGCGCGCCTGGGCGGCATCGGCCACATTTCCGACGCGATGGTGCCGACGGTGTCCGACCGCCGGTTCCGCACCCACTTCGTGAAGGAGAAGGCGAAGCTCTACAAGTACAACGCCGCCAACACCGACAAGTCCGACGTCCAGTTCGACCTCGCTCGCCTCGCCGAGGCCACGCACTTGCACGTGGGCCGCACGATGGAGGCGAAGCGCGGCGACGGCATGATCTTCGTGAACTGCATGGAGAAGCTCACGATGAACGCGCCGCGCGAGACGCTGCGCGTGCGCCTGTCCGCGGCGCTCGACGCCGGGATCGACGGCATCACGCTCTCCGCGGGACTGCACCTGGGCTCGTTCGCCCAGATCGAGGACCATCCGCGTTTCCGCGATGCGAAACTCGGGATCATCGTCTCGTCGCTGCGCGCGCTGCAGCTCTTCCTGCGCAAGAACGCCAGGCTCAATCGCCTGCCCGATTACATCATCGTCGAGGGCCCGCTCGCGGGCGGGCACCTGGGCTTCGGCGCCGACGACTGGAGAGAGCACGACCTCCGCACGATCGTCGCCGAGATCGCGCGCTACCTGAAGGCGGAGGAACTCGACATTCCGCTCGTCCCCGCCGGCGGCATCTTCACCGGCAGCGACGCGGTGTCGTACCTGGAGAACGGCGCGTCCGCGGTCCAGGTCGCGACGCGCTTCACCGTGACGCACGAGTGCGGGCTGCCGGCGAAGGTCAAGCAGGAGTACTACCGGGCGGAGGAACGCGACGTCGTCGTGAACATGATCTCGCCGACCGGGTATCCGATGCGGATGCTGTCGAACAGTCCCGCCATCGGCGCCGGCAACCGGCCGAATTGCGAGGCCTACGGCTACCTGCTCGACAGCACCGGGAACTGCGCCTACATCAACGCGTACAACCGCGAAGTCGCGGCCCACCCGGGCGCCAAGAAGGTCTCGGTGATGGACAAGACCTGCCTGTGCACGCACATGCGCAGCTTCGACTGCTGGACCTGCGGGCACTACGTCTACCGGCTGAAGGACACCTCGCGCCGGCTGCCCGACGGCAGCTACCAGATCCTCACCGCCGAACACGTCTTCCGCGACTACCAGTTCAGCGTCGATCACCAGGTGGCGTTGCCGGCGATCGAACCGGCGCCCGTCGGCGGTCAACCTGCCGTTGCCAACACGGAGTCTGCCCGATGAAGATCCTGCACACGATGCTGCGCGTAGGCGACTTGCAGCGCTCCGTCGATTTCTACACGCGCGTGATGGGCATGAACCTGCTGCGCACGACCGAGCGCCCCGAGCAGAAGTACTCGCTGGCGTTCGTCGCGTACGGCGCGGGCAACGCCGACGGGCAGGCCGAACTCGAACTCACCTGGAACCACGGCGTCGACCGCTACGAACCGGGCACGGCGTTCGGCCACATCGCGATCGCGGTGGAGGACGTGGCGGCCACCTGCGCGCGCATCCGCGCGGCGGGCGGCGCCGTCACGCGCGAGCCGGGTCCGGTCAAGGGCGGCACCACGGTCATCGCGTTCGTCGAGGACCCCGACCGCTACAAGATCGAACTGATCGAGCGTCCGGCCGGTTGACCGCCGCGACCCTCGACGCAGCGGCACGCGCATGAGGACCCAGGTCGGCATCATCGGCGGCGGACCGTCGGGGCTGCTGCTCGCGCAGCTCCTGCACCTGCGCGGCATCGACACGGTCCTGCTCGAGAAGCACACGCGCGAGTACGTGCTCGGCCGCATCCGCGCGGGGGTGCTCGAGCACGGGTTCGCCGCGCTGATGCGCGAGGCACAGGCCGGCGAGCGCATGGATCGCGAAGGGCAGATCCACGAGGGCATCTTCATCGCGCACGACGGCATGCGCGATCGCATCGACTTTCGGGCACTCACCGGGAAGTCGGTGCTCGTGTACGGGCAGACGGAGCTCACGCGCGATCTCTACGAAGCACGCGACCGGCTGGGCGGCATCGTGATCCACGAGGCGCTCGACGTCGCTCCGCACGACATCGAGACGGCCCGTCCGTACCTGACCTGGCGCAAGGACGGGAAGGAGGAGCGGGTCGACTGCGACTACGTGATCGGCTGCGACGGCTTCCACGGCGTGAGCCGCCAGTCGATTCCGAAAGCGGCGATCCGGGAGTTCGAGCGAATCTACCCGTTCGGTTGGCTCGGCGTGCTGTCGCACACCCCGCCGGTCTCGCACGAGCTCATCTATGCCAAGCACGAGCGCGGCTTCGCGCTGTGCTCGTTGCGCTCGCCCACGCTCTCGCGCTATTACGTGCAGGTGCCGCTGTCGGACGCCGTGGACGACTGGTCCGACGACCGCTTCTTCGACGAGCTGCGCCGCCGCCTGCCTGCGGACGTCGCGGCGTCGATGGTCACCGGGCCGTCGATCGAGAAGAGCATCGCGCCGCTGCGCTCCTACGTGGTCGAGCCGATGCGCCACGGCAATCTCTTCCTCGCGGGCGACGCGGCGCACATCGTGCCGCCCACCGGCGCGCGGGGCCTGAACACCGCCGCCTCGGACATCCAATACCTGTACCACGCGCTCGTCGACCACTACCTCGGCCGCGACGACCGCGGCCTCGACGCCTATTCGCAGAAGGCGCTCGCGCGCGTGTGGAAGGGGCAGCGCTTCTCGTGGTGGATGACGACGCTCCTGCACCGCTTCCCGGACATGAGCCCATTCGAGCGCCGGCTGCAGGATGCCGATCTCGCCTACCTGTTCTCGTCGCCGCGGGCGCAGGCCTCGCTCGCCGAGAACTACGTCGGCCTGCCGTTCTGATCTTCCCGGGGCGCGCGGCCGCGGTCCGGCGCCGCGCCGGGGCGTCAGGACGCCCGTTGAAGCGCGACGATCGCCTCCGCGATGTCCTGGCTCGCGCGCGCGACCGCGCGGCTGTGCGCGGCGGCGAGCGCGTCGTAGCTCTTCTCCGCGACGGGTTCGCGCACGGCGGTGCGTCCGGTCTGTGTCCTGCCGTCCTTCGAGCGGCGCACCGTCCAGATCGCGTCGAAGGTCGCCGCCTCGCCGGGGGCGGACGCGAAGGTGCGGACCTCGACGACGACGCGGTAATCCGGCTCGACTGCGATCGGCTGCGGGAACCGGATGACGCGCGACGTGCCGAGGACCGCCGACAGGTTGTCCGCGATCGCGCGGGTCAGGTTGTCCTGCAGCGGCGAGGCCCAGCGGTTGAAGTCGTCGATCTTCACCTCGTGCGGTCCGGTGTTGACGACGAACTCGGGACGGTCGACGACCGCCGGAATCGTGACCGGCCCGACCGCGACGACGAGGGTCGAGGTCGCCGCTGCGGGCGCGACGGTCGGGTTCAAGGTGTAGAACCGCGACGGCGGCGAGGTGCCGCATCCCGCCGCGAGTCCCAGGGCCAGGCAGGCGCATGCCGCGCCGGTTCGAGTGCGCATCACTTGCTCCCGCTGGTGGACTCCGCCGCCTTGCCGCGGATCGGCGACTCGGGATGACGTTCGAGGTACTCGAGGAACACGCGCAGGCTTCTCGCGGCGCGCGTGAACTCGGCGAGCGCGTCGCGCAGCTCCTGCTGCACCGGGGCGTCGGGACCGACCAGCGTCGCGTCCGCGTTCTTGAGCGTGCGCTCGACGCTCCCGATCGTCTTGTGCAGAGCCTCGAGGTCCGCCTTGAGCGAGGGCACGAGTTCGCTGTCCACCCGGTTGACGAGGCGGGTCGTGCTCTTCAGCGTCTCGTCGAGCGAGGCGAGGTCGCGCGTGAGGCCGCTGCCGATCTCCTGGTAGGGCAGCTTGTCGAGCTTGTCGAGAATGCTCGCGAGTTTCGCGGTCAGATCGACGAGGTCGCTCGGCACCGACGGCAGTTCCGCGACGCCCCGGTCGTGGGTCATCGTCGCCTTCGCGGCATTCGGGAAGTAGTCGAACGCGACGTAGAGCGCTCCGGTGAGGAGACTGCCGGTCCGCAATTGGGCGCGAAGGCCGCGCTCGTCGATCAGGCGTTGCAGGAACGCGTTGCGCCGTTTCTCGTCGCTCTTCAGGAACTGCTCGACCTTCGCCTGCTGGTTCGCATCGGTGATCGGAACGAGCCGCTCCGGATAGAACGAGATCAGCACGCGCGGGATGATGTTCGCCCTCTCGGCCTGGAAGTCGAACCCGATGTCGGTGACTTCGCCCACCTGCACGCCGAGGTAGCTGACCGGCGCCCCGACCACGAGACCGCGCAGGGACTCGTGGAACCGGATCGCGTACTGGCGCGTGATCGCGTCGCGCGCCTTCATCGCCACCGCGCGATCCTCGTAGAGCGGGAACGCGGTGTCGGGCGCCGCCCGTGCCGTGTCGTGCACGAACGGCGGCGCGTCGAACGAGATTCCTCCGACGATGAGCGAGGCGAGCGACTCGGTGCGGACCGCGATGCCGTTGGCGTCGAGGCTCACGTCGATGCCGCTCACCTTGTAGAACCGCGTGCCGACGCTCACGAACTTGTCGTAGGGCGCCGAGACGAACACCTGGATTTCGACCGACCTGCCGTCGGGCGTCAGGTCGAAGCCGATCACCTGTCCGACCGGGAGCCGCCGGTAGTAGACCGGCGAGCCGGCGGCGAGAGACCCGAGATCCTGGGCCTTCAGCATGAACTCGCTGCCGAGTTGCCCGGCGACGAGCGGCGCCTTGTCGAGGCCGGTGAACTCGGAACGTTCGAGATGCGATTCGCCGGCCTTGAAGCCGATGTGGTTGCCCGACAGCAGCGTGTTGAGGCCCGAGATGCCGGACAGGCTGATCGTCGGACGGACGACCCAGAACTGCGCGTCGTCGACCATCAATCCGGCCGCGCGCTTGCTGATCTTGGCCGTGACCTCGACGTTCTGGTAGTCCTCGGTGAACTGCACGGTCTTCACCTGGCCGATGATGACGTCCTTGTAGCGGATGAAGGTCTTGCCGGCCTCGATCCCCTCGGCGGCCTTGAAGACGATCGTGATCGTCGGCCCTTCGCTGCGGACGCGCTGCACCGCGATGCCGATGGCGACCAGCACGGCCAGCACGGGGATGATCCAGACGATCGACACGCGCGCGCGCCGGGGCGCCACCGGCGTCGCCTGGGGCAGCTCGACGTCGTCGACGGGCTCAGCCATGCGGGAGCTTTCCGTGCGCGCCGGGGTGCCAGATGAGGCGCGGATCGAAGGAGTGGGCCGCCACCATCGTGAGGACGACGACGGCCATGAAGTAGATCACGCCGACGCCCGGGGCGACCGACATCAGCGGGTCGAGCTGGACGAGCGCGACGATGAAGGCGACGACGAAGACGTCGAGCATCGACCAGCGTCCGATGCCCTCGACCAGCCGGTAGAGGCGCGTGCGGTCCTGATTGCTCTTCGCCGAGCCCTGCTGCACGGTGACGAGCAGGTAGGCGAGCGCGACCAGCTTGCCGAGCGGGACGACCACGCTCGCGACGAGCACGATGAGCGCCAGGATCCACGAGCCGTCCTGCCAGAGGAACACGACGCCCTGCAGGATCGTCGAGGCTTCCGTGGCGCCGAACGTCGTCGTGACGAGCACCGGAAAGGCGTTGGCCGGCACGAACAGGATCGATGCGGCGATCACGAGCGCCCAGGTCGTCTGGATCGAGAAGTGGTGGCGTTCGGAGAGGGTCGCGCCGCAACGCGGGCAGCGGCCGGGCTGCCCCGATGCCGCTGGCCGCGACAGCAGGCCGCACGCGGAGCAGGGCACGACGTCCTCCCCGCCGTGGACGTGCGCCTTGCCCGATCGCCCCGACGCGCGGACCGGACGAGGAGGCGGGCTCCCGTCCGCCCAGGTGACACGCGCCCAGATCGTCCGGGTGTCGAAGGTCGAGGATATGACCGCGAGCAGCACGACGAGCACGGCCACGCCCGCGAGTCCGATGCCCGGTACGACGGTCGCGAGGTGGGCGATCTTGATGAGCGCGACCAGGATGCCGAGCAGCATCACCTCGGTCATCGACCAGGGCGCGACGACCGCCGCCCAGCGCAGCAAACGGCCGACCCAACGCGGTGCCGGGGGACGTCGCGCCGCGATGAGGACCGCGAGCATGAACGCGATGAACGCGCCCGGCGCGACGACGGCGCAGAATGCGACGAACACCGCGGTGATCTGGCTGCCCCGCTGCCACATCTCGATCGCGCCGCCGAGGATGGTCGTCGTGGATTCGCGGCCGACCGCGGACAGGCCCATCAGCGGGGACGTGTTGGCGATCAGGAAGACGACCAGCGCGGCGAAGGCGAGCGCGAGCGGGCGGCCGATCGGGTCGACCGGGTTGCGCGCCACCGTGACCTTGCAGCGAGCGCAGCGCGCGCTGCCCCCCGGCCGGAGCTCGGGCAGGGATTGCTTCAGATCGCAATCCGGGCACGCGAGGGTGTCGAGGGCGTAGCGCGGCATCGGTGTCGGCGGTCGCGATCGGCCTCGATCCCCGACGCAGGCGGGCAGGCGAGGACGGCGGCTGGTATTGTCTCGGGAGGATGACCGCTTCGCAAGCGCCATCGCGCGAACGCGGACACGGGCCGGGCCGGATCCACGGTCGCGGCCATGCTGGAGGACTTCGTCGTTGGAGCTGAGGCTGGATGGTCAGGTCGCGCTCGTGACCGGGGCGAACGGCGGGCTGGGTTCGCACTTCGCTCGCATGCTCGCGGGCGCCGGAGCCTCGGTCGCGCTGGGCGCGCGCGACACCGCGACGGTGCGCGATGCCGTCACGCGCATCCGCGGCGAAGGCGCGCGCGCCCACGCCGTCGCGCTCGACGTGACGGTGCGCGAGAGCATCGCGCATGCGCTCGACGAGGCAGCGCGGATCCTGGGTCCGGTCACCGTCGTCGTCAACAACGCCGGCATCGCCGTGACCCGGCCGTTCCTCGACCACAGCGACGACGACTGGGACCGCGTGATCGGCGTCAACCTGACGGGTGCGTGGCGCGTCGCGCAGGAATCCGCTCGCCGCATGGTCGCGCACGGGCAGGGCGGCAGCATCGTCAACGTCGCGTCGATCCTCGGCGTGCGTGTCGCCGCGCAGGTGTCGGCCTACGCCGCCTCCAAGGCGGCGCTCATTCACCTGACGAAGGCGATGGCGCTCGAACTCGCGCGCCATCGCATCCGGGTCAACGCGCTCGCGCCCGGCTATGTCGAGACCGGCATCAACCGCGCGTTCTTCGAAAGCGAGGCGGGGCAGGCGGTGGTCAAGCGCGTTCCGCAACGCCGGATCGGCGTGCCCTCCGACCTCGACGCGGCGCTGCTGATGCTCGCCTCGAACGCCGGATCGTGGGCGACCGGCTCGGTCGTGGTGCTCGACGGCGGACATCTCGCCGGCGGGCTCTGATCCCTCGGGCACGGCGGCATCTGCACAAGGTGTGCTGCACAGGTGCTAGACTTGGCGCCCCTGCGGAACGTCGATATCCGGATCGCGGCGCGGGAGTCGTGCCGCTGCGATTCGCCGCATCGCTCGGCGGGATCCGCACCCCATGGCATTGACGAGAGGATGCCCATGCTGAAGAGACCGTTGTCGATCGTCGCCTTCGTCGCCTTCGCCCTGCCGATGTCGGCGGCCCATGCCGACGAGTACACCGACACCGCGAACCTGTTCCGCAACGCCGGCCAGAGCGGCACGTTCTTCAACAAATCCTACGGCTACGCGGTGTTTCCGACCATCGGCAAGGCCGGCATCGGCATCGGCGGCGCCTTCGGCAAGGGCCACGTGTTCGTCAAGGGCAAGCCGGTCGGCGAGACCTCGATGACGCAGGCGTCGATCGGATTCCAGCTGGGCGGACAGGGTTTCTCGCAGATCATCTTCTTCGAGGACGAGCGCGCGTTCCGGGAATTCTCGAAAGGCAACTTCGAGTTCGGCGCGGATGCGTCCGCTGTGGCGATCACGGCGGCGGCAGGCGCGTCGGCCAGCACGACCGGCGCATCGGCAAGCGCGTCGGGCGGCAAGAAGGACGCCGTCACCGCCGGCGGCTACCACAAGGGCTTCGCGACCTTCACGATCGTGAAGGGAGGCCTCATGTACGAAGCCGCGATCGCGGGGCAGAAGTTCAGCTACAAGAAGCTTTGAGGGGAATGCGGAGCGACGCCGCGGTCCGTCTCAGCGTTCCGCGGCTGTCCGGCCCGCCCCCGCAGGACCCGGAACCGACCCCGGTCGGAACGGCGTAACGAGAATGCCGACGAGCGTCTGCCAGCGCTCGGACTCGAGCATGCGCAGTCCGTAGGCGGGCGGCGCATCGCCGGCCGGCTCGGCGTAGGTGCCGAACAGTCGGTCCCACACCGAGAGGAGCTGGCCGAAGTTCCGGTCGATCAGCGGGGGGCCGGGAGCGTGGTGCTGCCGATGCACTGCCGGCGTCATCAGCACGAGGCGCGTCGCCTCCACCGCACGCGGAAATGCCACGTTCGCATGCTGCGCGAACTGCGCGGTGTTCGCGACGATCACGCGCGCGACCTCGATCCAGAGCGGCAGGCCGAGCACGAGGTACACGGCGAGCCGCCCGGTGACGATGAGCGCGGTCTCGAACGGATGCTGGCGTGCCCCTGTCGACACGTCGACGTGCGGGTCGCTGTGATGGACCGTATGCAGCAGCCACAGCGGCCGCCAGCGGTGCGCGAGGCGGTGGTACGCGTACTCGTAGAGGTCGATCGCGACGAAGGCGATGGCGACTTGCGCCCAGACAGGCAGCCCGAGCGGCACGAGGAGCCCCGTCGGTGCATCGAGCAGGTGCGCGCCGACGCGCAGCGTGAACGTTCCATAGAGCAGGTCGGCGGTGAGGATCACCGCGGCCAGGACGCCCAGGTTGCGCAGCGCATGGCGGCGGCGCGCGCGCTCGTCGGCGAATGCGTGCAGCGGCGCGCCGCCTTCCCACAGCCAGAAGAATGCGAAGGCGCCGGCGAAGAGGCCCAGGTAGACCGACGTCAGGAGCGACAGGCCGCCCGCGGTCATCGCGGCCTTCCGAAGCGCGGGCTACTTGCGCTTCGAGCGCTGCCGTGCGGCCCAGCCGGCAACGCCCGCAACGAGCGCGATGAGCGTAGCGAGGCCCACCTCGTCGAGTGTCGGAACCTGCACGAAGAAGAATGCGTTGTTGGCGAGCGCGGCAACCGGCGTGGCCGCGATTGCGGCAGCGATGGCGAGGAGAGTGCGCATGCTCGAGCCCCCCTGGGTTTGGCACGAACCGGCCTAGTGTGCGCCGGAGGGCGCTCCGTGTCCATGGGTCCGGGGTGGCGCACCTGCGCCGGTAGCGCTATGGTTCGCCTGGTCGAGTCGCGCCCTTGCGGCCGAAACGGGAGAAGGCATCATGACGACGTCCACCGCAGGCCTCGTGCCTGACGATCTCATCAGGCAACTGGGCGACGCCTGGGGCTGGATCCTGTTGCGCGGCATCGCCAGCATCGCCTTCGGTGCGATGGCGTTCCTGTGGCCCGGCCTCACGATCGTGGTGCTCGTGATCATGTGGGGCGCGTGGGCGTTCGTCGACGGCGTCACGTCGCTCATTACCGCCTGGAAGGCGCGCGACGGCGGCAAGCCGATCTGGCCGCTGGTGCTGATCGGCGTGCTCGGCATCGGCGCCGGACTCATCACGTTCTTCGCGCCGGGGGTCGCCGCCGCGACGCTGCTCGTGTTCATCGCGTGGTGGGCGATCATCACGGGAGTGTTCGAGATCGTGCACGCGATCCGCGTGCGCAAGAGCATCGCGAACGAGTGGATGCTGATCCTCTCCGGCGTGCTCTCGGTCGTCGTCGGCATCTACATGCTGAGTTCGCCCGCGGGCGGCGCGCTCGCGATCGTCTGGGTGATCGCGGCGTGGAGCATCCTGTTCGGCGTGCTGCTGTGCAGCGCCGCGTTCCGGTTGAGGAACGCGCGCGGCGCGAAGGCCTGATCGTCATTGCCCGCCGGCGCGGCGGCGCGCGCGCCGGACGAACCTCGCCGGGTCGATGGCTTCTGCGAGATCGGATTCGATCGGCAGCGGATCGCCTTCGATGGTCGAGGCGAGGAACTCGCCCATCAGCGCGGCCCAGGTGAGCCCGCGCGAGGCGAACGCGCCGATCGCGTAGCGACCCGGCGGCTGGTCGGTGTTCGCGGGATCGCCGAGTGCGCCGACGATCGGCATCCGGTCGGATGCGACCGCGCGAAATCCCACGCCGCCGTCGAGCGTACGGGGATCGAGCCCGGCCGCCAGTGCCGGCGCGAGTTCGCCCAGGCGCGCGAGGTTGCCTGCGTGCGCCTCGACCGTCGGCGCCGGCTCGGCGGATTCGAGGTCGTACGAACTTCCGGTGACGATGCGTCCGTCGACCGGCGGCAGGACGTAGCCGTTGCCGATCACGACCGAGCGCGGAGCGGGCCGATCGTCGGAGGGAACGTAGGTCACCTGGCCGCGGACCGACCGCAGCGGCAGCGCGACCGGACTCATCCGCGCGAGGTCATTCGCGTTCGCCAGCACGACGACCGGGGCCGCCGCGATCGTCGCGCCCGACGCGTCGATCGCGTTCCAGAGGTCGTGCGCGCGTTCGATGCGCTCGACGCGGGTCGAGGCGACCAGCCGCGATCCCGGATGCGCGAGCGCGGCATCGAGCCATGCGCGGACGACCCTCGGGGCGCATGCGTACCCGCCTTCGGGGAACCAGAGCCCTGGACGCCCGACCTCGATGCCGGACAGCGCACACGCCTCGGGTTGCTCGACGAGCCGGACGAATTCCGGAGGGAAGCCCAGCGATTCGATCGCGGCACGCCATCCGCTTTCATTGCCGGGACGCCGCGCGAGTTGCAGCACGCCGCACCGGCGCCACGCTGCCGTGTGCCCTTCGCGTTCCCGTTCGCGCCAGGCGTCGAGTGCGTGGAGGAACGCCGCGCGGGAGAGGCGCGCGAGGCGGCTGTCGTCGCGCGCGATGAGCGGGTGGACGCTGCCGGCCCAGAGCGACGAAGCCCCGGTCGCGGGCGCGCTTGCCGCTTCGATGATCGTCGTGCGCCATCCGCGCGCCGCGAGACTCGCCGCGGCAGAGGCTCCCGCGAGGCCCGCTCCCACGATGATCGCGTGCTGTTCCTGGTACGGTTCAGGCGTACGCGTAGCCGGATGCCGTGAACGCGCGGAGCGCACGAGCGTGCCGGCGAGCATCTCGCGCTTGTGGCCGAATCCGGGCCGAAGCTCGCAGGCGACGCCGGCTTCGCCGAGGGCATCGCGCACCGCCCGCGCGGTCGACCAGGTGGCACAGGTCGCGCCGGGTCGCATCCGCCGCGCGACGGCGCGCAGGGCGGCGGGTGCCCACATGTCGGGATTGCGTGCGGGAGCGAATCCGTCGAGGTACACCGCGTCGGCAGCAGCGGAAAGCCGCGCGAGCGCGGACGCGATGTCGTCGAAGACGACGGTGAGCACGACGCCGCCGAAGTCGCGGCGGTGCGTGCCGGGAAGCGGCGAGGGCCAGCGCTCGGCGAGCCGCCGGGCGAGGTCGCCGAACTCGGGGTAGCGGGCGAGGACGGTAGCGAGGTCGTCTCGCGCGAGCGGATGCTTTTCGATGGCGATGTAGTCGAGCCTTCCGGGTCGCGAACCGTCGCGTCGCCACGCGTCCCAGGTGGCGAGGAAGTTGAGCCCCAGGCCGAACCCGGTCTCCAGCACGACGAACGCGTCGCGTCCGCGCCAGCGCCCGGGAAGGCCGTTGCCGCCGAGGAACACATGGCGCGCCTGACCCGGGCCGGAGTCCGCGCTGTGGTAGACGTCTCCGTAGCGTTCCGACAGCGGCGTGCCGTCCGGCGCGCAGGTGACGATCGCCGGCTCGAGGCGGGACATGCGATGCGCCGGCGCGTCAGCCCTGCGCGCGTCGACCGGCTTCCCGCAGCGCGTCGAGCGACGCGCTCATCGTGAGCGCCTGCGGGTCGAGCCTCACATGCAGGAGCGAAGGCCCGCGATGCTCGAGAGCACGCTCGAACGCGGGTGCGAACGCATCGGTGGTCGTGACGGTCTCGCCCCTGGCGCCGTGGGCACGCGCGAGCGCGGCGAAATCGGGATTGACGAGCGTCGTGCCCGACACGCGCTCAGGATAGGTGCGCTCCTGGTGCATCCGGATCGTGCCGTACATGCCGTTGTCGATGACCACGAACACGATCGCGAGTCCGAGCTGCGCCGCGGTCGCGAGTTCCTGGCCGTTCATCTGGAAGCAGCCGTCGCCGTTCCACGAGACGACCGGCGCGTCCGGACGGAGCAGCTTGGCCGCGATGGCGGCGGGCACGCCGTAACCCATCGCACCCGCGTAGGGCGCGAGTTGCGTGCCCGGGCGTCGATGGCGGAACAACCGGTGCAGCCAGGTCGTGTAGTTGCCGGCACCATTGGTGAGGATCGCGTCGTCGGGCAATCGCTCGTCGAGCCAGCGCACGATGCGCCAGAGGTCCACGTCGCCGGGGACCGGGCGCGGCGCCCGCCACGCTTCATACTCGGCGTGCGCGGCCGCTGCGCTTCCCAGCCACGCCGGTGCCGTGGCGGGGCCGGGTGCGCAGTTGATCGCGTCGAGGAACGCTCCCGGGGTGGCGCAGATGCCGATCGCGGGTTGGTAGACGCGACCGAGTTCGTCGGCGCCCGGATGCACGTGGACGAGCGCCTGGCGCGGTGAGGGTACGTCGAGCAGCGTGTAGCCCGAGGTGGTCATCTCGCCCAGCCGCTCTCCGATCACGATCAGGAGGTCGGCGTTGCGGATGCGCGCGGCGAGCGAGGGATTGATCCCGATGCCGACGTCGCCGGCGTAGTCCGCGCGCCGATGGTCGAACAGGTCCTGGCGACGGAACGCGCAGGCCACGGGAAGCGACCAGCGCTCCGCGACGTGCGCGAGCGCGAGGCATGCATGGGCGTCCCAGCGGCTGCCGCCGGCGAGCACGAGCGGCGCGCGCGCGCGCGACAGTCGATCGAGGACGCCCGCTACCTGGACCGGATCCGCCGGCGCGGGGAGCGCCTCGACGCGCGCGGGGTCCGCGACGTCGGCGTGCGCCGAGAGCATGTCCTCCGGCAGCGCGAGCACGACGGGTCCCGGGCGCCCCGCCATCGCGACGCTCCACGCATGGGCGATGTACTCGGGCACGCGGTCGGGGCGGTCGATCTGCGCGGTCCACTTCGCGATCGCGCCGTACATCCGGCGGTAGTCGATCTCCTGGAACGCCTCGCGGTCGACCATGTCGGCTCCGACCTGGCCCACCAGCAGCACCATCGGCGTCGAGTCCTGCGCGGCGACGTGGACGCCGATGGCGGCGTTGGTCGCGCCCGGACCGCGGGTGACGATCGCGACGCCGGGCCTGCCGGTGAGCTTTCCCGCGGCCTCCGCCATGAACGCGGCACCGCCTTCCTGGCGGCAGGTGATGAAGCGCAGGCGATCTCCGGTGTCGACCAGCGCATCGAGTACCGGCAGGTAGCTCTCGCCGGGGACGCCGAAGAGGTGCGTCGCGCCCTGAGCGACGAGCGCGGCGGCGAGGATCTCGCCGCCGGTACGGGTGGCCATGGTGATCCGGTCGTGGGGGGTGCCGCGGATTCTACGCGATGGCCGCGGGCAACCCGCCTATAATCCGCGAGCCCGGCCCCGAGTCGGACCGATGGCGCCCACGATGATCGTCCTGCCCGAGACCCTGCAAGACGCGATCATGTTCGCCACCGCGGCGCTCGCGGTGGTGCTCGTGTCGTTCCTGTTCCCGCCGGAACGCAGGCGCGGGATGCTCGGGATGGCGATCGTCGCGACGGTCGGGGTCGGGGCGCTCTGGCTGCACCTCCGCTACCAGGGGCTCATGGGCTCGCAGACGATCACCGTCATCGCCCGCGAGCTGATCCTGTTCGTGATCGCCTTCGCGGTGATCCGCGTGTTCATGATCTTCGTGCTGTCGGGGTTGCTCGCGCGCTTCGCGGTGCCGCGGATCCTCTCCGAATTCCTGCTCGTGATCCTGATCGTGGTCTACGCGCTCGTGAGGCTCTCCGTGGTCGGCGTCAACCTCGCGGGCATCGTGACCACCTCGGCGGTCCTCACCGGTGCGCTCGCGTTCTCGGCGCAGGCGACGCTCGGCAACCTGTGGGCCGGCATCTCGCTGCAGCTCGAGAACACGCTGCGGCTCGGCGACTGGGTGAAGGTGGGCAACGTCGCCGGCCAGGTCGTCAGCATCCGCTGGCGGTCGATGGCGATCGCGACCAACGACAACGAGACGATCGTCATTCCCAACTCGGTCCTGATGAACGGCAACGTCGTCGTCCTGGGACGGCGCGGCGACGATCGGGCGCTGTGGCGGCGCAGCATCAGCTTCCAGGTCGACTACGACTACGCGCCCGCCCGGGTGTGCGGTATCGTGACCGATGCGCTCGCGCGCGCGGAGATCGTCAATCTCGCGCAGGATCCGGCGCCGACCTGCCTGTGCAACGCGTACAAGGACAGCGGAGCCGAGTACGCCGTCGTCTATTTCCTCCTCGATCCGCGGCGCGACTGGGCGACCCAGTCCGACATCCTGGTGCACGTCTACGCCGCGCTCGTGCGCGCGGCGATGCCCATTCCGTACCCGCGCCAGGTCGTCGAGCTCGTCCGCGACGAGCGGGGAAGGCACGCGCGGGAGGACCTCGCGGCGAAGCGCGCCGCGCTCGACCACGCCGAACTCTTCGCCTCGCTCACCACCCGGGAGAAGGACGCGCTCGCGCGCGAGTTGCGCACCGCGCCTTTCGCGCCGGACGACATCGTGTTCCGCGAGGGCGAGCAGGCCGATTCGCTCTACCTGCTCGCGCAGGGCCAGATCCACGTCGTGCGCGACGCGTCCGACGGAGCGGTGCGCAACAAGCTGGCGACGCTCGCCGCGCCGGCCTATTTCGGCGAGATGGGTCTCCTGCTCGGCGCGCCGAGGGGGGCGACCGTGGTCGCGGGCGGCGACGTGATGTGCTACCAGATCGAGCGGCGCGGCTTCGACGCGATCATCCAGGCGCGACCGCAGATCGCCATGGCCATGTCGGAGGTGCTCGCGAAGCGCCAGGCTGCGAACGTCGCGACGCTGCAGGCACTCGACGCCGAGCAGCGGGCGCGTCAGGCCTCGGGCGCGGCGGGCGATTTCGTGCGCCGGATCCGCGACTTCTTCGGCATCAAGGGCTGACGCCGCCGACGTTCGCGGGCGCCTTCGCGCCGCGATCGGGCTACCTTCCGGCGACGAGATCCTCGCGCGTGATCGCGAACACCGCGTCGTCGGCGCCAGGCGAGGCCACCCACACGAACGGCATCCGCGGAAAGGCGGCCTCGACCGCCGCGCGTCCGCTGCCGACCTCGACGACGAGCAACCCGCCCGGGTTGAGGAAGCGCGGCGCGTCGCGGACGATGCCGCGCACGGCGTCGAGACCGTCTTCACCGCCCGCGAGCGCCATGGCCGGCTCGTGCCGGTACTCGGAAGGCAGCGCGTCCATCGCGCGGTCGGTCACGTACGGCGGGTTGCTGATGACGAGGTCGTAGCTCTTCTCGACGAGGTTCGCGAAGAGGTCGGACCGGATCAGGTTGATGCGCCCGTGCAGCGCGTAGTCCGCGACGTTGCGCTGCGCGACCGCCAGCGCGTCGGACGAGAGGTCGACCGCGTCGACGTCGGCTTCGGGATACGCGTGGGCGAGCAGGATCGCGAGGCAGCCCGACCCGGTGCACAGGTCGAGGGCCTCATGGATCGCCGCGGGATCGGGGATCCAGGGGGCGAGGCCGTCGGGCAGGAGCTCGGCGATGTACGAACGCGGAATGATGACGCGCTCGTCGACGTAGAACCGGAACTCGCCGAGCCAGGCTTCGCGCGTCAGGTAGGCCGCGGGGACGCGCGTCTCGATCCGGCGCGCGAGGACCTCGGCGAGCCGCGTGCGCTCGATCTGCGTCAGCTTCGCGTCGAGGAACGGCTCGAGGCGGTCGAGCGGCAGCGACAGGGCGTGCAGCACGAGGTAGACGGCTTCGTCCCAGGCGTTCGCCGTGCCATGTCCGAACGCGAGCTTCGCCTCGGTGAACCGCGAGACCGCCCAGCGCAGCCAGTCGCGGACGCTCTCCAGCTCGTGCACGGGGGCGCTAATCGCCGTCTCCCCGTCAGCCCGCCCGTCCGGGTACGAGAAGGCGTCCGAGCACGGCGCGATAGATCGCCGAGAGTCGTTCCAGGTCGTCGATCGCGACGCGCTCGTCGACCTGGTGGATCGTCGCGCCCACCGGACCGAGTTCCACCAGCTCGCGCGCGATCGACGCGATGAACCGGCCGTCCGAGGTTCCACCGGTACAGGAGAGCTCCGGGGTGACGCCGGTGGACTCGCGCACGGCTTCGGACACGACTTCGACGAGCCGCCCCCGCGGCGTCAGGAACGGCTTGCCGTCCGGAAGGAAGCGCACCGCGTAGTCGAGTCCGCGGCGGTCGAGCACCTCGCGCAGGCGCGTGATCAGCGACTCGCGCGTGCTCTCGGTCGAATAGCGCCAGTTGAACGCGAGCTCGAGCGTGCCGGGAATCACGTTCATCGCGCCGGTGCCCGCATGCAGGTTCGAGCACTGGAAGGTGGTCGGCGGGAAGTACGCGTTGCCGCGGTCCCACTCGATGCCGGCGAGTTCCGCGATGGCCGGCGCGACCTCGTGTATCGGATTGCGCGCGCGATGCGGGTACGCGACGTGGCCCTGCACGCCCCGGACGGTCAGGACGCCGGTCAGCGTGCCGCGCCGTCCGTTCTTGATCATGTCGCCCAGACGCGTCACCGACGATGGTTCGCCGACGATGCAGTAGTCGATCGTCTCGCCGCGCGCGCGAAGGCGCTCGACGACCTTCACCGTGCCGTCGGTGTTGTGCGGGCCTTCCTCGTCGGAGGTGATGAGGAGCGCAATCGACCCGGGGGCGTCCGGGTGCGCCGCGACGAAGGCCTCGATCGCGGTGACGAACGCGGCGAGCGAGCCCTTCATGTCGGCGGTCCCGCGCCCGTGCAGGAACCCGTCGCGCTCGGTCGGGACGAACGGATCGGTCGACCAGGCTTCGCGCGGGCCGGTCGGCACCACGTCGGTGTGGCCGGCGAAGCAGACGAGCGGAGAGGACGTGCCGCGTCTCGCCCAGAGGTTGGTGACGCCCGCGGAGACGATCGTTTCGGCGCGAAACCCGAGTGCGGCGAGCCGCGATGCGATCAGGGCCTGGCAACCCGCGTCCTCGGGCGTCACCGACGGTCGCGCGACGAGTTCGCGCGCCAGCGCGAGCGTGGGGCGAGCGCGCGTGTCCATCGCCGCAATATTAGCAAACCAGAGGTCAGGACTCAGGTGACCGAAGTCAGGCGCGTCGGTGTTTCCAGGGGCGGCGCATCGAGCGCCCCCGAGGCTGCCTCGTGGGTCCGGCTTGAAGCCGGACGCTTTCCGCTTCGATTCGACCGCGCATCTTTCGCTTCGATGTCGCGAACCCCGTCGGGCTGAAGCCCGACCCACTAGGAAGGCGGAGGCTTCGGATGGCTGGTGGGTCCGGCTTGAAGCCGGACGCTTTCCGCTTCGATTCGACCGCGCATCTTTCGCTTCGATGTCGCGAACCCCGTCGGGCTGAAGCCCGACCCACATGGAAGGCGGACGCTTCGGATGGCTGGTGGGTCCGACTTCAGCCGGACGCCTTCCGGTTCGCGGCAGCGAACCTCGTCAAACGGAAGCCGGAACGACGAGCGATCGGCGGCGCTCGCGTTTCGCTCGAGTCAGTCCTTCAAGCCCGACGGAACCCGCCATCTCGGGGATCTTGCCGCATCGTGGCGGGCAGGCCGGTGCATCGAGTCGAAACGCGTTCGGCTGAAGCCGAACCCACCAGGGAGCCAGAGCGGTGCCCGATGCGCCGCCACCGGAAACGTCGCCGCGTCTGTCAACTGTCAACTGACAACTGCCTCCTGAATCAGTGCTGCTGCTGGCGCTCGAGCATCGCCGGGTCGATCGTGAGCGTCGCGAAGTCGGCGGCGGGACGGCGCTGCTCGCGATCGGCGACCGAGGTCTCCAGGTTCTCGACGCGGGCGGTCGGGCTGCTCTGGTTGATGAGCCAGGCGAGGTTGGTCGGCGAGTCCGACGCGGCCATCGCCTCGTCGTAGCTGATCGCGCCGTCGAGGAAGAGCCGGCACAGAGACTGCTCGAAGGTCTGCGACCCCGGATAGAGCGACTGTTCCATCGCCTCCTTGATCTGCGAGAACTCGCCGTTCTTGATGAGCTCGGCGATGAGCGAGGTGTTCATCAGGATCTCGACGCCCGGCTGCAGTTCGCCGTCCACGTTGCGGATCAGGCGTTGCGAGACGATCGCGCGAAGGCCGATAGACAGGTCGGAGAGCACGGCCGAGCGCGCGTCGTAGGGGAACAGGTTGATGATCCGGGACAGCGCGTGGTAGCTGTTGTTCGCGTGGATCGTCGACAGGCACAGGTGGCCGGTCAGCGTGTGGAGCAGCGCCGACTGCATCGTTTCCTTGTCGCGGATCTCGCCGATCATGATGAGATCGGGCGCCTCGCGCAGGGCGTTCTGCAGCGCGAGCTGGTAATTCTGCGTGTCGATGCCGATCTCGCGCTGGTTGACGATGCTCTTCCGATGCTCGTAGAGATACTCGATCGGATCCTCGATCGTCAGGATGTGGCCGCTGCGGTTGCTGTTGCGGTAGTCGATCATCGCCGCCAGCGTCGTCGACTTCCCCGAGCCGGTCGCCCCGGCGACCAGCACGAGGCCGCGCTTCGCCATCACCATGTCGAGCAGGACCGGCGGCAGGCGCAGCTTCTCGAACGGCGGGACGTGGCTCCGCACGTAGCGGATGACCAGCGCCAGCGTGCCGCGTTGGCGGAAGATGTTGATCCGGAAGTTGCCGACCGCCCGGTCGAGGTGCGACAGGTTCATCTCGAGCTCGTTCTCGAACGCGCGCGCCTGCTCCTTGCTCATCAGTTCGTAGGCGATCCGGCGGACCGTTTCCGGGTCCATCGGCTGGGTCGAGATCGGCGAGACGATGCCGTTCACCTTGATGTTGATCGGCGCGCCGCACGAGATGAAGATGTCCGACGCTTCCTTCTCGGCCATCAGCTTGAACAGGCGATCGAGATACATGGTCCGGGCCTCTCGCGGCTACAATGAACGGCGCGCCGGGCGGGACGCGAGCCCCGCGGGGCGCGATGATGATGTCATAAACCCGGCCGGTGGGCCACCGACGCCCCTCCCGGCGGTCCATGGGCTCACCGCCCGCCAACCTTTCGTGAATCCTTTCCGGTAGCAAGTTCCATGCTGGCCATCATCGGAGGCAGCGGCCTCACGCAATTGTCGACGCTCGCGGTGACCCGCCGCGAGGTGGTCCGGACCCCGTACGGGGAGCCCTCGGCACCGCTGCTCTTCGGCAGCGTCGCGGGGCAGCCGACGGTCTTTCTCGCGCGGCACGGACACGGCCACACGATCCCTCCGCACCGGGTCAACTACCGCGCCAACCTCTGGGCGCTCCGGGCCCGAGACGCGAAGGCCGTCCTCGCGGTCGCCTCGGTGGGCGGGATCCGGGGCGTGGCCCCGGGAGCGCTGGTGCTGCCCGACCAGATCATCGACTACACGAGCGGGCGCGCCGCCACGTTCTTCGACGGCGAGGAGGGGAAGGTGGTGCACGCCGACTTCACCCGGCCATACACGTCCTGGCTCCGCGAGCGCTGCCTCTCCGCCGCCGCCTCGGCGGGCATGGCGCTCCTGGACGGCGGCGTCTATGGCGCCGTCAACGGGCCGCGCCTCGAATCGGCGGCCGAGATCGACCGCATGGACCGCGACGGAGCCACCCTGGTCGGCATGACCGGGATGCCCGAAGCTGTTCTCGCCCGCGAACTGGGGCTGCCCTACGCGGCGATCTGCGTGGTCGTCAATCACGCCGCGGGGCGAGGCGACAGCGGCGAGGCCATTTCGATGGACGACCTCGCCCGCACGCTCGCCGGCGGCATCGACCGGGTGCGCGCGCTCCTCGACCACCTCGCGCCGATCGCCGTTCCCGACGCCGGAGCCTCGGCATGATTCGCGACGTGCTGAAGATGGGCGACCCGCGGCTGTGGCGGGTGAGCGACCCGGTCGGACGCTTTTCGACGCGCGAACTCGATGAGTTGCTCCGGGACATGCGCGACACCATGGCCGCACAGAGCGGCGCCGGGCTCGCCGCGCCGCAGATCGGCGTGCCGCTGCGCGTCGTCATCTTCGGCGTCGAGGCCAACCCGCGCTACCCGGACGCCGAGGCGGTTCCCTACACCGAACTCGTGAATCCCGTGCTCACGCCGCTCTCGGACATCATGGAGGACGGATGGGAAGGCTGCCTGTCGGTGCCGGGATTGCGCGGCGTCGTGCCGCGCTTCACCGCGCTCCGCTACACCGGGTTCGATCCGTCCGGCAAGCCGATTGCGCGCGAGGTCGACGGATTCCACGCGCGCGTCGTCCAGCACGAGTGCGACCACCTCGACGGAATCCTGTATCCGATGCGCATGCCGGACATGCGCCGCTTCGGCTACACCGAGATCCTGTTCCCCGACGCGGCCGGCGAGGAGGACTGAACCCGCCCGCGCCGCGCCGCCGAGCGCCGTGGCATGGCGCGAAGCGCGGCTCCGCTCACACGCGCAACTGTTCGTAGAGCGCGGTTTCGAGCCGCAGCAGCGCCTGCTCGTCGTGCAGGCGGTTGCCGTCGATCAGGAACACGTCCTCGGCCCGCTCGCCCAGCGTGTTGATCTTCGCGCTCGCGACGTTCACGTCCGCGTTCGCGAGCACCCCGGCGATGCGGGCGAGGAGGCCGGGCCGGTCGCCCGCGACGACTTCGAGGATGTAGTGCGTGCCCTTGTCGTCCGGGAACAGTTGCACCTCCGGCGTGAGGGGGAAGTGGCGCTGCTGGCGCGGCACGCGGCCCGCGGCGAACGGCTCGAGCGGGGCATCGGACACCACGAGTTCCGCCAGGTCGTGCTCGATGCGCGCGATGGTCGCGCGCACCGCGTCCGCGGGCTCGTCCGGATTCTGGAGGTCGAAGGTGTCGAGCGCGTAGCCATGGCGCGTGGTGTGCACCTTCGCGTCGACGATCGACATGCCGGCGCGCCCGAAATAGCCGCAGATCCGAGCGAAGAGCGCCTTGCGGTCGGGCAGGTAGACGAGCACCTGCAGTCCCTCGCCGGCGCGCGCGGGCCGCGCCTTGACGACGGGCGCGGTGCGCTCGACGCGCCAGCAGAGGTTGCGCGCGTGCCAGGCGATCTCGTCGGCGGTGTGCCGCTGGAAGTAGGGGGTGTCGAGGTGCCGCCACAGCGCGCGCTCGGCGCCCTCGGGCACGGCGTGGAGCCGCAGGAGTCGCCGGGCCTCGTCCTGGCGCAGGGCGAGCGAGTCGACGAGCGTGTGCGCGGCGTCCCCGCCCGCGAGGACGCGCCGCGTGGCGTGGAACAGGTCCTCGAGCAGTTGCGCCTTCCACGCGTTCCACACCTTCGGGCTGGTGCCGCGGATGTCGGCGACCGTGAGGATGTAGAGGAGCGCGAGCCGCTCGTCGGTGCCGACCGTGCGCGCGAACGCCGCGACGACCTCCGGGTCCGAGATGTCCTGTTTTTGCGCCGTCGACGACATCGTCAGGTGATGGAGGACGAGCCACGCGACCGTCTCCGCCTGCGCGCGCGGCATGCCGTGCGCGAGGCAGAACCGCCGCGCGTCGCGCGCCCCCAGCGTCGAGTGGTCGCCGCCGCGTCCCTTGGCGATGTCGTGGAAGAGGCCGGCGAGGTAGAGGACCTCCTTGTGCGCGATGTCGGCGATGAGCCGCGAACACAGCGGATACTCGTGCGCGTGCTGCGCCTCGGCGAAGCGGCGCAGGTTGCGGATCACCATCAGGATGTGTTCATCGACGGTGTAGACGTGGAAGAGGTCGTGCTGCATCTGACCGACGATGCGGCCGAACGCCGGCAGGCAGGCCCCGAGGATCCCGTACAGGTTCATCCGCCGCAGCTCGTGCGTGATGCCGCGCGGCTCGCGGAACAGCGCGAGGAAGGTCGCGCGGTTTCTCGGGTCGCGCCGGTACGCGGCGTCGATGCGCCTGCGCGATCGCCACAGCGCCCGCAGCGTGCGCGCGCTCATGCCCTTGAGTTCGGGGTGGCGCTCCATCAGCAGGAACGCCTCGAGCATGGCCGAGGGCTCGCGGTCGAAGAGATCCTCGCTCTCGACGTGCAGCAGTTCGTCGATCGCGCAGAACGGGCCCTGGATCGGGATCGGCTGGCGCGGGATCGGGAACAGGCGGGCATGCAGGTTCTGCAGCAGGATCGTGTTGACCTGGCGCACCGTCTTCGCGGCCCGGTAGTAGCGCTGCATGAGCTTCTCGCCCGCGCGGCGCGACGGCGAGTCCGCGAGGTCGAGCTGCCGCGCGAGCGCGGTCTGCAGGTCGAAGACGAGGCGATCCTCGCGCCGTCCGGCGAGGTAGTGCAGGCGCACGCGCAGGGCGGAGATGAACCGCTCCTGGCGCGAGACGGAGCGCGCCTCGCCCGGGGTCATCAATCCGGCGCGTGCGAGGTCGCGCCATGTGCCGCCGAGCCCGGCGGCGCGCGCGATCCACACGACGGTCTGCAGGTCGCGCAGCCCGCCGGGGCTCTCCTTGACGTTGGGTTCGAGGTTGTAGGCGGCGTCGTGGAACTTGAGGTGCCGCTGCTGCTGCTCGAGCGCCTTCGCCTCGTAGAAGGCGCCCGGATCCATCGCCGCGGCGAACCCGTCGGCGAACGCGCGATACAGCCGTCGTCCGCCGGCGAGATAGCGATGCTCGAGGAGGCTCGTGCGGATCGTCGCATCGGCGGCCATCTCGGAAGCGCACTCGGCCATCGTGCGCACGGCGTGGCTCGCCTCGAGCCCGACGTCCCACAGCGTCGCGACGAAGCGCTCGATCGACGCCGTGGCGCCGTCCGCGCCGGCCTCGGGAAGAAGGATCAGGACGTCGACGTCGGAGTGTGGGAAGAGTTGCCCGCGTCCGTAGCCGCCGACCGCGACCAGGGTCGTGCCGGACGGCATGCCGGCGGCACGCCAGACCTCGCGGACCGTCTCGTCCACGAGGCGTGCGTGCCCCCGCAGGAGTTTCGGCGTGTCGGGACGCGCGAGAAACGCCTCGCGCAGCGCGTTGCGCCCCTCCCGCAGGCGCGCGCGGAGCCGGTCGATCGGCGCCCGCGGCGCGTTCGCGATTCGCCCGGACGCGAGCGTCGCCATCGAGGCGGAATCAGGCCGGCGGCGGAGGGAGCGTGCCGTCGGACGCCGTGAGGATCTCGAAACCGTCCGGCGTGACGAGCACCGTGTGCTCCCACTGCGCCGAGAGCGAGTGGTCGGCCGTGACGATCGTCCAGCCGTCGGCGAGGCAGCGGATGCCCGGGCGCCCGGCGTTCACCATCGGCTCGATCGTGAAGGTCATGCCCGCCCGGAGTTCGAGCCCGGTCCCGGGGCGGCCGTAATGCAGGATCTGCGGTTCCTCGTGGAAGTTGCGCCCGATGCCGTGACCGCAGAACTCGCGCACGATCGAATACCCGTGCCCTTCGGCGTGCTTCTGGATGACGCTGCCGATGTCGCCCAGGTGCGCGCCCGGCCGCACCTGCCGGATGCCCAGCCACATCGCTTCGTAGGTGACCTCGCACAGGCGCCTCGCCTGGATCGAGGGCGAGCCCACGTAGAACATCCGGCTCGTGTCGCCGTGGTAGCCGTCGCGGATGACCGTCACGTCGATGTTCACGATGTCGCCCGCCTTGAGCCTGCGTTCGCCGGGGATGCCGTGGCAGACGACGTGGTTGACCGACGTGCACAGCGACGCGGGGTAGGGCGAATGGCCGGGCGGCGTGTAGTTGAGCGTCGCGGGAATCGTGTGCTGCACGTCGATCATGTAGGCGTGCGCGAGGCGGTCGATCTCGCCGGTCGTGATGCCGGGCTCGACGAACGGCGTGAGATAGTCGAGGAGTTCCGACGCGAGTCGCCCGGCGACGCGCATCGCCGCGATGTCCTCGGCGGACTTGATCGGGACCGACATGGGAAGCGGGGCTCTCATCGGAGGGGAGGCGGCGGCGGAGACCGGGGCGAGCCGGGTCAGCCGCGCAAGAGTTCGTTGATCGAGGTCTTCGCGCGCGTCCTCGCGTCGACGCGCTTCACGATGACGGCGCAGTAGAGGCTGTGGCTGCCGTCGGCCGCGGGGAGCGCGCCCGCGACCACGACCGAGCCCGACGGCACGCGGCCGAAGGTCGTCTCGCCGGTCGCGCGGTCGTAGATCTTCGTGCTCTGGCCTATGAACACGCCCATCCCCAGCACCGAGTTCTCCTCGACGATCACGCCCTCGACCACTTCCGAGCGTGCGCCGATGAAGCAGTTGTCCTCGATGATCGTCGGGTTGGCCTGCACCGGCTCCAGGACCCCGCCGATGCCGACGCCGCCGGACAGGTGCACGTTCCTGCCGATCTGCGCGCAGGAGCCGACGGTCGCCCAGGTGTCGACCATCGCGCCCTCGTCGACGTAGGCCCCGATGTTGACGTAGGACGGCATCAGCACCACGTTCCTCGCGATGAACGCCCCGCGCCGCGCCACCGCCGGCGGCACGACGCGCACGCCCGCCTGGGCGAACGCCGCATCGTCGTGGCGAGCGAACTTGGTCGGCACCTTGTCGTAGAAGCGGAACGGCGCGCGCTCGGGCGGCGGGCCCATCGCGACGTTGTCGGCGAGGCGGAACGACAGCAGCACCGCCTTCTTGATCCACTGGTGCGTCACCCACGCGCCGTCGACCTTCTCGGCGACGCGCACGCGGCCCGCGTCGAGGTCCGCGATCACCTGGGCGACGGCATCGCGAAGCTCGGCGGAGGCGGTGGCGGGCGAGAGCGACGCGCGCTCGTCGAAGGCGCGGTCGATCGTGGCTTGCGGTGAACTCATCGTGGGCGGACCCGGGGGACGAAACGGACGATTCTACCCCGCGGAGGGGGTCGGCCCGACCGCGCGGGCGTACAGCGGCTTCAGCAGCGCCGGGAGCGTGTACATCGGGAGCTGCGCGAGCGCGAAGTAGACCGTCACCTCGAAGCTCGCGCGGTCGGAGAGCGCGACCAGCACGAGTCCCATGTTGCAGTTGCCGACGAGGAGCGCCGCCGTGGCCGCGCGCCGCGCTCCGAGGCGGCGGAAGGCGAGCGCACCGGCGCCCTGCAACAGCAGGTTGAACGCATAGGCGGCGACGATCGCGAGCGCCACGTAGCCCGGCCGCTCGAACGCGTAGGCGGTGACGCCGTCCATGATCGCCACGCCGAAGAGGAGCAGGTTCAGCACCGCGACGCCGTCGATGAGTTCCCGATTCGCGTCGATGACCGCGGCTCCCGCGATGCGCCGGACGATCGCGGCGGCGACGAACGCGCTGCCGACCAGCGCGGCCAACCGCAGCATGAACTCGGAGAGCGACAGGTCGAGCTTCACGCCGACGAGGATTTCCGCCGCGACCGGCAGCGTGAACGGCACGAGCGCGGTCGACGCGATCACGACGACGACGGCGAGCGGCGCGTCGAGTCCGAGGACGAGCGCGATCGCCACGTTGGACACGATCGGGGAACTCGCCGCCATCAGCACCAGCGCCTGCGCGAGCGGCTCCGGCAGCCCGAGCGGCCCGAGCACGCGCGTGACCCCCCACACGACGAGCGGCGAGACGACGAGCACGAACGCGATCAGCGCGGCGATGACGCCCGGGCGATGGCGCCAGGCGGCCGCGCCGGCCCAGTCGAGTCGCACCAGCGCCAGCGCGAGCGGGATCACGAGCGTCGGGACCAGCAGTGGGCTCGCGAGCGTCGCGAGCGGCGGGATGGCGAGGCCGGCGAGCACGCCGATGGCCATCACCGCCGTCGCGTGCCGGCCCGCCAGAGCGAGGAGGCGCACCGCAGCAGTCTACGCCAGCCCGGCGGTCCGCACCGCCGTCCTGCTACATCGCCTTGAAGAGGTGCGCGAAGGTCCGCGACACGGTGAGCTTCTCGCTGCGGCCCTTGAGCGTGAGCACCGGCTGGTCGCGCCAGTCGCGTTCGACCCGTGCGATGGCGCGCAGGTTGACGATCGTTCCACGGTGAATCTGCCAGAACTGCTCGTGGTCGACTTCGTCGTGGAGTTCCTTGATCGTCTTGCGGATCAGCGCGTCGCCGTCGGCGCTGACGACTTTCGTGTACTTGTCTTCCGACTGAAAGTACAGCACGTCGTCGATCGCGATCAGCTTCATCGACGCGCCGAGCGACGCGCGGATCCACTTGAGCGTGCCGCCCGAGGCCTCCCGCGCGGTGAGACGTTCGAGCAGCGAGGCGAGATCGACCGGCGGCGTGCCGAGCCGGGACTTGAGTCGCGTCACGACCTTCGCGATGCGCTCGGGTGTCGCCGGCTTCAGCACGTAGTCGACGGCGCCTTCCTCGAACGCCGCGACCGCGTACTCGTCGTAGGCGGTCACGAACACGATGTGCGGACCGCCGGCGATCGCCTTCGCGACCTCGAGGCCGGAGAGGATCGGCATCCGGATGTCGAGGAACGCGATGTCCGGCCGCTCCTCCTCCGCGAGCATCACCGCTTCCTGCCCGTTCTCCGCCTCCGCCACGATCGCGAGTTCGGGCCAGGCTTCGGCGAGGCGAGCCTTCAACTGGCGCATCAGCATCGGCTCGTCTTCGGCGATCAGTGCGGAAGGCATTGCGAACGGGGAAGGGGGAAGGGAGAAGGGAGAAGGGGGAAGAGTGAAGAGCGAAGGGGGCGCGAGCGGGACTAGCCGCCCTGGGCGATCGGGATCTCGATGACGGCACGGGTGCCGCCCGACTCGAGGCCCGAGAGTGTGAACCGGCCGGCGGGCCCGTACAAGGCGGCGAGCCGCTCCCGCACGTTGGCGAGCCCGACGCCTCCGCCGTCGCGCGACGGAGCGAGGACGATGCCGCGTCCGGTGTCGGCGACCTCGACCGTCAGTCGCGCATCGTCGCGTTGCGCCCGGAGCGTGATGGTACCGCCGTGGGCCGAGGGTTCGATGCCGTGCTTGATCGCGTTCTCGACCAGCGAGATCAGCAGGTTCGGCGGGAACGACGCACCGCGCAACGCGTCGGGCACCTCGACCGTGAACGCGAGCCGCGGCCCGATGCGGGTCTGCAGGATGTGCAGGTACGCCTCGCAGAGTTCGACCTCCTTGCCCAGCGTCGTCGACGAGGCGCGAAGCTGCGGCAGGGCCGCGCGAAGATAGTCGATCAGGTACCCGAGCAGGCGGTGCGCGGCCGGAGGATCGGTCTCGGTGAGGAACTGGACCGACGCGAGCGTGTTGAACAGGAAGTGCGGCTCGACTTGCGCCTGCATGAGCTTCAGTTCGGCCTCGACCGCCTGCTTCGACAGCAGATGCCGCTCCGCCTCGGCGCGAGCGAGCGTGGCCTGCGCGCGCGCGGCGGAGAGCTTCACGTAGAAGAACAGGCTGAAGAAGACGCCGTTGAAGAATGCGACCACGAAGTTGAACAGGAAGTTGCCGTGCTTCGTGGTCACGTAGCTCCAGGTGTAGCCCTTCGCGAGGATCACGAGGACGATGCCGATCAGCGACCCGACGGCGACCGCCACGATCAGCCGGCGCAGCGGGTGCGCGGCGTCCCAGGGCCGCGCGACGTTGACGCACCAGGCGATCGAGAAGCCCTGCAGTTGCGCGCTGACGAACGGATGCCAGAACGGGCGCGTGTCGTCGATCCAGAGCACGCCGGCGATGCCGGTGTTGATCGCCGCGACGAGCGCGATCGTGAGCCACGACGCCCGAAAGCCGCGGGCCAGGGCGGTGCGGAACGACACCCGGGTCGGGAAGGGAGTGGTGGCGGTGCTCACGGCCGCGCATTGTAGGCGCCGGGGCGGCTCGCGGGGCGCCCGCGGACGAAGCGCCCCCCGGGGCGACGAAGCAGCGTTGTCGGCGACCGGGCGAGGCCGCCCGGATCAGGAACAGGGGAAAAGGCCGCGCCTTCGGGCGAAGCGCACGATCCGGTCGATGCCCTCGGAGCACTCCGCCTCGTCGGCGACGAGCGCGATGCGGATGCGCCCGCGGCCGGGATTGACCCCGTGCGCGTCGCGCGCGAGGTAGCTCCCGGGCAGCACGGTGACGTTTTCCTCCGCATGGAGGTCGCGCGCGAACGCGGTGTCGTCGCCTCCTGCGTGCGCCCACAGGTAGAAGGACGCGTCCGGCCGGCGGCAATCGAGCGCTGCGGCGAGCTTGGGCACCAGGGCGTCGAACTTCGCGGTGTAGCGCGCACGGTTGTCGCGGACGTGGGCCTCGTCGCGCCAGGCGGCGAGACTAGCGGTCGCCACCGCCGGCGACATCGCCGATCCGTGGTAGGTGCGGTAGCGCAGGAAGGCCGCGATCAGCCGGGCATCGCCCGCGGCGTAGCCCGAGCGCAGGCCCGGAGCATTCGAGCGCTTCGACAGGCTCCCGAACACGACCACGCCGCGGTAGTCGTCACGGCCGAGCGCACGTGCCGCCGCGAGCGCGCCGAGCGGCGGAGCATCGCCGTCGAAATACACCTCCGAGTAGCACTCGTCCGAGGCGATCGCGAATCCGTGGCGATCGGCGAGTTCGAACAGAAGCCGCCATTCGTCGAGACCGGCGATGCGCCCGGTCGGATTGTCGGGCGAGCACAGGAAGACGAGTTGCGTGCGCGCCCACACCTCCTGCGGCACGCCCTCCCAGTCGTGCCGCCAGCCGCGCGCTTCGATCGCGTTGACGTACCACGGCACCGCGCCGGCGAGCAGCGCGCCGCCCTCGTAGATCTGGTAGAACGGGTTGGGGACGAGGACGGTCGCGCCGGCGCGACTCGGATCGACGACCACCTGCGCGAAGGCGAACAGCGCCTCGCGGCTGCCGAGCACCGGCAGCACCTGCGTCGACGGATCGGGCGTCGGGGTGCCGTGACGCGCGGCGAGCCACGCCGCGATCGTCTCGCGGAGCGCGACCGGGCCCACCGTCATGGGATAATTCGCGAGCCCGGCGCCGCCGCTCGCGAGCGCGTCGAGCAGGAGGCGCGGCGTGGCGTGGCGCGGCTCCCCGATGCCCAGGTTGATCGGCGCGAGTCCCGCGGGCGGACTCGATCCCTCGAACAGCGCGCGCAGGCGCTCGAACGGATACGGCTGGGTGAGATCGAGGCGGGGATTCAAGCGGAGGCATTCGGGCGCGGCGAGCGCGGATTATAGCGATCGCGGCGGTGCCGGGGACGCGAAGCGATGAGTGAAGCCGGCACGATCCCGACCGCGTGGCGCGTGACGGCGGTCACGTGCACGGCGGCCGCATTCGCATGGTTCGCGTGGGTGGCGGCGGCCTGGCTGTGGCGCGCGATGAATCCTCCGCCGCCCCCGATCGTGACTGCGGGTCCTGCCGACCCGGCGGCGGCCATCGTCGCATCGGGCCTCTGGGCGGCGGGCGCCACCGATGCGCCTGCCCCCGTTGCACTTGCAGCGGGCGGCGTTCGACTCCTCGGAGTGCTCGCGGAACGCGACGGCGGGGGCATGGCGGTGTTCCGCACCGCGGCCGGCGTGCGGGTCGTCACGACCGGTGGTGAAGTCGTCCCGGGGACGACGCTCGCGCACATCGACGCCGCGCGCGTGCGCCTGCGCGACGCCACGGGAGAGCGCGAGGTCGAACTGCAGCGGGACGACCCCGCCCGCGCCGGTTCGCCGACGCGCGTGGTCTCCGCTCCGAAGGCGGCGCCCACGCGACCGGAAGCCCGTCCGGCCTGCGCGGTGCCCGCGGGTTTCTCCGGCCCGATGCTCAAGTTGCACGGCGAACTCCTCGACGGGCTGATCGCGCAACCCGACAGTTGGCGGGGCATGCTCGCCGCAGAGGGCGCCAGCCTCGTCGTGCGCGAGGATGGCGGGTTCGTCACGATGCTCGGGCTCGCGAAGGGCGATCGCCTGCTGCAGGCGAACGGCATTCCGCTGCGCGAACCCGACGACGTGATCGGCGCGGTGCTGCGCCCGCTCGTCGCGAGCCGGCCGGTGCGCGTCGGGGGCTCGCGCGGCGGCGCGCCGCGTGAACTCCTGATCGTGAACGCGACGGCGTGTCCTTGAAGGCGAGCCCTCGAGGTGGCGCCGATGCGCCCCGGCTCGACCGCGAGCCGCGCGGTGGCTACGCGGAGAGGAACGCGCCGAGATCGGAAGGCCGATCGAGCCAGGCGCAGGCGGGCCACGCGGACGCCGGTTCGCCGTTGCCCAGGTAACCCCAGTTCGCGACCAGCGTCGGCATCCCGGCGCCGTTGCCGGCGTCGATGTCCCGGCGGTCGTCGCCGACGTAGGCGCAGCGCTGCGGGGCGAGCTTGAGCGCGGCGGCGGCATGCAGCAGCGGGGCCGGATGCGGCTTGGGATAGGGCGTCGTGTCGCCCGACACGATCGTGCCGGCGCGATGCGCGAGGCCGAGCGCGAGGACGACCGGCCCGGTGTAGCGTTCGGCCTTGTTGGTGACGATGCCCCACGCGAGGCCGCGCGCCTCGATCGCGCGCAGCATCTCCTCCACGCCGTCGAAGAGGCGAGTCGTGTCCGCGAGGCACGAAGCGTAGTGCACGAGGAAGGCGTCGCGCGCTTCGACGTAACCGTCGTCCTGCGGTGCGAGGCCGAGTCCTGCGCCGAGGAGTCCGCGCGCACCCGAACTCGCGTGCGGCCGGAGCGTCTCGACCGGCAGCGGCGCGAGTCCGCGGTCCGCCCGCAGCAGGTTCAACGCACCGGCGAGGTCGCCCGCCGTGTCGGCGAGGGTGCCGTCGAGGTCGAACAGCACCGCGTCGACGTCGAGCGGCGGCCTCATGCCGGCGAGCGGTGGAACGCCGCGAGGTAGTTGACCGACGTGTCGGCCACGATCGCGTAGACCTTCGACAGCGGGTGGTAGGACATTCCGGCGAGTTGCGCGAGTTCGAGGCCGGCGCGCCGCGCGTGCCGGGCGACCTCGGAGGGCGTGAGGAACCGCGACCAGTCGTGCGTGCCGCGCGGCAGGAGGCGCAGCAGGTACTCCGCGCCGACGATCGCGTACGCATAGGACTTGGCGCTGCGGTTGATGGTCGAGAACACCACGCACCCGCCGGGCGTCGCGAGCGACGCGCAGGCGGCGATCGTCGAGGCCGGATCGGGCACGTGTTCGAGCAGTTCCATGCAGGTGACGACATCGAAGGCCGCGGGGCGTTCCTGCGCGAGCGTCTCGGCCGCGACGAGCCGGTAGTCGACGGTGACGCCGGTCTCGAGCCGGTGGAGCTTCGCCACGCCGAGCGCCTTCTCCGCGAGATCGATGCCGAGGACCTCCGCGCCGCGCGCGGCCATCGACTCGGACAGGATCCCGCCGCCGCAGCCGACATCGACGACCCGCTTGCCTGCGAGCCCTCCGCAGGCAGCGTCGATCCAGTCGAGACGCAGCGGATTGACGTCGTGCAGCGGCTTGAACTCGCTCTGCGGGTCCCACCAGCGATGCGCGAGCGCGCCGAACTTCGCGAGTTCTGCGGGATCGGCGTTCGCCGGCGCGCCGGGAAGCGTGAGGGGCATGGTCGGGCGGTCAGGCGATGCGGTCGCGCCACAGGGCTGCACGCGCGGCGATCGCGGCCGGGTCGAGCGCGCGCAGCGCGCCGCGCTCGACCACGCGCTCGCCTTCGATCCAGACGTCGGTCACGTGTTCGCGGCCGGCGGCGTGCACGAGGTGCGAGACCGGATCGTAGCAGGGCGTGAGTTCGGCCGCGGCGAAGTCGACGGCGGCGAGATCGGCGTCCTTGCCGGGGACGAGCGAACCGATGCGCGCTTCGAACCCCAGGGCGCGCGCGCCGCCGAGCGTCGCCATGCGGAGAACCTCCGCCGCCGCGAGCAGCGTCGCATCGCCCGACACGACCTTCGCGAGCAGCGAGGCGAGCCGCATCTCGCCGAAGAGATCGATCCGGTTGTTCGACGCCGCGCCGTCGGTCCCTAGCGCCACGTTCACGCCGGCCGCGAGATAGGTCGCGACCGGCGCCGTGCCGCTCGCGAGCTTCATGTTCGACGCCGGGCAGTGCACGACCTGGCAACCCTGGCGCGCCAGTCGCTCGATATCGCCGTTGCCGGGATGCACGGCGTGGATCGCGACGAATCCGGGTCCGGTGACGCCGAGCCGGTCGAGGCGCGCGAGCGGCGTTTCTCCGCGCGCGGCGAGCGCATCGGCGAGTTCGGATCGCGTCTCCTGCAGATGGGTCTGGATCGGCAGGTCGAGCTCCCGCGCGAGCGTGACGATCTTCTCGAAGCTCGCGTCGCCGACGGTGTACGGCGCATGCGGCGCGAGCGAGAACCCGAGACGACGCGCGTGCTTGAACCGGTCGCGCGCGACGAGGCCCGCGCGAAGACATCCATCGGCGTCGGCCGCGTACGCGGTCGGGAAGTCGAGGATCGGCAATCCGACCATCGCGCGCATCCCGACCTCCTCGAAGACCTGCGCCGAGGCCTCGGGGAAGAAGTACATGTCGTTGCAGCAGGTGATGCCGCCGGCGAGCATCTCCGCGCAGGCGAGGAGCGTGCCGTCGCGCACGAACTCCGGGGAGACGTGCCGGCCCTCGCGCGGCCAGATGTGCTCCTCGAGCCAGCGGGAGAGCGCGACGTCGTCGGCGACGCCGCGGAAGAGCGCCATCGCGCAGTGCGCGTGGGCGTTCACGAGCCCCGGGATCAGGACGTGGGTCGGCAGGTCGACGGTCGTACCGGGAGCGAACGCGGCGGAAACGTCCTTCGACGGGCAAACGGCGACGATCCGCCCCGCATCCACCACCACCGCGTGGTGATCGAGCACGCCGGCGGGCTCGACCGGCACGACGTAGCGGGCATGGATCGCGAGGTCGACCTCTCGAGGCGATACGTGGGGCGGCATCGGTCGGATTCTACCGGGGCGGCACCACGGCCCCCCCATCGAAGCTTCGACGCTCGCGACGGGAGCCCCGCCCCTGGGCGCCGCGGCGCTCAAACAAAAAGCCCCGCCGGAGCGGGGCTTTCTGCGCGGGGCCGGGCGGCGATCAGCGCTTGACCGCTTCGCCCTTGACTTCGACTTCGACGCGGCGGTTCGGCTGCAGGCACGCGATCAGTTCCTTCATCGCGGTCATGTTGCAGACCACGCCCGGCAGCGGCTGCGTCTTGCCCATGCCGAGGGTCTCGATCTTGTCCTTCGGCACGCCCTTGCTCACGAGGTAGTCGCGGACGGCGTCGGCGCGACGCTCGGAGAGCTTCTGGTTGTACTGCTGGGTGCCGATGCGGTCGGTGTGACCGGTGACGAGCACGAGTTCGAGCTTCTGGACCTGCGACAGCTTCGCGATGATCTCGGAGTCGATCGCCGCCTTGCCGTCGGGACGCAGGACCGCCTTGTCGAAGTCGAACAGCGCCTTCGAGGCCAGCGTGATCTTCAGGACGCCGGGGGCCGCCGGGCGCGGGGCGGCGGGGCGGGCCGCCGGAGCAGGCGCCGGGGCCGGGGCGGGCGCCGGACGAGCCGCCGGAGCGGGCGTCGGGGCCGCGGCCGCCACGCGCTTCGGAACGAGGTCGGGATCGCACGCGGCGATCGCCATCGACGGGGCCCAGTAGCCGGTGCGATAGCACAGGTTGCCGGAGATGCCGGCCGTGCCGTTGTACACCGCGCTGCGCACGATGTTGTTGCCCGGCGTCGCCGCGAACGATTGCACGTATCCGCACGCGGGCGTCGTGCATTGGCCGACGCCGGCGACGTATCCGCGGGTCTGCGCGTCTGCGACGCCTGCCAGCACCGAGGCGAATGCGCCGATGGCAGCAGCGGAAAGGAGACGACGAGTCATTGTTTCACCCCTTTGGCTTTGGTTTTGACGATGTTTTCGGTGGTCCAGGCGGTCGGCGCGTCGATAAACCCCTGACGCGCCACAAGCTTTCTTCCGCCACGACTATAGCACAGCGCTTTTCCGCGGCGCAAAGAACCCGCCCCCGTGCCGCGTTCCGGGGCCGCAGGGTGTCGCGGCGATACAACGCCGTGCTAAAATTCAAGGATATCAATGGCCTCCGGTGCGCGCTCCGGACGGGAACGTCGGGTCGCGTCGACCGCGGCGGCTCGAAAACCGCCGGATTCCGCGGCCTTTCCGGGCGCCACGGCCGATCGCGGGCCACAGGCGCCCGGCAGCCCCAAAACTCTCGAATTCGACCCCGCATGGACACGTTCGCCAAGGAAACCGTCCCCGTCAGCCTCGAAGCCGAGATGCGTCACAGCTATCTCGACTACGCGATGAGCGTGATCGTGGGCCGGGCGCTGCCCGACGTGCGCGACGGCCTGAAGCCGGTCCACCGGCGCGTCCTCTACGCGATGGCCGAGGCGAACATCGTCCACAACCGTCCCTACGTGAAGTGCGCGCGCGTGGTCGGCGACGTGATGGGGAAGTACCACCCGCACGGCGACATGGCGATCTACGACACGCTGGTGCGCATGGCGCAGGACTTCAGCCTGCGCTATCCGCTCGTCGACGGACAGGGCAACTTCGGCTCGGTCGACGGCGACAACGCCGCGGCGATGCGCTACACCGAGTGCCGGCTCCAGAAGATCGCCGATGAACTGACCGCCGACATCGACAAGGAGACGGTCGACTTCGTCCCGAACTACGACGGCAAGGAGGAGGAGCCCTCGGTCCTCCCGGCGCGGCTGCCGAACCTCCTCGTCAACGGCAGCTCCGGCATCGCGGTCGGCATGGCGACCAACATCCCGCCGCACAACCTCGCCGAGACGATCGCCGGCTGCCTCGCGGTCCTCGCGAATCCGGAGACGACGGTCGACGAACTGATGGAGCTGATCCCGGCGCCGGACTTTCCGACCGCGGGGATCATCTACGGCCTCGACGGCGTGCGCGAAGGCTACCGCACCGGCCGCGGCCGCGTCGTGATCCGGGCCCGCACCCACGTCGAGGATCTCGACAAGGGCAACCGGCAGGCGATCGTCGTCGACGAGATCCCCTACCAGGTCAACAAGGCGAACCTGCTCGCGCGCATCGGCGAACTCGTGCGCGACAAGAAGCTCGACGGCATCTCGGACCTGCGCGACGAATCCGACAAGTCCGGCATGCGCGTGGTGATCGAGTTGAAGCGCGGCGAGGTGCCGGAGATCGTCCTCAACAACCTCTACAAGCTGACGCAGCTGCAGGACAGCTTCGGCATGAACATGGTCGCGCTGGTCGACAACCAGCCGCGGCTCCTCGACCTCAAGTCGTTCATCGTCCACTTCCTGCAGCACCGCCGCGAGGTGGTGGTGCGGCGCACGCGCTTCGAACTCCGCAAGGCGCGCGAGCGCGGCCACATCCTCGAAGGCCTCGCGGTCGCGCTCGCGAACGTCGACGAGATGATCGCGATCATCAAGGCGTCGCCCACGCCGCCGGAGGCGAAGGCGGCGCTGATGGCGCGCGCGTGGCAGAGCCCGGTCGTCGCCGAGATGCTGAAGCGCGCGCACGCGCACGACGCGCGCCCGGAAGGCCTGCCGGAAGGCTTCGGCGCCACACCCGCGGGCTACCGGTTGTCCGACGCGCAGGCGCAGGCGATCCTCGAGATGCGTCTGCAGCGCCTGACCGGCCTCGAGCAGGACAAGATCACCGGCGAGTACCGCGAGGTAATGGACCTGATCGCCGACCTGATCGACATCCTCGCGAAGGCCGCGCGCGTCACCGCCATCGTCGGAGGCGAGCTGGAGGCGATCCGCGCGCAGTTCGGCGACGCGCGCCGCTCCGAGATCGTCGCGCAGGGCGAGGACCTGTCGATCGAGGACCTGATCGCGCCGCAGGACATGGTCGTCACGATGTCGCACGGCGGCTACATGAAGGCGCAGGCGGTCGACGAATACCGCGCGCAGAAGCGCGGAGGCCGCGGCAAGCAGGCGACCGCGACGAAGGAGGACGACTTCGTCGAGCGCATGTTCATCGCGAACACGCACGACTTCATCCTGTGCTTCAGCAACCGCGGCCGCGTCTACTGGCTCAAGGTCTACAACGTGCCGCAGGGCTCGCGCGCCTCGCGCGGCAAGCCGATCGTGAACCTCGTGCCGCTCGCCGACAACGAGAAGATCACCGCGATCCTGCCGGTCAAGGAGTTCACCGAGACGCAGTACGTGTTCATGGCGACCGCGATGGGCACGGTCAAGAAGACGCCGCTCGCCGATTTCTCGCGGCCGCGGCCCTCGGGAATCATCGCGGTCGACCTCGCCGACGGCGACCGGCTGATCGGGGTCGCGCTCACCGACGGCAAGCACGACGTGATGCTGTTCAGCTCGGGCGGCAAGGCGGTGCGCTTCGACGAGAACGACGTGCGTCCGATGGGCCGGAACGCCCACGGCGTGAAGGGCATGACGCTCGAGAACGGCCAGAAGGTCATCGCGCTGCTCGTCGCCGAGGACGAGGACCAGTCCGTGCTGACCGCGACGGAGAACGGCTACGGCAAGCGCACGCCGATCGTCGAGCACACGCGGCACGGGCGCGGGACCAAGGGCATGATCGCGATCCAGCAGTCGGAGCGCAACGGCAAGGTGGTCGTCGCGGCGCTCGTGTCGAAGGACGACGAGGTGATGCTGATCTCGACCGGCGGCGTGCTGATCCGCACGAAGGTCAGGTCGATCCGGGAGATGAGCCGCTCGACGCAGGGCGTCACGCTGATCAACCTCTCGGAGGGCGAGAAGCTCGCCGGCCTCGAGCGGGTGGTCGAGCGCGACGAGGAGGACGAGTGACCGCGTCTCCGCGGGTCCGGCTTCAGCCGGACGCCCTTCGCTCGATGCCCTCGTGGGTCCGGCTTCAGCCGGACGCCCCTCGCTCGATGCCCTCGTGGGTCCGGCTTCAGCCGGACGCCCCTCGCCACGCGAAGGACGACGGTTCGAACGCCGATGCCGACGAGCGTGCGACCGACCGGCGATGAGTGACGACGGCGCGCTGCAGAAGCACCGCGACGCGATCGACGCGCTCGACCGCGAGATTCTCGCGCGCCTGTCGGAGCGCGCGCGCCACGCGCAGGCGATCGGACGGCTCAAGGAAGGTTCGGGCGCGCCCGCGTACCGGCCCGAGCGGGAGGCCCGGGTGCTCGCGGGGCTCGCGCAGGCGAATCCCGGGCCGCTCACCGACGACGCGGTCGCCAAGGTGTTCCGCGAGGTCATGTCGGCGTGCCTCGCGCTCGAGCGCCCGCTGACGATCGCGTACCTCGGCCCGCCGGGCACGTTCACCCATGCCGCGGTCGCCCGGCACTTCGGGTCATCGGTGGAAACGCTTCCGCAGGCGTCGATCGACGACGTGTTCCGCGCCGCGGAGTCCGGACGGTCCGACTACGCTGTCGTGCCGGTCGAAAATTCGACCGAGGGCACGGTGGGGCGCACGCTCGACCTGATGGCGGCGACCGAACTTTCGGTGATCGGCGAGGTGAAGCTGCGCGTGCGGCAGAACCTGCTGTCGAAGGCGCCGTCGATCCACGCCGTCACCCGGGTGTATTCGCACGCGCAGTCGTTCGCGCAGTGCGTGCAGTGGCTCGCGCACAACCTGCCGTCGGTACCGCGGATCGTCGTGGCGAGCAACGCGGAAGCGGCGCGGCTCGCGGCGGACGAGCCCGGTGCTGCCGCGATCGCGGGCGATATCGCGGCGGTCACCTACGGCATTCCGGTGCTCGCGTCGCACATCGAGGACGAGCCGAACAACACCACGCGCTTCTGGGTATTGGGGCGGCAGGCCGTGGGTCCCTCGGGCCGCGACGAGACCTCGCTCGTGATGTCGGCGCCGAACCGTCCGGGGGCGGTCCACGAACTGCTCGGGCCGCTCGCGAAGCACGGTGTGTCGATGACCCGGTTCGAGTCGCGACCCGCGCGCACCGGCTCGTGGGAATACCTGTTCTACATCGACGTCGCCGGACACCGCGACGATCCCCAGGTCGCCGCGGCGCTGGACGAGCTGCGCAAGGCCGCGCCGTATCTCAAGCTGCTCGGGTCCTACCCTGCGGCGCTCGAACCATGAACGCACACGGTGCTTCGAATGTCGATGCGGACGGCGAGGGCGCCGGACCCGCGCTCAAGGCACCCGCGTGGGTGCGCGCGATCGCGCCCTACGTTCCGGGCAAGCCGGTCGAGGAGCTCGCCCGCGAGCTCCATCTCGACCCCGCGACGATCGTCAAGCTCGCGAGCAACGAGAATCCGCGCGGCGCCTCCCCCAAGGCGCTCTCCGCGATCCGCGCGGCGGCGGGCGACCTGACGCGTTATCCCGACGGCAGCGGGTTCGCGCTTCGTGCGGCGCTGGCCCTGCACCACGGCGTCGGGCCCGAGCGGATCGTGCTCGGCAACGGCAGCAACGACGTGCTCGAGCTGGTCGCCGCAGCGTTCCTGACGCCGGGCGACGAGGCCGTCTATGCCCAGTACGCCTTCGCGGTCTACCCGCTCGCGACCCACGCGCGCGGAGCGAAAGGTGTCGAAGTGCCCGCGCGCGACTTCGGCCACGACCTCGGCGCGATGCTCGCGGCGATCACGCCGCGCACCCGCGTGGTGTTCGTCGCGAATCCGAACAACCCGACCGGCACCTGGGTGGCGTCTGAATCCATCGCGCGGTTCGTCGCGGCGGTGCCGCGCGACGTGGTCGTCGTGCTCGACGAGGCCTACGACGAGTACCTGCCCGAGGAGGGACGTTCGCCGTCGATCGGCTGGATCGGCCGCCATCCGAACCTCGTCGTCTCGCGGACGTTCTCGAAGGCGTACGGCCTCGCCGCGCTGCGGATCGGGTACGGCGTGATGGATCCCTCGGTCGCCGCGCTCCTCGATCGCGTGCGCCAGCCGTTCAACGTGAACGCGCTGGCCCAGGCGGCCGCCATCGCCGCGCTCGCCGACACGGCCTACGTCGAGGAGAGCGCGCGCATGAACCGCGAAGGCATGCGCCAGCTGGAACACGGCCTGGCGAAGCTCGGCGTTCCGGTGCTGCGATCGCACGGGAACTTCCTGCTGGCGCGGATCGGCGATGCGGCAACGGTCTACCAGGGCCTGCTGCGGGAGGGCGTCATCGTCCGCCCGGTCGCGGGCTACGGTCTGCCCGAGTGGCTGCGCGTGACCATCGGACTTCCGTCCGAGAACGAGCGCTTCCTCGACGCGCTCGCGCGGGTGCTCGGACGCGACGGAAACCCCGCGTAACCCGCGGCGCGAGCGGACCGGCGATGGACGCACACGCGGCGGCGCGGCCGATCGGACGACTGGTGGTGGTCGGCGTCGGGCTGATCGGCGGCTCTTGCGCGCTCGCGCTCAAGGCCGCCGGCGCGGTCGGCGAAGTGGTCGGCGTCGGCCGAACGCGCGCGAATCTCGACGAGGCACTCTCGCGCGGCATCGTCGACTGCGCGCACACGCTCGCGGAAGGCTGGACCGCTGAACTCGCGGACGCGGACGTCGTCCTCGTGGCCACGCCGGTAGGCGAGATCGCGCCGCTGCTCGCCACCATCGCGCGCCACGCCGGACCGGCCTGCGTGGTCACCGACGCCGGCAGCACGAAGGAAGACGTCGTCGAGGCGGCGCGCGCGGCGTTCGGCACGCGTCTCGCGCGTTTCGTGCCTGCGCATCCGATCGCGGGCACCGAGCACTCGGGAGCCGCCGCCGCGTTCGCGACGCTATTCCGCGACCGGACCACCGTGCTGACGCCGCTGCCCGAAACCGACCCGCACGCCACCGACGTGGTCCGCACGCTGTGGGAGCGCTGCGGGTCGCGCGTGATGACGCTCGACGCGCGAGAGCACGACCGCATCTTCGCGGCCGTGTCGCACCTGCCTCACGTCCTCGCGTTCGCGCTCGTGGCGCAACTCGCCGCGCGGCCGGACGCCGGGGCGCTGTTCGCGCACGCGGCCTCGGGATTCCGCGACTTCACGCGCATTGCCGGCAGTTCGCCCGAGATGTGGCGCGACATCGCGCTCGCGAATCGCGGGGCGCTGTCCGACGCGCTCGCGGCCTACCGCGGCCTGTTGGACGAACTCGCGGCCGCGATCGAACGCGGCGACGGCGCCGCGCTGGAGCGCGTGTTCGCGCAGGCGAGCGCGGCGCGCCGCCGCTGGCAGCCCGGCGTGGCCGCGCCTGCACCGGTCGACCGCTGAACCACGCGACGGCGATGGCTTCTGCCGACCTGACGCTCGCCGCGAGCGGCCATGCCGAAGGCTCGGTGGCGCTTCCCGGATCGAAGAGCATCAGCAACCGGGTGTTGCTGCTCGCCGCGCTCGCGCACGGCACGACCCGGGTAGAAGGCGTGCTCGCGGCGGACGACACCGACCGCATGGTCGAGGCGCTCGTGCTGCTCGGCGTCGACGTCGATCACGACCCTTCGACCCGGGTTGCCGTCGTGCGCGGTGCGGGTGGCGCCTTCCGGAAGCGCTCGGCGCGATTCATGCTCGGCAACGCCGGGACCGCGTTTCGACCGCTCACCGCGGTGCTCGCGGTGCAGGGCGGCGACTACGTGCTCGACGGCGTCGCGCGGATGCGCGAGCGTCCGATCCGGGATCTCGTCGACGCGCTGCGCTCGCTCGGCGCCACGATTCGCTATCTGGGCAACGAGGGTTACCCGCCGCTCGCGATCCGCGGCGCGGGGGTCGCCGCGGGCACGAGCGTCCCGATCCGCGGCGACGTGTCGAGCCAGTATCTGTCGGCGCTCCTGATGGCGCTGCCGCTCACCCGGGGCTCGGATCGCGCATCGACCGCGGTGCGGGTGACGACACCGCTGATCTCGCGGCCCTACGTCGAGATCACCACGCGGCTGATGGGGCGCTTCGGCGTGGAGATCGGAGCGCCGGACGCGTCGACCTTCGTGGTCCCCGCGGGCGCGTGCTACGCGAGTCCGGGCACCATCGCGGTCGAGGGCGACGCGTCGTCGGCGTCGTACTTCCTCGCGGCAGGCGTGCTGGGCGGCGGCCCGGTCCGGGTGACCGGCGTCGGGCGCGACGCGATCCAGGGAGACGTCGCGTTCGCCGACGTGCTCGCCCGGCTCGGGGCGGAGATCCGGTTCGGCCCCGACTGGATCGAGGCGCGCGAGGGGGCGAAGCTCGCCGGCGGCACGATCGACTGCACGGCGATTCCCGACGCGGCGATGACGCTCGCAATCACCGCGATCGCGGCGCGCGAGCCGACGACGCTCACCGGCATCGCGAGCTGGCGCGTGAAGGAGACCGACCGCATCTCCGCGATGGCGACGGAGCTGCGCAAGCTCGGCGTCGTCGTCGACGAAGCCGCGGACCGGCTGACCGTGCATCCGGTCGCGAGCCTCCGGCACGCGGCGATCGACACCTACGACGATCACCGGATGGCGATGTGCTTCTCGCTCGTCTCGCTCCTCGGCGCCGCCGTCACGATCCGCGATCCGGGGTGCGTCCGCAAGACGTTTCCCCGCTACTTCGACGCGTTCCGCGGCCTCGTCGGCACGGCGGCGGGCGCATGACGCGCGCGTCGCCCCCGGCGGCGCCCGGGGAGGGCGTGCCCGTGATCGCGATCGATGGCCCCGCGGCGTCGGGCAAGGGCACGGTAGCCGCCCGCGTCGCGCGAGCGCTGGGCTTCCACCTGCTCGACAGCGGGGCGCTCTATCGTCTGGTCGCCCTGAAGGCCATCGGGAAGGGCGCCGCGTTCGACGATGCCGCAGGCACGGGCGCGCTCGCCCGCGCCCTCGACGTACGCTTCGAACCGGGCCGGGTGTTCCTCGACGGCACCGACGTCACGCGCGCGATCCGCGACGAGGCGGTTTCCGAGGGCGCCTCGCGGGTGGCGGTGCATCGGGAAGTGCGTTCCGCGCTGCTCGACCGGCAGCGCGCGTTCCGCCGGCCGCCCGGTCTCGTGGCCGACGGCCGCGACATGGGGACGATCGTGTTTCCCGACGCCAGCACCAAGGTGTTCGTGACCGCGACCCCCGAGGCGCGCGCGGAACGGCGCCGGCTCCAGCTCGCCGAGCGCGGTGTCGTCGCCGACGCGGCGTCGTTGCTCGAGGACATCCGCGAGCGCGACCGGCGCGACGCGTCGCGGGCGGTCGCGCCGCTTGCGCCCGCCGCGGATGCCGCCATCGTCGACACGACCGACCTGTCGATCGACGAGACGGTCGCGCGCGTGCTCGAACGCTACGCCTCGCGCGTGCGCTGAGCGGCGGCGCGCCTCGCCCGGAATCAGCCGCCGGACAGGGCGGGAAACACGGCGACCTCGTCGCCGTCGCGGATCGGCGCGCCGTCCCCGGGCACGAGCGTGCGGTTGACCGCGTAGCGAGCGTCCGGCCGGCCGAACACGGCCCACGATCGACCGCGCGCGCAGAGATGATCGCGCAGCGCGCCGACCGTGGTCACGCCCGGGGGAAGGTCGAGCGTCTCCTCCGAAAGCCCGGCCGCCTCGCGCACGTCGGCGAAGTAGAGGATCCGCACCGCCATCAGCGCGCCAGCAGCGTCCGCAATGACCGGTTGACCTCGTCGCTGTGGTGACGCGCCTGCTTGCCGGAGGGTGCGAGCGCCTCGCCGTAGAAGAACGCCGGCAGTTCGTCGTCGGCTTCGGTGAAGCCCGCGGCGCGGTTGAACGCCCACTCGAGCTCGATCGTCTCGCGCCCGAGCGCCTTCAGGAACGAGGGGTCGAGGGTCGTGCCGTGCGCGTCGTTCAGCGCGTTCACGATCAGTTCCGGGTTCGTGTCGGTCACCGAGCGGCCGAAGATGCACAGTCCGAGCGAGTCGGCCGCCGCCGCGGCCACCTGAGCCCCGAGGCTCGCGGCGACGAGTTCGGCGGTCGACTTGCCGTCGCACTCGTAGGCGGGCAGGTTGCCGACCGTGTGATCGGCCCCCTGCGCCGTCAGCATCATCGAGATCCCGGTCACCTCGATGACGCGCGGATCGTAGGCGCTGATGCCCTGCCGCTTGATGACCGGCACGCGCGCGACGCCGTAGTGCTCGCCGACCTTCGCCGCGCCCTGCGCGAGCAGGCGTCCACGCTCGTTGCCCGCGCGGATGTCGTCGAGCGCGGCGGCCATGAAGGCGGTGTCGCCGAACGCGCCCAGCCCGGCCTCCATCAGGACGCCGAGCATCGCGCCCAGTTCGATCGTGTCGACGCCGAGGTCGTTGGCGACTCCGTTCAATCGCGCGACGTCGTCGGGATCGTCGAGGCCGCAGTTGCTGCCCATGAGGCCGAGCGTCTCGTACTCGAGCGGGGAGACGACCTCCTTGCCCTCGGCGTCCGCATAGACGTTGCTGCACTCGATCATGCAGCCGGGCATGCACGCGTGGGCGGTCTGGCCGCCGCGCGCGAGATTGCGCTCGCGGATGGCGGTGCCGCCCAACTGGAACGCGGCCTTGTCGGGCGTGAGCTGGCCCGCGCTGAAGTTGCGCACCGGCAGGCCGCCGACGTAGTTGGTGAAGTCGCCGACCGCGGCGGTCCCGAAGCGCTTGAACGTGTCGATCGCCGGTTCCTTGCCGAGCTTGACGCCGTACTCGCGGACCGCGCCCATCACCTTCTTGCGGTCGTGGAAGGTCGGCATCTTGTGCTGCTCGATGACGATCACCTTGACCCGCTTCGCGCCCAGCACCGCGCCGACGCCGCCGCGGGCGGCGAGCCGGGACGGGCGCCCGTCGGTGTCGGCGAACGCGATGCCGGCGATGAGCCCGCCGTACTCGCCGACCGGGCCGCAGATCGCGAAGCTGATCTTGCGGCCGAACCGCTCGATGAGCATACGTGCGACTTCGTCGTTGCCGCGGCCGACGTACACGGAGGCGTCCTCGAAGCTCACCTCGCCTTCCTTGGTGATCCGGATCAGCGTCCAGTCGTCGCACGCGCCTTCGAGCGTGAAGCCGGCGAGCTCGCACTGCCCGAGCGCGAATGCGAACGTGCCGCCCGAGTTGGCCTCCTTGATGCCGCCGGTGAGCGGGCTGCGGCAGCCGACGCTCAGCCGGTTGGCGTTCGAGAAGTTCGTGCCCGCGAACGGGCCCGCCGAGAAGATCAGCGGGTTCGCGGGCGAGAGCGGATCGACGTCGTGGATGCGGCGCTCGAGGAGCGTGCGCGCGATGTAGTGGCGCCCGGCGCGGACGATCGCTTCGCCGTGGCGCTCCTCGCGCGTGACGGCGCGCGTCGGGAGGTCGATGGTGAGGTAGGTGCGCATGGTCGTTTCCCGTGGGGTTCGTCTTCTCGCCGTCCGGTCAGGCCGGGGCGCCGCCCGGCGGCGAGGGCGCGCGTCCGCGGTAGCGCCAGGCGAGGAACGCCAGGAAGGCCGCGGCCGCGGCCCAGCGGAACACCCCGGTCTGGGCGAGCAGCGTCACCGAGAGGACGCCGAGCGCCACGCGCATGGCCATCGGGACGAGGCCGAAGAGCCAGCCTTCGAACGCGATGACCAGCGCGAGCGCGCCGAGGACGATGAAGGCGATGGTCGTGACGATCGTCTCGAGGTCGCCGATCAGCAGCATGCCCGGCTGGCTCACGAACACGAGCGGCAGCACGAACGCGACGATGCCGACGCGGCAGGCGAGGAAGCCCACGGCGATCGGATTGGCGCGCGCGATCGAGGCGGCGGCGAACGCCGCCACCGCCACGGGAGGCGTGATCGCCGACATCGACGCGAAATAGACGATCAGCAGGTGCGCCGGCAGCAGGTCGATCTCGAGCGCGAGCAGCGCCGGCGCGGCCAGGACGGCGGCGAGCGCGTACACCGCGGGCGTGGGCATCCCCATGCCCAGCAGGATGATGACCGTCGTGGCGACGAGCAGCGTCAGCGCGTGGCTGCCGCCGGCGAGCGTGAACATGCCCGAGCTGATCTTGCCGGTCAGGTCGGCCATCGACAGCGTGCCGACCACGAGCCCCGCCACCGCGCAGGCGATGCCCACGCCGACGAGCTGCCCCATGCCGTTGTTGAGTCCGGAGACGAGCGAGTCGACGAACGCCCGCGGCGACCGGTGACGGATCAGCCCGATCGGAATCAGCGCGACGCAGGCCAGCGCTCCGGCGAACACCGGCCGGTCGAGCTTCAGCACACCCCAGACGAGCACCGCGATCGGCACGAAGTAGATCCAGTCGCGGGCGAGGACCTGGCGGAGCGTCGGGGCGTCCTCGGTGACGGTGGGCTTCAGGTGGAGACGGTGCGCCTTCAGGTGGACCGCGGTGAAGACGATCAGGTAGTAGATCAGCGCCGGAACGATCGCGGCGGTGATGATCGTGGCGTACGGTATGCCGGTGAAATCGACCATCAGGAACGCCGCCGAGCCCATGACCGGCGGCAGGATCGCGCCGCCGGTCGAGGCGGTCGCCTCGACCGCCGCGGCGTAGGTGCGCGGCACGCCGATGCGGATCATCAGCGGAATCGTGAACGAACCGGTGGTGACGACGTCGGCGGTCGGCGAACCGGAGATCGAGCCGTAGAGGCCGGACGAGAACACCGCGACCTTGGCGGGCCCCCCGACCTGCTTGCCGACCATCGCGTGGGCGAGATCGTGGAAGAAATCGCCCCCGCCCCAGCGGTCGAGGAGCGCTCCGAAGACGACGAACACGAACACGAGGAAGGCCGCGACCTCGAGCGCCGGTCCCATCAGGCCGTTCGACGAGAACACCAGGTGATCGAGGATCTCCTGGGCACTCAGAGGGCGGTGCGAGAAGGCGCCGGGCAGACGATCGCCCCAGATGCCGTAGGCGAGGAAGCCCAGCACCAGCACGACGAGCGTCATGCCGATGCAGCGCCGCGTCGCCTCCAGCACGAGCGCCGCGATGGCGATCGCCGCGACCATGTCCGCCGGCGTAAGCTCGTCGACGAGCGGAATGCGCTTCGCGTGGACGTCGTGCATCGCGACGAAGTACGCGCAGGCGGCCCAGGACGCGGCGATGAGGAGCCATGACGCGACCGTGGGTCCGGTCGGGCGGCGCGGGTTCCCCGTCACGGTCAGAAACGCGAGGGTCAGCATGCCGGCGACGAAGAACTGCAGCGCGAGCATGCGATCGACGTAGACGCCGAACGCCATCGCCATCAACAGGGCCGAGAGGCCCAGCGAGACCGCGGTCAACACGAAGCGGCCCACCGGGCCGTTCTCGCGCGGTCGTCCACGCGCGATCCAGTCATACGCCTTCATCGACGAGCCCCCCGGGCCGGTGACGAAACGGGGCCGGCTCCCCGGTCTCGGCCGGGGAGCGCGGCGGCGACTCGCTACTTGAGCACGCCTGCGGCGCGATAGGCCTTCTCCGCGCCCGGATGCAGCTTCAGCGGGGCGACCTTGACGAGGCCGGCGGGCTCGAGGTTACGCAGCATCGCGTGCGACTGCCGCAGGTAGTCCATGTTCTTCAGCATCGCATCGACGATCTTGCCGGCGTCCTCGTCGCTCATCGACGCGCTCGCGAAGAGCACGACGGTCGCGGTGGAAGACCCCAGCGCCGTCGGCTGGAATTCGTAGGTCTTCGCCGGAATCTCGACCGGCAGCATCCCGAGGGACTTGTCGAGCTTGGTCACGGTCTCGGGCGAGAGCCCGACCATCTTCACCTGCATCTCGCGCGTCGCCGAACTCACCTGTCCCGACGGGAAGGCGAGCAGGTTGATGATGAGGTCGGCCTGCTTGTTCTTCATCATCTCGAGGCCTTCGTTGAACGACACGTAGTTGATCCGGCCGCCCCAGGACTCGAGGTCCTTCACCGAGATGCCGTTCGCGGCCAGGAGCTCCTCGCCCGCGAGCGCCATCATCGTGCCGCGCTGGTTCAGCGCGACGTGGATCGGCTTCCTGTCGCGCCGGACCTGCTCGAAGCTCTCGAAGGCTCCGCCCGAGCGCGCGAAGACCTGCATCGCCGCGAGCGGATCGATGACCGCGATCGCGCGGAGGTTGGTGATCGGTTGCTTGAACGGCTCGCCGCCGGCGACCGCGCGGCCGGCGAGCTGGGCGTGCGCGATGCCGAGCTGCACCCGGCCCTGCGAGACCAGCAGGATGTTCGACTGCTCGCGTCCCGGTTCGTAGGTGAACGAGGTGCCCGGATAGGCGCGGCGGAGCGTCTCGCCGATCGCGTTTCCGGCGGCGCTCCAGGCTCCGCCGACCGAACCGCCGGCGAGCGTGACCTTCATCGGGGCGTTGGACTGTCCCAGCGCCACGGCGCCCGGGAGGGCGGTCGCGAGGGCGAGGGCGGCGGCGATCATCGTGCGTCTCATGGCGGCTTCCTTGCGGTTGGGTGGACAAGCGGTTCCCGGCTTGCGATGCGTCAGGGCCAGGGCGGTGAAGGGGTTCGGGGCGGCGGCGTCAGTGGATGCCGCTGTCGCGGACGGCGAGGTCGGCGGCCGCCTCCAGTTCGGCGGTTGCGCTCGCGTGGATCGTGTAGAGCGTGTCGCCGCGACGGATCGGGTCGCCGACACGGGCCGCGAGATCGACGCCCGCCGACTTGTCGAGCGGTGCACCGGCTCGCCGGGCGATTTCGCTCACGCGGGCGATGTCGATGCTCTCGACCTTTCCCGAGCGCTGGGCGTGCACGGCGTGGACGAACGCTCCCGGCAGGGAGGGCGTCGCGTGGCGCCCCTGCGCCTCGACGATCGCGTCGAAACGCTCGCGCGCCGCGCCGGAGCGCAGCAGTTCCTCGGCTCGCGCGCGTCCCGCCTCCACGGTGCCGACGCGGGGATCCCAGGCGAGGATGCGGCTCGCGAAGTCGACGGCCTTGGCGGCGAGGTCGCGCGGCGCGGCGGGGTCGTGGTCGAGGACCTGCAGCACGTCTCGGACTTCGAGCGAGGGGCCGATGCCGCGTCCGATCGGCGCCGAGCCGTCGGTGGCGTGCGCTTCGACCACGAGGCCCAACGCGGTGCCGACCCGTTCGAACAGGCGCCCGAGTTCGGCCGCCTCGTCTCGGGTGCGGAGCTTCGCCTGCGGCCCGTAGGGCAGGTCGATGATCACGTGCGTCGACCCGGCGGTCAGCTTCTTCGAGAGGATCGACGCGACCGACCAGCGGTTGGAGTCGATGCCGAGCGGGCGCGTGATCGCGTTCATCACGTCGTCGAGCGTCGAGTGGTTCAGCCGGCCGTTCCAGGCGATGCAGCCACGCGCCCGGCGCACGGTGGCGCGCACTTCGTCTGCGGTGAGGTCGACGCGCGCCAGCACTTCCATCGCGTCGGCCGTGCCGGCCGCCGAGGTGATCGCGCGCGACGAGGTCTTGGGGATGGCGAGCCCGTGCGCCGCGACGATCGGTATGACGATGAGCGTGATGCGGCTCCCCGGGACGCCGCCCATCGAGTGCTTGTCGACGACGATCGGCTCGTCCCAGCGCATCGGCGTCATGAACGTGCTCCGCACGCGCGCGAGCGCCACGACTTCGTCGTCGGTGAGCCTCTGGGTGGCCGCCACGAGGAACGCCGCCACCTCGCCCGGCGCGTAGCGGCCCTCGACGACGTCGCGCAGCAGGCGGCCGTACTCCGCCTCCGAGAGCGCCGTGCCGCGAAGCTTCGCCCGCAGCATGTCGCGGGTCGCCGGAGCCGCGGCGCGCCGCAGGTCGACCCGGGTCCCCGCCGGGACACCGAGGTCGTCGTAGGCTTGGCGCGAGAGCCCGATGTCGTCGTCGGCGAGTCGGGGCTCGGTGTCCGCGACGTGCACCGTCGCGAGGATCTTCCGGTCGCCCGCAGCGATCTCGACGCGATCGGAGCCGAGATAGGCGGCGGACCCGACGATGCTCGCGGGCGGAAGGTAGACGACGCGCTCGCGCCAGGTATCGACCGGGTAGCGGACGACGCGCAGGCGCCGGCTCGCAGCGGTGAGGGCGGCGAGGAAGTGCGTGATGCCTTCTTCGATCGTGCCGTCGTTGGCGACGTCGACGCGCTCGACGCCCGCGGGCAGCTCCAGTTCCACGCGTCGGTCGAGGCGCGCGCTGATCGCCTCGCCCTGTTCGCGCCCGCGTCCGGCGATACGGCCGCCGAGCGATTCGCGCTTCGCGTCGACCGCGACCACCACGAGCCGGGGCACGCGCTTCGCGAGTTCGGCGATCGTGGCGCGCGAGCCGTTGGCGATCACGTTGCGGCCCGCCCGGAGTTCGTCCCGGAGCGTCGAACGCAGGCCGTAGCGATGGCCGTGCGCCGACCAGGTGATCAGGAACGCGCCGGCGCGTTCGGCCGTCACGAATGCGTCGTCGTCCATCGCTTCGTGCACTTCGCCGCCCGCGTCGGCGGGGCGGGTGATGGTTCGCGTGGCGAACACCCACGACGGGTCGGCGGCGAAGGCCGCGCGCGCGCCGTCGATCAGCGTGTCCTTGCCGACGCCGCTCGGTCCCACCACGAGGAAGAAGCTGCCCGGTCGCATGCGGCGGCCTTGCGGCGGCTACTTCTTCTCGTCGAGCCCGATGTCGACGGCGGGGGCCGACTGGTGGGTCTTCGAGGTGGAGATGAAGTCGACGCCGGTCTCGGCGATCGGGCGGATCGTCTCCATGCGGATGCCGCCGGAAGCCTCGAGCTTCACCTTGCCCGCCACCAGCTTGACGGCCTCGGCCATCTCGGGCACCGGCATGTTGTCGAGCATGATGACGTCGACGTTCGCGGCGAGGGCCTCGCGCACCTGTTCCAATCGGTCGCACTCGACCTCGAGCTTGGTCAGGACCGGCAGCAGGCGGCGCGCGCGTTCGACGGCCTTCGCGATGCTGCCGCAGACCGCGATGTGGTTGTCCTTGATCATCACGCCGTTGTCGAGCCCGAGGCGGTGGTTGAGGCCGCCGCCGCAGGTGACCGCGTGCTTCTCGAGCATGCGGAGTCCCGGCGTCGTCTTGCGCGTGTCGATCAGGCGGGCGCGCGTGCCGCGGATCGCGTCGACGTACCGTGCGGTCTCGGTCGCGATGCCGCACATGCGCTGCACGATGTTGAGCGCGGTGCGCTCGGCGGTCAACAGGCTTCGCGCCGGGCCGCTCACATGCATCATCTTGGCGCCCTTGGCGATCCGGTCGCCGTCGCGCACCAGCACCTCGACCTGGACCTCCGGATCGTAACGCTTGAACACGCGGGCGGCGACGTCGACGCCGGCGACCACGATCGGCTCGCGGGCGTTCATCGTGAAGGCGCCGCGTTCGGAAGCTTCGATCATCACCTGCGCGGTGAGGTCGCAGGCGCCGATGTCCTCGGTGAGCCAGAGGTCGATCAGGCGGTCGGTCTGGAAGGCGTCGTACATGGCGGCGGGTCTCCGGAGGCGGTTCGGCGGGCGGTCGGCGGGCCCCGTCGGCGCCGCCTTTCGTACATGGAGTACCTACTACATCAAAGACCCGCGAAGGGTAAGGGTTGCCGCGCCGATTGTCAAGCTGCGGACAGTCGAAATCCGGGCCGGGAAGGCGTTCCCGGGGCCTCTGGCGGGCGTGGCCCGCCGCGCGGTCAGCCGTCGCGCGCGGCGGTGGGCCAGGTTTCCTCGAGCTCGTAGGCGATCGAGCGCGCGAGTCCCTCGAGGTCGGGGAACAACGTCGCCTGCGTGATGTTCATCCGGTAGAGCTGGTGCATCGCCTCGCCGCGCAGCGTGCGGTCGAGCACGATCTTCTCGATCAGCGGCTCGCGGTCGTCGTAGGCGTCGAGGAGTTCGGCGAGCGGTTGCCGCAGCGTGCCCGGCATGACGAGGAGCCCGGATTGCGCGACCAGTCGGCGATCCATCTGCGAGGGCTCGCCGACCCAGACGAGCGGCAGGGTCCCCGGGGCGAAGAAGCGTTCGAAGTTGCCCGGTACCTGCGGATCGATGGCGTCGCGCGTGAGTCCCGGATCGAAGCGGGGCGCGGCGCTCCACAGCCGCGGCGTGTCGAGCGCGTAGACGGCGGCGTCGCCGGGGGCGTATTCGAACGCGAAGAACGCGGCGACGAACGGGGACTTGGTGAAGTCGAGGAGCCGCGTCGGCGCGCCGTGGTGCTGCATCATCGCGAGACAGCGCAGCGTGTCGTTCAGCGCGGAGCGGTCCGGCAGGTAGATGTGCGCCTTGCGCCGGAAGATGCGGATCGCGCGCTCCTCGCGCTCGCTCCAGCTCTCGGCGTCGGCGCCCGACGCGCGCAGGCGGCGCGACAGCGAACTCAGGATCGGCCAGCTCGCGTCGCGCTGCCCGCGGAACGCCCAGCCGTCGCGTCCATCGATGTAGCGGCCGAACGCGTCCCAGTCGGCGATCCGGACTTCGCGGATGCGCGAGTTGGCGTTCGGGGGAGGGGCGTTCACCGTGCGCGCAGTGTCAACGCTCCGGCAGCGCGGCGGTGAACTGCGGCAGCAGTTCGAACAGGTCGCCCACCAGTCCGTAGTCGGCGATCTGGAAGATCGGCGCCTCGGCGTCCTTGTTGATCGCCACGATCACCTTGCTGTCCTTCATCCCCGCCAGGTGCTGGATCGCCCCCGAGATCCCCACCGCGATGTAGAGCTCCGGCGCCACGATCTTCCCCGTCTGCCCCACCTGGTAGTCGTTGGGCACGTAGCCCGCGTCCACCGCCGCCCGCGAAGCCCCCAGCGCCGCGTTCAGCCGGTCGGCCAACGGCTCCAGCAGCTTGCGGAAGTTCTCCCCGCTCCCCAGACCCCGACCCCCCGAGATCACGATCCGCGCACTGGCGAGTTCCGGACGCTCCGACTTCGTGAGCTCCTGCCCCACCACCTTCGCCCCCACCGCCGCAGGCCCGGTCGCCGCGATCACCTCCACCGGGGCACTGCCCCCGCCTCCCGCCGCGTCGAACCCGGTCGTGCGCACCGTCACCACCTTGACCTGGTCCCCCGAGCGCACCGTCGCGAACGCGTTGCCCGCGTAGATCGGCCGCACGAACGTGTCCGCACCCTTCACCGCGGTGATGTCCGACACCTGCGCCACGTCGAGCTTCGCCGCCACCCGCGGCATCACGTTCTTCCCCGTCCCCGTCGCCGCCGCCACCAGGTGCGTGCAGCCCCCCGCCAGCGCGAGGATCTGCGCCGCCAGGTCCTCCGCCGTCGGCCGCGCGAAGTGCGCCCCTTCCGCGTGCAGCACCTTCGCCACCCCGGCGATCCCCGCCGCCTCCTGCGCCGCCCCCCCGGCCTCGTGCCCGGCCACCAGCACGTGGATCGGGCCTCCCATCTGCGCCGCCGCCGTCACCGCATGGCGGGTCGCCGCCTTCACCCCGGCGTGGTCGTGTTCGGCAAGCACCAGAATCATCGCAGCACCTTCGCCAAGTCTCGTGAGAACAATCGATCCGGCAGCCGCCGAATCCTACGAAATCACCTTCGCCTCGTCGCGAAGCTTCGCCACCAGTTCGGCCACGTCGGCCACCTTGCCCCCACCCTGGCGCTTCGGCGGGTCCACCACCTCGACGGTCACCAGCCGCGGCGCCACGTCCACCCCGAGACCCGCCGGGTCGACCGTCTCCAGCGGCTTCTTCTTCGCCTTCATGATGTTGGGCAGCGTCGCGTAGCGCGGCTCGTTCAACCTCAGGTCGGTCGTGATCACCGCCGGCAGACCCATCTCCACCGTCTCCAGACCCCCGTCCACCTCGCGCTTCACCGTCGCCTTGCCCCCCGCGATCTCCACCTTCGAGGCGAACGTCGCCTGCGGCCAGTCCAGCAGCGCCGCCACCATCTGACCCACCTGGTTCGCGTCGTCGTCGATCGCCTGCTTCCCCAGGATCACCACCTGCGGCGACTCCCGCTTCGCCACCGCCGCCAGCAACTTCGCCACCGCCAGCGGCTGCAACTCCGCCTCGCTCTGCACCAGGATCGCCCGGTCCGCCCCGATCGCCAGCGCCGTGCGCAGCGTCTCCTGGCAGGCCGCCACCCCGCACGAGACCACCACCACCTCGCTCGCCACCCCGCGCTCCTTCAGCCGCACCGCCTCCTCCACCGCGATCTCGTCGAACGGATTCATCGACATCTTCACGTTCGACGCGTCCACCCCCGAACCGTCCGGCTTCACCCGAACCTTCACGTTGAAATCGACGACACGCTTCACCGGAACGAGGATCTTCATGGGCAGGAGCAGGGCAGGGTAGGCAGGATCAATGGGCGGGGGGCACGACGACCGGGATCTCGGTGGCGGGCGGCGTGTTGCGGCTGCGTCCGCAGCGCACGATGCCGTCGATCATCACCATGCCGACGCCGGGAATGTCGCCCAGCGCGACGCTCTCGAGCAACGTGCGGCCCGCCGTGTGCTGCGCGCGGTCGAGGAACACGAAGTCGGCGGCGCGGCCGGCTTCGATCAGCCCGCAGTCGAGCTTGCGCATGCGGGCGGTGTTGCCGGTGGCGAAGCAGAACACGAGTTCGGCGGGGATGCCGGCGACCGACGACAGGAGCGCGATCATGCGCAGGATGCCGAGCGGCTGCACGCCCGAGCCCGCGGGGCCGTCGGTGCCGAGGATCACCCGATGCGGGCATCGCAGCTCGATCGCGGCCTTCGCTGCGGCGATCGCCACGCGCTCGTTGCCGTTGTGCACGATCTCGATCGCGCGCGGCGAGCGTTCGCACAGTTCGCAGACGTGCTTCTCGGAGAGCGAGGTGTGGCCGCCGTTGATGTGGCCGATCACGTCGGCGTCGGCTTCGAGCACGACGTCCTTGTCGATCAGGCCCGAGCCGGGAATCGACGGGCCGCCGGTGTGGATCGTGCTCTGGATGCCGTGCTTGCGCGCCCAGGCGACCATGGTCTTCGCCTCGGCGCCGGCCTTCACCGATCCGAGGCCCACCTCGCCCAGGAGCTTCACGCCGCCTCGCGCGAGGTCGGCGAAATCCTCTTCGGTCATGCCCTTCTCGATCACCGGGGCGCCGGCCAGCACCTTGACGCCGCCGGGACGGAAGTTGTCGAAGGCACGCTGCGCGGTGATTGCGAGCGCCTTCAGCCCGACGATGTCCTTCGGGCGGCCGGGCAGGTGGACCTCGCCGGCGGAGATCATCGTGGTGACGCCGCCGTGCATCGTCGAGTCGATCCAGCCCAACTGGTTCTGGCGCGGCGTCCAGTCGCCGAAGACCGGGTGCACGTGGCTGTCGATGAGGCCGGGCGAGAGCGCCGTGCCGCGCGCGTCGACGAGCACGTCGGGCTTCGCGGTGTCGCAGTCCTTCTCGCGCCCGACCGCGGCGATCCGCCCGTCGCGCACGACGACGGTGTCGGCGTCGAGGATCGGCCGGTCGATGTCGCCGGAGAGCATCAGCCCCACGTTGCGGATGACCACCTTGCCCGATGTTCCGCTCGTCGCGATCTCAGCCATCGTCGCTCTCCGTCGCTGCCGGCGCGGGGCGCCGTTTCGTGTAGTGAATACTAAACCAAAGACCCGCCTGCGGCAAGCGCCGCGCGGATCGGGTCAGCGCGCGGGCACCGGCGGCAGGGCGTCGGGCGGGGCCAGGGTCCGGCGAACCGCGTCGATGATGAATTCCTCCCAATGCGCGAGCGCTTCCGGGGTATCGGTGCGCTCGCCGAGGAACGTCGACAGCGTGTAGCGGTTCGACAGGTAGAAATACCCGAGCGCGGCGACCATCAGGTAGATGTCGCGCGGCGAGGCGGTGCGCCGGTACAGGCCGCGGGCGACACCGCGTTCGAGCACGTCGCGCAGCGGATTCATGGCGAACGGCCCGAATTCGCCCGCGCGCGGCGACCGGGCGACGTGGCGTCCGCGGTGGAGGTTCTCGTCGTTCAGCAGCGTGATGAACTCCGGATGGCGCAGGTAGTAGGCCCAGATGAACCGCACGGTCTGCGCGAGCGCCACGTCGGGCTCGTCGAGGTCGAGGACGAGCCGCGACTCCGCCTCGTTGAAACGGCGGTACAACTCCTCGATGACCGCGACGTAGAGCCCTTCCTTGCTGCCGAAGTAGTAGTAGATCATCCGGTCGTAGGACCGGGCGGCACGGGAGATCCGTTCGATGCGGCCACCGTCGAAGCCGTACCGGGCGAAGACGCGCGTGGCCGCGCGCAGGATGGACTCGCGGGTCGCCTGCGCGGCCGCGGCACGGGTGCCGGGGCGCCGCGCCGGCGCGGCCGCGCGGCGCGCAGGCGCGGGGGCGGGGTCTCCGGACGACGAGGCGACCGCGCGCGATCGCCCGGCTTTCACGGGTCGATCCCCTCGAGCTTGTTCTTCGCGTCCTTCCATTGCTCCGCGTCGGGGAGCGGATCGTGGCTCTTGCTCAGCACCGGCCATTCCTTCGAGAGCCTCGCGTTCAACTCGGTGAACGCGGCGAACTCCGCGGGCATGTCGGACTCCGCGTAGATCGCGTTGACCGGGCACTCGGGGATGCACACCGCGCAGTCGATGCACTCGTCCGGGTCGATCACCAGGAAGAGCGGGCCCTCGTGGAAGCAGTCGACGGGACAGACCTCGACGCAGTCGGTGTACTTGCAGCGGATGCAGGCGTCGGTGACGATGTGGGTCACGTGCGGCTCCTTCGCGGACAGTTGCGCGGAACGGGGGGATGCGCTAGCATCCGTTCATGTAGTAAACGCAACACTACAGGTTATGTAGCTGCTACATCAATCTACCGCAGGCGCCCGGGAACCGCAAGCCCGGGCGCCCGCCCTCCCCGGGAGGTCTGGCGATGACCGAACACACGAAGACCGACGGCCTGCCTGGCATCGAGCCCGGCGCGATCCCGCAGGTGCTCGAGCGCTCGCGCCCACGCAACGAGCGCATGGCGGGCGACAAGGTCGAATGCAACGCCTGCCCGGTCCTGTGCCAGATCTCGCCCGGCCGCACCGGCGCCTGCGACCGCTACGCCAACGCCGACGGCGCGCTCGTCCGGGTCGATCCGGTCGTGATGCTCCGCCGCACGATCGAAGCCGGGGGCGGTGAGCTGGTCCCGTTCCTCGCGCGCGACGCCGCCTCCGAGACAGGCGCGGCTGCGCAGGCGGCCGGCGAGGTCTTCGTCACCGGCATCGGCTCGTCGACCACCTATCCCGACTACAAGCCGGCGCCGTTCATCGTCGCCTCGAAGGCCGACGGCGTCGACATGGTCACCGTCGTGACCGAGGGCATCTTCAGCTACTGCAGCTTCAAGGTGAAGATCGACACCGACCGGTTCCTCGGCCCCGAGCAGGCGAACGTACGCTGCAAGGGCGAGGTGGTGGGCCACGTGACCACCGCCGAGTACGGTTCGCAGATGCTCTCGCTGGGCGGCGTCCACCACCTCACCGGCGGCAGCAAGAAGGAAGGCCGCATCACCTGCGAGATGATGGAGGCGCTCGGCAACAAGCAGGCGGTCGAGTTCACGATCGACGGCGGGTCGCAGGTGACCGTCCAGTCCGGACGCGCGCCGATCGTCAACGGCGTCGAAGAGAGGCGGATGCGCGTGGGCTGCGGCTCCGCGACCGTGGGCATCTTCGCCAAGCAGTTCTACGGTCTCGCCGACGAGGTCGTGGTGGTCGACGACCACATCACCGGCGTCTTGACCCAGCACCAGGCGGGTCGCTGCCTCGACATGCGCCTCTCGGGCGTCAAGCTGCGCGGCCGGCGCTCGACGCCGGGGCGCTATTTCCAGGTCGCGAATCCGGGCACCGGCTGGGGCGGCACCGACATCGTCGATCCGCTCGCGATCGTCGAGGGCTGGGATCCCGCCACCGCGTGGCCGGGACTGCGGCTCCTGATGGTGTCGACGACCGGCGAACACGCCGAGTGGTTCGTGCTGGACGATGGATTGAAGCCGCAGCCGGCGCCGCTGCCCGACGCGGTCGCGCGCATCGTCGGGCGCATCGGCGAGAACTGCGAGCCGTCGCTGTGCACCGTGCTCTTCGTCGGCGGGGCGGGCGGGAGCCTGCGCGCGGGCGTGACCGAGAATCCGGTACTCCTCACACGCTCGATCAAGGAGGCGATCGTCAACGTCACCTGCGGCGGTGCGCCCGCCTATGTGTGGCCCGGCGGCGGCATCACCGTCATGGTCGACGTCGCCAGGATGCCCGACCGGAGCTTCGGCACGGTACCGACGCCCGCGATCGTCGCCCCGATCGAATTCACGATGCGCGTGGACGACTACCGCGCGCTCGGCGGGCACATGGACCACGTGCGTTCGCTCGACGACGCGCTGCGCCACGGAGCGTGGCACAACGACGGCGCGCCGACCGCCCGCCGGATCGAGGCGATCTCCGCCGCCAATCCCTGGCCGGTCGGCCGCGCGCCGCTCCTGGGCTAGCGAGAGCCGCACGATGGGCGCCACGCGAGCGCGCCTGCCCGGCGGGCGCCTCCACTTCCAGCACGGGCCGATCGACATCGTCATCGGCGCCGACGGCGACGCGCGCGCGGTCGAGGCGGCGCACGAAGCCGCGTGGCGGCGTTTCGCGACGATCCTCGACGAGCTGGTCGCGGAACTCCCGGCGCTGCGCCGCCCGGTGGGCGAGCGCTGTCCGGTGGAAGGCGTCGTCGCGCGCCGCATGTGGCAGGCCTGCCATCCGTTCCGTGACCGCTTCGTCACGCCGATGGCCGCGGTCGCCGGGTCGGTCGCGCAGGAACTCGTCGCGGCGTACGCCCGCGACGGTGTCGCGCGCGCGTGGGTGAACAACGGCGGCGACATCGCGCTCCATCTCGCACCGGGGGCGTCGGTGGCGATCGGACTGTACGCCGACCTCGCGCGCTTCGACCCGGACACCGCCCTCGCGCGGCTTTCCACCGACGCGCAGTTCGCCGTGACGGCGGACTCGCCGGTGCGCGGTGTCGCGACCTCGGGCTGGCGGGGGCGCAGCTTCTCGCTCGGCATCGCCGACAGCGTCACCGTGCTCGCGGCGAGCGCGGCGCAGGCCGACGCCGCCGCGACGATGATCGCGAACGCGGTCGACGTGGCCGACGCGCGCATCGTGCGCCGACCGGCGCGTGAACTGCGCGACGACAGCGACCTCGGCCACCTGCTGGTGACCGTCGACGTGCCTCCGCTGGGCGACTCCCCGGTGCTCGAGGCGCTCGCGGCCGGCGCCGCGCGCGCGCGCGCGTTGCGCGAGGCCGGACTCTGCCACGACGCGATCCTGGTCTGCCAGGGGTGGGTGGTCGACGCAGCCGGGACGCCGCGACGGCTCGCGCCGCCCCGCGCTTCGCCGGACGCCGCCCCGGTGGCCCTCGCCGTTCACGCATGAAGGAATCCCGCCGATGATCGACATCCGCCGCATCCTCACCCGCGTCGAGTCCATCCACCACGAGTTCGGGCCGGTCGCCGCGAAGCCGCTGATGCGCGGCTCGATCGCGGTCGTGCTCACCAATCCGTTCGCCGGCCGCTACGAGCCCGACATCCTGCCGATGATGGACGAACTCAATCCGCTCGGCCTCGACATGGCGCGGAAGCTGCAGGCGGCGATGGGCGTGCCGGTCGAGGCGATCGAGAGCTACGGCAAGGGAGCGATCGTCGGCGCGAAGGGCGAACTCGAGCACGGCGCGCTGTGGCACGTGCCCGGCGGCTACGCGATGCGCGAACTCCTGGGCTGGAAGGGCGACCGCGACGCCTACCGCAAGGGCATCGCCGAGGAGAAGACCGGCCAGCCGGGGAACGCGCTCTCGATCGTGCCCTCGACCAAGAAGGTGGGGCCGCCCGGTGTCACGCTCGACGTCCCGCTCACGCACATCAACGCGAGCTACGTGCGCAGCCATTTCGACGCGATCGAGGTGCGGGTGCCGGGCGCCCCGCGCGCCGACGAGATCGTCTACGTGCTGGCGATGGGCACCGGGGCGCGCGTGCACGCGCGCGTCGGCGGGCTCGCGGCGTCGGCCATCGCGAAGTGGGACGGCCTGCGCTGACGCGCCCGGCCGACGACAAGGAGAGGAACATGCAGGCGAAGATCCGCAAGCTCGTGGTCGAAGTCGAGGAAACCCGCGTCGAGATGGGCCGCCAGGTGGAGCCGCCGACCCGGCGCGCGCTGGCGATGGCGGTGATCGACAATCCGTTCGCGGGACGTTACGTCGAGAACCTCGACGAACTCGTCGCGATCGGCGAGGAACTGGGCGGGTTGCTCGGCACCAGGTGCGTCGAGGCGCTCGGGATCGCGCCGGGCGCGGCGCAGAGCTACGGCAAGGCCGCGATCGTCGGCGAGGACGGCGAACTGGAGCATGCGGCCGCGATCCTGCATCCGAAGCTCGGAGCGCCGCTGCGCAAGGCGGTGGAGAAGGGCGCTGCGCTCGTGCCGTCCGCGAAGAAGCGCGGCGGGTTGGGCACCGCGATCGACGTGCCGCTCGGCCACAAGGACGCCGCGTTCGTCCGCAGCCACTTCGACGCGATGGAAGCGCGCGTGCCCGACGCTCCGCGCGGCAACGAGATCGTCGTCGCCGTCGTCGTCACCGACAGCGGCCGCCCGCTGCCCCGGGTCGGCGGACTGAAGACGAGCGAGATCAAGGGCGAAGACGGCCTGCGCTGAGCATGTCGTGAGACGTCCCGACACGCTCCCGCTGCGTCTCACCGTCAACGGCCGCGCCCACGAGGTCCGCGCGAGCGCTGATGCGACGCTGCTGTCGGTGTTGCGCAACGACCTCGCGCTGAACGGCCCGAAGTACGGCTGCGGGTTGGGCGAGTGCGGCGCGTGCACCGTGCTCCTGGACGGCGTCGCCGCGCGCGCCTGCGTGATTCCGGCGCGCGGCGTCGAGGGCCGGGAGATCGTCACGCTCGAAGGCCTCGCGCGCGACGGCGTGCTCCATCCGGTCCAGCAGGCCTTCGTCGCCGAGGAAGCCGCGCAGTGCGGCTATTGCCTGAACGGCATGATCGTCACGACGGTTGCGCTCCTCGCGCGGAATCCCGCGCCGACCGACGCCGAGATCCGCGCCGAGCTCTCGCGCAACCTGTGTCGCTGCGGCACGCACGTCGAGATCCTGAAGGCGGTGCACCGTGCCGCTTCCCTGATGGCCGGGAGCGGGGAGCGATGACGCGCCGCGCCGACACGCCGCGCACCCGCGCCGATTTCCACGCGGCGAACGGCGTGCTCGTCGTCGTGCGTCCGCCGCCCGAACCTCTGCCCCAGGCGCGCGGACAGCCGCCGATGATTCCCGCCGATCCCGCCGAGGGCGTCGAGATCCTGGTCGCGGTGTGGGACGACGGCAGCGTGACCGGACTCTGCGGCCACGTCGACCTCGGCACGGGCCTGCGCACCTCGCTCGCGCAGATCGTGGCCGACGAGCTGGACGCGCCGTTTCACGCGGTCACGATGGCGCTCGGCGACACCGCGCGCACGCCGAACCAGGGCCCGACGATCGCGAGCGCATCGATCCAGATCTCGGCCGTGCCGCTGCGGCAGGCCGCGGCGCAGGCGCGCGCCTGGCTCGTCGCGCGCGCGGCCGACCGGCTTGGCGTACGGCAGGACGCACTCGAGACGCGCGACGGCGCCGTGGTCGTGCGTGACGATGCCGGCCGACGCGTTGCCTTCGGCGCGCTCGTCGCCGGCGCTCACGTGGAACTCCGACTCGACCCCAACGTGCGCGTGAAGACGGTCGACGAGCACCGGCTGGTCGGCCGGCCGGTGCCGCGCGTGGACCTGCCGGCGAAGGCCGCCGGCGAGGCGGTCTACGTCCACGACCTGCGCCTGCCGGGCATGCTGCACGGCCGGGTGATCCGGCCGCCGTATGCGGGCTACGACGCGGGCGAATTCGTCGGCCGTTCGCTCCTGTCGGTGGACGAGGCGTCGATCGCCCACCTGCCGGGCATCGTCGCCACCGTCGTCGTCGGCGACTTCGTCGGCGTGGTCGCCGAACGGGAGGAGGTCGCGGAGGCGGCGATGCGCGCGCTCGACGTGCGCTGGAAACCCTGGCCGGGGATGCCCGGGCTCGCCGACGTGAAGAACGCGGTGCGCACCAACCCGTCGACGCGCCGGGTGCTCGTCGACGAGGGCGATGTCGATGCGGCGATCGCGGGCGCCGCGACACCGATGGCGCGCGAGTACCTATGGCCCTACCAGCTCCACGCGTCGATCGGTCCGTCGTGCGCGGTGGCCCACTGCCGGGGCGAACGCGCGACCGTCTGGACCGGCTCGCAGAATCCGCACGTGCTGCGCGCGGACCTGGCGCTCCTCGTCGGCCTGCCCGCGCCCGCCATCGAGGTGATCCGGCTCGAGGCCTCCGGCTGCTACGGGCGCAACTGCGCCGACGACGTCGCGGCCGACGCGCTCCTGCTCTCGCGCGCCGTCGGGCGGCCGGTGCGCGTGCAGCTTTCGCGCGAGCAGGAACACCTGTGGGAGCCCAAGGGCGCCGCGCAACTGATGCAGGTGAACGGCGGACTCGCCGCCGACGGACGGGCCGTCGCCTACGACTTCCGCACCTCGTACCCGTCGAACGCCGCGCCGACGCTCGCGCTCATGCTCACCGGCCGGCTCCCGCCCGAGGCGGTCGCCTTCGAGATGGGCGATCGCACGTCGGTGCCGCCCTACGACTACGGCGCGCTGCGCGTCGCCTCGCACGACATGGCGCCGATCCTGCGGGCATCGTGGCTGCGCGGCGTCTCGGCGCTGCCCAACAGCTTCGCGCACGAGTCCTACATCGACGAACTCGCGACAGCCGCGCATGCGGATCCGATCGAGTTCCGCCTGCGCCACCTGTCCGATCCACGCGCGGTCGATCTCGTGAAGGCGACGGCCGCGCGCGCCGGCTGGGTCCGCCACACCGAGCCGCTGGGGCAGGGGAGCGAGGGCGACATCGCGCGCGGTCAGGGCTTCGCCTACGCCCGCTACGTGCACAGTCGCTTCCCCGGCTTCGGCGCGTCGTGGTCGGCGTGGGTCGCGGACGTCGAAGTGAACCGCAGGAGCGGCGAAGTGCACGTGCGCCGCGTCGTCGTCGGCCACGACGCCGGGATGATCGTCAATCCCGCCGGCGCGGTCCATCAGGTGCACGGCAACGTCGTGCAGACGACGAGCCGCGCGCTGAAGGAACGCGTGCCGATCGGCCCGACCGGTGCGCCGGAGGCGCGCGAGTGGGGCGCGTATCCGATCCTCTCGTTCCGCGAAGTCCCGGTGATCGAGGTGATGACGATGCCGCGGCAGGGCGAACCGCCGCTCGGTGTCGGCGAGTCGTCGTCAGTGCCGGGGACCGCGGCGATCGCGAACGCAATTTTCGATGCGACCGGCGTGCGCTTCCGCGAGCCGCCGTTCACGCCCGAGGTCGTGCGCGCCGCGCTCGGCGTCCCGGACGCTCCGCCGCCGGCGCCCGCGCTGGTCGCCCCGTCGGACCGGCGAGCGAAGGTCGATGCGCCGAAGCGCAGGCGACGCTGGTGGGGCATCGCCGGTGCGCTCGCGACCGGTGCGCTCGGCATGGCGGCGGGCCTGCTCGGTTACCGTGCGTCGATCGCGCCGGTGGGTCCGCCCGATCCTTCGCTCTTCACGGCCGCGGCGCTCGAGCGCGGTCGCGCGGTCGCCTCGGCAGGCAATTGCGCGGTCTGCCACACGGCACCCGGCGGAGAGGTGAACGCCGGCGGCCGCGCGATGGAAACGCCGTTCGGCACGATCGTCACGACCAACCTCACGCCCGACCCGGACACCGGCATCGGCCGCTGGTCGTACCCGGCGTTCGCGCGCGCGATGCGCGAGGGGATCTCGCGCGACGGCCGCCACCTGTACCCGGCGTTTCCCTACACGTCGTTCACGCGTCTGTCCGACGACGACCTCCTCGCCCTCTACGCGTACCTGATGGCGCAGCCCGCGGTGCGCCACGAGGTGGCGTCGTCGAGCCTGCCGTTCCCCTACCTGCGCCCGGCGATGGCGATGTGGAACGCGCTCCACCTCGACCCCGGCGCGCTCGAACCCGATCCGGCGCGCTCGGAAGAGTGGAATCGCGGCGCCTACCTCGTCGAAGGCGCGGGGCATTGCGGCGCCTGCCACACGCCGCGCAGCGCGCTCGGCGCGGAGCGCGGCGGTGACGCCTACCTGTCGGGTGCGATGGTCGAGGGCTGGGAGGCCCCGGCCCTCACCTCGCGAAGCCACGCGCCGGTGCCGTGGACCGAGGACGAGTTGTTCCGCTACCTGCGCTTCGGCCACTCGCGCGAACACGGGAGCGTCGCCGGCCCGATGGCGCCGATCGTGCGCGATCTCGCGACGCTGCCGGAGTCCGACGTGCGCGCGATCGCGGCCTACCTGGCCTCGTTCCAGACGCCGGCCGCGGACACCGACGCGCTGGCGCGCGCGCTCGTCGCCGCGTCGCAATCCGGCCCGCCTCAGGACGCCGCCGCGCGGCTGTTCGAAGGCGCCTGCGGCTCCTGCCATCACGGCGGCGACGGCCCGGTCCTCCTCGGGCGCAACCTGCCGCTCGCGCAGCATTCGAGCCTGCACAGCGCGCGGCCCGACAATCTGCTCCGCGCGATCCTCGAAGGCGTGCGCGAACCCGCCACGCGCGAGATCGGATTCATGCCGGCGTTCCGCGACGCGCTCTCGGACCGGCAGGTCGCCTCGCTCGCCGCGTACATGCGTGCGCGCTTCGCGCCCGGCAAGCCACCGTGGCCGGAACTCGAGGCTGCCGTTGCGCGCGTCCGGGCGCATCCGACGCCATGAGGTAACCTCACCGTTGAATCGACCGGTGCGCGCATCGCCCGGTCGCGAGCCATCCCACCGGAGGCGGTCGTCCGCGCCTTCGAAACCGCTCCCCAGACGAGGTACGACGCCATGTCCGCCAAGACCCCGAAGCCCGTGTTCCACGCCGACGATCCGCTGCTCCTCGACAACCAGTTGGACGAGGACGAGCGCATGGTCCGCGACGCCGCCGCGGCCTACGCGCAGGAACGGCTCGCGCCGCGCATCCTCGAGGCGTTCCGCCACGAGAAGACCGATCCCGCGGTGTTCCGCGAGATGGGGGAATTGGGCCTCCTCGGCCCGACGATTCCCGCGCAGTACGGCGGCCCGGGATTGAACTACGTCTGCTACGGACTGGTCGCGCGCGAGGTCGAGCGGGTCGACTCGGGCTTCCGCTCGATGATGAGCGTGCAGAGTTCGCTCGTCATGGTGCCGATCCACGCGTTCGGCAACGAGGCGACGCGCCAGAAGTACCTGCCGAAGCTCGCGACCGGCGAATGGATCGGCTGCTTCGGGCTGACCGAGCCCAACCACGGTTCCGACCCGGGCAGCATGGTGACCCGCGCCCGCAAGGTCCCCGGCGGCTATTCGCTCACCGGCAGCAAGATGTGGATCACCAACAGCCCGATCGCCGACGTGTTCGTCGTCTGGGCGAAGGACGACGAGGGGCAGATCCGCGGCTTCGTGCTCGACAAGGGCACGAAAGGCCTGTCGGCGCCGGCGATCCACGGCAAGGTGGGGCTGCGCGCCTCGATCACCGGCGAGATCGTGATGGACGGCGCGTTCTGCCCCGAGGAGAACGCCTTTCCCGACGTGCGCGGGCTCAAGGGACCGTTCACCTGCTTGAACAGCGCGCGCTACGGCATCGCGTGGGGCGCGCTCGGCGCCGCCGAGGACTGCTACCAGACGGCGCGCCGCTACGTGGGTGACCGCAAGCAGTTCGGCCGTCCGCTCGCGGCCAACCAGCTCATCCAGAAGAAGCTCGCCGACATGCTGACCGAGATCGCGCTCGGCCTGCAGGGTTGCCTCCGCCTCGGCCGGATGAAGGACGAAGGCAGCGCGGCGGTGGAGGTCACCTCGATCCTCAAGCGCAATTCCTGCGGCAAGTCGCTCGACATCGCCCGCGCGGCGCGCGACATGCTGGGCGGCAACGGCATCAGCGACGAGTTCGGCGTCGCGCGTCACCTCGTGAACCTCGAGGTCGTCAACACCTACGAGGGCACGCACGACGTGCACGCGCTGATCCTCGGACGCGCGATCACCGGCATCGCGGCGTTTTCGTGAGCGCCCCGACGACGCGGGCGGCGCCGCTCGCGGGCATCCGCGTCCTCGACCTCTCGCGGGTGCTCGCGGGACCGTGGGCCGGGCAACTGCTGGCCGACCTCGGCGCGGACGTCGTCAAGGTCGAGCGGCCGGGCGCGGGCGACGACACGCGCTCCTGGGGGCCGCCGTGGCTCAAGGACCGCGACGGGCGCGACACCCGCGAATCCGCGTACTACCTGTGCACCAACCGGAACAAGCGCTCGGTCACCGTCGACCTCGGGAAGCCGGAGGGCCGGGAGATCGTGCGCGCGCTCGCGAACCGGGCCGACGTGCTGCTCGAGAATTTCAAGCTGGGCGGGCTCGCGCAGTACCGCCTCGACTACGCGAGCCTCGCGGCGACCCATCCGCGGCTCGTCTATTGCTCGATCACGGGCTTCGGGCAGACCGGGCCCTACGCTCCGCGCGCGGGCTACGACTTCCTGATCCAGGGCATGGGCGGCCTGATGAGCATCACCGGCCGCGCCGAGGGCGATGACGGCGCGGGTCCGCAGAAGGTCGGCGTCGCGTTGACCGACATCATGACCGGGCTCTACGCGACCATCGCCGTGCAGGCGGCGCTCGCCGAGCGCGAGCGCTCGGGACGCGGGCAGCACATCGACCTCGCGCTCCTCGACGTGCAGATCGCCTGCCTCGCGAACCAGGCGTCGAACTTCCTCGCCGGCGGCGTCGTCCCGAAGCGCATGGGCAACGCGCACCCGAACATCGTGCCCTACCAGGATTTCCCGACCGCCGACGGCGACGTGATCGTCGCGATCGGCAACGACGCGCAGTTCGCGAAGTTCTGCGCCGTCGCGGGCCACGCCGAGTGGGCGTCGGACGATCGGTTCGCGACCAATCCGGCACGCGTCGCGAACCGCTCGGTGCTGATTCCGATGCTCCGCCAGGCGACGGTCGCGCGCACGACGCAGGCGTGGGTGACGGCGCTCGAACAGGCGGGCGTGCCCTGCGGCCCGATCAACCGCATCGACGAAGTGTTCGCCGACCCGCAGGTGCGCGAGCGCGGCGTGCGGATCACGATGGATCACGCGAAGGCGGGGAGCGTCGACCTGGTCGGGAACCCGATCCGACTGTCCGCGACGCCGGTCGACTACCGTCGCGCGCCGCCGATGCTGGGCGAACACACCGGCGAGGTGCTCGCCGACTGGCTCGGCATGGACGCCGGCGCGGTCGGCGCGGCGCGCGGGCGCGGCGTGCTCTGACGCGCTACTGGTCGGCGAAGGCCCGCTCGATGACGAAGGCGCCGGGCGTCGTGGTGTTCCCCTCGGGGAAACCGCGTTCCTCGAGCATCGCCTTCAGGTCGCGCAGCATCGCCGGGCTGCCGCAGATCATCACCCGATCGGTGGCCGGGTCGAGCGGCGGCACGCCGAGGTCGTCGTGGAGCTTGCCGCTCGCCATCAGGTCGGGGATGCGGCCGGTGTGGCGGTATTCCTCGCGCGTGACCGTCGGGTAGTAGAGGAGCTGGCTCGCGACCATGTCGCCCAGGAACTCGTGCGACGGAAGGTGCTGGACCAGGAGGTCGTGGTACGCGAGTTCGTCGGCGGTGCGCACGCCGTGCACCAGCACGATCTGCTCGAACTTCTCGTAGGTCTCCGGGTCGCGGACGATGCTCATGAACGGCGCGAGCCCGGTTCCAGTCGAGAGCAGGTAGAGACGCTTGCCCGGCAACAGGTAGTCGACCAGGAGCGTTCCGGTGGGCTTGCGTCCGACGATGATCGAGTCGCCCGCCTGGATGTGCTGCAACCGCGAGGTGAGCGGCCCGTTCTCGACCTTGATGCTCAGGAACTCCAGGTGGTCCTCGTAGTTGGCGCTGGCGATGCTGTAGGCGCGCAGCAGCGGACGCTCGCCGACCTTCAAGCCGATCATCGTGAAGTGCCCGTTGGAGAAGCGCAGGGCGGCGTCGCGCGTCGTCGTGAAGCTGAACAGGCGGTCGGTCCAGTGGTGCACCGACAGCACGCGTTCCTCGTGGAGGGCGCTCATCGGAGCGGGCGCGCGGTGGTGGCGGGGAGCATCGGCGTGGAGCGCACCCGCGAACGCCATCGAGGGCTCGTCCTGGCGGCGCGCGGTCTCGGGGTTGTGCGTCTCATGTAGCGAATGCTACACTCGCGCGCGGCGCGCCGCAACCGGCCGGCGGCACGCGTCCCGCGTCGGACGGAGTCCGCCGGGGGCGGGGCGCGCGGCGCGGCCGTTCCCGATTCACGCGGCGCTTCCCGGCTTCTCGCCGGACCGGCAACCGTGGCACGATGGCGGCTTCGGACCCGGAAGACGCCGGGACGATCCACCACTTCCCGAGGGAGGCAGCACGATGTCACGCTTGTCCCGACGTATCCTCAGCCCACTGGCGCTGGCCCTGCTCTTCGGCGGAGCCGCGCTCCCCGCCGCCGCGCAGGGCACCATCAAGATCGGCGAGGTCAACAGCTACAAGGCCCAGCCGGCGTTCCTCGAACCGTACAAGAAGGGCATGCAGCTCGCCGTCGACGAGATCAACGCGGCCGGCGGCGTCAACGGCAAGAAGCTCGAGCTCGTCACGCGCGACGACAACGCCAACCCCGGCGACGCGGTGCGCATCGCCGAGGAACTGGTCTCGCGCGAGAAGGTCGACGTGCTGACCGGCACCTTCCTGTCGCACATCGGCCTCGCGCTCACCGACTTCGCGAAGCAGAAGAAGGTGTTCTTCCTCGCCGGCGAGCCGCTGACCGACAAGATCGTCTGGCAGAACGGCAACCACTACACCTACCGCCTGCGCCCGTCGACCTACATGCAGGTCGCGATGCTGATTCCCGACATCGCGGCGATGAAGAAGAAGCGCTGGGCGATCGTCTACCCCAACTACGAGTACGGGCAGTCGGCCGCGGCCACCTTCAAGGAGCTCCTCAAGGCGGCGCAGCCCGACGTCGAGTTCGTGGCCGAGCAGGCCCCGCCGCTCGGCAAGGTGGACGCCGGCAGCGTGGTGCAGGCGCTCGCCGACGCCAAGCCCGACGCGATCTTCAACGTGCTGTTCGGCGCGGACCTGTCGAAGTTCGTCCGCGAAGGCAACACGCGCGGCCTCTTCAAGGGACGCGAGGTCGCGAGCCTCCTCACCGGGGAACCCGAATACCTCGACCCGCTGAAGGACGAGGCGCCGAACGGCTGGCTCGTGACCGGCTACCCGTGGTACGCGATCAGCACGCCGGAGCACAAGGCGTTCCTCGCCGCCTACCAGAAGGCATACAACGACTACCCGCGGCTGGGTTCGGTCGTCGGCTACAGCGAGATCAAGTCGCTCGCCGCCGGCATGCAGAAGGCGAAGTCGACCGACACCGAGAAGATGGTCGCGGCGTTCTCCGGGTTGCAGGTGCCGACGCCGTTCGGGACGATCACCTATCGCCCGGAAGACCACCAGTCGACGATGGGCGGATACGTGGGCAAGACGAAGAACGAGGGCGGCAAGGGCGTGATGGTCGACTTCCGCTACGTCGACGGCGCGAAGGTGCTCCCGTCGGCCGCCGAGGTGAAGAAGCTCCGACCGGCGGACTGACCGCGCGGGACGACACCCGATGGACGCCCTGGCCAGCTTCGTCACGCAGCTCCTGAACGGACTGGCCGGAGCGTCCTCGCTCTTCCTCGTCGGCGCGGGGTTGTCGCTGATCTTCGGCGTCACGCGGATCGTCAACTTCGCGCACGGCTCGTTCTACATGGTCGGGATCTACGCCGCCTATTCCGCGGTGGCGTGGCTCGGCGGAGGAGCGGGGTACTGGCTGGGCCTGCTGCTCGGGGCTCTGGCGGTCGGCGCGCTCGGCGCGGTCGTCGAGATGGCGCTGCTGCGCCGCATCTACCATGTACCCGAACTCTTCCAGCTGCTCGCGACCTTCGCGCTGGTGCTCGTCATCAAGGACGCCGCGCTGTGGATCTGGGGGCCGGAGGAGCTGCTCGGTCCGCGGGCGCCCGGCCTCGCCGGCTCGGTGACCATCCTCGGGCGCCAGTTCCCGTCCTACGATCTCTTCCTGATCGTCGTCGGGCCGCTCGTGCTCGGGCTCGTCTGGCTCGTGCTCACGCGCACGCGCTTCGGCACGCTGGTTCGCGCGGCGACGCAGGACCGCGAGATGGTCGGCGCGCTCGGCGTGAACCAGGCGTGGCTCTTCACCGCGGTGTTCGCGTTGGGCGCGATGCTCGCAGGCCTGGGCGGCGCGCTGCAGCTCCCGCGCGAGCCGGCGAACCTCGAACTCGACCTCTCGACCATCGGCGCCGCGTTCGTCGTGGTCGTCGTCGGCGGCATGGGTTCGATCCCCGGCGCCTACGTCGCGGCGCTCGTGATCGCCGAATTGAAGGCGATCTGCATCTGGCTCGGCGTGGTCGAGATCGCGGGCGTGGCGATCTCGTTCTCGAAACTGACGCTCGTCGTCGAGTTCCTGGTGATGGCGGTCGTGCTGGTCGTGCGTCCGTGGGGACTGCTCGGCCGGCCGCAGGCGCCGTCGCGATACGCCGGGGCCATCGAGGCGCCGCTGCGCGCGCCCGACCGACTCGCGCTGGCAGGCACCGCGGCGGTGGTCCTGGCGCTCATCGCGCTGCCCGTCCTGTCGGCGCAATCGCCCTACGTGATCGTGCTCGCGATCGACATCCTGATCGCGGTCCTCTTCGCGACCAGCCTGCACTTCATCATGGGCCCGGCGGGCATGCACTCGTTCGGCCACGCCGCGTACTTCGGACTCGGAGCCTACGGTGCGGCGCTCCTGGTCCGCGCGGCCTCGCTGCCGATGGAAGCCGCGCTCCTCGCCGCGCCGCTCGTCGGCGCGCTCGGCGCGATCGTGGTCGGGTGGTTCAGCGTCCGGCTCTCCGGCGTCTACCTCGCGATGCTGACGCTCGCGTTCGCGCAGATCGCCTGGGCCATCGTCTACCAGTGGGACGCCTTCACCGGCGGCAGCAACGGCCTCACCGGCGTCTGGCCGGCGGCATGGCTCTCCGACAAGCGCGCCTACTACGCGCTCACGCTCGCGCTGGTGCTGGGCGGCGTCTGGGTGCTGCGGCGCATGCTCCATTCGCCGTTCGGCTACGCGATGCGCGCCGGACGCGATTCGTTCCTGCGGGCCGACGCGATCGGCATCGACGTCAAGCGGATCCAGTGGACGGCGTTCGTGATCGCCGGCCTCTTCGCCGGGCTCGCCGGCGCACTGTTCGCGTTCTCGAAAGGCAGCATCTCGCCGGAGAGCCTGCACGTCGGCAAGTCGATCGACGCGCTCGTCATGGTGCTCCTGGGCGGCGTGCAGACGCTCTCCGGGCCGGTGGTCGGCGCCGCCGTGTTCACCTGGCTCCACGACGCCGTGGCGCGGAGCACCGAGTACTGGCGCGCGATGCTGGGCGCCATCATGCTGATCCTCGTGCTCCTGTTCCCGCAGGGCATCGCGGGCTTCGCGCGCCAGCTCGTCTACGGCCGCCGCGACGCAAAGGCCAACCGGTGAGCGCCCGGGTGCTCCTCGAGGTCGCGGGTCTGTCGAAGTCGTTCGGCGGCGTCAAGGCGGTCGACGGCATCGACTTCACGCTCTCCGCCGGGGAGTTGCTCGCGCTGATCGGGCCGAACGGCGCCGGCAAGTCGACGACGTTCAACATGGTCAACGGGCAGTTGCGCGCGGACACCGGGTCGATCCGTCTCGAGGGCCGCGAGATGATCGGGTTGAAGCCGCGCGAGATCTGGCACCACGGCGTCGGCCGCACGTTCCAGATCGCCGAGACCTTCTCGTCGCTGACCGTGGTCGAGAACGTGCAGATGGCGCTGATCTCGGCCGATGCGAAGCTCTACGCGATGTGGACGCGCGCCCGCGACTATCGGCGCGGCGACGCGCTGGCGCTGCTCGAACAGGTCGGGATGGCGGGGCAGGCGGACCGCCCCTGCAGCGTGCTCGCCTACGGCGACGTGAAGCGGGTCGAACTCGCGATCGCGATGGCGAACCAGCCGAAGCTCCTCCTGATGGACGAGCCGACGGCGGGGATGGCGCCGAAGGAGCGCAACGACCTGATGGCGCTCACCAAGCGGCTCGTCGTCGAGCGCGGCATGGCGGTGCTGTTCACCGAGCACAGCATGGACGTCGTGTTCGCGTACGCCGACCGCATCATCGTGCTCGCGCGCGGCCGGCTCATCGCCGGCGGGACGCCCGCGGAGATCCGCGACGACCCGCGCGTGCAGGAGGTCTATTTCGGCAGCGGACGGACCTTCGAGAAGGCCGCCGCGAAGGGCGCCGCATGAGCGCGCCTCGCGACGGTGCTCCGCTGCTCGAGGTCCGCGGCCTCGCGGCGTGGTACGGCGCCGCGCAGATCCTGTTCGGCGTCGACCTCCAGGTGCGCCGCGGCGAAGTCGTCGCGTTGATGGGCCGCAACGGCGCGGGCAAGTCGACCACGCTGAAGACCGTGATGGGCATGATGGACAAGCGGGGCGGCACGCTCTCGTTCATGGGCGAGGACATCTCGCGCGCCGAACCGCACGAAGTCGCCAAGATGGGTCTGGGGTTCGTACCCGAGGACCGGCGCATCTTCACCGACCTCACGGTCGAGGAGAATCTCGAAGTCGGGCGCCAGCCGGCGCGCCGCTGGCCCGACGGCGGAGCCGCGCCGGTCTGGACGCCTGCCAGGCTCTACGAGCTGTTCCCGAACCTGGGCGAGATGCCCGGCCGGGCGGGCGGGCGCATGAGCGGCGGCGAGCAGCAGATGCTCACGGTCGCCCGCACGTTGATGGGCAATCCGTACCTCGTGCTGCTCGACGAGCCGTCGGAAGGCGTCGCTCCGGTGATCGTCGAGCAGATGGCGCAGATGATCGTCGAACTCAAGAGCGAGGGCGTGAGCATCCTGCTCTCGGAGCAGAACATGCATTTCGCGGAACTCGTGTCCGACCGCGCCTACGTGCTCGAGAAGGGCCAGATCCGCTTCGACGGCACGATGTCGGATCTCGCCGCGAACGAGGAGGTCCGGCGCTCCTATCTCAGCATGTGAGCGTCCTGCACCAGGAGAGCCCCGCGATGAGCGACACCCCGACCGATTACCGCTTCAACGACCAGATCGGCCACCTGCTGCGGCGCGCCTACCAGCGGCACGTCGCGATCTTCCAGCAGGCGGTTCCCGACGCGCAACTGACCGCGGCCCAGTTCGTCGTGCTGTGCACGCTGCGCGACCGCGGCACCTGCCGGATCCCGGCGATCGTCGAGGCGACGGCCATCGACGACGCGTCGGTCCGGGGCATCGTCGAGCGCCTGAAGTGGCGCGGCCTCCTCACCGCGACGCACGAGCCGGGCGATGCCCGGCGCATGGAGGTCGCCCTGACGCCGGACGGCCGGGCGCTGGTCGAGCAGACCGTGCCGTTCGCCCGGGAGATCTCGGAACGCACCTTCGGCGACCTCACCGCCGACGAACGCAGCACCATCGTCGCGCTGCTGCGCAGGCTCTCGGGCCCCGCGGCTTCCTGACCCCCGGCCGGGTTTCCCCCGGGGCGTGGGCCGGCCGGCCCGGTGACGCCCCAGCGTCGTCGGCGTTGGTGCGGGGACCTTCGCACCCGCATCGGCGTCCCCATCGGGCGCCCCGGATAAACGGTTGATCACAAAAGGAAACTCCGCTATCATGCGCGGTCTTTTGCATGAAATCCCGGGGGCGGGGCTTGCCGCGCCATTCCGGGAGCGACCGACCTGACGATCGACGCGGCGGTCGGCCACGGCGTCCCGTGGGCGGGTGTTCCGGCGGAAGCGTTCCGCGCGGCGCACCGGCACGCGGAGGCGCGAGCGGGCCGTCGCGATTCCTGTGCAAAGGGTCGTCCCGCGAGCGCTAACAGCCGGCGTGCGCGGGACGCTGACATCAACCAGCCCGCCGCCGGGCGAGAAACAGGGTTCTCGCGCGGGGCGGCAATGCATCCACGAGGCCAACCCATGGCGACCGCCACCCAGATGTCCGGCTCCACCCCCGTCGAGAACTTCGCCGCGCTGTTCGAGGAATCCCTCGCACGGCAGGAGATGCGCGCGGGCGAACTCATCACCGCGGAAGTGACGCGCGTCGACTACAACGTCGTCGTCGTCAACGCGGGCCTCAAGTCCGAGTCCTTCATCCCGATCGAGGAGTTCCGCAACGACGGCGGCGAGGTCGAGGTGAAGCCCGGCGACTTCGTCACCGTCGCGATCGAGTCGATCGAGAACGGCTACGGCGAAACCAAGCTGTCGCGCGACAAGGCCAAGCGCCTCAAGGCCTGGCACGACCTCGAGCAGTCGATGGAGCAGGGCTCCGTCGTCCAGGGGCTCGTCACCAGCAAGGTGAAGGGCGGCCTGACCGTGATGATCAACGGCATCCGGGCGTTCCTGCCGGGCTCGCTCGTCGACATCCGTCCGATCAAGGACACCTCGCCCTACGAGGGCAAGCAGCTCGACTTCAAGGTCATCAAGCTCGACCGCAAGCGCAACAACGTCGTCGTGTCGCGCCGCGCGGTGCTCGAGGAGAGCCTGGGCGAGGAGCGCGAGAAGCTCCTGTCGACGCTGCAGGAAGGCGCGACCGTCAAGGGCATCGTCAAGAACATCACCGATTACGGCGCGTTCGTCGACCTGGGCGGCATCGACGGCCTGCTGCACATCACCGACCTCGCCTGGCGCCGCGTCAAGCATCCCTCCGAGGTGCTCGCGGTCGGAGACGAGGTGACCGCGAAGGTCCTCAAGTTCGACCAGGAGAAGAACCGCGTCTCGCTCGGACTGAAGCAGCTGGGCGAGGACCCGTGGGTCGGCCTCTCGCGCCGCTACCCGCCCGGCACGCGCCTCTTCGGCAAGGTCACCAACATCACCGACTACGGCGCGTTCGTCGAGATCGAGTCGGGCATCGAGGGTCTCGTCCACGTCTCCGAGATGGACTGGACCAACAAGAACATCCACCCGACCAAGGTCGTGCAGCTGGGCGACGAGGTCGAGGTGATGATCCTCGAGATCGACGAGGACCGCCGTCGCATCTCGCTCGGCATGAAGCAGTGCATGCCGAACCCGTGGGACGAGTTCTCGATGAACCACAAGAAGGGCGACCGCGTACACGGCACGATCAAGTCGATCACCGACTTCGGCGTGTTCGTCGGCCTCCCGGGCGGCATCGACGGGCTGGTGCACCTGTCCGACCTGTCGTGGACCGCGGCCGGCGAGCAGGCGGTGCGCGACTACAAGAAGGGCCAGGACGTCGACGCCGTGGTGCTCGCGATCGACGTCGAGCGCGAGCGCATCTCGCTCGGCATCAAGCAGCTCGAAGGCGACCCGTTCAGCAACTTCGTCGCGCTGAACGACAAGGGCGCCGTCGTGTCGGGCACGGTGAAGAGCCTGGACGCGAAGGGCGCGGTCATCGCGCTCGGCGGCAGCGGCGAGGTCGAGGGCTACCTGCGCGCTTCCGAGGTGTCGCGCGACCGCGTCGAGGACATCCGCCAGCACCTGCGCGAAGGCCAGAAGGTCACGGCGATGATCATCAACGTCGACCGCAAGAACCGGGGCATCAACCTGTCGATCAAGCAGAAGGACCAGGCCGACGAGAGCGAGGCGATGAACCGCATCTCGCAGGAGAACTCGGGCGCCAACACGGGCACGACGAACCTGGGGGCGCTGCTCAAGGCGAAGCTCTCCGACAACAAGACCAACGGCTGACGGGGAACGGTGCCGATGACCAAATCGGAGCTGATCGACCGCCTGGCGGCTCAGTTTCCGCAACTGGTCGCCAAGGACGCCGAACTCGCGGTGAAGATGATCCTCGACGCGATGGCCGAGAGCCTCGCGAAAGGGGAGCGCATCGAGATCCGCGGGTTCGGCAGCTTCGGCCTCAATCACCGGCCGCCGCGCACCGGTCGCAACCCCAAGTCGGGCGAGAAGGTGCACGTGCCCGAGAAGCGCGTGCCGCACTTCAAGGCCGGCAAGGAGTTGCGCGAGCGCGTCGACTTCAAGAAAAATTAGCGTGACCCGCCCGAAGCTCGCTGGGTGCGCCTCTCTTCGAGAGGCACGGCTGCCGCGGCGGCAGGCCGTCCGATGATGGGCGTCGTGCGTTGGCTCGCAGGCGCGGCGCTCTTCCTCGCGCTCCTGTTCCTGTCGCTCGACAATGCGGAAGTGGTGACGCTGCGGTTCTTCCGCGTGGCGAGCTGGCAGGCGCCGCTCGTGTTCGTGGTGTTCGTCACCTTCGTCGCGGGGGTCGCGATCGGGCTCGCGTCCGGGGCCCTCCGCAACGCGCGGCTGAAGCGCCAGGTGCGGCGGCTGCACCGCGAAGCGGCCGCGCCGGCTCCGTCGGGGCCCCCGTCTGCGTCGCCTGCACCCTCCGACGGGCAGCCCCCGTTCGGCATCGGGTAGCCCGCCGCCGGCATGGATTTCGACCTGTGGTGGCTGCTGCCGATCCCCGCGGTGTTCTTCGCGCTGGGCTGGATCGCCGCACGCATCGACATCAAGCACCTGCTGACCGAGTCGCGCGCGCTGCCGCTGTCGTACTTCCGCGGGCTCAATTTCCTGCTGAACGAACAGCCCGACAAGGCCATCGAGTCGTTCATCGAAGTGGTCAAGGTCGATCCGCAGACGGTCGACCTGCACTTCGCGCTGGGCAACCTGTTCCGCCGCCAGGGCGAGATCGAGCGGGCGATCCGCATGCACCAGAACCTGCTCGACCGGCCCGACCTCCCGGCCGACCGGCGCGAGATGGCGAGCTACGAACTCGCGCAGGACTTCCTGCGCGCGGGCATGCTCGACCGCGCCGAGGAGCTCTTCGCGAAGCTCGCCGGCACCGGCCATGAGACGGCCTCGCTCGGCCATCTGGTCTCGATCTACGAGCAGGAGAAGGACTGGGCGAAGGCCATCGAGGTGACCGGCCGCGTCGCCGAGATCAACCGCACGCCCGCGTTCCGCGAGATCGCGCAGTACCACTGCGAACTCGCCCAGGGAGCGCTGGTGCGCTCCGACCTCGCGACCGCCCGGGCCGAGGTCGAGCGCGCGCTCGCGGTGCACCGGGGCTGCGCGCGCGCGAACCTGATCGCCGGCGATATCGCGCTCCAGGCGGGCGACGCCCCGGCCGCGATCGAGGCCTGGCAGAAGATCGAGACGCAGAATCCCGCCTTCCTCGCGCTCGTCGCCGACCGCGTCGCGGACGCCTGCCGCAAGCTCGACGACCGGCCGCGCGCGCTGCGCCTGTTGCGCGCCTGGCAGGAGCAGGCGCCCTCGCTCGACGTGCTGAACGCGCTCTTCTCGATGACATTGGAGACCGAAGGCGCCGACGCCGCGGCCTCGCTCATCAAGCACGAGCTCGCCCGCAACCCCACGCTCCTCGGGCTCGACCGCCTGCTCGAGGCGCAGATCCACGCCGCGCCGCCCGAGCGCCGGCACGACCTCGAACTCGTGCGCGGACTCGTGTCGCAGCACATCAAGCGGCTCGGCATGTATCGCTGCGAGCAGTGCGGATTTCGCGCGCGGCAGTACTACTGGCGGTGCCCGGGCTGCCAGAAGTGGGAAACCTACTCGCCGAAGCGCACCGAGACGCCGGAGGGGTTCGCGTGAGCACGCCCCGCGTCATCGTCGCCCTCGACGTCGCCGACACCGCGAGCGCCCTCGCGCTCGCCTCGAAGCTCGACCCCGCGGCCTGCGCGCTCAAGGTCGGCAAGGAACTCTTCACCTCCGCCGGTGCGGACCTCGTCCGCGAACTCGTCGCGCGCGGTTTCCGCGTGTTCCTCGACCTCAAGTTCCACGACATCCCGAACACGGTCGCGCAGGCTTGCGCAGCGGCGACCCGGCTCGGCGTCTGGATGCTGAACGTGCACGCGTCCGGCGGGAGGGCGATGATGGCCGCGGCGCGCGAGGCGGTCGAGCGCACGGCGCGAGAGGAGGGCATCGCGCGGCCGCTCCTGATCGCCGTGACGGTGCTCACGAGCCTCACGGCCGACGATCTCGCGGCCATCGGCATCGATGCCACGCCCGACGAGCAGGTGCTGCGTCTCGCGCGGCTCGCGCAGGCCGGGGGACTGGACGGCGTGGTGTGCTCGGCACGCGAGGCGGCCACGCTGAAGCGCTCGCTCGGACGCGCGTTCCTGCTCGTGACCCCCGGCATTCGTCCCACGGGCGCGGACCTCGATGACCAGGCGCGCGTGATGACGCCATCGCAGGCGATCGCCGCGGGCGCCGACTACCTCGTGATCGGACGGCCGATCACGGCCCATCCCGATCCGGCCGCGGCACTCGCCGCGATCCGCGCATCGATTCCATCCGAAACGCACGCATGAAGATCACCATGATCGGGACGGGCTACGTCGGGCTCGTCACCGGCACCTGTCTCGCCGAGGTCGGCAACGACGTGCTCTGCCTCGATGTCGACGCGCGCAAGATCGCGGTCCTGAACGGGGGCGGCGTTCCGATCCACGAGCCGGGCCTCGAGGCGATGATCCAGCGCAACGTCGCCGCCGGCCGGCTCCGGTTCACGACCGACGTCGACCTCGCCGTGCGCCACGGCACGCTGCAGTTCATCGCGGTCGGCACGCCGCCCGACGAGGACGGTTCGGCGGACATGCGCCACGTGATCGACGCCGCGCGCGCCATCGGGCGCCGGATGACCGAATGGAGGGTCGTCGTCGACAAGTCGACGGTGCCGGTGGGCACCGCCGACCGCGTGCGCGCCACGATCCGCGAGGAACTCGCCGCGCGGGGCGTCGAGATCCCGTTCGCCGTGGTGTCGAACCCCGAGTTCCTGAAGGAGGGCGCCGCGGTCGAGGACTTCATGAAGCCCGATCGCGTCGTGATCGGCGCGGACGATGAACGCGCGATCGCCGTGCTGCGGGCGGTCTACGCGCCGTTCCAGCGCAGCCACGATCGCCTGATCGTGATGGACCTGCGCTCGGCCGAACTCACCAAGTACGCCGCGAACGCGATGCTCGCCACGCGCATCTCGTTCATGAACGAGCTCGCGAATCTCGCCGACCGCCTCGGCGCCGACATCGAGTCGGTGCGCCAGGGCATCGGGTCGGACCCGCGCATCGGCTGGCACTTCCTGTATCCGGGCGTCGGCTACGGCGGCAGTTGCTTCCCCAAGGACGTGAAGGCGCTCGGCCACACCGCGTCGGCGCACGGCTATCCGCTGCAGCTCCTGTCCGCGGTCGAGGCGGTGAACGAGGCGCAGAAGCTCGTCCTCGTCGACAAGATCGTAGGACGGCTCGGGGCCGATCTCGCCGGCCGCCGCTTCGCGCTGTGGGGACTCGCGTTCAAGCCCAACACCGACGACATGCGTGAGGCGCCGTCGCGCGCGATCATCGATGCGCTCGCGTCGCGCGGCGCGTGCGTGACTGCCTACGATCCGGTCGCGATGCCGGAGGCGAGGCGTGCGCTCGGCGACCGCTCCGCGCTGTCCTACGCCTCGACGCCGATGGCGGCGGCCGAGGGCGCCGACGCGCTCGTCGTCGTGACGGAATGGAAGGAGTTCCGCAGCCCGGACTTCGACGCGCTGAAGCGCGCGCTGCGCGAGGGGCTCGTCTTCGACGGCCGCAACCTCTACGATCCGGCGGTCGTGCGCGCCGCGGGGCTCGAGCATTTCTCGATCGGTCGGCGCTGACGCGAACCCGCGGCCGCCGGGGCTAACGGGGTAGCGGTCCCGGCGCCCGCCAGTTCATATGGCTTTTCGTATGGCCGCGGCGTAGGATCGCGTCATGGGCCATTCCCGATTCGGCTGGGATCACGCCAAGGATCGGGCGAATGTCCTGAAGCACGGCGTGGATTTCGTCACGGCGCGCCTCGCGTTCCTCGACGCGCGTCGCGTAATCGCCGAGGACACGGCGCACAGCTCGCGCGAGAAGCGCTACTTCTGCTTCGGGCGGGTGGGCGGCGGCATCCTGACCGTTCGATTCACCTACCGCTCCGGCATCATTCGCATCATCGGGGCCGGCTATTGGCGCAAGGGCAGGCAGATCTATGACCGCGAGAATCAAGTACAGCGATGAACCGATCGGCGACCCGCGGGTCGTGCCCGATTTTCTTCCCCCGCCCGAGGAACTCGCGTTTCGCGAGGACGGCGTGAAGATCACGCTCGCGCTGAGCCGGAGAAGCGTCGAGTTCTTCAAGCGCGAGGCGCAGAAGTACAACACCCAGTATCAGCGCATGATCCGCCGACTCCTCGACGCGTATGCGGAGCGCTACCAGCAACCACCTGGCGCGCGATCCACCGAACGCCGGTCGGCGAGCCTTCGCCCTCGTGGCGGTCGCAAGATGCCATGAGCGACGGACCGCAGTCGAATAGCCGCCCACGCCTCATGCCCCTATAATCGCGGCGCCTCGCGACGCTTCCCCGATGACGCCTCCTGCCCCGCCCGCACGCTTCTCCGCCTGGCGCGAACGCGTGCGCGCGGCGAACGTGCTCGTGGTCGGTGACGTGATGCTCGACCGCTACTGGTTCGGCGCGGTCGACCGGATCTCGCCCGAGGCGCCGGTCCCCGTGGTGCACGTGGAGCGCACCGAGGAGCGGCCCGGCGGCGCCGCGAACGTCGCGCGCAACGCCGCGGCGCTCGGGGCGCGGGCCGCGCTCCTGTCGGTGGTCGGCGTCGACGAGGCGGGCGGCGCGCTCGAGGCGCTGGTCGCCTCCGACGGCATCGCCGCCTCGTTCCACCACGACAGTACGCTGCCGACGACGGTGAAGCTGCGCGTCATCGGCCGCCAGCAGCAACTGCTGCGCATCGACTTCGAGACCCGGCCGTCGCAGGAGATCCTCGCGGCCAAGCTCAAGGACTTCGGCGTGCGCGTGCGCGCCTGCGACGTCGTCGTCCTGTCCGACTACGGCAAGGGCGGGCTCGCGCACATCGCGACGATGATCGGCCAGGCGCGCGAGGCGCGGCGACCGGTGCTCGTCGATCCCAAGGGCGACGATTGGGCGAAGTACCGCGGCGCGACGCTCGTCACGCCCAACCGCGCCGAGTTTCGCGACGTCGCCGGACGCTGGCGCGACGAGGCGGACCTCGCCGCGAAGGCGGAGCGCGTGCGCGGCGACCTCGAACTCGAGGCGCTCCTCATCACGCGCTCGGAGGAGGGGATGAGTCTCTACACCTCCGCGGGCGCGCTGCACATCCCGGCGCAGGCGCGCGAGGTGTTCGATGTCTCCGGCGCCGGCGACACGGTGATCGCGACCGTCGCGACGCTGCTCGCCGCCGGAGCCCCGCTCGCCGACGCGGTGCGCATCGCCAACGAGGCGGCCGGCGTCGTCGTCGGCAAGCTCGGCACCGCGGTCGTGCAGCCGTCGGAACTCGCCTGACCGGCGGCCCCGCCCGGGCGGCCCGAGGCATGGCGAAGCCGAAGACCCTCTACGCCTGCACCGAGTGCGGCGGCGCCTCGCCCAAGTGGCAGGGGCAGTGCCCGCATTGCGGCGTGTGGAACACGCTGGTCGAGTGCGCGACGGCGCCCGCGCCGACGCGGTTCGCGTCGGTGGCGGGCGCGAGGTCCGCCGTGCAACCGCTCGCGGCGATCGTCGCCCGCGAGCGGCCACGCTTCCCGACCGGCCTCGAGGAGTTCGACCGCGTGCTGGGAGGCGGACTCGTTCCCGGCGCGGTGATCCTGCTCGGCGGCGATCCCGGCATCGGCAAGTCGACGCTGCTGCTGCAGGCGAGCGCAGCGATCGGCGCGTCGCGCACGGTGCTCTACGTCACCGGCGAGGAATCCGCCGACCAGATCGCGCTGCGCGCCGACCGGCTCGGACTCGTCAACGCGCCGGTCGAACTCTTGGCCGAGGTGCAGGTGGAGGCCATCGTCGCGGCGATCGACACGTCGAAGCCGGAGGTCGTCGTCGTCGACTCGATCCAGACCGTCTACACCGAAGCGCTCACGAGCGCGCCCGGCAGCGTCTCGCAGGTGCGCGAGTGCGCGGCGCAGTTGACGCGCCTCGCGAAGCAGCGTGGCATCGTCGTGGTGTTCGTCGGCCACGTGACCAAGGACGGCGCGATCGCCGGCCCCCGTGTGCTCGAGCACATCGTCGACACCGTGCTCTATTTCGAGGGGGACGCTCATTCGGCGTTCCGGCTCGTGCGCGCGATCAAGAACCGCTACGGCGCCGCCAACGAACTCGGCGTGTTCGCGATGACCGAGCGGGGCCTGCGGGGCGTGTCGAACCCGTCCGCGCTCTTCCTCTCGCAGCACGGCGAGCCGGTCGCGGGCTCGGCGATCGTCGCGTCGCTGGAAGGCTCGCGACCGCTGCTGGTCGAGATCCAGGCGCTGGTCGATGCAGCCGGCGGTTCGGGCCCGCGCCGTCTCGCCGTCGGCCTCGATCCGCAGCGTCTCGCGCTGCTGCTGGCGGTCCTGCACCGCCACGGCGGGGTCGAGGTGGCGGGGCACGACGTGTTCGTCAACGCCGTGGGCGGCGTGCGGATCGACGAGCCCGCGGTCGACCTGGCGGTGCTCCTCGCGATCGATTCGTCGCTTGCCAATCGTCCGCTGCCCGCCAAGCTGGTCGTATTCGGCGAAGTGGGGCTGGCGGGGGAGATCCGCCCGGTGCAGCGCGGGCAGGAGCGGATCCGGGAGGCCGCGAAGCTCGGCTTCCGCACGGTGCTGTGTCCCGCCGCGAACCGGCCGAAACAGCCGGTCCCGGGGATCGAGGTGGTCGCGTTCGAGCGGGTCGGCCCGGCGATCGGCTGGCTGAAGGACGTGTGACGCGCCGGGAGGTTTCACGAGTTGAGGTCGATTCGAAGGTGGGCCGCCCTGCGTGTTTCACGTCGTAGAATATACTCGCAATAGCATCTATATATCATTGATATAAATAGTCTTTATTTGATTCCATGACCACGAACACCGAGCCCGTAGACGCGCTTCGCAACCGCTACCTGGACCTCCTCCGCGACAGCCTGGTCGGACTCGTCCACGAGGATCCGTCGCTCGAGGAGCGCGTCTCCGGCGGCGAGATGCCGTTCGACCGCGAGCGCCGCTCGGAAGGCAAGGACTGGCCATCGTCGGCGCTGTCGATGATCGGCGCGAAGCGGATGCTGCAGTTGCAGCGCGCTGCGGAGTTCGTGATCGAGCGCGGCATTCCGGGCGATTTCATCGAAACCGGCGTCTGGCGCGGCGGCGCGTGCATCCTGATGCGCGCCGTGCTGGCGGCGCATGGCGTGACCGACCGTCGGGTGTGGGTCGCCGATTCGTTCGCGGGCCTCCCGGCCCCGGACGCCGCGCGCTACCCGAAGGACGCCACCAACCACCTCCATGTCTATCCGCAACTCGCGGTGTCGGCAGACCAGGTGCGGGAGAATTTCCGGCGCTACCGCCTGCTCGACGACCAGGTGGTCTTCCTCGAAGGCTGGTTCCGCGACACGCTGCCCACCGCCCCGATCGGGCGCCTGGCAGTCCTGCGGATGGACGGCGACCTCTACGAATCGACGATGGACGCGTTGACCGCGCTCTACGACAAGGTGGTGCCCGGCGGGATCGTCATCGTCGACGACTACGGCATCCTCGAGAGCTGCCGATCGGCGGTCGAGGACTTTCGGCGCGAACGCGGGATCGTCGAGACGATCTACTCGATCGACGACAGCGGCGTGCACTGGCAGAAGCAGCGCGCCGCGTGATCCGCCATGCGATCGGCCGCCCGCGGATCGGGCGGGCAGGGCGTAGAATCGGCCGCGAGGGAACGCGATGACGACTCGACCCGATCGCAACGCAGGCCCGAACGTCCGCTGGCCGCTCGCGGCAGCGGTGGCGCTCGCCGTCGCCGGAGCAGGGGGCGAGGCGCTCGCCCAGCCGGTGACGGCTGCGTCCGACGGCCCGGTTTCCGCCCCTGCGGTCGCGCCGGTGTCCCTCGAGCACAGCCTCCTCGCCGACGCCCGGTTTCCCGCGCCTTCCGTCCGTATCGACGCGAGCGACATCTTCGCCCTCGACGACGCGATGAAGGCCTACCTGCACGACCAGGTCATGCCGAAGGTGGCGGTGAAGGGCCGCCAGCACGCGCTGATCGGCGCGCTGTACACGAAGAACGAGCTGAAGCTCGCCTACGACTCGACGATGACGCGCAGCGCGTCGCAGGCGTTCGCGGACCGCTCCGGCAACTGCCTGTCGCTCGTGATCATGACCGCGGCGTTCGCCAAGGCGCTCGATCTCGAGGTCAATTACAACCGGGTGCTGGTCGACGAGGCGATCGGACGCGAGGGCGACATCTACCTCGCGATCGGCCACATCAACCTGACGCTCGGGCAGCGCGGCTCCGGCGCGATGGAATCGCGCTTCAAGGCGGGCAGCCGGTACCTCGAGCCCGATCGCATGACGGTCGACTTCCTGCGACCCGAGGACATCCGCTCGGTGCGCACGCGGCCGCTCGACGAAGCGACGGTCGTCGCGATGTATCTCAACAACCGCGCGGTCGAGGCGCTCGCGACGGGCGCGATCATCGACGCCTACTGGTGGGCGCGCGAGGCGGTCATCCAGGACCCGACCTTCCTGCCGGCGGTCAACACGCTCGGCGTCGTCTACGCGCGCCACCACGACGAGGTGGAGGCCGAGCGCACGCTGCGGTACGTCCTCGCGCGCGATCCGGGCAACACGCTCGCCATGTCGAACCTGGTCACGGTGCTCGCCGAGACCGGCCGCGCCGAGGAGTCGCGCAAGCTCGCGGCGGCGCTCGTCACCCTGGACCCCGAGCCGCCGTTCAGCTGGTTCCTGCGCGGCCGGGAGGCTATGCGCGCAGGCGACCTCTGGACCGCGCGCGACGCGTTCGCGCGCGAGGTCGCGCGCGCGCCGGACTTCCACGAGTTCCATTTCTGGCTCGCGCTCGCGTACTTCGGGCTGCGCCAGGATGCGGCCGCGCGCGCGGAACTCGAACGCGCGGCCGAGTTGAGCACGACCCGGCGCGACCGCGACCGGTACGAGGCGAAGCTCGCAGGTCTCGCGCGACCGAAATCCCAAGTGCGCTGAGGACGCCGCCCGGACGTCCCGCCGGGGTCGGATCCGGGGCGGCAGGGATTGCGGGGCGTTGGTGCGTGCGTTCGTGCGTATAATTGTTATTATGTAAAGTATTGGGACCTGATGCCTCCGCCTGCGATCCCGCGTATTCCCGCGGATCGATGACCCTTCCGATCCCCGGTCCTGCAATCACCGCGGCGCGGTCAACAGCCGCTCGGCGTGCTTGAGCGCCCAGGCCAGTGTCCGCGGAACCGCGAGCGACCCGTAGCGCTCGGCGACCGGCTGCAGGAAAGGCTCTCCAGCGACGATCCTGTCGCTGACCGGCCTCCAATCCACCGGCGGCACGCTGTAGTTCACCGCGAAGAGTTCGAGCAGCGCGTCGTCGAGCGCCGCGCCGTTGCAGATGGCGTCGAACGCGTCGCGCCACTGGCCGGCCTGGGCCACGCGCCGGCGCTCCTGCGCAACGAGCGACAGCCAGTTGGTCGCCACCTTGAGCGCGTACTGCCCCGGCGAGCGGATCGGCACATGGGCGAACGCGAGTTCACCGGCGGGAACCGGGTGCGGCGGAGGAACCACGACGCCCGGACGCGCGGCCTCGAGGACGTGTTGGCCGAAGCCGACCTCGATGCCCGGGGTCATCAGGGCCGCGCGCGGTATCGCCATCTTGCGAAAGGCGTGGCCGGGGTCGGTGACGACCCGCGGTCGGGCGAGCCGCTCCGCCAGCGGTCGACCGGCGTCGAACTCGGGAAGGAAAGTCGGCCAGTCGAGCTGCCCCGCCCGGTCGGTCGGCAGTCCCGCGAGCGTCCGATGCAGCGCCTCGCGCGAGGGCGCCACGATGAACTCGTCGGCGTCGATCACGAAGAACCAGTCGAAGTCGGAACTGAGCAGCCAGTGGCGCAAGAGCGAGTTGATCATCGGCTTCTGGCGGTATTTCGGGTTGCCGTCCTGCGTGATGCTGATCGGCAGGCCCTCGGCGGCGAGCGCCGCGAGGATGGCGCTGGTGCCGTCGGTCGATGCGTGGTCGATGATCGCGAGGCCGTCGAGGTACGCGAGGTTGTGCCGCACCATCAGTTCGATGATGTCGGACTCGTCGCGGACGACGGCGAGGCCGAGAAGGCGCATGGACCGCGGGCGCCGCTCTACTTCGCGAGCACCACGCCCGACTCGCGGATGACGCGCGGCCAGCGGGCGACGGCCTCGCGAATCTCCGCCGCGAATGCCTCGGGCGACGGCGACAGCGGCTCCATGCCCATCTGCGTGAAGCGTTCGCGGACATCGGGCAGCATGACGATGCGCGCGAACTCGGCATTGAGCCGGGCGATCACCGCCGGCGGCGTTCCCGCAGGAGCGAGCACCCCGTTCCACGGCGCCATCGCCGCTTGCGGGAAACCGAGTTCCACGATCGTCGGGACGTCCGGGAACGCCGAGACCCTGCGCTCGCGCATGACCGCGAGCGCGCGGACCTGCCCGCTCTCGAGGTAGGGGTTGAGGGGGCCCAGCGACGTCACGTAGACCGGGACTTCCCCCGAGAGCAGGTCCTGCCTCGCCTGGGCGGAATTCCCGTAGGGCACGTGCAACATGGGCGCATCGGCCTTGAGCGCGACGAGGCTCATCGCGAGATGGTGGATCGAGCCCACGCCCGCGGTCGCGTACGCGATGCCGCCGGGCGTGCGCCTCGCCCGTTCCAGCAGATCGGAGAGCGTCGACACGCCCGGCTTCGCGCTCACGAGGATCACGGCCGGCGGCTCCGCGAGTTTCGCCACCGGAGCGTACGACACCAAGGGATCCACCGCGGCGGATCCCATCGTCAGCGGGAGGAGCGTGATCAGCGAACCGGTGAACAGCAACGTGTAGCCGTCCGGTTTCGAACGGGCGACCTGCCGGCCGCCCAGGTTTCCGGAGGCGCCCGGGACGTTCTCGACCACGACCGGCTGCGCCAGTGCGTCGGCGAGCTTGCCCGCGACCAGGCGCGCCGCGGTGTCGATCTGCGTCCCTGCTCCGAACGGCACCACCATCGTGATCTGGCGGTTCGGATATGGCGCGGGGTCCGCGGCCCGAGCCGGCGCCGTCGCCAGCTCGTGCGCGCCGCAGAGCGCCGCGGTAAGAAGCAACGCCTCCGCACCCGGAAACCTGCCGGGAATCGTGGACCGAGGGAAGTGGCGTGCGCCGGACATCGCGCCGCGGATTGTAGCGTCGGTTCAGCGACCACGGGCGCGATTCCCGGGGCGGGTTCGCAACACCTTGCCCGCGGCGCTGCGCGGAAGCGCGTCGACGATGCGGATCCGTCGCGGTGCACGCGCGCCGAGCGCATCGCGGACCATCGCGAGGAGTTCGGCTTCGGTCGCGCCTCCCCGACGAAGGAGTTCGACGTCCGCCACCGGAATGTCGCCGAACGCGCCCGAGGGCTGCGCATACGCCAACGCGGCGCGCACGGCAGGATGGGTCTCGAGGACGACCTCGATCTCGGCCGGGTGGATGTTGATCCCCGAGAGACTCATCATCTCGTCGATGCGACCGGCGAGCCACAATCGCCCGTCGCGATCGAGTCGGCCGAGATCGCCAGGGTGATACCAGCCGCCGCGAAAGTGCCGGGCCGTGGCTTCCGGGTCGTCGAGAAACCCGCCGCCCATCGTCGCGCCGCGCACGCGGATTTCGCCGGCCTCCTCCGACGCGACCGGACGGCCATCCGCGCCGATGATCTCCACCTCGATTTCCGGCACGGGCCAGCCGACGCTGTCGTCGTCGATGTCGGGGGAAGCGCCGGGCCCGTCGAGCGTCGATGCGATGCGGCCGAATTCCGACGCGCCGTAGTGCACGTGGAGCGGCAGGCCGTGATGCGCGCGAAAACGCCTGCGCAACGCCGACGGAATCCGCGTGCCGCTGCCGTGCACGATCGTGCCTGACGGCAGGGGAATCGCGTCGTCCTGCACGAGACCCATCGCCTCGAGCACCGTCAGCTCGAGATGGGTGGGGTTCATCGCGCGGCACAGGGCGCCGGTGGACATCCTGGTCCGCGGCGCCTGCAGGATCGACGTGACTCCGAGCCACGCCGCATACAGGCGCCGCACATGCCCGGCCCGATGCTCGATCGCGTGCGACACGTACAAACGCTGTCGCGCGTTCCCGCGCTCCGACCGATGCACCGTCGTGGCACGCCAATCCACCGCCGCGAGATCCAGGTCGTAGATCTTGGCGCGGCCGGTGGTGCCCGAACTCGTGAACAGGAACCTCGGCCCATCCTGTCCGCCGTCGAGCGGTACCGCTGGCCGCACGGACGGCGAATCGCTCGACTCGGCGCTGCCCAGCACGATGACCGCGATGCCCGGCACCGCGTGCGCCGGATCGCTGACGACAACGCGCCTGACCGCGAGACGCCGGGCGAGGTCGATGCGCATTCCGAGCGGCGCGTGCGTCGCGAGGATCACCTGCCGGAGCCCGAGTGCCGCGAGCGCGAGGCTCACGATGAGATGCCCGGTTTCGTCCGGCACCGAGAAGCCGACGGTGTCGCCCGGCGCGCAGCCGTCGCGAACGAGCCTCGCCGCGCAGGCGTCCACGAGATGGACGAGTTCCGGGTAGCCGATCTCGCGGCCGGGCATGGCGATCGCGGCCACGGAATCGTGGAGCGCGTGTTCGCCGAGGCGCGCGCGTAGCGGGTTCATGGGCCGGCGGACAGCGGCGACGTCGCCGCCTGACCGCGATCATGCTCCGAAAGTCAGTCCGGCGAGCGGAATGTCGGAGCCTCGCCGCGCGATCGCATCGGCGACGATGCGGCCGCTCCCGAGCGCGAGCGTCCAGCCCAGCGCGCCATGGCCGACGTTGAGATAGAGGTTCGCGACGGGCGCGGCCCCCAGGATCGGACTGCCGAGCGGCGTCGCCGGGCGCAGGCCGCACCAGGGCGCGAGGCGTTCGAGCGGCAGCGAATAGTCGGTCGCGTCGGGAAACGCCGCGCGCGCCTCCGCGAGCAATTGGCGCAGGCGGACCGGGTCGGGCGCCTGGGACCAGCCCGCGATGTCGGCCATGCCGGCGACACGCAGCGTGGGCGACCCCGCAGACTCCAGCGGCGCGTAGACCACCTTGCGCTTGAAGTCGGTCACCGACAGCTTCGGCGCCGGGCCGGTCACCGGGAAGGTCAGGCTGTAGCCTTTGAGCGGATAGACCGGCAGGCGCAGGCCCAGCGGCTTGACGAGCCGGCCCGATGCGCTCCCCGCCGCGACGACGAACGCGTCGGCGTCGATCGGCCCCGACGAGGTGTCGACGGCGACCACGCGCTGGCGCTCGGCGACGAGACTTCGCACCTGCGTGCCGAGTTCGAAGCGCACCCGCGAGCCGTCCTGCATCAGCAAACGCTCGAGCCCGACGCAGAAACGGTAGCAATCGCCGACCTCCTCGCTCGGCGTGAGGATGCCGCCCACGAGGCGCGCGCCCAACCCGGTGGTGCCGCCGCCGAACGCGCCCTCGAGCGCGAGGCACCCGTCGCGGTCGAGCGCCTCCTGCTCGCAGCCGAGCGACCGTTGGTAGTCGACCAGGTCGCGCGCGTGCGCGAAGCCGTCGGGGTCGGAGTGCACGACGAGCTTGCCGTTGCGCGCATGCGCGAACTCGATCGACCCCGACGCGACGAAGTCCTGCATCAGGCGCCGGCTGTAGAACGACAGCGCGAGCAGGCGGCGCGTCGTCCGCTCCGAGGTTCTCTGGTTGCACGCCAGCACGAAGCGCAGCAGCCAGCGCCATTGGTCCGCGTCGAACTGCGGGGTGAAGCGCAGCGGCGAATCCCGGCGCAGCAGCCAGGGCGGGATCTTCGGCAGGACTCCGGGACCGGCGAGCGGCGCAACGTAGCTGTACGAGAGTTGCGCGCCGTTCGCGAAGCTCGTTTCGAGCGCGACGCCTTCGTTCCGGTCGATCACGGTCACCTCGTGACCGTCGCGCGCGAGCCACCACGCGGTGGACAGTCCGATGACCCCGGCTCCGAGGACGGCTACCCGCATCGCGACGGTCAGCCCCGCGCCGCGTCGACCACAGCTTGTGCCATCGCGTCCTGCACCGACGCGACGTCGCCCAGGGCCACGCTCGTGCGCACCCGCACACCGGGATGGTCGTGCGCGACCGCGTCGACGAGCTTCGGCACGTCGCGTCGCACGTGCCCGCCGACGCCGAGGAACGCGGGCACCACGACGAGTTCGTCGCAACCGGCGTCGACGAGCCTTTGGGCGGCTTCGGGAAGGTCCGGCGACAGGTGGTCGAGGAAGGCGAGCATGAGCGGCAAACCGGGCTCCAGTGCCGCGCAACGGATCGCCAACGCTTCCAGCGGCTCGGACCAACGCGGGTCACGCGCACCGTGAGCGAGCAGGAGGACGCCGCGCCGGGACATGCGCCGATTATAGAAGAGGCGTCCGAAGGCGCCTCGCGCCCGCGCGGTATCATCGACGGATCGGCCCGTCCTCGCCGAAGCCCTTCCCCGCCGTGCTTCCGCTGTTCGCCCTTCCCCGCCACGACCAGCGCCCCTGGATCGAGGCGCAACTGAAAAAGCCGGTGCCGCTCACCGCGCTCGGCCTCTCGGACGGTTTCCGCCTGCCGGGGCGCGAAGGCAAGGCGACGCCCGCTGCGGTGCTGGTGCCGCTCGTCAATCGCGCGGACGGACTCACCGTGCTGTTCACGCAACGCAGCGCCGATCTCCCCGACCATCCCGGCCAGATCAGTTTCCCGGGCGGGCGGATGGAACCCGGGGACGCCGACGCGGGAGCAGCCGCGCTTCGGGAGGCACGGGAGGAGGTCGGACTTCCCGGTTCGCGCGTGTCGCTCCTGGGCGAGCTCGCGAGCTACGAAACGGTGACCGGTTACCGCGTCACGCCGGTCGTGGGATGGGTCGAGCCGCCGTTCCCGATCATCGCCGATCCGGTCGAGGTCGCCGACGTGTTCGAGGTGCCGCTCACCTTCCTGCTCGACCCGGCGAACCAGCAGCGCAATTTTCGAATGCAGGGGCTCGTGCGGCGCGATTTCTGGGCGATTCCCTGGGGCGAACGCTACATCTGGGGTGCCACGGCTGCGATGCTGATGATCCTCGACCACACGTTGCGCGGATCGGCCGTGCACCGCAGGCCGGGCGGTCGGCGCCGGACTCCCTGAACCCGTTACACGCGCCGCGACCGGCGTCCGCAGCACGGGCGCGGCGCCTCATGCGGCCGCCCGCCCGCGTGCGACGAACGGGGACAGTTCCTCGCACACGCGCTCGAACTCGCGTTCGAGTTCGAGTGCCGCGAGTTCGAGCGCCGCTCCGTCGTCATCGGCCCGTCGCCGCAGGATCTCGCACAGGTCGAGCGCCGACTTCGCGCGGACGATCGCGAGCGAACCGGCGAACGCATGGAGCGCCTCGCGCAGCTGGCGGCGCGACCGCGTGCGCACTGCGCTCACGATGCGGGCGCACTGGGCGGTTCCCTCGGTTCGGAAGAGCTCGAGCGTGGACGCGAGGGCCGCGGGGTCGCGTCCGATCGCCTCGAAAAAGGCATGGGGGTCGCAGCGGGGCGAGGTCACCGGGCGCCCCGCCCAAGCGCGTGGTCGACCGCGGCGACCAGGGCCTCGCGCGTCGCGGGCTTGACGACGATGGCGTCGAACCCGGCGCGCCGGAACGCGGCTTGCTGGACCGGTACGGCGAACGACGTGTGGGCGAGCACCGGGAGCGTGCGCAGTCCCGATCGGGCCCGGATGGCGTCCAGGAGGTCGACGCCGCTCATGCCGGGCATCGCGATGTCGGTCAGCACGAGGTCGGGGCGTTCGACGTCGAGCCGGGCGAGCGCCGCGGCTCCGGAAGGCTCGACCGCGACGTCGTGCCCGGCGTGGGCGAGCTGAAGCCGCGCGAGGGTGGCGTTGAGCGGGTTGTCGTCCACGACCAGGATCTTCGCCATGCAGTGGGCCCTCAGCCGGCAGGGCGGCGATGCTCGCCCCGCGAACGTTGTCGGCCCCGGAAGCGGGAACTTGAGGGTCGAGGCTCAACATTTCCGCTGCCGCGCCGATAACGGGTCATTCGCCGGCCCTCGTTCGCGGACTCGCCACCGATGCCAGACGCGCTCAACCACATTCTGCTCGTCGAGGACGCGGAGGACGACGCCGCGCTCCTGATCGCCGAACTCTCGCGGCTCGACCGGGTGCTCGCCTTCCGTCGCGTCGAGACCGCCGAGGAGATGGTCTCCGCGCTCGACGAACGGTCCTACGACCTCGTCATCTGCGATCACCGACTGCCCCGCTTCGACTCTCGCGGCGCGCTCGCGATCATGCGATCCCGCGCGCCGGAGACGCCGTTCATCATCATGAGCGGGACCCTCGCCGAGGCCGAGGCGGCCGCGGCGATGGATTCGGGCGCCCAGGACTACATCGACAAGGGCAACCGCACGCGTCTCCTTCCGGTCGTCGAACGTGAGCTCCGCAACACGGGCCTGCGTCGCGCCAAACGGGACATCGAACAGAGTCTCGTCCACCTCACCTACCACGACACGCTCACCGGTCTCGCCAACCGGGACATGATGGCGCGCCTCATCGAGCACGCCGCCGCGCGGCCCGGCGCCCGCTCCCGGCTCGCGCTTCTGTTGCTCGACCTCGACCGATTCCGCCGCATCAACGATTCGTTGGGCCACACGGCGGGCGACCGCCTGCTCGCGGCGGTCGCGTTCCGCCTGCGGGAACGCTTCGGCGGGGCCGCGACGGTCGCGCGGCTGGGGGAAGACCGCTTCGCCCTGCTCTACGCGGACCTGGGCCACGCGGCGGAAGCGACCGCGGCGGCCGAACGGGTGAGCGCGTCGTTCGCCGAGGTGTTCCCGGTCAACGGCGACGAGCTCTCGATCAGCGCGTCGATCGGCATCGCCATCTACCCCGACGACGAATCGGATCCGCAGGAACTCGTCCACGCGGCGGAGCGTGCGATGCGCGACGCCAAGCAGGCGGCGCCCGGCGCGATCCGCCGTGCCGTCGCGCCGGCGCCATCGCGCGGCGCCGCGCGGGTCCGGCTCGAGGGCGCGCTGCGTCAGGCCGCGGCAAGACAAGAGTTCTTCCTCGTACATCAGCCGCTCGTGCGGACCTTCGACCGCCGCCCGCTGGGAAGCGAGGCGCTGATTCGCTGGCGCCATCCGCAACTCGGCGTGCTCGCGCCGGACCGGTTCCTGCCGCTCGCGGACGAGCTCGGGATGCAGGGCGACATCGGGCGCTACGCGCTCGGTACCGCGTGTCGGGAGGCCAGCGCCATGAGGGCCGAAGGCCTCGGCGAACTGACCGTGGCCGTGAACGTCTCGGCCATGGAGTTCCGGCGATCCGGATTCGCCGACGAAGTGCTGCGCGCGCTCACCGAGAGCGGCCTTCCCGGCGATCGGCTCGAGCTCGAGATCACGGAGACGGCGGTCATGCAGGACGCCGGCGCGTCGATCGCGGCGCTGCGTCGCCTCAAGCGAATGGGGGTGTCGATATCGGTCGACGACTTCGGAACCGGCTACTCGTCGCTCTCCTATCTCCGGCGCCTGCCGATCGACATCCTGAAGATCGACCGCAGTTTCCTCGCCGACCTCACCCGGCAGAGCGACAACCACGCGATCGTCCGCACGATCGTGGCCCTCGCCAAGACCCTCCGGCTCGGCATCGTCGCCGAGGGCGTCGAGACCATCGACCAGTTCACGCTGCTCGCCGACCTCGAGGTCGACCGCGTGCAAGGCTACCTGTTCGGCGTGCCCGGCCCGCACTCCTCGATCGCGCGGCTCGCGCGGAGCGTGGCACCGGCGCCGTTCCTCAACGCTACCAGCGCGGCATCGCGGGCTGCCTGACGCACGAAGTCGTCGAGACGCTGCCGGTCCCCGGAAGGCGCGGGCCGGACGTTTCGGGAGGCGTGATGGAATCCGGCGGGGACGCGGCTCAGACGCCGCGTTCGCATCCGCCGCGGATGCGGCGGGCTCGCACGGCTGCTCAGGCGGCGCGGCCGAGCTGCCCCGCCCAGGTCATTGCGTGGAGCTGGACGTGCAGGAGGCGGCTGCGATCGACCGCGGGCAGCGCCTCGAGCACCGAGCGTACTTCGACGCCGTCGGGTCGTTCCAGCGCGATGGCGAGGCGCAGGAGCGCGCCGAGCCGGCCCTCGCGGCGCAGGAGCGCCGCGCACACCGGGTCGGGCAGGCCGAGCGATGCGACGATCTCCTCGATCGGGATCCCGAGCAGCGCGTCCATCGGCGACAGGATGCCGGTCATGAACGCGAGATCGGCGGCCTGGCGGTCGGCGCCCTGCATCGATGTCGCGACCAGTTCCATCAACTTGCCGCGCACGGCGGCGAGCTGCAGGAGCGGGCTCGACAGCGACCGGTTGCCTCGGTCGGCCGTGTACAGCAGCAGCTGCAGCCAGACGGTGAGCTGCCGCAGGCCGAGCATGGTCAACGCGTGGCGCAGCGAGGTGATCTTCTGACCCCGCGTCAACCCGGCCGAGTTGACCAGGCGCAGCAGGCCTACCGACAGCGTGGGATGGCGTTTGAACTCGGCCTCGATCCTGGCGAGTTCGCCGTCCTGCGCGGCCAGCGTGAGGATGCGCATCAGCGCGAGCTGGGCGGGCTGTGCGCGCCGCGCGGACAGGACCTGCGGTCGGGCGAAATGGAAACCCTGGAAATACGGAAAGCCGAGCGACCGGGCGAGCTCGAACTGCTCGGCGGTCTCGACCTTTTCGGCGACGAGCGTCACCCCCAGGGGCCGCAGCTGTGCGACGATCTCCGGGACCAGCAGCGGATCGAGGTTGTGGAAGTCGACCTTGACCACGTCGATCGCGTCGCCGAGCGATTCGAGCTCGTCGAAGTTGCCGATGAAACTGTCGACCGCGATCCTGAACCCGCGCCGCCGCAGCGCCGAACAGCGCTCCGCGGTCGCCGACTCGATCATCCGCCGTTCGAGGAGTTCGAGCACGATGCGCCGCGGCGGAAGCGTCTCGAGCAGGTCGCTCTCGAGGAACTCCGCGTCGACGTTGAGGAAACCGTCGAGCGGTCCCAGCACGCGATCGAGCCCGATGTCGCCCAGGGCGTGCGCGATGACTGTCGATGTCGCAACGACGTCGTCGCGCACCGTCGCCGCGTCGGTGTCGGCCGAGCGGAACAGGATTTCGTAGGCTACGAGTTCGCGCGCAGCATCGAGGATCGGCTGTCGGGCGAGATAGATGGTGTCGGTGCCGTGGGAGGGCAACGAGGGTTCTGCCGGTGCCATGGGTGCGCTGCGGGTCATCGTCGATGCGGCGCCGGACCGAAGCGCGCCACCGTCTCCCCGAACTATCGGATTCGACGGCGCAAACTTGAGCCGGCTGCGGCTACAATCGCGGTGCGCTCGCCCCGTCGCAGGACCGGGCGGGCCCTCGCCGACCCATGCCCGCACCCGTCGAAAGCCTGTCGCTCCTCGTCGTCGAAGACTCCGAGGACGACTACGCGCTGATCATCGCGAGCCTCGGCAGGGCCGTGCCGCAGTTCGTCGCGCAGCGCGTCGACTCCGCCGGCGCGCTTCGGGACGCGCTCGCTGCCGGGCTGCCCGACGCAGTCATTTCCGACCACCGCTTGCCGCGCTTCTCCTCGTTCGAAGCGCTGAAGCTGGTCCGATCGTTCGACGCCGAACTGCCGTTCATCATCGTCTCCGGCACGATCGGCGAGCACACCGCGGTCGAGGCGATGCGCGAAGGCGCCAGCGACTACCTGATGAAGGACGACCTGACGCGGCTCGCACCGGCGCTCGTTCACGCGCTCGATGCGGCGGCGGTTCGCAGACGGCGTCGCGAGGTCGAGGCGGCGCTGGTCGACAGCGAGGCGCGCCTGCGGGCGCTCGCCGCGAATCTGCCGGGCATCGTCTTCCAGGTCGAGAAGGTCGGCGGCGAGTTCCGGCTGCTCTACGTGAGCGACGGCGCGCGTCGGTTGCTCGGCATCGATCCGGAGACCCTCGTCGCGGGGCCGGCGGCGCTTTTCGATCGCCTGCCCTCGGCGGAGGTGCAGCAGGTCGTCGCCGCCTTTCGGGGCGCCGTCGAGCACGCGGCGCCGGTACGTTGGGTCGGTCGCGTGCCGCTGCGCGAACCCGGCGGCACCGAGTGGCTCGAGATCGTCGCGAGCGCGCGGCGGACCGGGAGCGAGAGGATCGTCTGGGACGGTCTCGCCGTCGACGTGACACCGCTCGTCCGCGCCGAACGCGCCCTCGGCCAGTCCCGCGAGGAACTCCGCGAGTTGGCGCAGCACCTGTCGCGCCTCGCCGAGCGGGAGCGCGAACTGCTGGCGCGCGAATTGCACGATGAGGTGGGAAGCACGCTGACGGGTCTGCGCTTTCAGCTCGCCTGGTTGCGCGGCCAGCTCCGGGACGACGAGCGCTACGCTGCTCCGCTCCGGCGCGCCGATGAGCTGGTCGAGGCGGCCATCGGCGCCTCGGCGCGCATCATGCAGGACCTGCGCCCGCCGATCATCGACGCGGGCATCGTGCCGGCGCTGGAGTGGCTGGTGCGCCGCTACGCCGAGCGCATGGACACGACGGCCGTCTTCGAGGGACCGGGCGACGAACTCACGCTGACGTCCGAGGAGTCGATCACGGTGTTTCGCATCGCGCAGGAGGCTTTGAACAACGCGGCCAAGCACGCCCGGGCCCATCGGGTCGACGTGCGTTTCGCCGCCACGGACTCGGAGATCGGACTGGAGGTGATCGACGACGGACTGGGCATCGCCGAGACCGACCTCGGGAAGACCGACCGGTTCGGGTGGCGGGGCATGCGCGAGCGCGCTGCCGCGCTGGGCGGTCGGATCGAGATCTCGCGGGGCGGCGAAGGCGGGACGATCGTGCGCCTCGCGCTGCCGCGCCAGCGCGCGGGGGCGCCGGCGCACGAGGCGCGGAGCGTCGCCGGATGATCCGAGTGGCGCTCGCCGACGATCACGCGGTGGTCCGCCAGGGCCTCTCGCAGATCCTGTCCGCGCAGTCCGACATCCGGGTGGTCGCGGAGGCGTCCAACCACGGCGAGACGCTGCAGATGCTGCGTACGTACCCGTGCGACGTGTTGATTCTGGACGTCGCGATGCCCGGCCGGAGCGGCATGGACACGCTGAAGCAGGTCAAGGCCGAGCATCCGAAGCTGCCCGTGCTGATCCTGTCGATGTATCCGGAAGACCAGTACGCGTTCCGTGCCCTCAAGGCGGGCGCGGGCGGCTACCTGACCAAGATGGCGGCGGTCGACCAGGTCGTGCACGCGATTCGAACCGTCGCGTCCGGCCGCAAGTACATCACGATCGAGCTCGCCGAAGTCCTCGCCGACGGTCTCGAACGCGGCGACGACGTTCCGCGGCCGGAGGTCCTGTCGGATCGCGAGTACCAGACGCTGCGCATGATCGCGCAGGGACACCGGATCCAGGAAATCGGCGAGGCACTCTCGCTGTCGCCCAAGACCGTGTCGGTCTATCGTGCCCGCCTGTGCCAGAAGCTCCGTCTGGGCACGACGGCCGAGCTCACGCGCTACGCGATGGAGCACGGACTGCTCGACGAACCTCGCTGACGAGAGGATCGAGACTCCCGGCCTACTCGGTGACGACCCGATTGCGTCCCGCCTGCTTGGCGGCGTAGAGCGCCCGGTCGGCGCGGGCGATCAGCGCGTCGCGCAGCTCGCCGGGCATGCGCTGGACGACGCCGGCGGAAAACGTGATCAGGACGCGCTGGTGCTCGTGCATGAAGATGCGCTTGGTCAGCTCGCGCTGGACGCGCTGGACGACGGCCGCCGCCTCGTCGAGCGGTGCTTCGGGCAGCAGGATCACGAACTCCTCGCCCCCGAAGCGCGCGACGACGTCCGTGGGGCGAATCGATTCGCGCACGATGCGCGTCAGATGCACGAGCACCTGGTCGCCCGCGGGATGGCCGTACTGGTCGTTGATCTTCTTGAAGTGGTCGATGTCCATCAGCGCGAGGCACATCGGCGTGTTCTGGCGGTCGGCGCGCGCGGCCTCGACATGGAAGGCGCGCGCGAGGCCGCGGCGGTTCAGCAACTCGGTGAGCTGGTCCTCGTGCAGCCGTTCGCTGACCGTGGCGAGCTCGGTCTCGAGGCGCCTCACCTCGGCTCCGAACGCGTCGACGCGGCCGCGCGCCTCGACCAGTTCCGAGTGGGTGCGCTGGAGATCGGTCTGCACGCCCCGCGTGTCGTCCATCAGCGAAACCACGAGATCCGAGAGTTGCGGCAGGCTGTCGGCCTTCGCGATGCGCTGCGAGTACCCGGCGAGGCGGTCGTGGTAGTGGCTCGTGTCCTCGACGATCGTGCCGACACGGTCGATGAACGTCGTCACCATCGTCTTGAGCGCGCCCTTCGCGTCGTCGATGCTCTTCTTCAGCATCCCCTGCTTGAGCACGATGTCGCGCAGCGCCCCCTCGAGCACGTCGATCGTCCGATGGTCGACCGGACCGGCGGCGAGCGTCGCCAGGGCGGTGAGCTGCCCCTGGAGCCACGCGTCGTCTCCGACCAGTTCGGCCGTGTTGACGAGCACGAGGTTCAGGATGCGAAGCAGTCCCCCCTGGATGGCGATCGCGTCGTCTCCGAAGCGTTCGAGCAGCACGCTCAGGTGGCGCGAGCGGGTGCGCAGCGATTCGACGCCCTCGCCATCGGCGAGGGCGCGCACCTCGCCCGCGAGCATCGCCGCCTCGCCCAGGATCTCGGCGCAGAAGACGCGCCGCTCGGCGATCCCGGGCGCGAGGAGTTCGGCCAACGCCTCGCGCAACGACTCGGCGACGGCTCCGTCGAGCGGGGGCGGCGCCAGCGCGACCGCTTTCCCCTCGAGTACGGCCGCGGCCTCGCCGCCGGCCTCTCCCGCGGGCTCGCCGGCGAACGTCGGCGCCGGACCCGTCGCGGTGCCGTCGGCGGCCCAGCTCCGGACGAGGCCCCGCAGTCGCGCCGCCAGCGTTTCCTGCGAGGTCGCGAAGGCCGTGAGCACGTGATCGAGGGATTCGCGTTTGCGGGCGCGGGTCACGGTCGGAGTGACGGAGTCCCACTCGTGCAGGAGTTCGCGGATCAGCGGCGCCCAGGGCGCGTCGCCGCGTTCGAACTGCGGCGCCGGTGCCGTGAGACGCTTGAGCGCGAGCTTGGCCTGCGGCCAGTCGCCGGTGGAGACCGCCTGCCGGAACGCGCGTGCGTCGATGTCCCCCTCGCCGCGCACGCGCTGGAGATCGTCCGCGAGTTCGGCGAGCATCGGCGATGCGGCGATCGCGGCGGCGCGCTGATGCGGCGCCGCGATCTCGAGGTAGACCCGGGCGTAGTTGTCCGGCGTCGCCTGCAGTCGGCGCGCGAGGAGTTCCTTCAGCGTCGCCCGCGCGAGGTCGGCCGGTCGCGTGAGGTCCCGCACGCTGGACATGCCGTCACCCCTCTCGGCGCGAGCGCTGCCGGGCACGCCCCGCGAAGAAGCGCAGCGTCGATCGGAGCGGACGGCGGGACGAAGGCATCGGCGCGGCCGCCCGGTGCGGCGTGCCCCGCAGGAGAGCCGAGCGAACGCGTCGGAGTCGAGTCGTCATGGGCGGGTCCGCGTGGTCGCGCGCGTGGAGTTGCGCAGAGCTTCCCTAGAGGTAGTCGAACAGCGAGAGCTGGCTCATTCGGGCGTAGGTGCGCTGCGATGCCTCCAGCGCGACCTGTTGTCGCGTGAACGCCGACACCGCGGAGGCGTAGTCCAGATCCTGAAGGCGGGCGAGAGACGAGGTCTGGCGCAACGCCCGGTCCTCGTGACCGAACGCGAGCGCGTCGAGTTCGCGCAACCTCGCGCCGATGCCGGCGCGTGCGGTGAGCACGTGTTCGAGGGCCTGGTCGACATCCTGCAGGCCGGTGTTCAGCGCGTTCGTCAACGCCGCTCGCGACGCCGGATCGACCACCGGCGTCGCGAGCGCTTCCGCGAGCGTCGTCAGCGCCTGGAACACGCTTTGCGTCCCCGCCGGCGCGAGCGAGACCGCGTCGGTGTTCGCCGGTGCCCCGGTGATCGTGACCTGGCGTCCGGCCACCGCGATCGCATCGCCCGGGACGTAGGCATTTCCGGACGACAAGGTCATGCTCGTCGTGACGTTCACGATGTCGTAGGTCGTCGTGCCGCCGCTGACGGCGAAGCGGATCTCGTAGGTCGCCTGATCGGTTGCGCCGACGCTCGCGAGACGACCCACCACGGCCGTGCCGACGTTCGACGGCGCGGGCGTCGCGCTGAATCGGCCGTTGCCGGTGCGCGCCGACATGAACACGTCCCGGCCGTTCTCGCGGACCGGCATCGATCGACCGTCGGCGACGTCGAGCTCGGGCCGCCCGTCGTCTCCGTCGTAGGCCACGCTTCCGCCGATCCGCGTGAACGGCGCGGTCAGGTCGCGGAACCCCGCGAACAGGTAGCGTCCTTCCCCGTCGGTCGCGTTGGCGAGTCCGAGGAGCTCCTCGATCCGGCCGCGCAGATCGACCGCGAGGCTCGCGCGGTTGGCGTCGTCGAGCGACGGGTTGCCCGCGGCGACGACCTGATCTCGGACCGATTGCAGCAACGAGGTCGCCTGCGCGAGCACCGATTCGGTCATGCCGAGGCCGTTCCCCGCGTTGCCGACGTTCTCGGCGTATTGCGCCGTGCGCGACTGCGACTCGGCGATGCCGATCGCCTGGGCCGACGCGACCGGATCGTCGGAGGGCCGGAGCATGCGTCGGCCCGTGGCGATCTGCTCCTGGGCGCGCGCGAGCTCGGCCTGGCGCTCGATCAACTGGCGCACCGCGGCGTCGTGCATCATCGAAGTCGACACGCGCATCGTCAGCCCCGGCCGATGGCGAGGATCGTTTCGAAGAGGCTCGCGGCGACCTGAATCACCTTCGCCGATGCCTGGTAGGCCTGCTGGTAGCGCTGCAACGCGGCGGCCTCCTCGTCGAGATTGACGCCGGAGATCGAGTCGCGCGCGGTGTCGATTCGCGTCTGCACGGCCGACTGGGCGGCGCGCTCGCTGTCCGCGGCGTGGGCGGCCTGACCGATGCCGGCCACGAGTTCACCGTAGGCGCCGGCGAAGCTCGCTCGGCCCGCGACGAGGTTCGCCGACGCGAGGGCCGCGAGCCGCTGCATGTTCCTGTTGTCGCCGACGCCGGCCACGTTGGGCGACAACGTGAAGGAATCGCCGTTCGCGGGGGTCCCCGACATCGTGAACGACAGCCCGCCGAAGCTCACCTTCGCGCCGTCCGTCCAGGGCACCGGCGCGGCAGGCGGATAGGGAGTCGTGACGCCGCCCACGGTCACGCTCACGGCGACGGCCGGGAATCCCGACAGCGTCGCCGTCCCGGAAGCGAACGACAGCGTCATCGGCGCGGCGAGCGGCGTGCTCCAGTACGAAGCGTCGTTGGCGATGGCGGCGAGCGTCGCACCGCCGCGGTTCGCGCCGGCCGAGGCGCCGATCACCGGCGAGGCGGCGGCGAGCCGCGCGGGGTCGGTCAGCGCCACCGCCAACCCGCCGGCGGCGGCCCGCACCGGCTCGATGCGGTAGCGATCGCCTGCGACCATCGCTCCGGACACCTGCGCGATCTGGAATCCGTCGACCGTCTGCGGGAGCGAAGCGAAGGTGCTCGCGGTGCCGTCGGAGAGGCGCGTGAGCGTGAAGCCGGCACCGTCGTAACGCAGGTCGTAGTCGCTCGCGACGAGCGCGCCGGCGTCGCCGATCGTCACCGCGAGCGCGCCGTTCCCGGTGTTGCCCGACCACGCGCGCACCGTGGATGCCGGGAGCGAGAACAGGTCGCCGCCCGGGTTGCCGTTCTGGTCGAGACCGAGGCGATGCTGCGCGTTCATCGACAGCGCGACCGTCGTCGCGAGCCGGCCGAACGCGTTCTGCGCATCGGTCAGCGCACCGTCGCGGAACGCGACCAGTCCGCCCAGCGAACCACCGGTCAGGTCGCTCGCGCGAAGAGGCGCGAAACCTCCCACCGACAGCCCGATCTCGCGATCGGCCGGCGACGCCCTCGACGCGCGCACCGACAGCCCGGCCGCCTCGTCGCCGACGACGAGACCCTGCCCGGAAGACAGGTACACGTTCATGCTGCCGTCGTCCTGGATCGCGGTGCGGATGCCGATCGATTCCGCGAGCCGGGCGGCGGCGGCGTCACGGCGATCGAGCAGGTCGTTCGGCGGCGTCGACGCGTCGGCGCTCGCGAGCGCGATCTGCCGGTTGAGTTCGCCGATCTCGGCGGCGTCTCCGTTGATCGACGCCACGATCGTGTCGATGCGCCCGTTGATCGACCGCCGGCTCGCGACCAGTTCTCCGTCGATCGTCGCGAAGCGCGAGGCCAGCGCCCGCGCGGCACCCAGCGCCGCCACGCGCGACGGCGTGTCGGACGCGTGTGCGGCGACGCCGTTGAGCCCCGCGAAGTACTCGTCGAGCACCGGCGAGAGGCCTGCGGTCGGGTCGGCGAACAGGTCGTCGAGTCCGCGGAGCTCGGTCGACGAAGTCGTGAGGCTCGACAGCTCGGACAGCGAAGTCCTCGACTGCAGCACCAGGAAGTCGCCGTAGATCCGGCGCACCGACTGCAGGTCGACGCCCTGTCCGAAGTACCCGTCGCCGGTGTACAGGGGGCGCGAAGCCGTCTGCAGCGCCACCTGGCGGCTGTATCCGGGCGTGTTGACGTTGGCGATGTTGTGGCCGGCCGTCGCGAGTCCCGCCTGTGCGGCGTGGAGGCCGGTCAACCCGATGCCGAAGATGCCGCTTCCCATGGCCTAGCCGCGCTCGCACCTCATGCGCCGCGGACCGGCGCACGAGACTTATCGGCGATCGCCGACGGAAATTGAGCCGCCGACGGAGCGTAGCGGCCGACCATCGCGATCGCCCGCTCGAGTTTGCGGGCATAGTCCGGATCGGTCGCGTAGCCCGCGTGCTGGAGCCCGTGCGAGAACGTCCTGGGATTCGCGGCGTTGCTCACCGCGCCCGCATAGCGGGGGCCGGACAGGAGCTTCGCATAGTCGTCGAACGCATCGGCGTACGAGGCGTAGGCCCGAAACGCTGCGGCGACCGGCCGGGCGACGCCGTCGACCACTTCGCGCGTCGAGGCGACCACCGAGGCGCCGGTCCAGCGCGTCCCGGCCTTGATTCCGAACAGGTTGAAGCTGGGTGCGCCGTCGGCCGCCCTGGGCTGATGCCGGCCCCAACCGGTCTCGAGCCCTGCGTGCGCCACCAGCCAATCCGCCGACACCCCCAGCGCTTTCGCGGCGGCCTCCGCGTGCGGCCGGACCTCGTCGGCGAAGCGACGCACGGAGTCGACGATGCCCGCAAGGCCCCCGGGAGCGGCTCCGGCGGGCGGCGCGGCCGCGCGAGCCGGTGTGACCGCGGGCCGGGCGGGCGCCGAGCCGGTCGCGGGGGACCCGCCGCCGCGCGCCGCGATCTGGCGTTCGATCTGCCGCTGCAACGCGCTCGCGATCCCGGTACCGCGGCCGGCGATCTTCTCGGCGATCTCGCGATCGTACAGTCCGGTCCACGTGCGCTGGGCGTCGCTCGACAACGGGCCGTCCTGCTGCGGCGTCGCCTCGCGCATGGCCTTGAGGAGCTGCTGCATCAGCAGCGCCTCGAACTGCTTCGCGGCGCCGGCGGCCGCCCCCTTCGGGTCGTCGCGGGCCCGCTGCCTCAGCGCATCGAGGCCCCGCGAATCGATCGCGAGACCCGCAGCTCCGGCGTTGTGGCGGGTCATCAGATGATCTCGATCTCGGCCTTCAGCGCGCCGGCCGACTTCATCGCCTGCAGGATCGCGAGGAGATCCTGCGGCGAGGCGCCGAGCATGTTCAGCGCCCGCACCACGTCGGCGAGGCGGGCACCCGCGGAGAGCGCGACCAGGTTCTGTCCTTCCTGCTTGACGTCGATCTGCGCGCGTTCAGTGACGACCGTCCGTCCCTGCGAGAACGGCGCGGGCTGCGAGATGACCGGATCGCTCTGGATGGTGACCGTCAGGTTGCCGTGCGCGACCGCGCACTCGTCGAGCGTCACCGACCGGTTCATCACGATCGAGCCGGTGCGTGCGTTGATGACGACACGCGCCGCCGGTCGCGCCACTTCGACGTCGACGGCTTCGAGCTCGGCGAGGAAGGCCACCCGTTCGTCGGGGGACGACGGCGCCGCGACGCGGATCACGCGCCCGTCCTGTGCGGCGGCGACCTGCCGCGCGAACCGACGGTTGATCGCATGAGCGACGCCGGTCGCGACACCGAAATCGGAATCGCGGAGCTCGAGCTGCACGAACTCGCCGGGACCGAGGGTGGTGGGCACCGCGCGCTCGACCGTCGCCCCGCTCGGAATGCGGCCGGCGTTCAGCTGGTTGATCTGGGTCTTGCTGCCGCCCGAGGACGCCCCCGCTCCCGCGACCGCGACGTTGCCCTGGGCCATGGCGTAGATCTGGCCGTTCGCGCCCTTGAGCGGCGTCATCAGCAGGGTGCCGCCACGCAGGCTCTTGGCGTTGCCGAGCGAGCTCACCGTCACGTCGACTGCCTGACCCGGCTGGGCGAACGCCGGCAGTTGCGCGGTGACCATCACGGCCGCGACGTTCTTCAACTGCAGCTGCTGGCCGGACGCCGGCAGGTTGATCCCCATCTGCGAGAGCATCGCCTGCAGGCTCTGCGTCGTGAACGGCGTCTGCGTGGTCTGGTCGCCGGTTCCGTCGAGGCCGACGACGAGACCGTAGCCGATCAGCTGGTTCACGCGCGCACCCTGCACGTCGGCCAGGTCCTTGACCCGTTCCGCCCGCACCGGAGCGATCGCGAGCGCCAGCGCGATCGGCAGGACGAACAGAGAACTCGCTCGCATCATGCGGTCCCCCGTCAGAACGGCATCGCCGACTGGAGGAAGCGGGCGAGCCAGCCCATCGTCTGCGCCTCGTCGATGTACCCGCTCCCGCGGTACTCGATGCGCGCATCGGCGACCGTATTCGACGACACCACGTTGCCCGCCAGGATGAATGTCGGATTGACGACGCCGGAGACGCGGATGAATTCCGAGCCCTGGTTGATGCCGATCTGCTTCTCTCCGGCGACGAGCAGGTTGCCGTTGGGCAGGACGTCGATGACGGTGACCGCGATCGCCCCGGTGAACACGTTGTTCGCCGCCGAGTCGCCCCCGCCGGCGAATTCGTTCCTGCTGTCGGCCTTCAGGCTTCCGCCGGGCGTGCTCCAGGTCCCGAGCTGGATGTCGGGCACGACGAACGCCAGTCCGCCCTTGCGGTCGGCGTTGGTCGTCGCGCTCTTGCTCGCGGCGACCTTCTCGTTGATCAGGATCGTCAACGTGTCGCCGACATTGCGTGCGCGGCGATCCTCGAACAACGGCTGGTAGTTCGCGTAGGCGGCGTACTGCGGCTGGAAGATCGCCCCTCCGTTCGGCGCCTGGGCGAGCGGCAGCGGCATCGCCGGCCGGGTCGTCAACGGCTGGTGGACGTCGACCTGCCGGAGCGCGTCCTTCGCGCAGCCGGCACCGAGCACCAGCACGGCGAGCGCGACGAGCGCGGCGACGGGGCGCGAAGCGGTCATGGCGGCGCCGTTCACAGCTGGGACAGCCGCTGCAGCATCTGGTCGGAGGTCTGAACCGCCTTCGAGTTGATCTCGTAGGCGCGCTGCGTCTGGATCATCGCGACCAGCTCCTCGACGACGTTGACGTTCGAGGTCTCGACGAAGCCCTGCTGCAGCACGCCGGCGCCGTTGCTGCCCGGCGCGTTGACGGTCGGCGAGCCCGACGACGCGGTCTCGATCAGCAGGTTCTCGCCGCGCGCCTCGAGTCCCGCGGCGTTCACGAAGGTGGCGATCTGGATCGACCCGACCTGCGTCGGCTGCGCCTGCCCGGGCTGCGTGACCGAGACGACGCCGTCGCGGCCGACCGTCACCGACTGGGCGTTGGACGGAATCGTGATCGCCGGCGAGACCGCGTAGCCGCTCGACGTGACGAGCTGGCCCTGGTTGTCGAGGTGCAGCGAGCCGTCGCGCGTGTACGCGGACGTGCCGTCGGGGAGCGTGATCTGCAGATAGCCCTTGCCGTTGATCGCGACGTCGAGCGGATTGCCGGTCTGCTGGAGGTTGCCCTGCGTGTCGATGCGCTCCGTGGCGACCGGACGCACGCCGGTGCCGACCTGCAGGCCGGTCGGCAGTTGCGTCTGCTGCGAAGACTGGGCGCCGGGCTGGCGCAAGGTCTGGTAGAGCATGTCCTCGAACACCGCGCGCGAGCGCTTGAAGCCGGTCGTGCCGACGTTCGCGAGGTTGTTGCTGATGACGTCGAGCTGCAGCTGCTGCGCGTCGAGGCCGGTCTTCGCGATCCAGAGCGAGCGGATCATGGCGTTTCCTTCGTGGGCGTCAGCCGCCCGGACTGAGGAGCTGCGAAGCGCGCTGATCGTTCGCTTCGGCGTACTGCAGGAGCTTCATCTGCATCTCGAACTGGCGCGCGAAGCCGATCATGTCGACCATCGCGTCCACCGTGTTCACGTTGCTGCCCTCGAGGGCGCCCGACGTGAGGCGCGCCGCGTCGTCGGCATCGAGCGGGCCACCCCCCGGGGTGCGGAACAGGCTGTCCGCGCCCTTGACGACGCCGCCTTCTCCCGGCGTCACGAGCTTGAGCCGGCCGAGCACCTGCACGTTGGCGCTGCCCTGCGACTCGACGACGGCGGAGACCGTGCCGTCCCGGGCGATCGCCAGGCGCGCGCCTTCGGGTACGGCGATCGGGCCGCCTTCGCCCAGCACGGTGAGACCTCCGTGCGTTCGCAGCTCCCCGTCGGACGAGATCGCGAGGCGGCCGGCGCGCGTGTAGGCCTCGAGGCCGTCGCGTGACTGCACCGCGAGCATCGCGTTGCCGTCGAGCGCGACGTCGAGCACGCGACCGGTCTGCTCGACCGGTCCGGGCCGCATGTCCGCCCCCGGCGTCGTCGCCACGGCGTAGGCACGGGTGCCGGGCGCGGCCCCGACCACCGGCACCACGCGGAATGCCAGGCTGTCGGCCTTGAAGCCCGGCGTGCCGGCCTGCGCGAGGTTGTTCGCCGCGACGGCCTGCTGCTGCAGGATCTGCTGCGCACCGGTCATCGCGATGTAGGCGAGACGATCCATGGCGGCTCCGTCGTCGGGTCAAAGGGCGGGCGCGAGCCCTGCGCCCGTGATGCGAGTTCCGTGGCGCCGGCGCAGGCGCGCCGGGCGACGCCGGCCCGTCGACCCCGGAACGGCCACGGGATCCGACCGCACTGTCGGGCGGTGCGCCTCGACCGGTCGGACGCGCCCGCGCGACGAAGGTGCCGAGGCCCCGCGAACGCCCCGCCGAGCGGTGCGCGACGCAACGATGCAGGATTCGTCCATGGCTCGCCGGACGGCGCTAGCGCAGGTTGACGAGCGTGTTGAGCACCTGATCCTGGGTCTTGATCGTCTGGGCGTTGGCCTGGTAGGTGCGCTGCGCCGTGATCATCTCGACCAGCTCCTGGGTGAGATCGACGTTCGATTCCTCGATCGCGCCCGACTGCAGCACGCCGAACTGGCTCGTGCCGGGCGTCCCGGGCAGCGGCTGGCCCGACGCGGCGGTCTCGCCCCAGGCGTTGTTGCCCAGCGGCTGCAACCCCTGCGGGTTGGCGAAGGCCGCCAGCATGACCTGACCCAGCGTGCGCGACTGCCCATTGCTGTAGCGTCCGAGAATCGTGCCGTCGTCGCTCACCGCGTAGCCTGCGAGCGCCCCGGCCGCGAAGCCGTCCTGGTTCAGCGTGTCGACGGCGAACGGACTGCCGAACTGCGTGGCGTTGGCGAAATCGAGCGTGAACGCGAACGGCGTCGTCGCGCCGTTGGCGAGCGGCGCAGAGACGGGAAACGGCAGCGTCGTGGCACCGGTGTCGAGCGTGCCGTCGGTGGTGAAAGCGAGCGTCCCGAGCGTTCCGGCGATGGCGACGCCGTCCAGGGCCCCGTAGACCGACCAGGTGTTGGCTGCGGTCTTGACGTAATACGTCGACATCGCGTGCGAGTTGCCCAGGCTGTCGTAGATCGTGATGGCGGTCGCGCGGTTGTAGGTCGTCGGGTCGGAGATGTCGAAGGGCGCCGAAATCACCGCGTCGCGCGCGTCGAGGTTGAGTCCGATGTCGCCCTCGGTCGTCGCGGTCGCCTGGAGTTGCTGCGCCGACACCTGCAGCGGCCCGGGGTTCGCCACGAGCAGCGTGCCGCCCGCATCGACGCCGTAGCCGGTCAATCGCGCGCCCGACGCGTTGACGATGAATCCGTCCTTGTCGAGGTGGAACTGGCCGTTTCGCGTGTAGCTGATCGACCCGCCGCTTTCGACGCGGAAGAACCCGTTGCCGTTGATCGCGAGGTCGAGAGGGTTGCTGGTCGTACGGATGTTCCCCTGCACGAGGTCGGGCTGCACCGCCGCCACGCGCACGCCGATCCCGGCGCCCATGCCGCCCGCCGAGGCGAGCGAGTTGGCGTACACGTCGGCGAAGAGCGTGGCCGCCGCCTTGAATCCCACGGTCTGCGCGTTGGCGACGTTGTTGCCGATGACGTCGAGGCTCGCCGCCGCCGCGTTCAGCCCGGACAACCCTTGCTGGAATCCCATGTTGGCTCCTTGAATGTCAGTTGAACGTGCGGACCTCGTCGAGGCCGATGCTGCCGAGGTCGCCCAGCACGAGCCGCGGCCCCCCGTCCGCCGCGTCGACCCCGGTCACCGTCGCGATGGTCATCGTCCTCGCCGTCACGGGACCGTCCCGGCCGGTCGCGGCGACCGCGAACGTGTACCTGCCCGGTGCGGCGGCGGCGCCCGCGTCGGTCTTCCCGTCCCAGCCGAAGTGCTGCTCGCCCGCGGGATGCGCGCCGAGATCGATCGTGCGAACGACCGCACCGGCGGCGTCCTTGATCGTCACGACGACGGACGTCGCCGCTGCGCCGAGCGCGTAGCCTCCCCGGGAGGGTTCGTCCGAACCCGGGCGGATCGCGTTGCCGTCGACCACCACCTCCCGGCCGAGCAAGGCGGCCGCCTGCAGGGTGCGCGCGGCGGACTGCGCTTCGCCGAGCGCGAGCAGCGTCTCGTTGATCCGGTTGATGCCCGTGACCGTCGACAACTGCGCGAGCTGGGTCGTCACCTGCGCGTTGTCGAGCGGGTTCAACGGATCCTGGTTGCGCAACTGGGCGACGAGCAGCGTCAGGAAGCGCTCCGCCGCCTCGTTGCTCCCGGTGGACGCGCCGCGCGAAGCCGAGGCGTCGGCCGTCCGGGCGGCGTCACCGGACTTCACGACCGGCAGCGCAGCCTTCTCCTGCGGCCGTTTCGGCGCGCCCTCGCCCGAGACGCGTTCGGCGTCGATGCGCTTCGTGACCGGCTGGGCACGCGCGGCGGCGGGCGCGACGGGCGCCGCCGCGGCCCCCGCGCGTGACCCGAGAATCGTCCGTGCGGCGGCATCGATGAGGCTGATGGGATTCATGCGGGATCCTCGTGCATCACTGTCCGAGCGTCAGAACCTTGGCGAGCAACGTCCTCGTGGTGTTCATCACCTCGACGTTCGACTGGTAGGCTCGCGACGCCGAGATCATGTTGACCATCTCGTCGACGACGCTGACGTTGGGCATCGTGACGAAGCCGGCGGCGTCGGCCAGCGGATGGCCGGGGCGATGTTCCTTCCGGCCGGGGGCGGAATCGGTCACGATGCCGTCGACCGCGACCTTCGAGAGCCCGTCCGGTCCCGACACCGCGCGGAACACGACCTGCTTGGCCCGGTACGCGCTGCCGTCGGGACCGACGAGGCTCTCGGCGTTCGCGAGGTTGCTCGCGGTCACGTTCAGCCGCTGCGACTGCGCGGTCAGCGCGCTGCCGGCGATGTCGAAGACGTTGAAGAGGTTCATCGTGGGTCCTCCTAGCCGGCGAGCGCGGTCAGCATCGAGCGAATCTGGGCATTGAGCGCCTTGAGCGCGGCCTCGTAGCGAATCGCGTTGTCGGCGAAACGGGCGCGCTCGCCGTCCATGTCGACGGTGTTGCCGTCGAGGGCGTCCTGGACGGGTTGGCGAAAGAGGAGCGTGGGCGCCGGCGCGCCCCCGATCGCGCCGGAGGCGCGGGTCGCTGCATCGAGCGCCCGGGCGAAATCGAAATCGACCGCCTTGTAGTTCGGCGTATCGGCGTTGGCGATGTTCGACGCGATGACGCCCTGACGCTCGGCGCGCAGCCGCAGCGCCGCGGTCTGGAGGCTCAGGTATTCGTCGAGGCGGTCGATCATCGGTCGGACTCCTTGGTGTGCGGATGGTGAGCCGAGAGGGCGGATCCCGATGCGCCGAGCAGGACGCGAAAAGCGCGTCATTTCCCCCGATCGGCGCGTCGCGCCCGCGCGTAGATTCGCCCCATCGTCCGGCGAGCGCCGGACCCGCCGGAGATGCCGATGCCCCGCCGCTGGCTCCTCGCCGTCGCCCTCGCCGCCCTCCCCTTCGGACCCGCCCTCGCGTCGCCGGTCGCACCGGACGGGTTGTCCGATCGCATCCGGCTCCTCGTCGACCGCGACATTCCCGAAGGCGTGGACGTGGAGATCGAGGTGGGTGCGATCAATCCCGGGCTCGTGCTCGCGCCCTGTTCGCGCCTGGAGCCTTCGCTGCCCTCCGGTGGCCGGCTGTGGGGGCGCACGAGCGTGCGCGTCCGCTGTGTCGAGGGCGCGTCCTGGACCGTCTGGGTACCGGTCAACGTCCGCGTTTGGGGCGACGCTCTGGTGGCGTCGCGCGACCTCGCGCGTGGCGTGCCGATCGCGGCCGACGACCTTCGAACCGCGCGCACCGAGCTCACGCGGCACGGCCATGCAGCGGCGCTCGGTGCGGATCTCGCGATCGGACGGCTCCCGGTGCGCTCGATCGCCGCGGGCGAGCGGATCCATCCCGAACTGCTGCGTACCCCGCCCATCGTCCGCGCGGGCGATCCGGTCCGGATCGTGCTCGTCGGTCGAGGATTCGCGATCGGCGCCGATGGCAAAGCGCTCGGGGCGGCCGCCGAAGGTCAGACGGTGGCGGTCGCGCTGACCCAACCCGGAGCGCCCGGCACGAAGGCGCTCTCGGGGGTTGCCCGTCCCGGCGGCATCGTCGAGGTCCGGGACCGCACGCCCTCAACTTCGGTCGCGTTGCGCCGATAATCACCTGCCGGCGTCCCGCCGCCGCTCCCAGGACCGACCATGAAGATTCCGCCGTCCGCCGATCTCAACGCACGCGCGACGTCCACCGCCGAGACGGGCACCCGACGAGCCGAGGCCTCCGTGGCGAACGCGAACACGCCGGGCCGTGACCGGGTCCAGCTCTCGACCCTCGCCACCGGTGACGTGAAGGCGACCGCGGACGCCTCGTTCGACCACTCCCGGGTCGAAGCCATCAAGGAGGCGATCCGGAACGGCACGCTCACCGTCGACCCCGGCGCAGTCGCGGACCGCATGGTCGCGCAGGCGCTCGCCCTGCTGGACCGGCAACGCGAATGACCCGGGATCCTCGCCTCCCCGAGGCGGGTGCTTCGCCCGCCGATGTCGTCGCCGCGGAATGCGGCGGTCTTTTCGTGCTGTGCGATCTGTTGCGCGCCGAGCAGGAGGCGCTCAGGGCCGCGGACGCCGCGCTCGTGGCCGATCTCGCACGACGAAAGGGCGAGGAAATCGCCGTGGTCGACCTGCGCACGCGCGCCCGCGAAGCGGCGATGCGCGCGCGCGGCTTCCCCGTCTCGGCGCTCGGCCTCGTCCTCTGGCTCGGCGAGCATCTGGGCGCCGGCGAAGCCGCCGCCCGTCGCGACGCCCTGCTCGCGCTCGCCGACGAGGCGCGCCGACTCAACGGCCAGAACGGCGCGCTGATCGCGCGACTGCAGCGTCATGTCGACGGGGCCTTCGCCTCGATCGCCTCCGCGGCGGGCGCGGATGTTCTCTACGACCCGCGGGGCTTCGCCCGCGCCTGCGCGCCGGTCCGCTCGATCGAGACGCGGCGGGGTCTCTCCGCGTGATCCGAGACGATCCGCGCCTGCGCCGGCCCGGGCGCACCTGGACCTCCCTCCGCCGCGACTACGGCGGCGCCACGCTGATGGTGAGCCAGTAGCGCGTCAGCTCGCCGAGCGTTCCGATCAACTCGGCGTACCCGGTCGGCTTCACGACGTAGCTGTTCGCTCCGCGGTCGTAGCACGCCGCGACGTCGCGCGGTTCGCGCGACGAGGTCAGCACGACGACGGGCAGCATCCGCAGCGCACCGTGCGCGCGAATGCGGCGCAGCACCTCGAGACCGCCGATGCGCGGCAGCGCGAGGTCGAGCAGCACGATGCGCGGGCGCCGCGCGCCTTCGACGGCCGTCGTGTCCGCGAGATACTCGAGCGCCGACACGCCGTCGTGCACGTGGACGATGCGAAGCGTGACGTCGGCGCGCCGCATCGCGCGGAGCGTGAGACTCGCGTCGTCGGGATCGTCCTCGACGAGCAGCACGTCGGCGAGCTCGGGACTCATCCGGGCCCTCCCGCCGGCCGGGACGCCGCGGACTCCGGCGTGTCGGAGAGCACGACGAGCGTCACGCGGCGGTTGCGTGCGCGTCCCTCCAGCGTCTCGTTGCTCTCGACCGGGCGGTTGTCCGCGTGACCGGTCGCCGTCAGGCGTTCTGGCGCGACGCCGTTCGCGATGAACAGCCGAACGACCGCGCTCGCACGCGCCGAGGCGAGTTCCCAGTTCGACGGGAACAGGCTGCTCGCGATCGGCGCATTGTCGGTGTGGCCTTCGACCTCGAGCGCATTGTCGACGCTGGCGAGGACCTCGGCGACGCTCACCAGCGGGGCGATCGATCCCGGCTGGAGCATGGCCTGTCCGGACGCGAAGAGGACGCTCGCGTTGATCTCGACGGCGAGTCCCCGGGAACCCTGGGTGAGCCGTACCTGTCCGCTCCGGACCAGCGGCTGCAGCGCTTCGGAGAGGCGGCCGGCCAGCCCGACGAGCTTCTGCTCGCGCTTGCGTCGCGCCGTGTCCTGAGGTCGCGGCGCCGCCGGCGGCGGTTTGCCGAGCTGGATCGGCGCCGGACCCGCGATCGACACCGCCGCGATGCGGTCGTGGCGGAACGCAGCGACGAGCGCGTCGGAGAGCACGCGGTACTTGCCCTCGTTCAGCGTCGAGATCGCGTACATGACGACGAAGAACGCGAACAGCAGCGTGATGAAGTCCGCGTAGGAGACGAGCCAGCGTTCGTGGTTCTCGTGCTCCTCGGCATGGCGGGCGGCGCGGCGGCGCATGGCGTCAGGCCTGATGGCGCGTGAGCCGTGCGACGATCACCTTCGGATTGTCGCCGTTCGCGATACCGAGCAGCCCGTCGGTCACGACCGCCCGGTAGTCCGACTGGGCACCGATCAGCGACTTGAGCTTGGCGGCGAGCGGCAGGAACAGCAGATTGGCCGCCCCGACGCCGTAGATCGTCGCGACGAACGCCACCGCGATCCCCCCGCCGAGCTTGGCGGGGTCGGTGAGGTTCTCCATCACGTGGATCAGTCCGAGGACCGCGCCCAGGATGCCGATCGTCGGCGCGTACCCCCCGGCCGCTTCCCAGACCTTCGCCGCGGCCCTGAGACGCGCCTCGCTCGCGTCGATCTCGATCTCCAGGGTCTCCCGGATGCGCTCCGGATCCATGCCGTCGACGAGGAGCTGCAGTCCTTCGCGCTCGAAGGGCTCGACGACGCCGGGAATCTCGCGCTCGAGCGAGAGGATGCCGTCTCGGCGCGCGGTCGTCGCCCAGCGTTCGACCCGGGCGACGAAGCCGTCGACGTCCAGTCGCGGCGGCTGCAGCGCCCAGCGCGCGAGTTTCACTCCGGCCACGAAGGTCGGAGGACGGGAGTGGATCAGCACGGCGGCGAACGTCCCGCCGATGACGATCAGCGCGGCCGCGGGCTGGAGCAGCGATCCCAGGTGTCCGCCTTCCAGCGCCTGTCCGCCCAGGATCGCGAGCGCCGCCAGCACCAGCCCTGCCACGCTCAGAGGATCCATCGATTCGCGCTCGTTTCGGAGATCGGTGCCCGCGCCGTGGCGCCGGTGGAGGCCGGCGCGACGTACGAATGCCCCGGGCGGGGCCCGGGCTCGCCTACTCCCTATCGGCCGCGGCGGGCCGAACTTGACCGTACGCGGGCGGCGCTACCAGTCGCGCAGCACGGCGCGCAGGCGGGCGACCGCCTGGGCGTGGAGCTGGCAGACCCGCGACTCGGTGACCTCGAGCACGGAGGCGATCTCCTTGAAGTTCAGCTCCTGCTCGTAATAGAGGCCCATCAGGAGCCGCTCGCGCTCGGGCAGGCGCTCGATCGCGGCGACGAGCGCCCTGCGGAATCCCGCATCGCGTACCTTCTCGAGCGGATCCTCGTGCGCATCGGTGCAGTGGCGGTCGAGGAAGTCGTCGCCGCCGTCGGGGCCGAAGTCCTCGAAGTGCAGCACCTCGTAGCCGCGTGCCTCACGGAGCTCCGCGTGATACTCGCCGATCGACAGGCCGAGCGCCTCGGCGATCTCCCGCTCGGTCGGCGGGCGGCCGAGCTTCTGCTGGAGCTTCGCGATCGCGGACTCGATGCGTCGCAGCGCCTTGCGCACGCTGCGCGGGAGCCAGTCGGCCGCGCGCAGTTCGTCGAGCATGGCGCCGCGGATGCGCTGCGACGCGAAGGTCTCGAAGCTGCAGTTGTGCCCGGCCTCGTAACGCGACGCGGCGTCCATCAGGCCGATCATCCCCGCCTGCACCATGTCGTCGATCTGCACGCTCGCGGGCAGCTTCGCGGCCAGGTGGTGCGCCATGCGGCGCACCATCGGAGCGTATTCGACGACGCGGGCGGAGACATCGATCGTGCCGGTGGCGGTGTACATGTGCGGCGATCCTGATGGGCTGTGGCGGACGGACGGGGAGGACGAGCACGCGCTCCGCGGCCTAGGCGGAAACTTCCAGGGGCTGCGGCGCGCGTGCGGACGAAGCGAGCCGGCGTTGAGCCAGTTCGACGAAGGCGCGACCGCCGGCGGTGGCGGCGAAGTCCGACCAGGCGGCCCGGGTCGCGGCGGCCCACGGGGCCTCGGGCAGATGGGCTTCGAGCGGAACGTCGAAACCGAGGAAGCGCTTCGCCGTCGCCGCCACGTGGCGGTGCGTGTCGCGGGCCGCGTCTGCAGACGCCGCACGGTGCACGACGATCGACGCGCTGCCGGACACCTCGCGCGTGCGCGCGAGCGACTTGAGGACCGCGTAGCACCTCGTTGCGGAGGCAGCGTTCGGCGCGAGTGCGCACAGCGTGTCGACGCCGCCGGGCGTGCCGCCGTGGACGATCCACCGGTCGAAGGTCCCCGCCCGCGAGGCGACCGCGCCCACGGCGGTCCGCCAGTCGCCTCCCGACGCCAGGCGCGCGAATGCGCGTGCCGCCGGCAGCACGGTGATGCCGTCGGGTCCTTCGCACAGCACGTCGGCCGCGCCGCGGTCGCCATCGAGCGCCTGCGCGAGGTCGTAACGCGTCGCGATCCCCGCACAGGCGGCGACCTCACCCAGCGCGAGATCGACCAGGAGCACCCGTGCCCCCTGGTCCGCCAGCGCACGCGCCAGCAGGACGGCGATCGGTGCCGCATCCTGACCCGCGATCGCGAATGTCTGCGCGGCCGTCGGTCGGAACAACCGCCGCAGACCGCTGGCCTGACCGTCACGCATGCGCGAGCTCCGACGACACGTCATCGGGTGCGAGCGGAACCTCGTCGATCTCCAGCGCGAACGGGCTCGATGCCGCGCCCTGCACGCGCAATGCACGATCGGAGAGCACGTCCGCACTCGGATGCGACAGGTCCTCCGGCACGCGCTGACCGTGCGTCACGTAGGCGATCGGCAACGAGTGTCGCGCGGCGACGTCGACGACCGGCGCGAGTCGCGCGGCCTCGTCGAGCTTGGTCAGGATCGTCGTCGGGCGGGCGCTGCCCTCGCCGTACGCGCCCAACACCTCCTCGAGCGTCGCGCCCTGGGCGGTCGCGTTGAGCAGAAGGAGCTTGCGGATGCGGGGGTCGGCGAGCAACGCGCGCTGGTCGGCGACCCGCCGGTCGCGTTGCCCCAGTCCCACGGTATCGATGAGCACCAAGTGGCGTGAAGCCGTGCGGTCGAGCGCGAGCGCGAGGTCCTCGGGTTCGGCGACCGCCTGCACGTGTATGCCGAGGATGCGACCGTAGATGCGGAGCTGGTCGTGCGCGCCTACCCGGAAGCTGTCGGTCGTGAGCAGTGCGACGCGCGAGGCGCCGTAGCGCATGGCCGCGCGCGCGGCCAGCTTGGCGACCGTGGTTGTCTTGCCGACGCCGGTCGGTCCGACGAGTGCGAACACGCCGCCCTCCGACAGCGGATCGTCGCCTTCTCTCACGCAGGCGAGGCGCGAGGCGAGCGCCGACGCGATGCAGGGACGTGCGCTCGCCGCCGTCGTCGCCGACGGCATGCCCTGGGCGAGGTCGCGGGCGAGCGCCGCGCTGAATCCCGCGGCGAGCAGATCGCGCTGCACGCGGGCGGCGACCGGACGGCGACGCAAGAGGTCGGACCATGCGAGGCCGCCCAACTGTTCCTCGAGCAGGCGGCGCAGTGTCGCGACCTCGCCCATCAGCCGCGGCATCGTGTCGGCGTCCGGTCCGCCGGCCCCGAGCGCCGTGCAGGGGGCTGCGAGGGCCGGCTCCGGTGCGCGGACTTCGTACGCGCGAGCCTCCGGCGCCGGGTCGAGGCGCGGCGGGTGCCGCACCGGCGCGGCCCTCGCGGGCGTTTCCTGCGGCGGGGTGTCGGCCGGCCCGCGCGGCGGCTCGCCGCAAAGCAGCGCCTCCATCGCCTCGCCGGCGATCGCGAGCACCTCGATCCCGTCGACGGTCGCGCGGTTGGACACGATGATCGCATCCTGTCCGAGCTCGTTGCGGACCTGCTCCAGCACGTCGCGCGAGCGCGTGCCGCTGAACTTTCGCGGTTTCATGGCTTGCCTCCGACGGTCGCGCGCACACGGATCGTGCGCGACTCGGGAATCTCGGCATGGGACAGCACGCGGATCGCGCTGCCGGCGCGGCGCGCGATGCGGGAGAGAGCGACGCGCAACCGGTCCGGGGCGAGGAGCACCGGTGGAATGCCCTGTTCTTCCAGCGTCTGGGCAGCGCCGGCGATCTCCTGCGCCAGCGACCCGGCGAGGTCCGGCTCGAGTCCCGCGCCATCGGACCCGGCGACGCCCAGCACCTGCCCGAGGACGCGTTCGAGTCCCGCGTCGAGCACGATGACCGGAAGGTCGCCCGAGGAACCGTAGATCGCCTGCACGATCGCGCGTCCCAGCGCCACGCGCACGGCGGCAGTCAGTTCGGCCGGGTCCTGGCTGCGCGGCGCCTGGTCGATCAATGTCTCGAGGATCGTGCGCAGATCGCGCACGTGCACGCCTTCGTCGAGCAGGTTGGCCAGCACGCGCTGGACGGTCGCGAGCGAGAGGAGCTTCGGGGTCAGGTCCTCGACCAGCCTGGGCATCGTCTTGGCCGCCTGGTCGAGCAGGCCCTGCAGCTCGGCGCGGCCGAACAGCGCCGCCGCCTGGGCGTGGACGATGGTCGACAGATGTGTCGCGATGACCGTGCCGGCGTCGACGACGGTGTAACCCAGCGATTGCGCCTGATCGCGCAGGCGCGTCTCGATCCATTGCGCCGGCAGACCGAAGGCCGGATCTCGCGTCGCGATGCCCTCGAGCGGTCCCGAGGCGCGACCGGGATCGATCGCGAGGAGCATGTCGTTGCGCGCCTCCCCCTCGACGAGGGGCACGCCCTTCAACGCGATGCGGTAGGCGTGCGGCGCGAGCTCGAGATTGTCGCGGATGTGCACCGCGGGCGGCAGGAAGCCCACGTCCTGGGCGAACTTGCGCCGGATCGCCCGGATGCGCCGAAGGAGCTCGCCGTCCTGACCGCGATCGACCAGCGGGATCAGCCGGTAGCCGACCTCGAGCCCCAGCACGTCGACCGGGGCGATCTCGTCCCAGCTCACTTCGACGGCTTCGACCGGCGCCGCGGGCGCCGGCGAGGCCGTCGCCGCGGAGGCGCGCCGGCGCGTCGCGAGGTGACGCGCGAACAGTCCCATGCCCAGCGCGAGCGCGAGGAACGCGAAGTGCGGCATGCCCGGCACGAGTCCGATCGCGCCCAGCACGACGGCGGCGATCAGCAGCGACTGCGGTTGCGTGAAGAGCTGGTTCACGAGCTGGCGCCCGGTGTCCTCCCCCTTCCCGACGCGCGAGACGACCAGGCCCGCGGCGGTCGAGATCACGATCGCCGGGATCTGGGCGACGAGGCCGTCGCCGACGGCGAGAAGCACGTAGTGGTTCGCGGCGGTCGCGAACGACAGGTCGTGCTGCAGGACGCCGATCGCGAGCCCGCCCAGGATGTTGATGAACAGGATCAGGATGCCGGCGATCGCATCGCCGCGGACGAACTTGGAGGCGCCGTCCATCGCCCCCATGAATTCGCTCTCCGACGACAGCTCGGTGCGGCGCCGACGTGCCTCGTCCTCGCCGATGAGGCCGGCGCCGAGATCCGCGTCGATCGCCATCTGCTTGCCGGGCATGGCGTCGAGCGTGAAGCGCGCGCTGACCTCGGCGATGCGTCCGGCGCCCTTGGTGATCACGACGAAGTTGATGACGACGAGGACCGCGAACACGATCAGGCCGACCGCGAAGTTGCCGCCGATCAGGAAGTGGCCGAACGCCTCGATCACGCGCCCGGCCGCGTCCGGACCGGTATGGCCGTTCAGGAGCACGACGCGCGTCGAAGCGACGTTGAGCGACAGGCGCATGAGCGTCGTGAGCAGCAACACCGTCGGGAACACCGCGAAGTCGAGCGGCCTCACCGAGTAGAGCGCCGACAGGAGCACGACGAGTGCGAGCGCGATGTTGAACGTGAAGAGGATATCCAGGAGAAACGGCGGCAGAGGCAGCACCATCATGGCCAGCACCAGTACGACCACGACCGGCCCGGCGAACCCGGCGAACGCGCTGCGCGGAAACGGTGCCTCGACCGCGGCGCCGGTCATGCGGCCCCCGGGGCCGGGTCGAGGCCCGGTGGCACGTCGAAGTCGTCGGGATGTCCCGGCGTCGCGCCGCCTGATGCCATCGCCTGCTCGACCTGCCACACCCAGGCGAGCAGCCGCGCCACGACCGGGTAGAGCGCCTGCGGGATCTCGCCTCCGACGTCGGCGTGCTTCCACAGCGCGCGGGCGAGCGATGGCGCTTCCAGCATCGGCACCCGGTGCTCGGCGGCGACCGCTCGGATGCGTTGCGCGACCAGATCCGCCCCTTTGGCGACGACTCTCGGGGCCCGCATCGACGGGCGGTACTCGAGCGCGACCGCGTAGTGCGTCGGGTTCGTGACGACGACCGTCGCGGTCGGAACCGCGGCCATCATGCGCCTGCCGGCGCCTGCGCGCCGCATGCTGCGGATGCGCGCCTTCATCTGGGGATCACCGTCGCTCTCCCGCAGTTCTTCGCGCATCTCCTCGCGGGTCATCCGCAGGTCGCGGTGATGGCGCCACCAGCGCACCGGCACGTCGGCCAGCGCGATGGCGAGGATGCCGGCGGCCAGCGCGAATCCGACGGTCGCGAGCCACGCACCGATGCGACCGACGCCGGCGACGGCATCGACCGCACCCGCCGCGGAGAGTTCGGGCAGCGCGCGCGTCACGCCGACCCAGGCGATCGCGCCGAGCAGCGCGCACTTCGCGAGCGCGATCATGAGCGCCCCGACGCTGCGCATCGAGAACAGACGGCTCAGGCCGCCCAGCGGATCGAGTCGCGACGCCTTGGGCGCGATCGCCTTGAACGACGCGACGCCGCCCGACATCAGCATCGGACCCGCGCATGCGGCCACCAGCATCAGCCCGAACCAGGGCGCCATCGCTACCATCGCGGCGAGGGCCTGGTGCGACAGCGCGTCGACGGCCCGCGCCGGGTCGAACGCCGCCTCGCGCGGGATGCGAAGGCCTTCGCCGGCGAACGACAGCGCGGCCCGGAAGACCGCGGGCCCGGCGAGCGCTGCAGTCGATGCGGCGACGAGCGCGACCGCAGCGGTCGCGAGCTCCGGCGATCGTGCGACGTTGCCCTCCTCGCGCGCCCGTTCGAGGCGGCGTTCGGTCGGGTCGAACTGTCGGTCGTCGCGGTGCTCGTCGGCCATGGCCGCCATCCGGAGGATGGACCGATGATGCAGGCGACCCGGCCGATCCGAGCCTTCGATTAGGGGGCGGATTGCCCCGCAATTGACGCGCCGTCAGCGCGTTCCCGCCGATTCCGGAGCTGTCCTCGGCGGGGCGTTCTCGGGAGCGGTCTCGGAATGCGCCGGGGCCTCCGCGGCAGGAATCGCCTCCGGAGCTTCGAGGGCGGGCGCCGCCGAGGCGGCATCGAGGATCTGCTGCTCGGCCCGCGGTTTCAGCACCGTGATGCTGATGCGACGATTCGAGGGGGCCAACGGGTCGTCGACGACGAACGGAACGGCGGCCGCCAGACCGACGACGCGAACGATCTTCGCCTCGGCGATGCCGCCGGCGACCAGCTCGCGACGCGACGCGTTGGCGCGGTCCGCCGAGAGCTCCCAGTTGCTGTACCCGCGCTCGCCGCCCGCGTAGGGCTTCGCGTCCGTGTGGCCGGCGAGCGACACCCGGTTCGGCAGATCGTTCATCAGGCTCGCGAGTTCACGCAGGATGTCGCGCGCGTAGTCCTTCAGGATCGCGCTGCCGGAGTCGAACATCGGCCGGTTCTGCTCGTCGACGATTTGCACGCGCAAACCCTCGGGCGTCATGTCGATGCGAAGCTGTCGGCGGAACTGGCGCAGCAGCGCCCGCGCCTCGATCGCGGACTCGAGCCTTCCCTTGAGCTCGTCGAGCTTCCGGCGCTCGAGGCGCTCGACCTCGGCCTGCGCCGCCTTGAGGTTGATGATGCGTTTCTCGGTCGGCAGTTCGCCGCTCTTGACCTGGCCGACGGAGCGCGTCAGGTCCTGCCCGCCCCCCTTGAGGACCGACGAGCTGTCGCCGCTGCCGCTGCCTCCGGCGAGCGCCACCTTGAGCGGCGTCTTGAAGTAGTCGGCGATGCCGTTCAGGTCCGCCTTCGTCGTCGATCCGAGCAGCCACATCAGCAGGAAGAACGCCATCATCGCGGTCACGAAGTCCGCGTACGCGATCTTCCACGCCGCGCCGTGGGCGCCGCCCGCGACCTTCTTCACGCGTCGGACGACGATGATGGGCCGCTCTTCGCCGCTCATCGCGCCCTCAGGTCCTCGCGCCCTTCACGTGGCCCTCGAGCTCGGCGAAGCTCGGTCGCTCGCTCGAGTAGAGCACCTTGCGTCCGAACTCGATCGCGATCGCGGGCGCGTAGCCGTTGAGCTGCGCGAGCAGCGTCGCCTTGATGCAGTGGAGGATCTTGGTCGACTCCCGCGCCTTGTTCTCGAGCAGGCCCGACAGCGGGCCGACGATGCCGTAGGAGAGCAGGATGCCGAGGAAAGTGCCGACGAGCGCGGAGGCGATGAGCTTGCCCAGCTCGGCGGGCGGCAGGCCGACCGACTCCATCGTGTGCACGACGCCCATCACCGCGGCGACGATACCGAACGCCGGCAGGCCGTCGGCGATCTTCTGCACCGCGTGCGCCGGCACCTCGGCCTCGTGATGGTGGGTCTCGATCTCGTGCTCCATCAGCGTTTCGATCTCGAACGCGTTCATGTTCCCGCTCACCATCAACCGCAGGTAGTCGGTCAGGAACTCGACGATGTGGTGGTCGGCGGCGACCTTCGGATACTTCTGGAACAGCGCGCTCTCGGCGGGCGCCTCGATATCGCGCTCGATCGACATCAGGCCCTCCTTGCGCACCTTGTTCAGCAGGTCGTAGAGCAGGCTCATCAGCTCCATCGACAGCGCCTTGCCGTAGCGCGTCCCCTTGAGGCAGGACGGAACGGCGAGGAGCGTCGCCTTGACCGTCTTCGGCGAGTTGCCGACGATGAACGCGCCGAACGCGGCGCCGCCGATGATCAGGAGCTCGAGCGGCTGGTAGATGGCGCCCAGGTGGCCGCCCGAGAGCGCGAAGCCCCCGAGCACCGAACCGACGACGACGACGTATCCGACCAGCACCAGCATGCGCGCGCTCCACCGCCGAGGTCGCCGACAGGATTCACGCTCCGAAGGGAACGAGCGGCCGGCACGGTGGTGTTGTCGGCGCCGCGCGGAGAATCTTGAGGCTCAGGCGGCTTCCGCCAGCCGCGCGGCGCGGGTCCGGCCCGCGCGTGCCGGCACGTTGCACAGTCCGCAGACGTAGTGCCGGGTGAGGTCGCCTTCGCGCACGACGAAATGGCCGCCGCAGCGGGTGCACGGCGCGAGCTTCAGCATGCCGGCCTCGACGAACTTGACGAGGCGCCAAGCCCGCGTGATCGACAGCGCCGGTTCGAGTTCGAGCGTCACGCATTGCTCGAGATAGAGCCGATAGGATCTGACCAGCCGGTCGGCGCGCGAACCCTTCGCCCCGGCGCCCAGCCTGAGGTGGAGATTGCACAGGAGCGATGCGTGGATGTTGGGCATCCAGGTCACGAACCAGTCGGTCGAGAACGGGAGCATCCCTTTCGGCGGCGAGCGTCCGACGATCTCCTTGTAGAGCTTCAGCAGCCGCTCGCGCGACAGTCTCGTCTCGGCTTCGAGGACCTGGAGCCGCGCCCCGAGCCGGATCAGCGCCGTGGCCTGCTGCACCTCGCGCGCATCGTCGACGACGCTCTGCAGTCGCATGATGGGTCTCCCCGAAGTCAGGCGGCCTGCGCCAGCGCGGAGTTCATCAGGATCGCGGCGTGCACGCCGCGCACGCCCTTGTCCTTCGCGTGCTTGACGAGCAGATCCCAGACCAGCCGGTCGTCGCAGCGGAAGCGGCACATGAGCTGGCTCGACGTCGCGATGCGCAGGAGTTGGGCGGTCGAGAGCTGCGCGAGGAGGTCGGCGACCTCGTCGCTCACGCCGAGCCGGTAGAGCGCTTCGGCGCGGTCCTGGCGCAGCAGGCGCTGGGCGAGCAGCAGATAGGCGAGGTTCGCTTCGCGGATCTCGTCGAGGAGTTCGGTATCGAGCATGATCGGGCCTCGCGGCGTCGGTGGACGGTAGGCATCTTCGGACCTTCTCCGCCGCGCCGGTATCAGGAGGCGTCGATGGGCGCCGCTGCCCGCCCCGCGCTCAGGCATGTCGGCCCCGGACCGACGCGATATGCTATTGGCATAGATGTGCCGTGCCGCGTCAGCTCCTGCCTCAACCCGCCGGATCAGGACCTCGACGCCAAGGCAGGAGTCGAGTCCAAGTCGGTGACGCGACGAAGGAAAGTGCCGCCGGGTGTTGGTGGCTGCGCGGTACCGGACGTCGTCTACAACCTGCCGGCGTCCCGCGTTCCACCGCCCCGCTCCGCGGCCCCACGCGAGCGCCGCCCGGTGCGGCGGCCCATCGGACCGCGGGCCCCTCGCGCAGGGCGAACAACGCCGGAGTTCAGGCCCTCCTTCCACGATCGGCGTCCTTGCGCCGCGCGTAGCGTTCGAACGGTCGCCGACGCGCTTCCCCGAGCCGGGCGGGCGGGGGCGTCCTCAAGTTCCCGGCGGCGCGGTCCGATAAGCCCCCTGACGGCGGTGTTCGAGCCCTCACCGAGAGGCACCCATCGTCCCCATCGGCCTCGGCCGGTCACTCTCACAGGAGATACGACAATGCCTCAGATCATCAACACCAACATCGCGTCGCTGAACGCGCAGCGGAATCTGCAGCAGTCGCAGAACAGCCTCGCCGTCTCGTTGCAGCGCCTCTCGTCGGGCCTGCGCATCAACAGCGCGAAGGACGACGCCGCCGGTCTCGCGATCTCGCAGCGCTTCACCGCGCAGATCAACGGTCTCAACGTCGCCGCCCGCAACGCGAACGACGGCATCTCGCTCGCCCAGACCGCGGAAGGCGCGCTCGGCGAGATCTCGAGCAACCTGCAGCGCATCCGCGAACTGGCGGTCCAGTCGCGCAACGCCACCAACAGCGCGACCGATCGCGCCGCGCTGAACACCGAGGCGCAGCAGCTCAAGAACGAGATCGACCGGGTCGCGACGCAGAGCGCGTTCAACGGCGTGAAGCTTCTCGACGGCACGTTCACCAACCAGGCGTTCCAGGTCGGCGCGAACGTCGGCGAGACGATCACGATCTCCGCGATCACCAACGCGCAGTCCGCGAACCTCGGCTCCTCGTCGATCGCCCAGGTCACCGGCGCGGCCGCCTCGGCGTTCACCGCGATCACCGCCGGCGACCTCACGATCAACACGGTCTCGGTGGGCGCCATCGCCGCGGACACCAACGCCGCGAACCGGGCGTCGAGCGTCGCGGCGGCGGTCAACGCGTACTCGAGCCAGACCGGCGTCTACGCGACGATCCTCTCGTCCGCGCCGACGCAGGTCGTGCTGACGAACTCGGGCTCGGTTCCGGCCACGCCGAACATCGTGATCGGCCTCGCGGGCACGGCGACGACGGCGACGACCGGCCTCACCGCAGCGACGACGACCGCCTCGACCGTGACCGGCTTCGCCGCGCTCGACATCTCGTCGGTCGCCGGCGCGGACAGCGCGATCACCGCGATGGACGCCGCTCTGGCCACGGTCGCGACCACCCGTGCGACCCTGGGCGCGACGCAGAACCGTTTCTCGTCGGTGGTGTCTTCGCTGCAGACGGCGGCCGAGAACCTGTCGGCGTCGCGCAGCCGCATCCAGGACGCCGACTTCGCCGCCGAGACCGCCAACCTGACCCGCGCGCAGATCCTGCAGCAGGCCGGCACGGCGATGCTCGCCCAGGCGAACGCGCTGCCCAACAACGTGTTGACGCTGCTGCGCGGCTAGTCCGCGGGCGGCCCCGGCCGGCCGAGCCGGCCGGGGTTCGAGGGGCTCCGCGAAGAGCCCGAAGGGAGTCGTCGACATGCGGATGAACTCGCTCGACGCGCTGCCCCCGGCCCTCGCCCAGGCGATGGCCGGGGTCGGCGCATCCGCGCCCGCCACGTCCACGGCGCCGGAAAGCGGCGGCGACGCGCGCCGGGTGGCCGCAGCGCCGACGGCGGAAGCGTTGGCGGCAGCGGTCTCCCACGCGAATCGCCTGCTGGTCGAACTGGCCCCGGGACTCGAGTTCGAGTTCGACGGCGAGTCCCATCGCGTCATCGTGCGCTTGGTGGACCGCGAGGACCATCGGGTGATCCGGCAGATCCCGAGCGACGAGATGCTCGCGATCGCGCGCGCGCTCGAACGCACGCGGGGCGCGCTGATCGAGGACCGAAGCTAGCTCCTCTCAACCCCACGGCGCGCGCGAACCCTCGGACCCTCCGTCGCGGCGCCACCGACGCGACCGGTTCCCATCGCCCGACACGAGAATCCATGGCCACGACCAGCAGCCTCGCCTCGCCCGGCCTCGCGTCGGGTCTCGACATCAACGCGATCGTCGAGAAGCTCATGGCGGTCGAGCGCAGGCCGCTCCAGACGCTCGCCACGCGCGAGAGCGCCACGAAGGAGCGCATCTCGGCGTACGGCCAGATCAAGAGCGCGCTCGCCGCGCTCCAGACCGCGGCCGCCTCCGTATCGTCGGTCGCTCCGTTTCGCTCGACGCTCGCGCAGGTCTCCGATCCCGCGGTGTTCACCGCATCGACCGGCGATGGTGCGGTCGCAGGCCGCTACGACATCGAGGTTTCGGCGCTCGCGCGCGCCCAGAAGCTGGCGTCCTCCGGATTCGCCGCGGCCACCGATGTGGTCGGCACCGGCACGCTCACCTTCGAATTCGGGACCACGTCGGGCACGACGTTCACGCCCGACGCCTCGCTCGCGGCGCGCACGGTCACGATCGCCGCCGGACAGGACTCGCTCTCCGGCGTCCGCGACGCGGTCAATGCCGCGAAGATCGGCGTCACCGCGACGATCGTCGACGACGGCAGCGCGACCGGCAAGCGTCTCGTGTTCACGTCGGACGCGTCGGGCGCTGCGAGAAGCATGCGCATCGGGGTCGCGGACGACGACGCCGCGAACGGCGACGCGGCGGGCCTTTCGCGGCTCGCCTGGGACCCCGCGGGCACGCCCGGCGCGGGCAAGAACCTCGAGCAGAAGGCGGTCGCCCAGGACGCGGCGTTCAGCGTCGACGGCATCGCGATCACGTCGTCGTCGAACACGGTCGGCTCCGCCATCGCCGGGGTCACGCTGAATCTCGCAGGCGAGACCGACGGCACGCCGGCGACGCTCGTCATCGGCCGCAACGGGCAGGCCGCCGCGGTCGCGATGCAGACGTTCGTCAAGGCCTACAACGACGCCGCGACACTGCTCGACGCCCTGACCAGGTACGACGCGACCGCGCGCAAGGCCTCGACGCTCACCGGCGACTCGACCGCCCGCTCGGTGCAGACGCAACTCCGCGGCCTTCTGTCCGCGGCGGCGCAGCTCGTGCCCGGCAAGTCGCTCGCCGACGCCGGGATCACGTCCCAGCGCGACGGCAGGCTCGCGTTCGACCCGGCGAAGCTCGACGCCCTCCTGGCGAGCGACGCGTCGTCGGTCGAATCGATGTTCGCGGCGCTCGGCAAGGCGAGCGACGCGCGGGTGTCGGTTTCGGGCCTCGGCAGCGCGACGGCTGCAGGAACCTACTCGGTCGACGTCACCACCCTCGCCCGCTCGGCGAGCGTCGAAGGCGGCGCCGCAGCGGCGCTCGCGTACACGGCCGGAGTCGACGACGCGCTCACCGCTACCGTCGACGGGAAGTCGGTCGGCGTCACGCTCGCGGCGTCCTACGCGAGCGCCGCGACGCTCGCCGCCGACGTCGCCTCGAAGCTCAACGGGGCACTGGCGCAGGCCGGGAGCGCAGCGCGTGTGCGCGTCGGATCGAGCGGCGGCGTGCTGAAGTTCGAATCGACGACCGTCGGCGCCGTATCGACCCTCACGCTGTCCGGCACCGCGGTCGCCGCCCTGGTGGGCGGGAGTCCGGTTTCGACGTCCGGTTCGGACGTCGCCGGCACGATCGGCGGTGTCGCGGCGTACGGCATCGGCAACCTCTTGACCGCACCGGCGGGCAGTCCCGCCGCGGGCCTGCGCCTCCTCATCGACGGTGCGACGACCGGCCCGCGCGGGAACGTCGAAGTCACGCTCGGTGCCGGCGCGCGACTCGGCACGCTCTTGACCGACCTGCTCGAAAGCGACGGTCTCCTCGACGCGCGGACCGACGGCCTCGAGCGGAGCCTCTCCGACCTCGCGAAGCAGAAGAGCGCGATCGATCGCCGCCTCGAGCAGGTCGAGGCCGCCTATCGCCGGCAGTTCAACGCGCTCGACGCGACGATCGCCACGCTCAACACGACCAGCAGCTATCTCGAGCAGCAGCTCGCCAACCTGCCGAAGATCGGTCCGTCGTCGTGATCATCCGACCGCTCCGGGCGTTCCCGGAGCGCAGCGCTCGACGGGCTCAAGCAGGGCCCTGCGCGGCCGATAAGGGGATGGACACCCCACGCGAGATCTCCCTCCCCATGGTTCCTCCGCACGCAGCCCAGGCCTACGCGCGCATCGGTGTCGAGACCGGTGTCGCGGCGGCGAGTCCACACCGCCTCGTGTTGATGCTTTACGACGGTGTCCTCGACAGCATCGCGCTGGCGTCGCATCACCTCGCGGCCGGACGCATCGCCGACAAGGGACGCGCGATTTCGAAGGCGATCGCGATCGTGGAGAGCGGGCTTCGCCCCGCCCTCGACCGGGCGCGTGGCGGCGAGATCGCCGCGCAACTCGACGCGTTGTACGCATACTCGACGCAGCGCCTCCTCGAAGCGGGCGCCGGGAACGATGCGGGCCGGCTCGCCGAGGTGCATGCGCTCCTCTCGGACATTCGCGAGGCCTGGCAGGCCGTGGCCGACCGCGTCGAGCCGGTGGGGCGTGCCGCATGACGGCCCTCGACGACGAACGGCTGCTCGACGGCTATCGCCGGATCGAGGTGCTCGCCGAAGCGATGGCCGACGCCGCCGAGGTGCGCGATTGGGAGGCCTACGATGCCGCGCTTTCGAACGCGCGGATCGCGATCGACCGGCTGCCCCCGGTCCGCGAAGAGGACCTCGCGCACGCCGGTGCCGGGTGGCAGTCCGCGCGCCTGCGGCTGCTCGCACGCATCCTCGCGCAGGAGGAACGGATCGGCGAGGCCCTCGATCCGCTGGATCCTTCGATCGACCCCTGGCTGCGGCGCGAGCCGTTTTCGGCGCCACCGCGCGCGAAACGATGACAGACGTCGGCCGTCGCATGCTCCGGCGGCGGCGGGACCTCCACGCGAGTTGCCGATGCTTCCGGTTCCGCCTCCCGAGCCGTTGCCCAGGGCCCGCGATCGAAGTGCGACGCGGCCGGCTGCCGGCCCCGTAGCGCCGCCCGCCGCCGTACGGCGGGCAGGCGAACAGGGTGCGGCGAGCGTCCCCGCTGCGATCGAACCCGTCGTTCACCCGAAGCCCGACGCGCCGGCCGGATCGCCCGGAAGCCGCGCGCCGACCGCCGCGGCGCTCTCGACGGTTCGGCCGGTCGCGGGCCCCGGGAGCGCCTCGCTCTCCCTGTCGGAGGCCGCGCGGGCACTCGCGGCGCTGGCCGCCATGGATTCGTCCGCTCCACCCGGCGCGGCGACCGTGCGCATCGACGCACCCCTCGTCTCCCGCGCGCCCGACGCCTCCGGGGTCCGCCAGCTCGCGGCGTCGATCGCCCGTGCCGTCGAACGCAGCGGATTGTTCTACGAAGCCCACCAGGCCCAGTGGGTCGCCGGCGAGCGCCGTCTGGACGAGCTCGAGGGCGAGGCCCGCGGGCGAGTCGCCACGACGCCGCCCGACGTACGCTCGGCAACGCAACTCGCTCTGCTCGACGCGGGAGTGCTTCGTCTCTCGTTCGAGGCCTGGGCCGGACAAGCCGTCGACCTCGAGATCGTCGACCCCCGCCACCGGGCGGCAGGCGAGGTCGAGCGCGACGATTCGTGGCGCACGAGACTCACGGTCGTCACGCCGGCCCTCGGCACGATCGTTGCGACGTTCGCGCTGCGGGCCGGCGCGTTGTCGATCGCGTTCGCCGCGGAGGCGCACCGGGTGCGGCACGACCTCGCCCGGGCGCTGCCGCGCCTGCGCGAAGCGCTCGCCGCGCACGAGCCCGCAACGACCAGTCTCATGGTCGCCGACGATCATGGCTGATCCGACGCCGCAGGCCGTCGCGCTGCGCTACTCCGTCAACGACGCCGCGCCGGTCCTCGTCGCGCGGGGCCGAGGCGTGATCGCCGAGGCCATCCTCGCGCGCGCGCGCGAGGCGGGCATCGCGGTGCATGCGTCCGCCGACCTGGTCGCGTTCCTGATGCGGGTCGACCTCGACCAGCGCATTCCACCCGTGCTCTACGCTGCGGTGGCCGAAGTCCTGGCGTGGGTGCATCGCATCGACGCGGACCGTGCGGGCGACGGGGGACCTGCATGAACCTCGCGCCCGACGACGCCTGCGACGGACTGACGGACGGCCGCTTCCGGATCGGTTCGCGCTCGGAGATCGCGTCGATCCTGCGGGACCTGATGGCGAAGCACGCGCTCGTCGCCGCCTCGGGAGGCGGCGACGCCCAGATCGTCACGACGATCCTGTCGGTCGAGGTCGATACCGGGGAACTCGTGCTCGACTGGGGCGGCACCGGACGCATCGCCGACCGCCTGATGGCCGCGAGCCGCGTGCTCTTCGAGACCTCGCTCGACCAGGTCCGGGTGCGCTTCGCCTCCGGCCCGCCGGCGCCGACGGTGTTCGACGGCGAAGCCGCGTTCCGCGTGGCGATCCCCGAGTTCGTGTTCCGGATCCAGCGTCGCGACTCGTACCGGCTCAAGGTGCCCGCGTCGCTGCGCGCCACGCTCGTGGTCGAGGCATTCGCGCAGGCCGGTCCCGCGTCCACCTCCCTGGTGCTCCACGACATCTCGGAGACCGGCGCGTGCGTCGGCGCCTCGCGCACGGATCCGGCGGCCGCGGCGGGCGCGCGCCACGAGCGCTGTCGCCTCCTGCTCCCCGAATTGCCTCCGATCTCCGTCGGTGTCGAAGTGATCCACGTCGCCTCCCGGAACGACGGGGCGATGCGCTACGGCGTCAGGTTCCTCGGGATCCCCGAACGCGACGCTGCGACGATCCGACGCTTCATCGCCCGCGTCGAGCGCGACCGCCGCATGCGCACCTGAGGCGAGGATCAGATCGGCATGTTCATGATGTCGTGGTAGGCCGCCACGACGCGGTTGCGCACCTGGACGATCTGCTGGAGCGACAGGTTCGCCTTTTGCACGGCGATCATCGTGTCCTCGAGCCCCACCGCCGGATCGCCGCGCTGAAAGCGCACCCCCAGCGCAGCGGCGTCCTTCTGGGCCTGGTCGGCGCCGCGGATCGCATCGCGCACGAGCGTGCCGAAATCGACCCCGCTGGCGCCGCGCGAGGCGGCCTTCGCCGGCGCGACGATCGTGCCCAGTCCGCCGGCCGTCGCTTCCCGCGCGGCGTGGATCCGGGCGAGCACCGCATCGATGGCTGAGGTGTCGATGGCCATGGTGGCTCCTGCCGCCGGATGCGCCCCCGGCAGAGGCCGGGCGCGACGGCGGACGCCACGCAGTCTGGACCCACACGAGCGGCCGCAAGACGCGGAACAGCGGGCGTTTCCGCGCGGTGCTCGGCCGATGCCGCGCGTTCTGCGGCTTGGACAATCGGCGCCACGACCCCAGGACCCGCCTCGATCTCAGCCGTGGACACGCCCGCCGTCGCCGCCTCTTCCTCCGCCGCTCCCGCCCGCCTCGCCGGCGTCGAGCGGCCGGTCATCGATCTGCGACGCATCGCCACGGTGAATCCGTCGCGCCTGCTGGCCTTCATGGTCGGCATCGCCGCGATCGTCGCCGTCGCGATCGGCGGCTGGATCTGGGCCCGCACGCCCGACTACCGCGTTCTCTACAGCAGCCTGTCGGACCGCGACGGCGGCGCCGTCGTCGCGGCGCTCGGGACGCTCGGCGTGCCGTACCGGATCACCGAGGGGGGCGGAGCGATCCTGGTGCCCGGAGAACTCGTCCACGACACGCGACTCAAGCTCGCCTCGCAGGGCCTGCCCAAGGGCAGCATCGTCGGTTTCGAACTGGTCGACGGCCAGAAGTTCGGCGCGACGCAGTTCCAGGAGCAGATCAACTTCCAGCGCGGGCTCGAAGGCGAGCTCGCGCGCTCGATCCAGTCGCTCGACTCGGTCGCCGGAGCGCGCGTCCATCTCGCGATCCCGAAACCGTCGGTGTTCGCGCGCGAGACGACGCAACCGTCCGCGTCGGTGCTGGTGACGCTGCATCCCGGCCGTACTCTGGATCGCGCGCAGGTGAGCGGCATCGTCCATCTCGTCGCGAGCAGCGTGCCCGAGCTGTCGGTCGAGCGCGTCAGCGTGCTCGACCAGAACGGCGCGTTGCTGTCGCGCCGCCGTGAAGACGACGGCAGCGGGCTCGACCCTTCGCAACTCGCCTACGTGAAGCAGCTCGAGCACGCGACGATCCAGCGCATCGTGGACATCCTCGAACCCGTGGTCGGGCGCGGCAACGTCCGGGCGCAGATCACCGCGGACGTCGACTTCCGGCGTGTCGAGTCGGTGGCCGAGACGTTCAAACCCAACCACGACCCCGCCAGCGCCGCGGTCCGCAGCTCGCAGATCGCGGAATCGGCGACGCCCGCCGGCGCCGGCGGCGCTGCGCAGGGCGTGCCCGGTGCGCTGTCGAACCAGCCGCCGGTCAACGCGCAGGCGCCGCTCGACGGGCGCCCCGCAGCGGCAGCGCCGGTCGCGGGCAATCCGGCCGGCGTCGCCGCCCAGGTCGCCACGCGCAAGGACGCGTCGACCGCCTTCGAGGTCGACAAGACGATCCAGCACACGCGCAACGGCGGCGCCGGGCTGCGCCGCCTGTCCGCCGCCGTCGTCGTCAACTATCGTCGCGCGCCGGCGGCGGGCGCGGCGGACGGCAAGCCCGAGACGCGCGCCGCGCCGCAGGCGCTCTCCGAGAAGGAGATGGACCAGATCCGGGCCCTGGTCCGTGAAGCGATGGGATTCTCGCAGGAGCGCGGCGACTCCCTGTCCATCGCCAATGCCCCGTTCAGCGAACCCGAAACCGCCCCGCTGGTCGAGACGCCGTGGTGGAAATCGGCCGGCACGATCGCGATGGCGAAGGACGCCGCGCGCTACGGCGCCTACGCGCTCCTGCTCGCGTGGCTGTGGTTCGGCGTCGGCCGTCCGATGCTCCGTCGCGCGACCGCTCCCCTCGAGGCGGTCCCCGAGGGGATGGTGGCCCAGGACGCCCTTCCGGCGGCCGCGGCAGCGGCACCCCCGGTCGATCCGCTGGTACGCGCGCGCCAGCTCGCCCGCGACGATCCCAAGATCGTCGCCAACGTCGTTCGCACCTGGGTGGCCAAGCATGAGTGACGCCGGTGTCGCCGACAGCGCGATCCTCCTCATGTCCCTCGGGGAGGAGGAAGCCGCGCAGGTGTTTCGATACCTCGGCCCGAGGGAGGTGCAGAAGATCGGCCAGGCGATGGCGAAGCTCGCCGGCGTGACGCGCGAGCGCATCGAGAACGTGCTGTCGTCGTTCCATCAGGAGGCCTCGACCCAGACCTCGCTCGGCCTCGACGCAGACGGATACATCCGCAACGTGCTCACACGCGCCCTCGGCGACGACAAGGCGTCGTTCCTGCTCGACCGCATCCTGCAGGGCGGCGACGCCAAGGGGATCGAGAGTCTCCGGTGGATGGACGCGCCGGCGGTCGCCGATCTGATCCGCCACGAGCATCCGCAGGTCATCGCATCGATCCTCGTTCACCTCGAGCGCGATCAGGCCTCCGCGATCCTCACGCGGTTCCCGGAGCGTACGCGCAACGATGTCGTGCTGCGGATCGCGACGCTGGACGCGATCCAGCCCAGCGCGATGTCGGAATTGAACGACGTCCTAGCCAAGTTGCTCTCCGGCACCGAGGTGCGCAGGCACTCCGCCCCGGGCGGCGTCCGGACAGCCGCCGAAATCCTGAATTTCCTCGGCAGCGCGGTCGAGACCTCCGTCGTCGACGCGATGCGGGAGGTGGACGCCGAACTCGCCCAGAAGATCCTCGACGAGATGTTCGTGTTCGAGAACCTGCTCGAGGTCGACGACCGGGGCATCCAGGCCCTGCTGCGCGAGATCCAGTCCGAGTCGCTCATCGTCGCCCTCAAGGGCGCGAACGAGGAGCTCCGCGAGAAGATCTTCAAGAACATGTCCCAGCGAGCGGCCGAGATGCTGCGCGACGATCTCGAAGCGAAGGGTCCGGTGCGCGTCTCCGAAGTCGAGGCCGAGCAGAAGGAGATCCTGAAGATCGTCCGCCGCATGGCCGAGGAGGGCACGATCGTGCTCGGAGGCAAGGGTGACGACCAGTTCGTCTGAACTTTCCGCGTGGCAGCGCTGGGAGCTCGCGGCGCTCGACGAGCGTGCCGAGCCCGATCCCCTGGCCCAGCAGGCCGCGCTGGAGCGGGCGCGGTCCGCCGCCGTCGAAGCCGGCCATGCCGCGGGCTACCGCAGCGGCCTCGCCGCCGCGGGCGCCGAGCGGGATCGCTTCGCGATGCTCGGCGCGTCGCTCTCCGGCCAGGCCGCAGAGCATGCCCAGCGCCTCGCCGACGAAGTTCTCGACTTCGCGATCGCCGTCGCGCGGCACCTCGTCGGCGAGGTCCTGTCGGTACGCCGCGAAGTCGTGTTGCCGGTGGTCACCGAGGCCCTCCGCGCCCTGCCGCAGGCGTCGCGACAGGTGCAGATCGCGCTCCACCCCGATGACGTCGAGCTGGTGCGGGCCCACCTCGCCGACCGGCACGCCGACCGGACGATCGACCTGGTCGCCGACACCGCCATCGCGCCCGGAGGCGTCCGACTCGACGCCGAGCAGGCCGAGGTCGACGCGACCCTCACGACCCGCTGGCGGCAGGTGCTCGCCGGCCTCGGGCGACACGATGACTGGCTCGACTTCGCCTGACTTCGGCGAGCGCTGCGCCGAGTTCCTGCGCCATTGCCGGGCGCAGGTCCACGCGACGCCGGCGATCGAGGCGCGCGGCAAGCTCACACGCGTGGCGGGACTCGTCCTCGAATCGGTCGGGCTGAAGCTTCCGCTCGGGACCGCGTGTTCGATCGCGCTGCGCGGAGGCGGAAGCATCGAAGCGGAAGTCGTGGGCTTCTCCGGGGATCGTCTGTTCCTGATGCCGACCGGCGACATCGCGGGCATCGCGCCCGGCGCCACGGTCCGTGCGGTCGCTCCCCGCCCGCTCCGACCGCGGTTGGGCGTGACGCCGGTGCCGGCGCGGCGGTCGACCGACCACGCGAAGCGGTTGCCGGTCGGCGCGGCGTTGCTCGGGCGCGTGGTCGACGGCGCCGGCCATCCCCTCGACGGCCGGGGTCCGATCGTCGATGCCGAGATGCGCTCGATTGCCGCGCGCCCGATCAACCCGATCGCGCGCGCTCCGATCGTCGACACGCTCGACGTCGGCGTTCGCGCGATCAATGCGCTGCTCACGGTCGGGCGCGGACAGCGGCTCGGTCTGTTCGCCGGGAGCGGCGTCGGCAAGAGCGTGCTGCTCGGCATGATGGCGCGCTACACCTCCGCGGACGTGATCGTCGTCGGTCTGATCGGCGAGCGCGGCAGGGAGGTCAAGGAGTTCATCGAGCACATCCTCGGCCCCGAGGGTCTCGCGCGCGCCGTCGTCGTCGCGGCACCGGCCGACACTCCGGCGCTGATGCGCCTCCAGGGCGCCGCATACGCGACGACGATCGCCGAGCAGTTCCGCGACCAGGGCGAGGACGTGCTGCTGATCATGGATTCGCTCACGCGCTTCGCGATGGCCCAGCGCGAGATCGCGCTGGCGGTCGGGGAACCGCCGGCGACCAAGGGCTACCCGCCGAGCGTGTTCGCGCGCCTGCCGCAACTGGTCGAGCGTGCCGGCAATGGTCGCGAAGGCGGGGGCTCGATCACGGCGTTCTACACGGTGCTGACCGAAGGCGACGACCCGCAGGATCCGATCGCGGACGCGGCGCGCGCGATCCTCGATGGCCACATCGTGCTGTCGCGTTCGCTGGCCGAACAGGGTCACTATCCGGCGATCGACATCGAGCAGTCGATCAGCCGGGCGATGCACCAGCTCGTCGCTGCTTCGCACCTCGCCCGGGTCCGCCGGTTCAAGCGTCTGGCCGCGCGCTACGAGCGCAATCGCGACCTGATCAACGTCGGCGCCTACACCTCGGGGGCCGACCCCGTGCTCGACGAGGCGATCGCGCTCCACGCCGGACTGGAACGATTCCTGCAACAGGACATGGCCGAGCGTGTGGGGATCGCCGAAGCGATCCACGGGCTCGAAGCGCTCTTCGAGCCCGACACCCCATGACTGCACCTTCCCGCCCCTGGCAGCGCCTCAAGGACCTGGCCGAGAACCGTCGCGACGCTATCGGCCGCACGCTCGCGGACGCGACCGCGCGCCGCGACGGCGCGAAGTCGCGTCTCGCGATGCTGCTCGACTACCGAAGCGAGTACGAAGCGCGACTCAATCGCGCCACCCTTGCCGGCATCGACGCAGGGAGACTGCGGAATTTCCACCGCTTCCTCGCCCAGCTCGATCAGGCGATCACGCAGCAGGAGTCGCAGACCGCCGCAGCGCAGTCCTCGGTCGAATCCGCGCGTGGCGCCTGGCAGGGCCAGCAGCGCGAAGTGCAGTCCTTCGACACGCTCGGCAAGCGCGCCCGAGCGGCGCACGCGACGCGTGAACGTCGACAGGAGCAGAAGGAGCAGGACGCGTACGCGAGCACCCCGCGGGCGGTCGCGCCCGCCCTCTCCAGGGAGAGCCGATGATGATGTCCGCCGCCCCCGGCGCAGCCACGGAGTCCGTCCGCGGCCACGCCCCGCTCGCCGGATCGCAGGACGTTCCTGCCGACCCGCTGGTCGCCGCCCTGTTCGATGCGGCTCTCGAGATCGCGCTGGGCGAGATCGATGCGGCGCGCTCGTCTCGCGACGATTCGCCCGTGGTGCCGCCGTCCGATCGCGCCCCGCCTGTGCGCGGCGAATGCGCAGGTGTTCGCTCCGGGCGTGACGATCACGCCGGCCGGCTGTTCGGCGGCGATGACCGCCCGGTTGAGCGATTCGAGTCCGGCGCCCGTGTCGTCGACCGGGCCGGGTGCGACGATCGCGCAGCCGATCGGCCCGGACGCGACCGCCACCTGCATGAGCGCGTCGACTCTGCCACCGCCGCAGGCGTCGATCCCTGGCAAGCGATCGCGGCATGGCGCGAAGCCCTGACGCACGGCGCGGCGACGCTGCCCGCGCCGCCCGCATCCCCTTCCGCGGCGACATTCGAGCGCGCCGTCGGCTCACCTACGACGATGGCGCAGACCGAGGCACCCGGCGAACCGCGGCGTCGCCTGCACGACGACGCGGTCGTTGCCGGCGCCTGGCCGCTCGCCGCCGACGGCGGACGGAAGCCGGAGGCGAGCGTCGAGGTGCCCGTCGAAGCTGGGGTTTCGGGCCACGATCAGTCCCGGCTGCGCGACGCGAGCCCCGGCCCGACGAAGTCGAGCACCGCGGCGAACGACGAGCGCCCCGTCTCGCCGTCGACGGAGCGCGCCGCCGCGAATGCGGTACCCACGGTGGCGCCTTCGCTCCCCGACCGGGTCGCGACCTCGGCGAACGCCTCGATCGCCGCTCCGATCGGTTCGCCCGGCTTCGCACCTGCGCTCGCGGAACAGGTCGTACGGCTCGTCGCGCTCAAGTGGGATCGGATCGAGCTCGCCGTCCATCCGGCGGAACTCGGGCCGATCGGTCTGTCGGTCGCCGTGAACGGAAGCGACGTGCAGGTCGTGGTGACCGCAGTGCAGCCCGATGCGCGCGCAGCGTTGAATGAGTCGCTTCCCGACCTGCGCTCGGCGCTCCAGGAGGCCGGGATCGCGCTCGGCGACGCGAGCGTCCACGACGGCCGCACATCGCGCGACGACCGACCGACGTCGCCGACCCCGGCGCGCGACGTCGATGCCGACGACCCGCCTGTTGCGGCCTCCCGGGTGTTCGAGACGCGCCGCGGCCTGGTCGACCTCTATGTCTAGGGGAAGCGCTGCGTAACCCCACGGCAAGCGCAGCGTCGTGGCGCCGTCTGCACGTGACGCACGCGGGCGTGACGGCGCGTCCGGGCAAGGGAATGTCGTCTCGCTTCCCCCGATGCGCTCCGCGCCTGCGTCGCCGTTCGCTGCGCCTTCCTGGGCGGTCGCCGTCCCGACCGACGAACAGCACCCGATAGCGCCCCGTATTCGACCGATCGGACCGATGGCGCATTCCCCACACTCGAAACCGGACTCCGCCGATTGCCATGGCCAAAACCGCGCCCCCCCCCGCTCCGCCCGCCGCCGCGGGCGCACCGAAGAAGTCCCCCCGCAAGCGACTGCTGCTCGCGGTCGTGTTGTCGCTCGTCCTCGCGGCCGGCGCAGGCGGCGGCGGGTGGTGGTGGTGGTCGCAGCGACCCGCCGCAACGGCCGACCGGGCGACAGTCGACGAGCAGCGCGCGACGAAACCGCCGGTCTTCGTGACGCTCGAACCGTTCACCGTCAATCTGCAGGAGGAGAACGGCGACCACTACCTCCAGTTGCAGGTCGTCTACCGGGTCACGGACGACAAGGCGACCGAGCTACTCAGGGTCTACATGCCGGTCCTGCGGGATCGCGTGCTCACCCTGCTCGCGTCGAAGCGCCCGAGCGAGCTCAACGTGCCGGAAGGCAAGACGAAACTCGTCGGCGAACTGCTCGCCGCGGCGCGCGAGTCGTTGCCCGGCGAGAACCCCGACCGCGGCGTCCAGCAGGCGCTCCTCGGCGCCTTCGTCATCCAGTGAGGCTTCCACGATGGCCGGCGAGCTCCTGACCCAGGACGAAGTGGACGCGCTGCTCGAAGGCGTCGACGCAAGCGGCGGGTCCCAGGTCGCGACTGCGGCGCCTCCGGCCGTCCGACCCTACGATCTCGCGACACAGGAGCGCGTCGTGCGCGGTCGCATGCCGGCGCTCGAACTGTGCAACGACCGCTTCGCGCAGAACCTCAAGCCCGCGCTCGCCAGGTTCCTGCGACGCGACCCCGAGATCACGGGCGGTCCGTTGAAGGTCGCGAAGTTCGGCGAGTTCCTGAAAGAGCTCGCGATGCCGGCGAGCCTCAACCTGCTCGACCTCGAGCCGCTGCGCGGCAGCGCACTCGTCGTCTTCGACCCGGCGCTCGTCTCGCTGGTCGTCGACACGATGTTCGGCGGCAGCGGGCGCTTCAACGCGCGACCCGAGGGTCGCGAGCCCACCGCGACCGAGAAGCGCATCGTGCGCAGGCTCCTCGACCTCGTCGTCGCGGACTACCAGGACGCCTGGAAGCCGCTGATGGCGCTCGAACTCTCCTACCGGCGCAGCGAGACGCACGTCCAGTTCGCCGCGATCTGCGCCCCTGCCGACGTCGTCGTCGTCTCGACGTTCACCGTCGAACTCGGCAGCGGGGGCGGCGTGTTCCATCTCTGTCTGCCCTACTCGGCGCTCGAGACGGTGCGCGACCGACTGGAATCGTCGGAGCCGGCGGACCGGGTCGAGCCCGATCGTGCCTGGGGCCGAAGGGTCGCGCACCAGATGCAGCTCGCCGAAGTCGAAATCGCCGCGACGCTCGCCACACGATCGATCACGCTCAAGCAACTGATGAACGTCAGGGCCGGCGATGTGCTCGACCTCGACCTGCCGCGACGCGTGCTCGCGCATGTCGACGGCGTGCCGATCCTCGAATGCAGCTACGGCACGCACGCCGGTCAGGTGGCGCTGCGCGTCGAGAAGTTGCTGTCCTCCGAACAGGACAAGGCCGCCTGAACCCTCGACGCGCGACGGAAGGACCCCATGGCCGAGACCACCCCCTCCCCTGCTCCCGCGGGCGCTGCCATCGCCGAACCCGACGCCGGCCCGGAGATCAGGCCCGCGACGTTCGGAACGCTCGCTCCCGGGCGCGCGCCCTCCGAAGCCGTCACCGGCGACATCGACCTGATCCTCGACATCCCGGTGCAGCTCTCGGTCGAGCTCGGCCGCGCGCGCATCCCGATCCGCCACATCCTGCAGCTCGCGCAGGGTTCGGTCGTCGAGCTCGACGGGCTGGCCGGGGCACCCCTCGACGTGCTGGTCAACGGTTGCCTGATCGCCCAGGGCGAAGTCGTCGTGGTCAACGAGAAGTTCGGCATCCGGCTCACCGACATCGTCACGCCGTCGGAGCGGCTGCGCAGACTCAAGCGATGACGCGCGTCCGAACCGGCGCGGCCATCGCCTGCGCACCGACCCTCGCGCACGCGCAGTCGCACGCAGCGGTGCTCACGGGGGGGTACCTCACGATGCTGGTCGCGCTCGCCGTCGTCGTCGCGTCGATCGCCGCCATCGCGTGGGCCGTCCGCCGACTGGGCGGCGCGCGCGCGATCCGGGGCCCGCTCAAGGTGATCGCCTCGCAGAACGTCGGCGCGCGCGAGCGCATCATCGTCGTCGAGCTCGGCGAGACCTGGCTCGTCGTCGGTGTCGCTCCGGGCAGCGTCTCCGCGCTGGACCGCATTCCGCGCCAGGCGCTGCCGCCGACCCCGGATCCGCGCGCGACGTTCGCCTCGTTCCTGGAACGCGCCCGACCCCGCCGCGCCCCGACTGCGCCATGACGCGAGAGCGCGCCGTCCTTCGCGTCGCCGCCGTCGCGCTGGCCGCCACGGCGGGAACCGCACTCGCGCAGGGCGCCGAGATCCCGATGTTCAGCAGCACCCCGGTCGCGGGGGGCGGCCAGAGCTATTCGTTGCCGGTCCAGACGCTGCTCGTCCTCACCGCGCTCACGTTCCTGCCGGCGATCCTGCTGATGACGACCGCGTTCACGCGCATCGTCATCGTGCTGTCGCTGCTGCGGCACGCGCTCGGCACGCAGAGTTCGCCGCCCAACGCGGTGCTGATCGGACTGTCGCTGTTCCTCACGCTCTTCGTGATGGGCCCGGTCGCCGACCGCATCCACGCCGAAGCCTATGTGCCGTACACCGAGCGCAAGCTCTCCGGCGCGGAGGCGCTGGACAAGGCCCAGGCCCCGCTGCGCGCGTTCATGCTCCGGCAGACGCGCGACGCCGATCTCGCGCTGTTCGTGCGGCTCGCGCGCGTGCCCGCGCCGTCCGGGCCCGACGCTGTCCCGTTCCGGGTGCTCGTGCCGGCCTTCGTGACCAGCGAACTCAAGACCGCGTTCCAGATCGGATTCATGGTCTTCATCCCGTTCCTGATCATCGACCTGGTCGTCGCGAGCGCGCTGATGTCGATGGGGATGATGATGCTGTCGCCGGTCCTCGTCTCCCTGCCCTTCAAACTCATGCTGTTCGTCCTCGTGGATGGATGGACGCTGCTCGTCGGCTCGCTGGTCGCGAGCTTCGGGACCGGCCCGTGACCCGTCCGGGAACCACCTCGTCCCCGCGCGGCGCGACGTCCCGCGTCCGGTTCACGGCACGACGGTTCGCCCCGGAGACGCCATGACCTCGCAGAGCGTACTCTCGCTCGTTCAGGAGGCGATGTGGGTCACGTTCCTCGTGTCCGCGCCGGTCCTCTTCGTCACGCTGATCGTCGGCCTCGTCGTCGCGGTGCTTCAGGCCGCGACGCAGATCAACGAGATGACGCTGTCGTTCATACCGAAACTCGTGGCCATGTTCGCAACGCTCGTCGTCGCGGGACCCTGGATGCTCTCGATCCTCGTCGACTACACGCAACGGCTGTTCGAGCGCATCCCGCAGCTCGGGAGCTGAGTCGTGCCGGGCTTCACCGCGGCAGACGCCGAGCGCTTCGTCGCGGCACTCGTACTGCCGTTCCTGCGCATCCTCGCCCTCTATTCCAGCGCGCCCCTGTTCTCCCATCGCAGCGTTCCGCGTCCCGCGCGCATCGGACTCGCCGCGCTCACCGCGGCGCTCCTGGCGCCCACGCTGCCGCCCGCGCCGGACGTACCGCTGTTCTCGTTGGGCGGGCTCGGACTGATCGTCGGCGAGATCGCGATCGGTCTCGCGATCGGCTTCTTTCTTCAGCTCCTGTTCGCGGCGGTCGAGCTCGCCGGCGATGCGATCGGACTGCAGATGGGCCTGTCGTTCGCTGCGTTCGTCGACCCGCAGAACCAGGCCCCGGCGCCGATCGTCGGCAACTTCCTCGACATCGTGCTGGTGCTGGTGTTCCTCGCCACCGACGGTCATCTCGCGCTGCTCGGTGCCCTCGCGGACAGCTTCGCCCGCTGGCCGGTCGGATCACCCCCAGGCTGGGGCGACGCCGCGACCGTGCTCGCCCAGGGCGCGTTCCTGTTCGAGGTCGGACTGCGCATCGCGTTGCCGGTGCTGGGCGTGCTCCTCATGGTGAATCTCGCCCTGGGCGTGCTCGCGCGCACGGCGCCGCAGCTCAACCTGTTCGCCGTTGGCTTCCCCCTGACGTTGATCGGCGGCCTCGCGGCGCTCCTGCTGTCGATGCCGGCCGTGGTCGCCACGATGACACGCGCGCTCGCCGCGTCGCTCGCGCGCCTCGGCGCCTGATCGTCACACCACGACGCAATCGCCGAAGCTCACGACGAACGTCGCACCGAGTCCGGGGGCCCCATGGGCGACCACTCGCCCGCCGTGGCGAGAGACGATGCGGTGCACCAGCGCGAGGCCGATCCCGGAGCCCTCGAACTCGCGTTCGGAATGGAGCCGCTGGAACGGCGCGAACAGCTTGTGGGCATGGGCGACGTCGAATCCGGCTCCGTTGTCGCGCACGCAGATCGCCCGCTGCCCGTCGAGTTCGGTCGCGCGGACTTCGATCCGCACGCGGTCGGCCCGCGCGGTGAACTTCCACGCGTTGCCGAGGAGGTTGACGAGCACCGTGCGGGTGAGCCCCGGATCCGCGTCGACCACGAGCCCCGGCGCGACGTCGGTCTCGACCCGCCGCTCGGGAGCGCCGGCGACGAGTTCCGCCAGGATCTCGCGCGCCAGCGCGGTCACGTCGACGGGTCGGCGGCGGATCTCCGCGCGCGTGACGCGCGACAGGTCGAGCAGGTCGTCGATCAGCGACGACATCCGGCGCGAGGCCGCCAGGACGCGATCGAGGTATCCGCGATGCGTCGCGTCCATCGACGGGCCGGCTCCTTCGAGCACGAGTTCCGTGAAGCCCCTGATTGCCCGGAGCGGCGCGCGCAAGTCGTGCGACACCGAGTAGCTGAACGCCTCGAGCTCGCGGTTGGCCACCTCGAGCGAGCGCGTGCGCTCGATGATCCGCTCCTCGAGCGTCACGGCGAGCGCGCGCAGGTCGTCTTCGGCTTCGGACCTCCGCATCCGCTCTGCGATCGACGTGAGCCCGAACGACACGTCGGCCGCGATGAGTTCCATCAGATCGACCAGTTCCGCATCGAACCCTTCGGCATCGGTCGACGCGACGGTCAGCACACCGATCGTGACGCCGTCGCGGCAGAGCGGCAGCAGGCACGACGACTGCGCGCCGCGCGGCAGGTCCTCCCGCTCTTCCGGCGTCGCGGCTTCGTCGGGACGTCGGTCGACGACCTGGGGACCACCGGTCCGGAACGCCCGCAGGATCGGCTTCCCCACGGAGGCATCGACGTCGGCGACCGACACTGCCCGGAGCCCGTCGAGGGATTGGGTGAAGCAGGCACGGGCGGCTGGCTCGAGCGTCGTCCCCGTCGCGTCGAGCGCGTGGATCCATGCGGCGTACATGCCTCCGAACGCGACGATCGAGTCGCAGACGTGCTGCATGAGATCGTCGGCGTCCAACTCGCCGGCGATCGCGAGGTTGACGTCGGACAGAACCTCGTGGATCGCCGTTCTGCGCCGCAGTCGCCGCTCGGTCTCGATGCGCGAGTGGATGTCGACGCAACAACCGATCGAGCCCTCGATCTCGCCTCCGGAACCCAGACGCGGCCCTCCCTGATCGAGGCACCATCGGTAGGCACCGTCCGCGCGTCGGAGCCGGTATTCGGTCGTGAACTCGACGGGCGCATTGCGGCGCGACTCGACCAACTCGCGCACGCGAACGCGGTCCGCCGGATGCACGAAATCGAGCCAGCCGCAGCCGCTCACCTCCTCGAGCGTCGTTCCGAGGTACTCCAGCATCCGCGGGCTGGCGTACACCGTGTGCCCCTGCGCGTCGCTCGTCCAGATCATCGCCGGTGCCGCGTCGAGCAGCTGCAGTCGCGCGGCCTCGGTCTCGCGCAGCAGTCGCTCGTGGTCCCGGCGCGTGCTGATGTCCCGGAGGAAGCCTGCGTAGGCGGGCTCGCCGTCGAGCATGATTTCGCCGAAGGCGATTTCGACCGGGATCTCCCGACCGTCACGACGCCGGGCGACCGTCTCGAAGGCGCCCCAGTCCACGGAGCGCGTGCCGGTGCGCACGTGTCGCGACATGGCCTCGAGGTGCGTCGAGGCGAGTCGCGCGGGCTGGATCGTGCACAGTCCGCGCCCGACGAGTTCGTCCGGATGCCAGCCCAGCACGCTTTCGCAGGCGGGGCTCGCGAAGCGGATGACGTTGCGGCGGTCGACCACCAGGATCGGATCTCCGGCAGCCTCGAGGATCGTCCGCAGGCGACCTTCCGATTCGACCAGCGCGGCCTGGTTCGCCGCGAGCCGTTTCAGCATCGTGTTGATTCCTACCGCGATCCGCCCGAACTCGACAGTCCGGCTTCGCTCAGGGACGCGAAGACCGAGATTGCCCTCGGCGACACCCTCCGCGACCTGGACGAGAGCGCGGATCGGCTGCATCAGTCGATGGTGCAGCATGAGCGTCACGATGGCCGTACCGGCGAGAAGCAGCACCGTGAACATGATCAAGCGCACCGTCTGACCCCGATCCGGAGTCAAGATCCGGCTCGCGGGCGCGACCGCCACCGCGTACAGGGGGAGTGTCGTGAGCGGCGCAGCCCCGACGATCGAATCGGCGGCGACCGCGCTCGGGCCACGCCAGCCGGAACGACCCCGCGCGAGGTTCCCCAGCACCTCGTCGCCCACGTTCGTTGTCGCGCCCGCCGCGCCGCGGGCATGCGGGACGATCTGGCCCTGGCGATCGACGAGCATGAGCAGGAGGCCGCCGGGCAGCTCGGGCACGGTGGGACCGACCAGCGGAAGGCGGTCGAGGTCGATACTGCTCACCAGCACCGCCATCAGTGCGCCGCTATGCGCAGTCACCGCGAACGCGAAGGGCACGACGATCCGCCCGGAGTCAAGGTCGCGCTGGGGCCGGTCCCGGAAGGACGCCTCGCCTCGCGCGATCGCCTGGAACCAGGTGCGATCCTCGTAGGTCGCCGGCGGATAGGCGTCCCGCGCCGGGCACGACATGCGTCCGTCCAGCCCGATAAGTGCAATGGACGCGATCTCCGGCCGGAACTGCCGCAGCGTGTCGAGCGTGGTATCGCAGGACGCGCCTCCTGAACGCCGGAACTCGACCCGTGAGGCGAGCATGCCCACCACCCGGGCGTGGTCGCGCACCTGCGCATCGACTTCCGCCGCCAAGTATTGCGCGAACCGCAGCATCTCGCGCTCAGCCCGGGCTTGCGTCTGCTGTCGCTGCAAGGCAATGTCGGCCCCGATCAGCGACAGAACGGGCACGAGCAGTACCGCAGCCGCGAGCGCTCCCCACCATCGAAGTGACCGGACGGGCCGGGGTGGGGGAGGCGTCGCATCAACTGCGCCGTCCGATTGGCCGGGAGCCCGCGCGTCCGGCGCGGAAGACAGGAAAACCATGCTGGGCGATGCCGCCTGGAATTGCCCCAGACAGGCTGCCGGGGGCTACCATCGCGTCAAGAACGCAAGACTTATGCCAGTTTGTACCGTACGTTGTCATTCCCGGTAGGCAGGATGGATACCGGAATGTCCAGCGCACTCGTTCTCTCCGGCGGGGGCGCACGCGCCGCCTACCAGGTCGGCGCGCTGCGCGCGCTGGCCGAACTCGCGCCGCGCGGCTCGCCGCTGCCGTTCTCGGTGCTCTGCGGTACCTCCGCGGGCGCGATCAACGCAGTGACGCTCGCGGTCCACGCGGACGACTTCCGTCTCGGTGTGGCGCGCCTCGCGCGCTGGTGGCGGCGTATCCACGCCGACGACGTCTACCGCACCGATCTCGCTTCGCTCTCCCGCCACGGCATGCGCTGGCTCGCCGGCGTGCTCACCGGCAAGCCCGGGCCGGCGGAAGCGGCATCGATGCTCGACAACGCGCCGCTCGCGCAACTGCTCGGCGGGGCGATCGATTTCGCTCGCATCGACCACCAGATCGCGGAAGGCGTCCTGCGCGCGGTCGCGGTCAACGCGACCTCGTACTCGACCGGGTTCGCGGTCTCGTTCTTCGCGGGCGCGCAGACGATCGCGCCATGGCGGCGCACGCGCCGCGAGGGTCGCCGCGACCGCCTCGGCGTCGAACACCTGCTCGCGTCGACCGCGATCCCGTTCGTGTTTCCGGCCACCGAGGTCGGCGGCGACTGGTACATGGACGGATCGGTGCGGCAGTTGACGCCGCTGTCGCCCGCGCTGCATCTCGGTGCGCGGCGGCTCCTCGTGCTCGCCGTCGGGCAGTTCGCCGGGCAGCGCGTCGCGCCTGCCGATCCGCACGCGTATCCGTCGTTCGCCCAGACGGTGGGCCACGCGCTGTCGACGATCTTCCTCGACAACCTCGGCGCGGACCTCGAGCGCCTGACGCAATTGAACCGGGTGGCGAGCGCGGTTCCTCCCGACGTGCTCGCTTCCCGCGGCATCGCGCTCGGCCACGTCGATGCGTTCGTGCTCTCGCCCTCGCGCGACCTGGGCGAGGCGGCCCTGACGCACGCCCACCGCCTCCCCGGCGGAGTGACGCGCCTCATGCGCGGCCTGGGCAGCACCGAGGGCACCGGAGCGAACCTCACCTCGTACCTCCTGTTCGATCCGCAGTTCGTCCGCGCGATGCTCGACCTGGGCTATGCCGACGCGATGACCCGCCGCGAGGAACTCGAGGCGTTCCTCCACGGACCGGCGCCGCACTACCTCCCCTGGCATCCCCCCGAGCGCGCCTGACCGCCCGTTCTCGGGTAACCCGCCCCGACCGGAGCCGGGCTTACAATCCGGTGCCCATGACGCTCACCCTGACGCTCCCCAAGCTCGACGCGCACCCGGCCCACCCGCCGGAAACGCGCCTCGCGCGCGTCTCCGCCTGGCTCGCGGACACGGGGAAGCGCGACCCCGTGGCAGCGGCGCAACGGATCGGCGACGCGCTCGCGGCGACCAACCGCGTCGTGATGAGCGACGCCCGGCGCATGGAACTCGCCGAGGCGTACTGGGCGGCCGCCTTGCAGTTGTGGCCGAAGCTCGAGCGCGCGGTGCTGCAGGCGGCCCATCCGCTGACCGGCGCGCCGCTCGAAGCCGCGAAGGCCGCCCTCACCCTCGCGCAGGAGCTGTCGACGGCGTACAAGCACCTGCTCGCCGGCGAAGCGCGCAAGCGCCTCTCGCTCGGCGGCTCGCGGCTCGCGACCGCGCTCGTCCACCGCTGCCTGCAGTGCTTCGCGCGGGTGCTCGCGGCGTCCTACCAGTCGTATTCGCCGGTGCCCGCGCACACCTGGCTCGACGCGCACGCGGTCTACGGCTACGCACGCGAACGCGGACTCCACCTCGCGTCGATCCAGGGAGATGCGGCCGAAACCACGCCCGAGCGCATCTACGTGCAGGCGCTGCTGCTCGCGCTCGCGAATCCCTACGGTTTCCACCCCGGCCAGTTCGGCACCGTGCTCGCGTACCTCCAGACCCATTCGCACTGGGCCAAACTCACCGACGTCGCGCCGGTCCATCGGCTCGCGAAGTCGGTCGCGATCGTGCCCGCCGGCCACGACTTCCCGCCGTTCTCGGCCAACAAGGGCGGGGCGATGGACGGCTCGCGCCTCTACCTCCTCACCTTCGATCTCGCCTTCCAGCTCCAGGAGGAAGTCCGCGCGGTGGAAGGCGGTGGCGCGCTGCCCGACGGCGTCGGGCGCGACGCGTCGTCCCGGCAGGCGTACCTCGCGCTGCTGCAGCGGCTCTTGCGCCAATGGGCGATCCCGCCCGCCCGCCAGTTCAACCGGTTGCCCTCGCGTGCTCGCGTGGTGATGTGCGTCGGCTTCTCGGGCGCGTGGCAGTACAGCAGGGGCCGACCCGCCGGCGTGGCGCCGCCCGCGCCGGGCGGGCTTCCGCCGATGACCCATTGCCAGGTCATCAACCACACGCCCGCGGGCTACGCGCTGCGCCAGACCGACGCGACGCCCGCGTCGTTGCGGATCGGCGAGATCGTGTCGCTGCGCGTCGAAGGCCGGCTCTCGCTGCAACTCGCGGTGGTCCGATGGTTCCGCAACACGCTCAAGGGCACCGCGCTCGAATTCGGTTGCGAGCTGCTCGCCGATCACGCGGAGGCGGCGGCCGCCACGCCCGAAGGCGCGCCCAACGCGAGCCCGGTGCCGGTGATCGTGCTCCCCGCGGACGAGACCGATCCCGACGGCGTGCCCGCGCAGGTCGTCGGGCCCGCCGGCGTATTCCAGATCGAGCACGCGATCGCGTTGAAGCGCGGCAGCGGCTCGGGCACGGCCGTGCTGACCAAGCTCGTCGACACCGGTCCGGGGTACGAGATCCACGAGTTCGTGCCGGTCGAGTGATCCGGTGCGGCGCTACGCTCGGGCATGCGTCGCGGGGCTCATCGCGCTCGCCGCGCTCTCGCTCCTGTGGGAGAGCGTGCTGGCGCCGCTTCGCCCCGGCTCCGCCTGGCTCGCGCTGAAGGCGCTGCCGCTCGTGTTGCTCGTGCCGGGCGTCGCGCAGGGCCGGCGCAAACCGCGCCAGGTGCTCGCGCTGCTGTTGCCGTTCTACGTGGCCGAGGCGCTCGTGCGCGCGCTCTCCGAGGCCGGCCGCCATGCCGTCGTCGCGGCGGTGGCGTGCATTCTCGCGCTCGCGACGTTCGCGGCGCTGCTGCTGTGGTTCCGTGCCGAGCAGCAGCGTGCTTCGGCGCCGCGAACCCCGTCGGGCTGAAGCCCGACCCACCAGGACCCCGCGGTGCCACGTCCTCCATGCAGCTCCGACTTCAGTCGGACGCTCTCCGCTTCCCTGTCCCGGGACTCGACCGGAACCCGAACCTCCGTCCGCGACCGTCGACGCAACTAACGACCGCGCCCGTCGGCGTCCGCGCCGGTCTCGGGGGGCTTCGACAGGTGCGCGCCGCGCAGACCCGCGGGCAGCGCGAAGACGACGTTCTCGAGCGTTCCTCCGAGTTCGGCGACCGACCGCGCGCCGAGTTCGCGCAGGCGTTCGATCACGCCGCGGACGAGCACCTCGGGCGCCGATGCGCCGGCGGTGACGCCCACTCGGCGGCGGCCCGCGACCCACGCCGGGTCGAGTTCGGAGGCGTCGCCGATCATGTACGCGTGCACGCCGCGGTTGGCCGCGACCTCGCGCAGGCGGTTCGAGTTCGAGCTGTTCGGGCTGCCGACGACGATGACGAGGTCGACCGCGCGCGCCATCGCCTTCACCGCGTCCTGCCGGTTCTGCGTCGCGTAGCAGATGTCGTCCTTGCGCGGACCGGTGATCGCCGGGAAGCGGCGCTTCAGCGCATCGACGATCGCGGCCGCATCGTCGACCGACAACGTCGTCTGCGTCACGTAGGCGAGCCGCTCGGGGTCCGCCACGACGAGGCGCTCGACATCGGCGACCGATTCCACCAGATGCACGCCGCCGTCGAGTTGCCCCATCGTGCCCTCGACCTCCGGGTGGCCGCGGTGGCCGATCATCACGATCTCGCGGCCCTGCCCGTGCATCTTGGCGATCTCGACGTGGACCTTGGTCACCAGTGGACAGGTCGCGTCGAACACCGTGAGTCCGCGCGCTTCGGCGTCCGCCCGCACCGCCTTCGACACGCCGTGGGCCGAGAACACGACGGTCGCTCCGCGCGGCACCGCATCGAGTTCGTCGACGAACACCGCGCCCTTCGCCTTCAGGCCCTCGACGACGGTGCGGTTGTGCACGACCTCGTGGCGGACGTAGATCGGCGCCCCGTGCTGCGCGATCGCCTGCTCGACGATCGCGATCGCGCGGTCGACGCCCGCGCAGAAGCCGCGCGGGTTCGCGAGCACGACATCGAGCGATTCGGGCGGGGCGGCGGGAGCGGTCATGGCGCAGCCGGCGCATCGGCGCGCCGGTGGCGGAAGCTGTCGACGATGAGGAGGACCGCGCCCACCGTGATCGCGCTGTCGGCGGCGTTGAACGCGGGATAGGTCCAGTCGCGCCAGTGGACGAGGATGAAGTCGACGACATGGCCCAGCAGCAGGCGGTCGACGAGGTTGCCGATCGCACCGCCGAGGATCAGCGCGAGGCCGGTGCAATAGACCCGCCCGCCGCCCTGCCGCAGCAGCCACACGATGAAGATCGACGCCGCGACCGCGACGACGGTGAAGAACCAGCGCTGCCAGCCGTCGCCGCCGGCGAGAAAACTGAACGCCGCGCCGGTATTGAACGCCAGCACGATCGACAGAAACGGCAGGATCGGGATGATCTCGCCCGGCCGCAGCGTCGACTGGATCGCCGCCTTGGTGACCTGGTCGATGACCACGATCGCCGCGGCGAGCACGATCCAGCGGCGGGTCGATACCCTCACCGAGGCGGTCATACGTGCCTCCGAGGCTCGCCGGCGCCGAAGAGATTCGCGACGCAGCGGCCGCAGAGCGACGGATGCGCCGCATCGTCGCCCACGTCGGCGCGATAGTGCCAGCAGCGCTCGCACTTCTCGCCGCCGGACGGGTTCACCGCGACTGCGAGCGCGTCGCCCTCCTCGACCCGCGCCGCCGAGGTGATCGTGACGAAGCGCAGGTCGTCGCCGAGCGAGGCCAGGGCCGCGTACGCCGGCGCGGGCGCCGAGATCGTCACTTCGGCCTGCAGCGAACTGCCGATCCGGCCGGACTGGCGCACCGCCTCGATCTCCTTCTGCACGACCGCACGCACGGCGAGGATCGACTCCCATTTCGCGAGGAGTTCGGCGCCGCCGGCCACCTGCGGACGGAGTTCCCGCCAGGTGCGGACGAAGAGCGTCGGATCGCCGGGATGCACGATCCGCCAGGCTTCCTCGCAGGTGAACGACAGGATCGGCGCGAGCAGCGCGAGGAGCGTGTCGCGGATCGACGCGAGCGCGGTCTGCGCCGAGCGGCGCGCCCGCCCCGCGGCCGGTGTCGTGTACAGCCGATCCTTCAGCACGTCGAGGTAGAAGCCGCCCAGGTCCTCCGAGCAGTAGGTCGTGAGCTTCTGGACCACGAGGTGGAATTCGTAGCGGTCGTAGTCGGCGACCACCTCGTCGACGAGCGCTGCGAGTCGTGCGAGCGCGTGGCGGTCGATCTCGAACAGCTCTCCCGACGGCACGGCGTCGCCCGCCGCGAAGTCGGACGTGTTCGCGACGAGGAAGCGCAGCGTGTTGCGGATGCGGCGGTAGCTCTCGACGTTGCGCTTCAGGATCTCGTCGGAGATGTTGAGGTCGCCCGAGTAGTCGGTCGCGGCGACCCACAGCCGCAGGATGTCGGCGCCGAGCGTGTCGGACACCTTCTGCGGCGCCACGACGTTGCCCTTCGACTTCGACATCTTCTTGCCTTCGCCGTCGACCGCGAAACCGTGGGTCAGGAGCGCCTTGTACGGCGGGACGCCGTTCAGCATGCACGACACCAGCAGCGACGAGTGGAACCAGCCGCGGTGCTGGTCCGAGCCTTCGAGGTAGAGGTCCGCCGGGAACGCGGTGTCGTCCGGATGCGAGCCGTGATGGGTCGCGCGCCCCTGCGGGCCGCCCATCACCGTCTGGTGCGTCGAGCCGGAATCGAACCACACGTCGAGCGTGTCGGTGAGCTTGCGGTAGCGCTTCTCGTCGACGCCGAAGGTCTCGTGCGTCGCCTCGAACCACGCGGCGATGCCGCGCTCGGCGACCATCTTCGCCGCGAGTTCGAGGAGCGCGGCGGTGTCGGGATGCAGCTCGTCGGTCTCGCGGTCGACGAAGAACGGCAGCGGCACGCCCCACTGGCGCTGCCGCGAGAGCGTCCAGTCGGGGCGGTGCGCGATCATGCCGTGCAGACGCGCCTTGCCCCAGGACGGGTAGAAGCGCGTGCGCTCGATCCCCTCGAGCGCGAGGTCGCGCAGCGTCCGGGCCGGCTTCGCGCCGCGGTAGCCCGGCACGTCGTCCATGCCCGCGAACCACTGCGTGGTCGCGCGGTAGATGATCGGCGTCTTGTGGCGCCAGCAGTGCATGTAGCTGTGGGTGAACTTCTCCGCGTGCATCAGCGCCCCGACTTCGCGCAGCTTGTCGACGATCCGCGGATTCGCGTCCCAGATCGACAGGCCGCCGAAGAACGGCAGTGACGCGGCGTAGCGGCCGTCGCCCTGTACCGGGTTCTCGATGCCCTCGTCGGTCATGCCGTAGCGCCGGCAGGACAGGAAGTCGTCCATGCCGTACGCGGGTGAACTGTGAACGATGCCGGTGCCCTGCTCGAGCGTCACGTAGTCGCCGAGATAGACCGGGGCGGCACGATCGCAGAACGGGTGGCGGAAGGCGATGAGCTCGAGCGCGCTCCCTTTCGCGGTCGCGATCGTCCGCCCGGAGAGCTTCCAGCGCGCGAGGCAGGCCTCGGCCAGATCGGCGGCGACGACGACGTGCGCGCGGTCGGTCTCGACCAGCGCGTAGCTGAAGTCCGGGTGAGCGTTCAGCGCCTGGTTCGCGGGAATCGTCCACGGCGTGGTCGTCCAGATCACCGCGGAGACCGGGCCCTCGGGCGCACGCGCGAGGCCGAACGCGCGCGCGAGTTTCGCGCGCTCCGCCGCGTCGACCAGCGGGAACGCGACGTCGATCGCGATGTCCTGGCGGTCCTCGTACTCGACCTCGGCCTCGGCGAGCGCGCTGCCGCAGTCGAAGCACCAGTTGACCGGTTTCAGGCCCCGGTACAGGAAGCCCTTCTCGAGGAGCCTGCCGAGCGTGCGGATCTCCTCGGCTTCGTTCGCGAACGCCATCGTCGTGTACGGCCGGTCCCAGTCGCCCAGCACGCCCAGGCGCTGGAAGTCGCGCTTCTGGATCGCGATCTGCTCGGTCGCGTACGCGCGGCAGAGTTCGAGCGTGCGCTCGACCGGCAGGTGCTTGCCGTGGGTCTTCTCGATCTGCACCTCGATCGGCATGCCGTGGCAGTCCCAGCCCGGCACGTAGGGCGCGTCGAAACCCGCGAGCGTGCGGCCCTTGACGATGACGTCCTTGAGGATCTTGTTGACCGCGTGCCCGATATGGATCGCCGCGTTCGCGTACGGCGGCCCGTCGTGCAGGACGAAGCGTGGTCGTCCGGCCGAGGCCTTGCGGATCGCGCCGTAGACGTCCCGCTCCTGCCACTCGCGCACCCATCCCGGCTCGCGCTTCGCGAGGTCGCCGCGCATCGGGAACGGCGTGTCGGGCAGGTTGAGCGTGGACTTCCAGTCCGGTTTCTTCGCGTCGGGCATCTCAGGGAGTCGCTTCGAAATAGGCGCGCGCCGCGTCCGCATCGGCGCGGATCTGGCGCGTCAGCGAGTCGAGGTCGGGGAAGCGCGCCTCGTCGCGCAGCTTGCGCAGGAACTCGACCACGATGCGCCTGCCGTACACCGTCTGGTCGAAATCGAACAGGAACACCTCGAGCATCGGCCGGCCGCCTTCCGTCACCGTCGGACGCACGCCGAGGCTCGCGACGCCGCGTCGCGGAGCGCCGAGGCCGAGCACGCGCACGGCGAAGATGCCCTCGAGCGGCGGCTTGCGCTTGAGCGGCAGGTTGATCGTCGGAAATCCGAGCGTGCGGCCGAGCTTCGCGCCGTGCGCGACGTGGCCGGCCATCGCGTAGGTCCGGCCGAGGAGATGCGACGCGCGATCGAGGTCGCCGGTGCGAAGCGCCTCGCGCACGGCGGTCGAACTCGCGCGCTCGCCGCCGATTTCCACCGTCCCCATCGCCTCGACGCTGAAGCTCCGCGCGTGCCGGCGCAGGAGCGCGAGGTCGCCGGCGCGACCGCGGCCGAACCGGAAGTCCGCGCCGACCAGCACCCATCGGGCCCCCAGCCGGCGCACCAGCACCTCGTCGATGAACGCCTCCGGTTCGAGCGACGCGAGCGAGCGGTCGAAGCGCGCGACGATGACCTGCTGCACGCCGAAGGTGCGGAACGCGTCGATCTTGCCGCGCAGCGACGACAAACGCGCCGGCGCGGACGACTTCGCGAAGAACTCGCGCGGGTGCGGATCGAAGGTCAGCACCGCGGGAACGAGCGCGAGGTCGTCGGCGGCTTCGGCCAGACGCGCGAGCATCGCCTGGTGCCCGAGGTGGACACCGTCGAAGTTCCCGACGGTCAGCGCGACGTTGCGGCCGGCGACCTCGGGCAGGCCGCGGAGGAGCTGCATCGAGGGGAGCGCGCCGCGGCTCGACGCCGCGGTGGCGATGCCAAAACGTTGAATTATAGCGGCAGCGGACGACACCCGTCGGATGCGTCGCTGCACGGGTGCGCAGGAACCTTCCCCGGGCCGCACGAGGTGGTCGCAGCCCGGTCAGGTCGTGACTTCCCGCCAGCCCCCCGGGACGCGCGGATGATAGAGCGCGAGGCGCACGCGGTGCGCCGGATCGAGCGTGGCGACGATGCGCCCGTAGCGTTCGAGCTGTCCGCGGTACCGCGCGAGTTCCGCGTCGAGGAACTCGGCCGCGTCCGCGCCCTCGTGCGTGCCGGTCTTGAAGTCGACGATCCAGCGCTCGCCCTTCGCGATGAATGCGCGGTCGAGCACGACGTGCACGATCTCGCCCTCGTCGATCCCGGTCAGCGCCCATTCGCTGCGCGAATCCTCGTGCGCGGGGTCGAAGAGCCAGCGCCCGCGCGGGTCGGCGAGCGTCGTCGCGACCGTAGCGAGGGCCTCGGAGGCCTCCGCGGCCGCTTCGCCGGGCAGGGCTCCTTCCGCGATCAGGACCGTTTCGAGGCGCGCGCGCTCGGAGGCGAGCCGCGCCGCGTCGAAACGCGAGAGTCCCTCGACCGCCACGCGCGCGAGCACCTGGTGCACGACGACGCCCAACCGCCGGGCGCGCTCCCGCGCCCAGTCGAACGGCAGCGCGGTCTCGACGGTGCGCGCGGACGACGTCCTCATGAGCGGCGCGACCGCGGCGTGCGCACGCCAGAGGGACGGCAGGCGTTCGAACGGCGCCGGCCGCGCGGTGGCCGGCGGCCCCGCATCGACCGCGCCGGGCGTCGGCGGCGGCGCCTCATGCACGATCGTCGCGTCGAAACGCCCGAGGAAGGATGCGCGGCTCGGGCGCTCCCAGCCCCCCGTTTCCGCGTCGACACCCAACACCGCGACGAGCGCGAGCCTTCGTCTCGCGCGCGTACACGCGACGTACGCGAGACGCGCGAGTTCCGCCTCGCCTTCGCCCGCGGCGAGGCGCGCGAGGTAGGCGTAGACACCATCGTCGTCTCCGCCGCGCGAGCGCGCGAGGCCCAGCATCAGCCCGTGGCGCCGGGTGCGCCAGCGCAGGAACGGCGTGTCGTTGCGCGTCTTGCCGCGGGCGAGTCCGGGCAGGATGACGGTGTCGAACTCGAGGCCCTTCGCCTTGTGCATCGTCATCACCTGCACGCGGTCGTCGTCGCCGGGCGGCGGCGACAGCCTGGTCTCGGCGAGGTGCGCGATGAACGCGTTCCAATCCGGCAGGTCGCCGGCGCGCTGGTGCGCGGCGAGGAGCGCGAGCACGTCGTCGACCGCGACGAGGTCGAGCGCCTCGGACAACGTCGCCGGCCCGCCGATCGCGATCCACGCCTCGCGCACCCGCTCGACCAGCGGCGCGAGCCCATGTCGATTCCGCGCGGCAGCGAGCGCGCGCACGACATGCGCGATGCGCGCCCGTGCATCGGTGGACAGGCCCTCGGGCGGCACGTCCAGCGCCGCTTCGATCGAGCGCCCGGCCGTGGCATCCGCGGCCTGGACGATCAGGTGCAGGTCGGCGAGCGTGAGGCCGCACGAGGGCCCGCGCAGGACCGCGAGCCACGCGAGCCGGTCGTCCGGCTGCAAGAGCGCGTGCGCGAGCGCCACCACGTCGCGCACCGCGGGACGATCGGCGAGGACGTCGAGATCGACCGCCGAGTACGCGATGCCGGCGTCGCGCAGCGCCGGAAGCAGCGCCCCGAGGTGGCCGCGGTTGCGGGCGAGGATCGCGATGGACCCGCCGCGCGCGCGCGCCTCGCGCACTCGCGCCAGGACGACCTCCGCTTCGGCGGCGTCGTCGGCCGCGATGTCGACCGTCACGGCCGCGCCCTCCTCCGCCGGTTTGGTCGCGATCGACTCCGCGAAGGCGACGCGGCCCTGCCAGGGCTCGTCGATCGCGCCCAGCACCGACGGGAATTGCCGGTTGACCCACGACACGAGGCCGGCCTGCGAGCGGAAATTGCGCCGCAGCGTCAGGCGTTCGACCGCCACGCCTTCGATCGTGCCTGCGGCCATCGCTTCGACGAACGCGCGGACCTCGGCCCCGCGGAACCGGTAGATCGACTGCATCGGGTCGCCGACCGCGAAGAGCGTGCGTCCATCGCCGGGCGACCACCCGGCGACGAGCCTGCCGATCAGGTCGAGGTGCGCGTAGGAGGTGTCCTGAAACTCGTCGACGAGCAGGTGATCGACGCGAAGGTCGAGGCGCAAGAGCGCGTCTCCCGGCGCATCGCGTTCGCCGAGCGCCGCGAGCGCCGAGAGCGTCGCCTTGGGAAAGTCGACTTCGCGCGCACGGGCGAACTCGACTTCGAGGTGCGCCGCGAGTTCCGGCAACAGCGACAGCATCGCCTCGATGCGGGACCACGCTTCGTCGCCGTAGCGGACCGGCGGCAATGCCGCGATCGCCGGGATCGCATCGGCGAGTCCCGGCGTTTCGCGCAACGCTTCGAGCCACGCCTCGACCGCACGGGCGCGAGCACGACGAGTGTCGGCACCCTCGCCCTTGCCGATCACCGGGACACCCCGCATCCTGGATGCCGACTTGCGCATCCCAGAGCCGTCCTTGGTGCAGAGCCATCCGGCGATCTCCTGCCACCACGCGAGATTCGCCATGTCCAACGGCGGCACGCCTCTCTCGACACACGCGAGCAGCGCGTCGCGCAGGTCGGCGTCGTTTGCGTCGAGGTGTGGCTCGCATGCCGCCGCGATGTCGGACACGCGCGCGAACGGCGCCGCGCCGATGATCGCGCGCAGCGTGTCGAGTTCTCCGCCTACCTCGCGCGCGAGCGTGGCTTCCAGGACGTCACGGACCCGGCCCGGTCCGGCGGCGACGAGGGTGCGCCACTCCTCGCGCCGCTCGAGCAAGTCGACGATGCGCGAGGCGAGCGCGTCGGCATCGTTGTCCTGATGGTCGAGGAGGAGCCGCCAGCGCTCGTCGGTCGCGCTCGCCGCCGCGATCGCCGCGTGCGCCGCGGCGCGATAGCGCTCCTTCGGCTCCTCGGTGAACCGGGGCGCGGGCGGCAGACCGCTCTCGAGCGGCGACTGGCGTGCGATCGCCTGCACGAGCGCGTCGATCGTCTGGATCGCGAGGCGCGACGGGTGGTGGATCAGGTTCCAGCCCAGTTCGGCGTCGCGCGCGAGTACGGCACGCGCCAGCGCGCGCGTCGTCCGCTCGTGCGGCGCGAGCGCCGTTTCGTCCTTCGCACCCTCCGCGCTGTCTCCTGCGGCGACGAGCGCACGGACGACGCGCTCGCGCATCTCGCCCGCTGCTTTCCGGGTGAAGGTGATCGCCAGCACGGCCTCGGGCCGCCTCGCGACCGCGAGCAGCGCGAGCAGCCGCTGGATCAGGAGTTCGGTCTTGCCCGAGCCTGCCGGCGCCTGCACGACGAACGAGCGCCGGACGTCGAGCGCTTCGGCGCGTGCGGCAGTGTCGTCGGCGAGGAGCGCTGCGGGGTGCGTCGTGCTCATCCGGCCCCCTCCTCGCCGCTGTCGACGCCATCGCCGTCATCGGCGTCATCGTCGTCGAACCCATCGACCCGACACAGCGCCTGCCGCGCGCAGGTCTGGCAGAGCGCCGCCTTGCGGGGCGACACGAGAGCCTCCCCGTCCGCGAACGAGCGCACGAGCGCGCCCATCACGGCAGCCCAGCGCGCTTCGAGCAGAGGCCAGTCGACCACGTCGTTGCCCTTCGCCTTGGGCGCTGCGCCGACGCGTGCCGCGCCGTCGGCGTACAGTCCGACCGCCTTCGTCTCGCCGCGCTTCAGGCAGGCGAGCACCGCGGCCCGCACCCGATCGTCCGGATGCGCCTCGCGCCAGGCGAGCGTGTAGAGGCCCATCTGCACGGCCTTCGGCCGGTCGTCCTGCCAGCGCCCGGCCGACGGCACCCGTCCGGACTTGTAGTCGAGGATCGCGACACCGCCGTCGGCGAGCCGGTCGATGCGGTCGAGCCGGAGGCCGATGCGCAGCGGCGCGAGCGCAAGGCTCGTCTCGTGCTCCACGTCGAGCACCTCGAACGGCGGGCGTTCGGTCTCGATCGCGAGCCAATCGTCCATCGTGCGTTCGAGGCGAGCGGCCTCGCCCGCGCGCACGGCAGGCGGCAGTCTGCGCCATCGAGTCGCGTCGATCACGCCCAGCGCTGCGTTCGCGACTCGCTGCAAGGTGTCGCGGTAGTTCGCCTCGGCCGATCGCAGCGCGACGAGTCCGGCGTGATCGCGGACTTCGCGCCAGAACGCCGCGAGCGCGGCGTGGATGAGGTTGCCGCGTTCCATCGGCGAGAGGCCGACCTGCGCCTGCGGCCAGCGGTCGGCACGCCAGCGGCAGGCCGCGAGCGCCTGGAACGGACAATCGCTCTGCGCGGTCACGAGGCCCGAGCCGCGGGATAGCCGCTCATCGGAGGCGAGCGGCGGCGCGGTCGCGTCGACCATGCGTTCGAGCAGCGGCCGGCGCGCGAACATCGTCTGCGCGGGCAACGGTGGCACCGGCGCATCCACCGGAACACCGCGCGGAAACACATCGGTCGGCAACGCGGGGCGATCGTCCACCCTGCGCGCGTGGCTCACGACCACGGTCGGCGCCGACTGTCGAAGCGTGCCGGCGAGGGCGCGAGCGAACGCGAGTTCTCGGGCCGGGTCGCTGCGCGGCGCGCCGCGATCGCGCTGCCACGCGATGGGAATGAGCGGATGCGGACGCATCGCGCGCGGCAGCGTCTCGTCGTCCATGCCCGAGATCCACAGCGCGTCGAACGGCAGGCCGACCGCCTCGTAGAGACCCAGGATCTGGATCGGAGCGTCCGCCGACTCCGGCTGGAACGGCGAGGCGGCCACCTGGGCGGTAAACGCCGCGATCGCCGCGCCGCCCTCGAGCCGCGCGACGTCGCGCTGCGATGCGGACAACGCGTCGAGCGCGGCGAACTGCGCGAACGCTTCATCGAGCGCGGCGCGCGCCTGATGCGCGGCGCTCGACAGGGCGCGATCGCCCGGCCAGCCCGCGACTTCGAGCACGGCACGCCACGCGTCGACGAGTCCCCGCCGCGTGGCACGCGGCGTCGTACGCATTCGCTCGCCGACCTCGACGAGACTCGTTGCGAGCGGGTCGTTGCGCCGCGCCAGTTCGGCCGTGACCGCGTCCAGGTCGACGGTCTCGACCGCCCGTTCGAGCCACGAACGCTCGATCGACGCACGAAGGCCTCGCAGGGTCCGCGACGACGCTCCAGGCAGGTAGGCGGAACGGAGCCACGCCGCTGCGCGTCCCACGGGAAGCCTTCCCCACGCGAGCGCGATCAGGTCGGTCGCGGCGGCCACCAGCGGCACGTCAGCCAGCGGCGCGCCGAGCGACAGATTCCAGGCAGCGAGCGTCTCGTCTTCAGGCATCCCGAGGACGTCGATCGCACGCAGCCGCACTTCGGCGCGCCGCGCCGCGAGTTCCGGCACGACGATGCCCACCCTTGCGTCCGGGCTCGCCTCGACGATGCGCCGCGCCCAGGCGAGCGCCGCACACAGCTCGGCGGTGGTCGACGCGTACGCGCCGCGCAGGATCCCGGCCTCGGCCGCCTCGACGGTCGCGCGAAACGCCACGACCGCTCCGCGTTCGCGCAGCCGCTCGGCGAGGCGGAGCTGCTGCGGCGTGGGCTCGATGAAGCCCGCGAACACGACCTCACGCCCATGCCATCCGCGGAACGCCTGATCCACGCCGGAGAGGCGGTCGGGGGCCGTCGCGGCATCAACGGCATGGCGCGCGTCCAGCGCTTCACGGTAGCGCTCGGCCCAGCGCGCGAACGCGGCGGGATCGTCGGCGCCTCCCGCCCATGCGCGCCAGCTCTCGCCGCCGTTGCCGTACGCATGGACGAGTTCCCAGGCCTCGGAAGCGGCGCTCGCGAGGCCGCCGACGTCGAGCGCCGCTATCCCGTCGGCCTCGAGCACCTGCCGCCACAGTTCGGCGACCGCGACCCCGGACAGCCGCACCCGTGGGGCGAGCGCACCGGAGGCCATCGCCTCGCGTTCGAGGTCGAGCACGAAGGCGGGCCAGGGAAGCGCCCGTGCGGAACTCCACGCACGGGCGCCCGCCGCGCGGTTCGCGCGATCGAACGCGCCGATCAGGTGTCGTGCGAGCCGGCGGTTGGGCGTGACGACGGTCGCGCCCCGCGCCAGCGCGCGGTGGAGCGCGTCGGTCATCGTCAACGGGAAGCCGCGGCGCCCGATGGGCGCCGCAGGCTGGCAACGTCGGGTCGTGTCGACTCTACCAGCCGAGGTGGCTCAGGTCGTGACCCCGCGACGCCGTTCCGGCGCGTTCCTCGTACGGGGGCGCCTTCAGTCGTCGCCGAGCGCCGAGCCGATCGACGCCGGATTGGCGGGCAGCGCGCCGAACCTCGGGAGCGACGACGCCGACGCCGCCGCCCCGGTCGGGAGGCTCGCGAGCGTCCCGATCAGCGCGTCCGCACGCGGAGCGTCGGCGCGGCGCGCGGCGAGCTTGAACTCGCCGCACCAGTCCTCGTCGCGCACGGTCGGCCAGACGCCTTCGATCAGGTAGGTCTTCGGGTTGATCGGGGAGAGCGAAGGCGAGTGCCGCCGGCACAGTCCGGCGCTGGGCGACTTGCCGCCGGCGCCCCCCGACGGGTTGCGGTCGTAGTACTGGCAGTGCTGGCAGCGGTCCATGAAGGTCGTCCTCGGTCGAACGGGTTCGTCGTGTCGTCCTGCGCGGCGGAGATGGTCGGATTCGCCGCCCGGGTCGCGAAGTCGGCAGTTGTGGGTCAGGATCAGGGGATTCGGGTGCACGCGCCTTCGTCCGGTTGGACGATCAGTGGCGCACGGAAGGCAGGAACCCGCACGGCGTGGCGCGCTCCGGTCGCGCTCCGCGTGCCACGTTTCGCTCGGAGCGGCCAGGGCGCGGCGCGATCCGGATCACGTCCCCGCCCCCTCCGCGCATCGCGCACATGTCGCGCGTCCGTCGACGGCGCGGCCGGTTGACCCGGCGGCGCCCCGATGCCGAACCGCGCCGTGCTTGCTTCGTAGAAAAGACGGCCGCCGACCGCATCGCTGTGTTGGCAGTCGAGAAACCTGTAGAGGCGACCGGGAAAACGGGGGACCGCCGGCTCAGGCGGCGAGCTGATTGACCACGAGGCGCAGCGGCGCCGGAACGTCCTGCGCGTGGCGCGACGGCCTGCTCGCCTGTGCATCGAGGTCGGCCTTGAGTTCGGCGTCGGCGAGCGCCGCTTCGCGGGCGAGTTCGTCGTCGTACGCGCGACGCGCGTCCGGGTCGGACAGGACCCGGTAGGCGGCGTGGATCGTGCGGATCAACCCGGACAGGTCCTGTCCGGCCTCGGTGCGGCCGAAGTGAAAGCGCTGGAGGACCTGCGCGTACGCCGCCTCGATGCGCGCGACCGACGCGCCGGGCGCGAGATCGAGATAATCGTAGTGGGTGTAGTTCACAACGCTCTCCTGTCGGGTTCGCGGTGTTCCGCTCCTGCCGTCAGGGTGAGCAGCAAACGTGCCACGCGCCGCCGCCATCGCCGAATGCCGCACGCAAGCGACTGATTCGGCGCCGGATTCGATCAGATCACCCGACGAGCGGTCGGCACCTTCCGGCGACGAACGGTCGGGCATGGCCAAGTGACGGTCAGATCATCGCCAGCGGCGTGCGCTTTCGCGGCGCGGGGAACGCACGGTCGAGCGCCGCAACGGCCTCCGGCGTCAGCCGAAAACGGGCCGCGGCGGCGATCATGTTCACGTGTTCGACACGCGCCGCCTTCGGCACGGCGATGACGTCGTCATGGGAAATCAGCCACGCGAGCGCAAGCGTCGCCGCCGACGTTCCGGCTTCGCGCGCGATCGCCCCGAGGTCGTCACGGTGGAGCAGCCGTCCCTCGTCGAACGGCGAATACGCCATCACCGGCATCGGCCACGCGCGACAGCGAGGCATCGCGCCGCGCTCGATCCCGCGCTCGGCCAGGTGGTAGAGCACCTGATTGGCCGCGCACGCCGGGCCTCCGGGCACGGCCGCGAGTTCGTCGAGGTCGCCGACGTCGAAGTTCGACACGCCCCAGCGCGCGATCTTGCCGTCGCGGCGCAGGCGTTCGAACGCTTCCACCGTCTCCGCCAGCGGCACGCCACCGCGCCAGTGCAGGAGATAGAGGTCGATCCGCTCGATCGCGAGTCGCGCGAGACTCGCCTCGCAGGCCGCGATCGCCGCCCGTCGGCCCGCGCGGTGCGGGTACACCTTCGAGACCACGAACACCTCGTCGCGACGGCCGGCGATCGCCTCGCCCACCACCTCCTCGGATCCGCCGTCCGCATACATCTCTGCGGTGTCGACGAGCGAGACTCCGAGATCGAAGCCACGACGAAGCGCCGCGACCTCGTCGCGGCGCGCGTCTGCCCGTTCGCCCATGCGCCAGGTCCCGAGTCCGAGCGCGCTGACACGGGCGCCGTCGGCCAGCACGACCTGGGGAATGCCGCTCATGGCCGCAGCGTAGCGCAGTGAGCCCGCCGCCGCGACGTTCCGACGCCCGACCAGGACCGTGCACAATCCGGCGTCCGCCGGAGAGGCCGTCTACATCTTGCGGACGAGTCCCACCATCACGCCGAAGATCTCGAGCGCACCTTCGGGGCGGATCGGCGCGTAGGCCTTGTTCTCGGCCTTGAGGAAGAACTGCCCGCGGTCGACGTCGAGGCGCTTCAGCGTGAACTGCCCGTCGACGATCGCGACGACGATGTCGCCCTTCTTCGCCGACGCCTGCTTCTCGACGACGACGAGGTCGCCGTCGAGGATGCCGGCGTCCACCATCGAGTCGCCCTTCACGCGCACGAGCACGGTCTGCGACGGCCGCTCGATCAGGTAGTCGTCGATCGTCAGGGCGTCGGACGAGGCGTCCTCGATGCGCTCCGGCAGGCCCGCGCGCACCGTCGCATCCGCCAGCGGGCGCGCGAAGAACCGACGCGTCGGCGCGAGCCGGCGGTCGGGCGTCGATTCGAGGAGCCCCGCGAGCTTGAGCCGCGCCACCAGCGCGGCGACCGAGGACTTCGACTTGAGTCCGAGCAGCCCCCCGATCGACGCGTACGATGGCAGCGCCCGGTGGCGCGCGTAGTAATCCTGCAGCGCCTCAAGATAGGAACGATCGTTCGACATGCTGTTAACATAGCGAACGATCGTTCGCGCGTCAAGTGAATTTTCGACCTGCCGCGCTCCGCGACGATGCCCGCGTTTCCTCCCCGCCCGATGCGACTCTTCGCGCCCGCTCTCGCCTTCGTGGACCTCGAGACCACCGGGACGCGGGCCGCGGCCGATCGGGTCACCGAAGTCGGCATCGTCCGCGTGAAAGCCGATCCGGCCGGCGGCCCACCCAGCGTCGACGAGTGGTCGACTCTGGTCGATCCCGGCGTGCCTATCCCGTCCGCGATCCAGGCGATGACCGGGATCACCGACGCGATGGTGCGCGGCGCACCGACCTTCTCGACGCTCGCGGGAGAGGTTGCGCGTCGGATCGACGGTTGCCTGTTCGTCGCGCATAACGCCCGCTTCGACTTCGGGTTCCTCAAGCACGAGTTCGCGCGCCTGGGCGCCTCCTTCTCGCCGCGCGTGCTGTGCACCGTTCGACTGTCGCGGCTGGTCGATCCCGCCGCCGCCGGTCACGGCCTCGATGCGCTGATCGAGCGCTACGGGCTCGACCCGGGAAGCCGGCACCGCGCGCTCGGCGACGCGCGCGCGCTATGGCAGTTCGTGCAGCGCCTGCTCCTGACGCGCCCGGCCTCGGAGATCGAGGCGGCGGTGAAGCGGCTCCTGAGAATTCCCAGTCTGCCGCCGCAGCTCCCGCCCGACGCGCTCGGTGCGATTCCCGACGCGCCCGGCGTGTACCTGTTCTACGGCGACAATCCGCTCCCCCTCTACGTCGGCAAGAGCACGCACCTGCGCGACCGCGTGGCGGCGCACTTCTGCGGCGACTGGGTGCGCGAAACCGACCTGCGCCTGTCCGCCGAGATCCGACGCATCGAGTTCGAGACGACCGCGGGCGAACTGGGCGCCCTGTTGCGCGAGTCCGCGCTCGTCAAGTCGGTGCTGCCTTCGCACAACCGCGCGCTGCGCCGCAAGGCGGACGCTGGCGTGATGACGCTGGGCGACGACGGCCGCCCGGCGTTCGCGCGGGCCGATGCGATCGATCCCGCCGCGATTCCCGGTGCGTACGGACCCTACGCGTCGAAGCGCGCGATGCGCGCGCGGCTGCAATCGCTCGCCTCCGAACACCGGCTCTGCTGGATCCGCCTGGGCCTCGAGCGGCGCGACGGCCCCTGCTTCGCGCGCCAGCTCGGCCGCTGCGACGGCGCGTGCGTCGGCGCGCAAACCGCCGAAACGCACGTCGCCAGGCTGCGCGCGGCGCTCGCGCCGGACGCGATTCCCGCCTGGCCGTGGGCCGGGCCTGCGCTCGTGCGCGAGGCGAGCGAGGACGGCGCGCGCATCGACGTGCACGTCGTCCGCGACTGGCACTGGATCGGCACCGCGCGCGACGACGCCGAACTCGCATCGCTCATCGAGTCGCCGATTCGACCGGCGTTCGACCTCGACGTCTGCCGACTGCTGCTTCGCCGCTACGCGAAATCGCCCGGCGCGTTCGTGCCGGTGCGGATGGCGCCGCCTTCGATCGACGCCGCCTGACGGTCGCCGCGTCGACGGCCGCCGCGAAAGCGCGCGCGAGCGCCGGGCCCTCACGTCCCTCGCTGCGCGTGCGCGACGATCACCTGCGCGACGCAGGCGGTGAGCTTCTTCGCGTAGGGCACGTGCAGGAATTCGTTCGGGCCGTGGGCGTTGGACTTCGGACCGAGCACGCCGGTGATGAGGAACTGCGCGTCGGGAAACTGCTTCCCCAGCATGCCCATGAACGGAATCGTGCCGCCCTCGCCCAGCGCCCCCGGACCCTGGCCGTAGTGGGTCCGCGATGCGGCATCGATCGCCGCGGCGAGCCATGCCGCGGTCGGCGGCGCGTTCCATCCGCTCGCGTGCGCGTCCGCTTCGAACCGCACCGACGCGCCGTGCGGCGGATCCGCTTCGAGCAGGCGCTTCAACGCGCCCGACGCGCGCTCGCCGTCGACCGTGGGCGGAAGGCGCAGCGACAGCTTCATCCTCGTGGCCGGCCGCAGCACGTTGCCCGCGTTTGCGATCGGGGGCATCCCGTCGGCCCCGATCACCGACAGCGCGGGACGCCAGGTGCGGTTCAGCACCACCTCCGCGCCCTCGACGACCATCGGTTTCGTGCGCTGCGACCATGGAAAGCGCTTCAGCATCGTCTCGCCGAGGATGCCGGCCGCGGCGCGCGCCTGTACGATCCGCTCGTCGGGAATCGCCGCATGGAACTCCGCGGGGATCACGCGGCCGGTCGCGCTGTCCTCCAGCCGGTCGAGGAGACGGCGCAGGATCCGGAACGACGACGGCACGACGCCGCTCGCGTCGCCCGAGTGCACCCCTTCGGTCAGCACCTCGACCGCGAGCGTGCCGCCCGCGAGTCCGCGCAGCGAGGTCGTCTGCCAGAGGCGATCGTAATCGCCGGCGCCCGAGTCGAGCCCGATCACGAGGTCGACGTTGCCGATGCGCGGGGCGAGGAGTTCGAGGTACGCGGGCAGGTCGTAGCTCCCCGATTCCTCGCAGGTCTCGATCATGCCGACGCAGCGCGCGTGCGGCAGTCCCTGAGCCTGCAGCGCCGCGAGCGCGGCGAGCGAGGCGAATACCGCGTAACCGTCGTCGGCACCGCCGCGTCCGTAGAGTTTCCCGTCGACCATCCGCGGCGCCCATGGACCGTAGCCCTCGTGCCAGCCGGTCATCTCCGGCTGCTTGTCGAGGTGCCCGTAGAGCAGGACCGTGCGGCCCTGCCCAGCCGAACCGGTCGCGGGCACGTCGAAGAAGAGGAGCGGCGTGCGGCCCTCGATGCGCACGATTTCGAGCGTGAGCCCGCGCACGCCCTGCGCGCGTACCCAGCGCTCGGCCTGACGGATCGCCGCCTCGATGTGGCCGTGCGCACGCCAGTCGGCGTCGAAGTGCGGCGACTTCGCCGGCAGGCGGATGTACTCGGTGATCTCGCCGACGATCTCGTCGTCCCAATGCCCGGCGATGCGCCGTTCGAGTGCCGCGGAATCGATCATGGTGGAGGTCCTTCCGTCATCACGCTTCGAGCAGGCCCTTGCGTGCGCATTCATCGAGCGCGCGCTCGACGAACGCGCGCGCGTCGGGGTGTGGTTCGAGCGACGCGGCGAGCGCGCTCCGGTCGCGTGTGCCGTCGAGCCGGGCGAGCAGCGCGCGCGCCTCGGGCTCGTCGATGCGCACCGGCTCGTGCAGGAGGTTGATGAGCGCGCCGCCGCGCGCCGCCTGCCAGCGCGCGAAAGCGAACGCGCGCGGACGCGCGCCGGCGCGCGCTGCCACCGTGACGGGCGTCGCATGCAGGACGAGTTCCCCGCCGAACGCCGCACGCACGACCCGGGCGCGCGCCTCTTCGCTGCGAACACCGTTGGCTTCCAGCACCGAGCGCAGTTCGGGGACCGGCACGCTGCCGGGACGGTGTTCCGTCAGGGTTCGTGCCACCAGCGCGTCCCTCGCGCTGCCATCCTCGATTCCCGCCGGCGCGGTGGCATGAAGCGCATCGATCGCCTGCGGCGAGAGTCGCGCGTGCCGCAGCGCTTCGGCACGCACCAGCAGCGATCGTCGGATCGCGCGCACGCGCGCGAAATCGAGATACTGCTCGCGCGCGATCGGGTCGCTCGAGGCGATGAGCCGCTGGAACGCCGGCGGCAGGCCCGCTGCGCCCATCGTGCCCAGGGCGGCTTCCGCGAGGAAGCCGAGTCCGTGTCGTGACGCCTGCCGCACGAAGGTCGTGAAGTAGACCGCCTCGCCTGCCTGCTCCCCGGGGTCGGCGGCGCGCGCGGTGGCATCGGCTTCGTCGTCCTCGGCGAGCCCGACCGCGAGTGCGGCCGCCATGCCGCCTGCCGTCCGCCAGGCGCTTGCGAGGTCATCGCGCACCCTCACTGCGCCGTCGCGCCGTTCGCGCTCCGAGGCGACGCCGGAGGTTTCCAGCCGGACCGCGTCCGCGCCGATGCGGTGCAGGTAGCCGCCCGGCAGCACGCGGTAGCTCGTCAGGACGACGCCCTGCGGCGCCAGACGCTGATGTGCCAGCGCGAACAACGCGTCGCGCTCGGCGGGTGCCATCGTCGAGCCGATGCCGTGTGCGACGACACAGTCGAATGCGCCCTCGGGCAGTGCGGCGTGGCGCACGTCGCCTTCGATGAGTTCGACGTTGGCGAGCCCGAGTTCCGCGGCCGCTTCGCGCGCACGCGCGAGCAGCGTCGCCGAGCGTTCGCACCCGACGAAACGCGCACGCGGATAGCGCACCGCCCAGGGCAGCAGGTTGGCGCCGTCGCCGCAAGCAGCGTCGAGGACATGCGCCGTCGCGGGATCGGCGGGAGTGAGGCCGAAGAGCGTGGCGATCGCGGCCATGCGATCAGGCGCGCTCGGCGCATCCGGGCGGCGAGGGTATGCGCCTTCGTCGGCGGTGATGGGCATGCTGTCCGGAATCGCTGCCGGCGTGGATCGCCTGGGCCGGGCCCGGCAACCGGCCCGCGGCCCCATTGTAGCGGTCGATGCGCTCAGGCCTCGATCACGCCGATCCGCGCGAAGTGGGCGAGGTGCTCTTCCACGGCAGCCACGCGCGTGCCTGAGCCCGCCGCCAAGCCTTCGAGTGCGGCGGCCAGATCCGCTCGCGTGCGCGTGCCGTCGAGAAGCGGCAGCAGGCGTCGCTGGACCGGGTCGTCGAGCCGCACCGATTCGTGTCGCAGGTTGACCACCCACCGATGCCGGCTCGCCTGCCAGCGGGCAGGCGCGAACGCGCGCGGTCGCTCACCCGCGCTGCGCGGAATGTCCACCGGCCAGGCGAACGGAACGAGGACCTGCATCAGGCACGCGGACAGCAGCAGCCGCTCGGCCTGCCCAGGCGCGGCGAGCGCGGAGCCCGGCCCGCTCCCGGTCGCGATCCAGGCTGCGAGGTCCGCCACCGGCTCGCTCGACGGATGGCAGGCGACGAGCCTTGCGATCAGCCGTCGCTGGATGGAGGACGGCGAGCGATCGCGCGCTGGAGGCGCCGGCGTCCGCGGATCATGCCGCTCGACCGTCGAGTTCGACGCCGCGACGTGCATCGGGGCAAGAGCCTCGGGCGCGAGCGGGTGGCCGAGGTCCCGTTCCGCGTGCACGAACAGCGATTCGCGGAAGCGCCGCATCCGCAGATGGTCGATCACGTGCTCGCGCTCCATCCGTTCCGCGCTCGCGAGCCACGCGTTCATCGTCTCGCCGTACGCAGGGGCGGGATGGCGGTAGGGATCCGCATCGGCGAGCCACGCGAGTCCGTGGTCCGATGCTTCCGCCGCGATGTCGCGCAGGAACACCGGGTGGTTGACCGGCGCGAAATCGTCGTGCATCAGCGCGAACGTCTCGCGCTCGACCACGTCGCGGAACTCCTGCGCGAGCCCGGCGGCAAGGCCCGGCTGGTTCGCCATCGCATCGGCGACGCGCCCGGCCATCGCGCGGATCTCGGCGACTTTCGCCACCGGATCGGCGATCCCCGCCACGTGCGGTCGCAGCAGGCTCCAGGCGACGCCGCGCAGCGCGCACCCGGGCAGCACGTTGTGGCTGACGAACGCGATGCCCTGCGGGGCGAGTCGCGCGCGGATCGTGTCGAACAGCACGGCCCGCACGGCGGCGGGTACCCACGAGTAGAAGCCGTGCGCGACGATGTAGTCGAAGCTTCCGACCTCCGAGGGAAGGTCGCGCAGGTCGCCGTCGATCAGTTCGACGTTCGCGAGGCCGAGTTCGCGGGCCATCGCGCGGGCGACGGCGATCGCGTCGGACGCGAGGTCGATGCCGACGAACCAGCCCTGCGGCGCATGCACCGCCATCGGCAGCAGGTTCCCGCCGTCGCCGCAGGCGATCTCGAGGACACGCGCGGTCGAGGGCTCGGGTGCGTCGAGGCCCATGAGCCGCGCGATCGTCGCGATGCGCGCGGGGGTGCTGTTCGCGCAGGGACGGCTGTCGTAGGGCACCGCCCGGTACGACGCGCGGATCTCCGCCGTCGCGGCGTCTCCTGCGGTGTCGTGCGCGCCTTCCTGCATCACGATCTGCGACGGGCGACCGCTGGAGCGACGATGCAGGCGCGCGCGAGCCCGCCCGACCACGCCACGATGGTTCCGCGCAGTCGCGCCGGCTACTTGCGCCAGTAGCCGTTGGCGGCGGCGATCGTCTGGAAGTTGAGCGCGACCACCTGCGACGACGCGATGAGCGCGTCCGCGTCCTCGGCATACGCCGGGCGCAGCTTCTTCAGCACCGAGGTGTCCGGCTGCGTGTACTTGACGCCGCGCCGCGAGAGCGTGATGGCGAGTTCGAATCCCGCCTGCGGCGTGTCGGTGATGAGCGTGGAGAGCCAGGTGTCGGACATGGGAAATTCCTTCGCGAGGGGAGACGGGAAGCGTGACGCGCGCCCGGCGATGCAGCCGGGTGCGGGCGGGCACGATTGACGGCCCGGATGCGGCATTGGCGGCATCTGGCGTCCCCACGGGGATTCGAACCCCGGTTACCGCCGTGAAAGGGCGATGTCCTAGGCCTCTAGACGATGGGGACCCGGTTGCTGCGAATGCCGCCGGCTGTTCCGCCCGTGCGATGACGCGTACACGCGCGGGGCCGTTCGTTCGGTGGTGGAGGTAAGCGGGATCGAACCGCTGACCTCTTGCATGCCATGCAAGCGCTCTCCCAGCTGAGCTATACCCCCACGGCGAATCCGAAATTATACACGGGGCCGGCCGTCGCCACAATTGCGCGCGCGCGGCCCGCCGACACCCCGGCGCGCTGCGCTATCATGCCGCGCGCGCCTCCGCCGATCATCCTCGTGCCGCTTCCCGATTCCCGCAACGCCAAGCCGCCCGACCTCGCCGGCCGGGTGATCCTCGTCACCGGAGCGACCGGCGGCTTGGGCGAGCCGCTCGCCCGCGCCTGCGCGGCCCTGGGTGCGACCGTCGTGCTCCACGGCCGCCACGTGCCGAAGCTCGAATCGCTCTACGACGCGATCGTCGCGGCGAACCATCCGGAACCGGTGATCCTGCCGCTCGATTTCGCGAAAGCGGAAGCCGCCGACTTCGGCAACGTCGCCGCCGCGCTCGAAGCGCAGTTCAGGCGCCTCGACGGAATCGTGCACACGGCGGCGATGCTCGGTTCGCTCGGCCCGATCGAGCACCAGTCGTTCGACGCCTGGCTCGCGCTTCTGCGTGTCAACCTCGCCGCGCCGATGGGCATCACACGCGCCCTCGCGCCGCTGCTCGCGAAAGCGGCCGATGCCTCGGTGGTGTTCACGCTCGACGATCGCGGCATCGCGCCGCGCGCCTACTGGGGCGGCTACGGCGTGACCAAGGCGGGCGTCGCGGCGCTCGCGCGTGAACTCGCCGACGAATGGGAGTCGCGCGCCAACCTGCGCGTCAACGCGGTCGTTCCCGGCCCCATCCGCTCGCCGCTGCGCGGCCGCACGCACCCGGGCGAGGATCGGACCAAGCTGCCCGAGCCCGGCGAACTCGTCCCGCTCTATCTCCACCTCCTCGCAGGCCAGCCGAAGAACGAGAGCGCACGGCTGATCGAGGCGCGCGCCTGGCTCGCCGGGGCTCCTGCCTCGACTCCGCTCGTCGCGTAGCGGAGCAGCACCCGCAGCGCCCGGTGCGCCTCGCGCGAAACCGCGTCGGCGGGTACCGCCCGCGAGCGGGTCCGCCGTTCGCCTTCCGCGCGCCACACGATCGTGGCGGACGCAGGAAACACGACGCTGCCCGCGGCCAGCGCCCCGGGGATCGCCCGTCCGTCGGCACTCAACGCCACGACCGAGCCATCGGAGCGCACCACCATCCCGACGATCGACTCGCTCGCGCGGGCCAGCGCCTGCGCCCCGAGCGCGACGACCAGCGCCGCGAGCGAAGTGCGCAGCGGGAACGAGAGCGGCAGAAGCGTCACCAGCGGCAACGTGACCGCGCACGCGCCCGTGACGAACGCGCGCAACGCGCGTGAATCGGCGAAATCGAATCGGCAGGAAACGACCCGGCGCATCGGCTCATCGGAACGCAACGGTCCCTTGCCGCGCCATCGGCCGGACGGCCGATGCGCCGGCCGTCGCGAAGGATCCGGAATCGTCAGCCGGGCGCGGGAGCCTCGCGCGTGGCGGCCGCGTGCTTCGCGAGTTGGAGCCAGGTGTCGACGACGGTATCGGGATTGAGCGACATGCTCTCGATCTTCCGGTCGACGAGCCAACGCGCGAGGTCCGGGTGGTCGGAAGGACCCTGGCCGCAAATGCCGACGTAGCGGCCCTTGCGCTGGCAGGCGTCGATCGCCATCGCGAGCATCGCCTTCACCGCGTCGTCGCGCTCGTCGAACGTCGTGGCGATCGGGCCGCCGGCGTCGCGGTCGACGCCGAGCGTCAGCTGCGTCATGTCGTTGCTGCCGATCGAGAAGCCGTCGAAGTGCTCGAGGAAGCGGTCGGCCAGCACGGCGTTGGACGGCAGCTCGCACATCATGACCACGCGCAGACCGTTCCGCCCGCGTTCGAGCCCGTTCTTCGCGAGCAGGGCGTTGACGTCCCTCGCCTCGGCGAGCGTGCGGACGAACGGCACCATCAGCTCGACGTTGGTGAGCTCCATGTCGTCGCGCACGCGCAACATCGCGCGGCATTCGAGCGCGAAGCAGTCGTAGAACGACTCGGCGAGGTAGCGCGACGCGCCGCGGAAGCCCAGCATCGGGTTCTCCTCGTGCGGCTCGTAGCGCTCGCCGCCGACGAGGCTGCGGTACTCGTTGGACTTGAAATCGGACAGGCGGACGATGACCTTCTTCGGCCAGAACGCGGCCGCGATCGTCGCGACGCCCTCGGCGATCTTCGCGACGTAGAACTCGACCGGGTCGCCGTAGGCGGCGATGCGCGGCGCGATCTGAGCCTTGAGATCGGCGGGCAGCGTCGCATACTCGAGGAGCGCCTTCGGATGGATGCCGACGTTCCGACCGATGATGAACTCGAGGCGCGCGAGTCCCACGCCTTCGTTGGGCAGGCGCTGGAACGAGAACGCGAGTTCCGGGTTGCCGACGTTCATCATGATCTTCGTCGGGCACGGCGGCATGCGATCGAGCGCGACGTCGGCGATCTCGATCCCGATGATGCCCCGATAGACGTGGCCGGTGTCGCCCTCGGCGCAGGACACCGTGACTTCGGCGCCCTCGGCGAGCGTGCGCGTGGCATCGACGCAGCCCACCACCGCCGGAATGCCGAGTTCGCGCGCGATGATCGCGGCGTGGCAGGTGCGCCCGCCGCGGTTGGTCACGATCGCCGCGGCCCGCTTCATCACCGGCTCCCAGTCGGGGTCGGTCATGTCGGTCACGAGGACGTCGCCCTCGCGCACGCGATCCATCTCGGCGGCCGACTTCACCAGCCGCACGACGCCCTGCCCGATCTTCTGTCCGATGGCGCGTCCGCTCGCGAGCACCGGTCCGGTTCCCTTCAATCGGTAGCGCCTCAGTTCCGAGCCGCTCTCCCGCGACTTCACGGTTTCGGGCCGCGCCTGCAGCACGTAGAGCCGGCCATCGACGCCGTCGCGGCCCCATTCGACGTCCATCGCCCGCCCGTAATGCCTCTCGATCGCCACCGCGATGCGCGCGAGTTCGACGACCTCGTCGTCGGAGATCGAGAAGAGGCCCCGCTCCGCTTCGGGAACCGGCACGGTCGCGGTCGAACGTCCTGCCGAGCGATCGTCCGCGAACACCATCTTCACCGCCTTGCCGCCGACGTTCTTGCGCAGGATGGCACCTCGCCCCAGCGCGAGCGTGCGTTTCGACACGGTGAACTCGTCCGGATTGACGGCGCCCTGCACCACGGTCTCGCCCAAACCGTAGGACGAGGTGATGAACACCACCTGGTCGAACCCCGACTCGGTGTCGAGCGTGAACAGGACGCCCGAGGCACCGCGGTCGCTGCGGACCATCCGCTGGACGCCGGCCGACAGCGCGACATCCGCGTGCGCGTAGCCCTGGTGCACCCGATAGGCGATCGCGCGATCGTTCCACAGCGAGGCAAATACCTCGCGAATCGCGTGAAGTATATTGTCCAACCCGCTGATATTGAGGAACGTTTCCTGCTGTCCGGCGAACGATGCGTCGGGCAGGTCCTCGGCGGTCGCGGACGACCGGACGGCGTAACTGCCGCCGGGCGACGCGTTGTCGAGGCGCGCATGGGCCGCGCGGATTTCCGTTTCCAGCGCGGCGGGCAGTGGCGCCTTCGCCACCCAGCCACGGATCTCCGCACCGGCCTTCGCCAGCGCAGTCACGTTGCCGACATCGAGCGATGCGAGTCTCGCCGCAATGCGCTCACCCAGTCCTTCGTGGGCAAGGAATTCGCGGAAGGCGTCGGCCGTGGTGGCGAATCCTCCCGGAACCCGGACGCCGGCCCCGGCGAGCTGGCCGATCATCTCTCCGAGCGATGCATTCTTGCCGCCGACGCGGTCGACGTCGCTCATTCGCAGCCGTTCGAACGGAACGACGCGCGCTTCCCCACTCATCCTCGACTCCCGCGGCGCATGGATCGGATTGCGCCGCCTGCCGCGTTGCAGCAACGGGTCGCCGGCGCGGCGCTCATTCTACCGCGCGCGGATGGGAGAGGCCGGTTTGTTGCGCCGCGATGGCGCGCGTTCAGCCGCGAGGCAGGTCGCCGGCGAGCGGAATCTCGTCCGTGCCCCCGCCCTCATCGTCGCCGGTCATCGTGGCCACGCCCTGCGCGTTCCGTCGGCCGCGCGCGGCGCGCCGCAGGTTCCGGTAGAGGTCCGGATGCGATTCCTTGAGGTAGCTGATGATCTCGAAGTCGATCCGCTTGACCTGCGTGAGATCGATCTGCTCGACGTGGACCAGCCGCAGCAGTTCGCGCACCGGTCGCGGCATCTCCCGGCCGCTCTCGTAGCGGGATCCTCCGCTTTGCGTGACGCCGATCTGGGTCCAGAACTGTTCCTGGTTCAGGCCCAGCCTGCGCCGGATCTCGCGCGGATTCAGGACACGGTCGAGCAGCTTCACCTTCCGATCCCTCCGTGATGCGTGCCGGGCGGTGCGACGGTCGCCGCACCTATCCCAATGGCATATTTTTCACCGGATGACCCGGTTTCCGCAAGGGTCGCCGACAGGCGGCGATCCGCCGGGGTTCCCGGAGCGCGGCTGTTAGAATGCCACGATGATGCCGCGGTACGACCTCCACTGCCATTCGACCTCATCCGATGGACTTCTATCCCCAGCCGCGGTGGTCGCCCGCGCCGCCTCCCGCGGCGTCGACGTTCTCGCGTTGACCGACCACGACGACATCTCCGGCCTTGCCGAGGCCTCGCGGGCGGCGGTCGACGCCGGGATCGGGTTCGTCCCGGGCAGCGAACTGTCGGTCAACTGGGAGGACCTGACCGTCCATGTGGTGGCGCTCGGCATCGATCCGGGCGACCGGACGCTCACCGCCGGCCTGCGGTCGATTCGGGAGGGACGGACCGGGCGCGCGAAACGGATCGGAGAGTCGCTCGCCGCCGCGGGCATCCCGGGCGCCTACCAGGGTGCGCTCGCCTTCGTCACGAGCGAGGAACTCGTCTCGCGTACCCATTTCGCGCGCTGGCTCGTCGAGACCGGCCGCTGCCGCGACATCGGCGACGTCTTCAAGCGCTACCTCGTGCCCGGCAGGCCCGGCTACGTCGAGCACGAGTGGACGACGTTGCCGCAGGCCATCGGCTGGATCCACGGCGCCGGCGGCGTCGCGGTCCTGGCGCATCCGGGCCGCTACAAGGTCGGCGGCGAACGCCGCATGACGCAGCTCATCGACGAGTTCACCGCCGCAGGTGGCGACGCGCTCGAGGTCCTGTCGCCTTCGCATTCCGCGGCGCAGGTGGCGCAGTTCGCGACCCACGCGCGGTTGCGCGGCCTCGCCGCGTCGACCGGGTCGGACTACCACGGACCCGGCGAGAGCTGGCTCGACCTGGGCGACCTGCCGCCCCTGCCCGCCGGCCTCGAGCCGGTGTGGTCGCGCTTCTGACCGGACAACGGCCGCCCCGCCCGCGCTCGCGGCCCCCACCGATGCCGTCGCGGCGCACCGTGTTCTTCCTGTCCGACCGGACCGGCATCACCGCCGAGATGCTCGGCAACAGCCTGCTCTCGCAGTTCGAGGACGTCGCGTTTCACCGGGTGACGGTGCCGTTCGTCGACTCGCCGGAGAAGGTCGACGAGGCGATCCGGCTCGTCAACGACACCGGCACGAAGGAAGGTCGGCGCCCGATCGTGTTCTCCTCGGTCGTCGACGAGGCGGCGAGCGAGGCGATCCGCGTGCGCGCGGAAGCATTGACGCTCGACCTGTTCCAGATCTTCATCGCGCCGCTCGAAGCCGAACTCACGGCGAAGAGTTCGCACGCGGCCGGACGATCGCACGGGCTCGCGAACAGCCACGAGTACTTCGCGCGGATGGAGGCGATCAACTTCGCGCAGGCGCACGACGACGGCGCCGCCACCCGGGACCTCGGGAAGGCGCAGGTGATCCTCGTCGGCGTCTCGCGCTGCGGCAAGACGCCGACCTCGCTCTATCTCGCGCTGCAGTTCGGGGTCCGGGCGGCGAACTTCCCGCTCACGCCGGACGACTTCGCCGATCGCCGGCTGCCCGGCTCGGTGCTGGGCCACCGGCCGAAGCTCTTCGGGCTCACGATCCAGCCCGAGCGCCTGCGCGAGATCCGCGAGGAACGACGCCCGGGCAGCCGCTACGCGTCGCTCGACAACTGCCGCTACGAAGTGCGCGAGGCCGAGGCGATGATGCAGCGCGAGGGCATTCCATCGGTCGACACGACCACCAAGTCGATCGAGGAGATCGCCACCACGATCCTCCATCGCGCGAAACTCGAACGGCACGTCTACTGAAGCGAGGACCGCGATGCTCAAGGGAATACCGCCGCTCCTGACGCCCGACCTCCTGCACGCGCTCGCGTCGATGGGGCACGGCGACGAGATCGCGATCGTCGACGCCAACTTTCCCTCGGCCTCGCTCGGCCGCCGCGTGATCGAGACCGTCGGCGCCGGATCGCACGAGGTGCTGGCGGCGGTACTGGCGTTGATGCCGCTCGACACCGGCGGAGACACCCCGGTCTGGACGATGGAAGTGATCGGCGATCCGGAGGCGATCCCCGAGCCGGTGGCCGATTTCGCCGCGGTGCTCGCCGACCAAGATCTCGGCGACGTCGAAATCGGGCACCTCGAACGCATGGCGTTCTACGCGCGCTCGCGCGAGGCCTACGCGGTCGTCCGCACCGGAGAACTGCGCCCCTACGGCAACGTGCTGCTCGTCAAGGGCACGGTGAACCGTCTCGGCGCGCTCACGCCCGCCGCGTGATCGTCGTCTTCGGTTCGATCAACGCGGACCTGGTCGCGCGTGTCGCGGCGCTGCCGCGCGAGGGCGAGACGCAACTCGCCCGAGGATACGCCGTCCATGCGGGCGGCAAAGGGGCGAACCAGGCGCTCGCCGCCCGCCGTGCCGGCGCGGACGTGGTGCTCGCGGGTGCCGCCGGTGACGACAGCTTCGCCGAGGTCGCACTTTCGTCGCTGCGCGCGGCGGGCGTCGATCTGTCGCGTGTGGCCGCGGTCGACGGCCCGACCGGCCTCGCACTGATCCACGTCGACACCGAGGGCCGCAACACGATCACCGTCGTGCCGGGCGCCAACGCGCGCGCCCGGGAGAACCTGATTTCCGACGCCATCCTGACGCCTGCGACGACGCTCGTCCTGCAACTGGAAGTGCCGAAGGGCGAGGTCGATGCGCTCGCAGGCCGTGCGAAAGCGCGCGGCACGCGGGTGATCGTCAACGTGGCACCTCCGATGCCGCTGCCCGCGACCCTGTTCGAGGCGACCGATGTGCTGGTCGCGAACGAGCACGAAGCGGCGGTCGTCGCTCGAGCCGCCGGCCTTCCCGCGGAGCCGGACGCGTTCTGCGCAGCCGTCGCGGAACGCTTCGGCCGCGCCGCGGTCGTGACGCTGGGCGCGCAGGGGCTCGTCGCGGCCGACGCGAACGCAGGCTATCGCGTGCCGGCGAGAAGCGTCGCGGTCGTCGACTCCACGGCGGCGGGCGACGCATTCGTCGGCGCGCTCGCGGCGGCGCTCGATCGGGGTTCGCCGTTCGTCGAGGCCCTGGCCGAGGGATCGGCGGCCGGCTCGCACGCCTGCACGCGCGAGGGCGCGCAGCCGTCGATCGGCGCGCGTTCCGAGTGGATCGATGCCGCGCGCGAACTCGCCGCGCGGGCGATCGTTCGGGCGCGCTAGAATCCGCCATCGCCGCACGGGAATCCGACATGCTCCGCCGCCTCGCCCTGGTCACGTTCGCCGCAGCGTTCCTCGCAGCAGCGCCGGCACGTGCCGCCGATCCGGACTACTCCGACATCTGGTGGGCCACAGCAGGCAGCGAATCCGGCTGGGGAGTCAACTTGGTCCAGAGTCCAGGCTTCATCTTCGCCACCTTTTTCGTCTACGGCCAGGATGGAAAGCCGACGTGGGTCGTCGCGTCGTTGTATCAGGCCGGTGCCGGCAGCTACTCCGGCATTGTCTACCGCTGCGTGGGGACCTGGTATGGCGCGCCATGGGTGCCGGGCAACGCGAGCTGCACGCCGGCCGGCGACGCCCAGTTCGTCGCGCAGAGCGTGACCCGCGGCTCCTTCACCTATCGCATCGATGCGGTGCAGGTGGCGAAAACCATCGAACGCCAGAGTCTCACGCCCATCGATCTCGGCGGCGTCTACCTCGGCGGGATGCTGATCAAGAACTCCGCGCAATGCGCGTCGGGCGCCAGCACGACGCCGTACGCCTACCAGCTCATCGTCACCGAGAAAGCCAACTCGACGCTCGAAATCGACCAGATCACGCTCGAGGGCGCCACCGACTGCATCATGGAAGGCATCACCTTGCAGACGGGTCGGGTGCGGACGATGCCGAGCGGGAACTACAGTTGCGGCGGCACGACCTCGCCGGTGAACATCACCGACATGCGGCGCACGTCGAACGGCGGCATTGAACTCGCCTGGACCGCGCCGCTCGGCAACGGCTGCATCGAGGCCGGAACCTTCAGCGGTACGCCGCAGCAGTGATGCGCCGCGAACGACCCCGGCGTCCCTGCCGGGTTCACCTGGACGTTCCGACCCTTCCGCGCGCGATCTCGTAGAGCGCCACCGCCGCCGCAGCTGCGGCGTTGAGCGACTCGGTGCCCCCGGGCATCGGGATCGTCACGACCTCGTCGGCTTCAGCCAGAAGCGCCGCCGAAAGTCCCGATCCCTCGTTGCCGATCGCGAGCGCGATGCGGCCGTCCGCACGAACCCGCGGCAGCGGCACGCCCCCGTCCACCACCGTCGCGAGCATGCGTCCGCCGGCGGCGCGAAACGCGCGCGCGGTCGCGATCAGATCCCCGTCCTCGTGAATCGCCACCCGGAAATGCGCGCCCTGCCCGGCGCGCAGCACCTTCGGCGCCCATGGGAATGCGCAGTCGGGCGACAGGACCACCGCATCGACGCCGAAGGCGGCGGCCGAGCGCAGCATCGAGCCCAGGTTCCCGGGATCCTGGATCGCCTCCAGGAACAGCACCAGCGCGCCGCCGATCGCGGAGATCGCCGCAGGGGCCGGTGCGGCCGCGACCGCCAGTACGCCGATGTCCGGGGGAAGCGCACCCAGGCCGTCGAACAGTGCCCGCGGCAGCAGGAGCACGCTCGCCGCGGGCACCCTTGCAACCAGCGCGGCGATGCCCGGCCGGATTGCGGCGTCCTCGTTCACGACCAGCGCCTCGGGAGCACCGAAGCGCGCGAGGTACTCGGAGACGACGTGCTCGCCTTCGAGGATCGCCCGCCGGGCCCGGCGACGGTCGCGCGACGATGCGATGAGGCGCGCCACCTCGCGCAGCCGCGGGTTGTGGCGCGACGCGATCCGGATCATGCGCCGCCGTGCGTCAGCGCGCGGCCGGCGCGGCCTTGGGCAGGGCGCCGGGCTGGATCTGGAAGAATACTTCGTCGTTCCGGATCATGCCGAGTTCCGAGCGGGCGCGCTCCTCGATCGCCTCGCTGCCGGACTTGAGGTCGCGCACGTCGGCGTCGAGCGCCTCGTTGCGGGCCCGCAGCTTCTCGTTGCCCGCACGCTGCAGGGCGACCTGCCGGTCGAGCTCGCCCACCGCGAGCCAGCCGCCCTTGCCCAGCCACATCGGTATCTGCAGCGCGGCGATCGCGGCCAAGAAGATCAGGGCGAGCCAGCGCATTACTCGTCAACGTCCTGCTTCGGGAGGGGGCGTCATCCCTCGAGGTTGAAGAAGGCGTCGCGCCCCGGATAGGACGCGGCGTCGCCCAGGTCCTCCTCGATGCGGAGGAGCTGGTTGTACTTCGCGATGCGGTCGGAGCGCGAGAGCGACCCGGTCTTGATCTGGCCGGCGTTGGTGCCCACCGCGATGTCCGCGATGATGCTGTCCTCGGTCTCGCCCGAGCGGTGCGAGACGACCGCGGTGTAGCGGGCCCGGTTCGCCATCGTGATGGCGGCGAAGGTTTCCGAGAGCGTGCCGATCTGGTTGATCTTGACGAGGATCGAGTTCGCGACGCCCTTCGCGATCCCCTGCTTCAGGATCTTCGTGCTGGTGCAGAAGATGTCGTCGCCGACGAGCTGCACGTCGCGGCCGAGACGCTCGGTCAGCGCCTTCCAGCCGTCCCAGTCGTGCTCGGACATGCCGTCCTCGATGCTGACGATCGGATACTTGCCGCACCAGGTGGCGAGCACGTCGATCATCTGCGCGCTCGTCAACACGCGGTTCTCGCCCTCCAGCCGGTAGGCGCCGTCGACGAAGTACTCGGACGCTGCGCAGTCGAGCGCGAGCGCGATGTCGCGCCCCGGCTCGTAGCCGGCCCGGTCGATCGCCTCGACCAGCAACTGCAGCGCCGACTCGTTCGACGGCAGGTCCGGCGCGAAGCCGCCTTCGTCGCCCACCGTCGTCGGCATGCCGCGCGCGTCGATCAGCTTCTTCAGCGTGTGGAACACCTCGGCGCCGTAGCGCAATGCCTCGCGGAACGAGGGCGCGCCGAGCGGCACGAGCATGAACTCCTGCAGGTCGATCTTGTTGTTCGCGTGCGCCCCGCCGTTGATCACGTTCATCAGCGGCACCGGGAGCTGCATCTCGCCCGCGCCCCCGAGGTAGCGGTAGAGCGGCAGCGAGGACTCCTCGGCCGCGGCCTTCGCGACCGCGCAGGACACCGCGAGGATGGCGTTCGCGCCGAGCCGGCCCTTGTTCTCGGTGCCGTCGAGCTCGCAGAGCGTCTTGTCGATGAGTCCCTGCTCGGTGGCGTCGAGCCCGAGGATCGCCTCGCAGATCTCGGTGTTGACGTGCTCGACCGCGCGCGTGACGCCCTTGCCGCCGTAGCGCTTCGCGTCGCCGTCGCGCAACTCGACCGCCTCTTTCGACCCGGTCGAGGCGCCGGAGGGCACGGCCGCGCGGCCCGACACGCCCGATTCCAGCACGACGTCGGCTTCGATGGTGGGATTGCCGCGGGAATCGAGGATCTCGCGGGCGATGACGTCGACGATGGCGCTCATTGGCAGGGATCAGGGATCAGAGGTCAGGGATCAGAAGCGGCAGCGGCAATCGAACGCCGGTGGCGCGGCATCGAGCCGCGATGGGAGCCCGCGATGTGCGATGAATGGAGGGATCATGCACCGTCCAGGGCGCCCACGCGGGTGGGCATGATGGTGGCCGGTACGGATCATCGCGAGGCCATCAGTTCGGCTTCAGGCAGGCTGCGGCGCTTGACCGAGACATCGAGTTCGACGAGCGTCTCGAGCAGCGCGCGCATCCGCGGCAGCGGCCAGGCGTTCGGGCCGTCGGAGAGTGCCTTCGCGGGGTCGGGGTGGGTCTCCATGAACACGCCCGCGACACCGGCCGCGACCGCCGCACGCGCGAGCACCGGCACGAACTCGCGCTGTCCGCCCGACGAGGTGCCCTGCCCGCCCGGAAGCTGCACCGAGTGCGTCGCGTCGAACACGACCGGGCATCCGGTTCCGCGCATGATCGCGAGCGAGCGCATGTCCGAGACGAGGTTGTGGTAGCCGAACGACGCCCCGCGCTCGCACACGAGGATGTTGTCCGCGCCGCTCGCGGCCTTCGCCTTAGCTACGACCTGCGTCATGTCCTCCGGCGCGAGGAACTGGCCCTTCTTGATGTTGACCGGCCTGCCCGAGCGCGCGACCGCCTGGATGAAGTCGGTCTGCCGGCACAGGAACGCCGGCGTCTGCAGCACGTCGACGACTTCCGCGACCGTGGCGATCTCGTCCGCTTCGTGGACGTCGGTCAGCACCGGCACGCCGACCTGCCGCTTCACTTCGGCGAGGATCGAGAGCCCTTCGTCGATCCCCGGGCCGCGGTAGCTCGCGTGCGAGCTGCGGTTCGCCTTGTCGTAGCTCGACTTGAAGACGAACGGAATGCCGAGCGCCCCGGTCATCTCCTTCAGCGCACCGGCCACGTCCACCTGCAGCGTGCGCGACTCGACGACGCAGGGACCCGCGATCAGGAACAACGGCCGGTCGAGGCCGACGTCGAAGCCGCACAGATTCATGAAGCGCGAAGGGGGAAGGGGGAAGGGGGAAGAGTGCCGCGTTGCCGACGCGAACGCTCCCGTAAAGGTGACGAACCGAGTTCGACCCCGACGCGCGCATCACGCCGCCGCACCCTTCCCTCTTCCCCCGTCCCCCTTCCCGGCATGTCCCCTTCTCCCTTCCCGGCACTTCAAAGGGAGGCGACCAGTTCCGCCACCGCCGAAGCGGAATCCCCGCCGGCGCCGCGACGCGCGAGCCCGGCGCGCACGAAGCTCACGAAGAGCGGATGCCCGCGGCGCGGGTTCGACGTGAACTCGGGATGGAACTGGCAACCGAAGAACCACGGGTGATCGGCGAGCTCGATCATCTCGCACAGGTCGCCCGCGGTTTCGCTCTTCGCGCGCGCGCTCACCACGAGACCGGTCGCCTCGAGGCGAGGCAGGTAGTGGTTGTTGACTTCGTAGCGGTGGCGGTGGCGCTCGGCCACCGTGATCGAACCGTAGATGCGGTGCGCGAGCGAGCCGGGCACGACCTCGCAGGGTTGCGCGCCCAGGCGCATCGTGCCGCCCAGGTCCGAACTCTCGGTACGCCGTTCGATGTTGCCATCGCGGTCCTGCCACTCGGTGATGAGCGCGACCACCGGATGCGGCGTGTCGGGATCGAACTCGGTCGAATTCGCGTTCGCGAGACCGGCGCGGTGGCGCGCGTGCTCGATCACCGCGAGCTGCATGCCGAGGCAAATGCCGAGGTAGGGGACGTGGCGCTCGCGGGCGTAGCGGATCGCCCGGATCTTGCCCTCGACGCCGCGCTTGCCGAACCCGCCAGGCACGAGGATCGCGTCCATGCCCTCGAGCGCCCCGACGCCGTCGCGCTCGATCGCCTCGGAGTCGACGTAGTGGATCTCCACGCGGCTTCGCGTGTGGATGCCGGCGTGGATGAGCGCCTCGGAGAGCGACTTGTACGATTCGGTCAGATCGACGTACTTGCCGACCATCGCGACGCTCACCGTGTGCTCGGGATGCTCGAGGGCGTCGGTGAGCCGGTTCCATCCCGACAGGTCGGCCGGCCTCGGGTCGATCGCGAGCTTGCGGCACACGATCGTGTCGAGGCCCTCCGCGTGCAGCGCGGCGGGGATCTTGTAGATGGAATCCGCGTCGAGCGCCGGAATGACGGCCTCGGGCGCGACGTTGGTGAACAGCGCGATCTTGCGCCGGTCGCCGTCGGGAATCGGACGGTCGGCGCGGCACAGCACGACGTCGGGCTGGATGCCGATCTCGCGAAGCTCCTTCACCGAGTGCTGCGTCGGCTTGGTCTTCATCTCGCCCGCGGTCGGGATGTACGGGACGAGCGTCAGGTGGATGTAGCAGACGTTCTCGCGGCCGACCTGGATGCCCATCTGCCGGATCGCCTCGAGGAACGGCAGGCTCTCGATGTCGCCGACGGTGCCGCCGACCTCGACCACCGCGACTTCCGCGTCTCCCGCGCCCGCCGCGATCCACGCCTTGATCTCGTCGGTGATGTGCGGAATGACCTGCACGGTGCCGCCGAGGTAATCGCCCCGCCGCTCCTTGCGGATGACGCTCTCGTAGATCTGGCCGGTGGTGAAGTTGTTGCGCTTCCCCATCCGCACGTCGGTGAAGCGCTCGTAGTGCCCGAGGTCGAGGTCGGTCTCGGCGCCGTCCTCGGTCACGAACACCTCGCCGTGCTGGAACGGCGACATCGTGCCGGGATCGACGTTGATGTAGGGGTCGAGCTTGAGGTTGGTGACGCGGACGCCGCGGGAAGTGAGGATCGCGGCCAGCGACGCGGCGGCGATGCCCTTCCCCAACGAGGAAACGACGCCACCGGTCACGAAGACGTACTTGGGCATGGAATGCCTAAGGGGCCGGAAATTGTCATTCTACCGAATGCCCCCGTCCGCGCCAAGACGATTCGCCGGAGAGCGATACGCGGGACTACAATGGCGCCGCGTCTTCGTCGATCGAAGCAGCGAATGGGTGTTTCACTCCTTCGCGCACCGGAGGTTCGCATGAACGACACCACGCTCGCCCGCCAAGACCCCCGGCTCGACCCGTCACGCGTCATTCGCGCGCCGCGCGGCACGGCGCTCACCTGCCGCAGCTGGCTCACCGAAGCCGCGTACCGGATGATCCAGAACAACCTCGACCCGGAAGTCGCCGAGCACCCGCAGCACCTCGTCGTCTACGGCGGCATCGGCCGCGCGGCGCGCGACTGGCCGTCGTTCGACCGTATCCTGGCGACGCTACGGGAGCTTCGCGACGACGAGTCGCTGCTCATCCAGTCGGGCAAGCCGGTCGGCGTGTTCAAGACCCATCCGGACGCCCCGCGCGTGCTGATCGCGAACTCGAACCTGGTGCCCAAGTGGGCCACCTGGGAGCACTTCCACGAGCTCGACCGCAAGGGCCTGTTCATGTACGGGCAGATGACCGCGGGCAGCTGGATCTACATCGGCAGCCAGGGCATCGTGCAGGGCACCTACGAGACCTTCGCGGAGGCCGCGCGCCAGCACTACGGCGGCGACTTCGCCGGCCGCTGGATCCTCACCGCGGGACTGGGCGGCATGGGCGGCGCGCAGCCGCTCGCCGCGAGCTTCGCCGGCGCGACCTCGCTCGTCGTCGAGTGTCAGCAGGCGAGCCTCGACTTCCGGTTGCGCACCCGCTACCTCGACAAGCAGGCCCGCGACCTCGACGACGCGCTCGACCTCGTGCGCCACCACACCGCCCACCGCGAGGCGGTGTCGATCGGGCTCCTCGGCAACGCCGCCGACGTGCTGCCCGAACTCGTGCGCCGCGCGAAGGCCGGCGGCCCCCGCCCCGACCTCGTCACCGACCAGACCTCCGCGCACGATCTCGTCCACGGCTACCTGCCGGCGGGCTGGAGCGTCGAGCGGTGGAAGGACGCGCAGCGCGATCCCTCGCTGCACGCTTCGCTCGTCGACGCCGCGTCGGCTTCCTGCGCGGTCCACGTGCGCGCGATGCTCGACTTCCACGCGATGGGCGTGCCGACGGTCGATTACGGCAACAACATCCGCCAGGTCGCGCTCGACCGTGGCGTGCTGGACGCCTTCGCCTTCCCCGGTTTCGTCCCGGCGTACATCCGCCCGCTCTTCTGCGAAGGCAAGGGCCCGTTCCGCTGGGTGGCACTGTCCGGCGATCCCGAGGACATCCGCAGGACCGACGCGAAGGTGAAGGAACTCTTCCCGGAAAACCGGCACGTCCACCGCTGGCTCGACATGGCGGGGAGCCGCATCGCGTTTCAGGGCCTGCCCGCGCGCATCTGCTGGCTCGGCCTGGGCGAGCGCGACCGGGCCGGACTCGCGTTCAACGACATGGTCGCCTCGGGCGAGTTGAAGGCGCCGATCGTCATCGGCCGCGACCACCTCGACACCGGCTCGGTCGCGAGTCCCAACCGCGAAACCGAGGCGATGCGCGATGGCACCGACGCGGTGTCCGACTGGCCGCTCCTGAATGCGTTGCTCAACACCGCGGGCGGCGCGACCTGGGTGTCGCTGCACCACGGCGGCGGCGTCGGCATGGGCTACTCGCAGCACGCCGGCATGGTGATCGTCGCCGACGGCACCGAGGCGGCGCGCCGCCGGCTCGCGCGCGTGCTGGTGAACGACCCCGGATCCGGCGTGATGCGCCACGCCGACGCGGGCTACGACTCCGCGATCGAGACCGCGCGTCGCCACGGACTCGTCCTTCCGATGCTGGGCGCCTGAGCAGGTCGGCCTTCAGGCCGACATCTGCCCCTGTAGGTCGGCCTTCAGGCCGACAGGTTCCGAAGCGCGCCGCATCGCGTCGGGCTGAAGCCCGACCCACGGGAGCGGTTGTGCGTCGGCCTTCAGGCCGACAGGTTCCGAGCGCGCCGCATCGCGTCGGGCTGAAGCCCGACCCACGGGAGCGGTTGTGGGTCGGCCTTCAGGCCGACGGGTTCCGAAGCGCGCCGCATCGCGTCGGGCTGAAGCCCGACCCACGGGTTCGCGATGTCGGGCTGAAGCCCGACCCACGACATCTTCGTAGATCGGCCTTCAAGCCGGCGCCTTACCCTCCGACCAACGCGCGAGACCCGCCGCAATCCGGGAGCGCACCGCATCGCGCCCGACGAGTTCGAGCACGGCATCGAGCGACGGAGTCTGCGTCGTCCCCGCCACCAGCATCCGCAGCGGCATGAAGAGCTGCGGCGGCTTGAGTCCGTGCTTCTTCGCTTCGGACTTGAGGCGCTCGCCGATCGCCTCGCGCGTCCACGGCAGGTCTTCGAACGCTTCGGCAATCGCCGCAACCGCAGGCCGGTTCTGCTCGGTCAGGTGTTCGGCGACCTTGTCGCGCGGCGGATGCGGCATCGCGTAGAAGTAGTGCGCGGCGTCGGCCATTTCAGTGAGCGTGCGGACCCGATCGCGGAGCAGCACCGCGACCGCGCCGGGATCGGGACCTGTCGCAGGGTCGAGGCCGGCGCGCTCGAGGTACGGTCGTAGTCGCGCGCCGAGTTCGGCGGCGTCCATCCGCTTCATGTGCTCCTGGTTGACCCAGTGGAGCTTGTCGGTGTTGAACCGCGACGGCGCCGGATTGATCGCGTCGAGGTCGAACCACGACACGAACTCCGCCGGCGAGAAGACCTCGTCGTCGCCGTGCGCCCATCCGAGGCGCGCGAGGAAGTTCACCATCGCCTCCGGCAGGTAGCCCGCGGCCTCGTACTCCATCACCGACACGGCGCCATGGCGCTTGGAGAGCTTCTGCCCGTCCTCGCCCAGCACCGTGGGCACGTGCGCGAACACCGGCGACTCGCGGCCCAGCGCCCGGAAGATGTTGATCTGGCGCGGCGTGTTGTTCACGTGGTCGTCGCCGCGGATCACGTGGGTGATGCGCATGTCGATGTCATCGACGACCACGCAGAAGTTGTAGGTCGGCGTCCCGTCGGCGCGCGCGATGACGAGGTCGTCGAGTTCCGCGTTCGCGAACTCGATGCGGCCCTTGACCCGATCGTCCCACGCGACACCTCCGCCGTCGGGATTGCGGAAGCGCACGACCGGCGCGACGCCCGGCGGCGGCACGAGCCCGTTCGCCGCCGCATGCTCGGGGCGCCAGCGACCGTCGTAGCGCGGCTTCTCGCCCGCGGCCATCTGCCTCGCCCGCAGCGCATCGAGTTCGTCGGTCGACATGTAGCAGCGGTAGGCGAGTCCGCGCGCGAGCATGTCGTCGATGACCGCACGGTAGCGATCCATCCGCTGCATCTGGTAGTACGGGCCTTCGTCGTAGTCGAGCCCGAGCCAGGCCATGGCGTCGAGGATCGCCTGCACCGCCTCCGGCGTCGAACGTGCGAGGTCGGTGTCCTCGACACGCAAGACGAAGGCGCCGCCGTGCCGGCGGGCGTAGGCCCACGAGAAGAGCGCCGTGCGGGCGCCCCCGAGGTGCAGGAAGCCGGTGGGGCTGGGGGCGAAGCGGGTGCGGACGTCAGTCATCAGGTATCAGGTATCAGGTATCAGGTATCAGGTATCAGGTATCAGGTATCAGGTATCAGGTAACAGGTATCAGGTAACAGGTATCAGGTAACAGGGAACAGGGAACAGGGAACAGGGAACAGGGAACAGGAATCGGGGGTCGACAATGGATCGCCACAGAATGTGCACAGTTTACGTGCCTGTCCCACGCTCGCCCATTGCGCGAGCCGCGGCCTCTGATCCCTGTTACCTGTTACCTGTTACCTGTTGCCTGACGTCGATCGCCCGCCGCACCAGCGCGACGTGCTCGCGCAGCGTGTAGGCCTCGCTGGCGTGACTCGCGGGCACGCGTATCCGCACGGCGGCAGCCTCGAGCAGCAGGTTGATGAGCGCAGGCGGCAGGTCGTCGCGCGCGACGAGCATGGCCTCGGTGGAGATGAGCGTCACGTCCTCCGGAGGGAGGTCGAGCCCGAAATCGACGACCCCCATCGGCAGCACGAGCCTCGTGATGTGGTCGAACCTGCGCTGGTAGGCCGCCGCGCGCCGGAAGTTCATGAGCTTCAGGTCCCGGTCGTGCAGTGCCTGGAAGATCGCCGGCGCATGGACGCCACCCACGAACATCGCGGCGTCGACGCGCCCCTGCTGGAGGGCGCGCAGCGCCTCGACGCCTCCGATCGGATCGAGCGTGGTGTTGAAACCGGTCAGGTTGTTCGCCGCGAGGAGCGGTTCGATGAACGGTTTCACACCCTCTTCAGGATGGCCGATGGCGATCTTCCGGTAACGCAGTTCGTCCAGGCGGTCGAGCGTCCGGGGGCCGCGAGTGAACACCCAGAGCGGCTCGTAGTAGAGCGCGGCGAGCATGACGACGCGGTCCGGTTTCCTCATCACGCCGCCATGCATGAACGCCACGTCCACGCCCGACCCGGGATCGGCGATGAGCCGCGCGTTCTCGGCGACACCCTTGGACCCGCGCTCGACCAGCGTCACGCCGTCGCGCGCGAGGGTCGCACGATAGCGCGCCGCGAACGCCGAGTACTGGCTGCCCGCCGGACCGGTCGCGATCGTGATCGTGCGCGGGATCGACGCCTGCAGCATCCATGCTCCGATCGCCGCGAGCAGGATGAGCATGCCCACCACCGCGGTGCCTCGAAGGAGCCTCGTGTGGGTAGGGCTCATGGCATCACAGCATGGCCGCCGTCGGGAAACGACCATGGCGGGCATCGGGAGGCTCGGTCGCTCCGGCCCGACGGGCGTGCCGACCATGCGGTCGCGCGGTCCGATCGGGATCCGGCATCTCGACGCGGCAGGCGGCGGCCATTCGCCTGGGTTCGGGACCCTTCATGGCGCAATCGGGAAGCCTTGGGCAAAATCGTTGGAAAATCCAGCAATTGGGTACTGCCCTATCGCTGCGGAGTCGTTAACGCACCAGGATGCGGCACTTTCACGCACCATTCTGGTGCGCCTGGCTCTGGACCAGCCTCCGGCGCGCTTCCGCCGTTTACTCGCCGCCGCCCTTTGTGCTCTAATGCAGGCTCCTGTCTGGGTTCGCGGGGCGTTTAGCTCAGTGGTAGAGCACTGCCTTCACACGGCAGGGGTCGCTGGTTCGAACCCAGCAATGCCCACCACATCGAACCAAGGGGTTATGCGCAAAGCGTAACCCCTTTTTTTTTGCCGGCCGCGCCCACGCGATCCCGATTGCCCGGCGCTCAGGAACGCGAACCCGCGCGCGGAGCCTGCGGGCGGATCGAGGCGACGGCGCGCCTGATCGCCTCGATCGCCTTCGGCCGCGGGAAGCTCTTGCGGCACGCCACCGCGATCCGGCGCGTCGGAACCGGCTTCGCGAACGGCACCGGCACCACGAGCTGGCTGTGGAAACGCGGCGTCAGCGCATCGCGCGGCAGCACCGACACGCCGAGCCCGGACGCCACCATGTTGCGGACCGTCTCGAGCGAATTGGTGCGCGCGGTCGGCACGTCCTGGCGGTTCAGTTCCGGACAGGCGTCGAGCACCTGGTCGCGGAAGCAGTGCCCGACGTTCAACAGGATCGCGTGTTCGCCGGCGAGTTCGTCGGGATGGACCGACTTGCGTTTCGCCCACTTGTGGTTCGACGGTACGACGACCTGGAACGGCTCCTCGTAGAGAAACTCGCTCTGCACGCCGGGCGGGGCGAACGGCAGCGCGATGATCGCCGCGTCGAGCCGCCCGCTCTTCAGCTCGATTTCCAGCACTTCGGTCAGGTTCTCCTCCAGCTCGAGCGGCATCCCCGGCGCGAGCTCGTGGAGCGCGGGCACCAGGTCCGGCAGCAGGTAGGGGGCGACGGTGTAGATGACGCCGAGCTTGAGCGGTCCGGCGAGCTGGTCGCGTCCCGCCTGCGCGAGTTCGCGGATCCGGGAAGCTTCCTCGAGCACGCGCTGCGCCTGCTCGACCACGCGCTCGCCGACCGCCGTGATGCTCACCTCCGACTTGCCCCGCTCGAAGAGCTGCGCGCCCAGTTCATCCTCGAGCTTCTGGATCGCGACCGACAGCGCCGGCTGGCTGACGAAGCACTTCGCCGCCGCGCGTCCGAAGCTCCGCTCCTGGGCGACCGCGACGATGTAGCGCAGCTCGTTTAACGTCACGTCCGCCTCGTGGCGAGGTAGCGGGCGAACGCCGCGCCGGTTTCCGGATGCTTGAGTCCGTAGTCGAGCGTCGCCTCCAGGTAGCCCAGGCGCGAGCCGCAGTCGTAGCGCCGGCCGTCGAACGCGTAGGCCAGCACCTTCTCGTCGGCGCACAGCCGCGCGATCGCGTCGGTCAGTTGGATCTCGCCCCCCGCGCCCGGCGGCATCGTGCGCAGGTGATCGAAGATGCGAGGCGAGAGCACGTATCGGCCGACCACGCCCAGGCGCGAGGACGTCGCGCCCGGCTTCGGCTTCTCGACGATCCGGTCGACCGGCGCGAACCCGCCCGGAAGCGCGTCCGCCTCGACGATGCCGTAACTCTGGACCTCCTCGGGCGCCACGGTCATCACGCCGATCACCGAAGCCTCCTCGCGGGCGGCGAGGTCGACCATCTGCTTCATCACCGGTACGCGCGCGTCGATCAGGTCGTCGGCGAGGAACACCGCGAACGGCTCGTCGTCGATCACCGGCTCCGCGCAGAGCACCGCGTGTCCGAGCCCGAGCGCCTCGGTCTGGCGGATGTAGATGCAGTTGATGCCGGCCGGCGTGGCCGACTGGACCTGTTCGAGCAGCCGGGTCTTGTTGCGCAGCGCAAGTTCGGTCTCGAGCTCGTAGGCCTTGTCGAAGTGGTCCTCGATCGCCCGCTTGCTGCGCCCGGTGATGAAGATCATGTCGGTGATGCCCGCCGCCGCGGCCTCCTCGACCGCGAACTGGATCAGCGGCTTGTCGACGATCGGCAGCATCTCCTTCGGGCTCGCCTTGGTCACCGGCAGGAACCGGCTGCCGAGCCCGGCGACCGGGAACACCGCCTTGCGGATCCGTCTCATCGTTTTCCCTTCCCCGCGATCAATGCCTTCAGTCCGTCCTCGTCCAGCACCGGAATGCCGAGTTCACCGGCCTTCGCGAGCTTGCCGCCCGCGTCGGCTCCGGCGACCACGTAGCTCGTCTTCGCCGAGACGCTGCCGGCAGCCTTGCCGCCCGCAGCCTCGATCATCGCCTTCGCCTCCTCGCGGCTCAACGTCGGCAGCGTGCCGGTCAGCACCAGCGTCAGGCCGGCGAGCGCGCCTTCCACCTCGCTTCGCGCCGGGGCGTGTTCGGTCCAGCGCACGCCCGCCGCGCGCAGCCGTTCGATGCCCTCCCGGTTGTGCGCCTCGGCGAAGAAGCGCGCGATGCTCTCCGCGAGCACCGGCCCGACCTCGTTCACTTCGAGGAGCGAAGCCTCGTCCGCGTCCATCAGCGCGTCGAGCCCGCCGTAGTGGCGCGCGAGGTCGCGCGCGGTCGACTCGCCGACGTGGCGGATGCCGAGCGCGTAGATGAAGCGCTGCAGCGTCGTGTCCTTGCTCCGTTCGATCGCGGCGACCAGGTTGCCGGCGCTGCGCTCGGCCATCCGGTCGAGTGCGGCGAGCTTCGCGACGCCGAGCGTGTAGAGGTCGGCGGGCGTGCGCACGATGCGGCCGTCCACCAACTGGTCGACCAGCTTGTCGCCCAGGCCTTCGATGTCGAGCGCCCGCCGGCTCGCGAAGTGCAGCAGCGACGCCTTGCGCTGCGCCGGGCACACGAGTCCGCCGGTGCAGCGGGCGACGACCTCGCCCTCGAGGCGCACGATCGCGGAATCGCATTCCGGACACCGTGTCGGCATCTCGAAGGGCCGGGCGTCGGGCGGACGCCGCTCCGGCAACGCGCGCACCACCTGCGGGATGACGTCGCCGGCGCGGCGCACGATCACCGTGTCCCCGATCATGAGGTCCCTGCGCCGGATCTCGTCCTCGTTGTGCAGCGTGACGTTGGTGACCGTCGTGCCGCCGACGAACACCGGATCGACGCGCGCGACCGGCGTGATCGCGCCGGTCCGCCCGACCTGCACGTCGATGGCGACGAGGCGTGTCGCCATCTCCTCCGGCGGGAACTTGTGAGCGATCGCCCAGCGCGGTTCGCGGGTGCGGAAGCCGAGCCGCTCCTGCAGCGCGAGGCTGTCGACCTTGTAGACGACGCCGTCGATCTCGAACGGCAGTTCGTCGCGTCGCGCCTCGACGGCTTCGTAGTACCCGGCGAGCGCTTCGCCGCCGCGGGCGATCTCGCGGTCGCCATTGACCGGCAAACCGAATGCCGAGAGCGCGTCGAGCAGCGCGGACTGCGTCGCCGGAAGCGTCCAGCCTTCGGTCTCGCCGATGCCGTAGGCGAAGAAGTGCAGGGGGCGCTGCGCGGTCATCGCCGGGTCGAGCTGGCGCACCGCGCCCGCCGCCGTGTTGCGCGGATTGACGTACAGGCGCAGTCCGGCCGCCTCCTGCCGCGCATTCAGCTCCGCGAAATCTTCGCGCGTCATGTAGATCTCGCCGCGCACCTCGAGCACCGGCGGCACCCGGCCGTCGAGCTTCTGCGGGATCTCGCCGATGGTTCGGACGTTGGCCGTCACGTCCTCGCCGGTCTCGCCGTCGCCGCGCGTGGCCGCGACCCGCAGCACGCCGTCCTCGTAACGCAGGCTCATCGCGAGGCCGTCGAACTTGAGCTCGGCCATGTACTCGACCGGCGGATCGTCCGGCAGAAGGCCGAGTTCGCGGCGCATGCGCGCGTCGAAGGCGAGCGCACCCTCGGCCGTCGTCAGGGTCTCGGTCTGGATCGAGAGCATCGGCACGCGATGGCGCACCGGGGCGAACTGCGCAGCGCGGCTGCCGCCGACGTGCTGCGTCGGCGAGTCCGGAGTCACGAGCGACGGGTGCGCCGATTCCAGCGCCTCGAGTTCGCGATAGAGCGCGTCGTACTCGGCGTCGCTCACCGAGGGCGCATCTTCGTCATAGTAGCGCCGGTTGTGCTCGACGATGGCGGCGCGAAGCGCCGCCGCCCGCTCGCGTGCCGCGGCGCTCGCGCCGCGTTCCCGGGCGGTGCGCGAGGCCGCCATGGCCGTTCAGGCCGCGAAGAGCTTGTGCGCGCGCGGGCTGCCCGGGTCGATCTGCGCGCGGGCGAGGAGTTCGCTCGCCTGGGCCACCTGCGTACGGATCGCCGCCAGCGCGGTATCGGTGAGCGGGCGCTGGTTGTCGTCGACGAGTTCCCCGCCCAGCGTGTGGGCCATGCGTTTCGCGGCGAGCCGGAGCTGGTCGAAGGCGCGCGGAGGGTCGGCCACGCGCGGCACGTCGAGTACCAGCACCACCCCCGGGAACGACGACGCGCGCATCGCGTCCGCGGTGAACAGCTCGCCCCTGGCGTTCTGCAGCGTGTAGAGCACCGCGCCGGTCTCCTCCTGCACGTACTCGAAACGCCCGGTCGGGGCGAGGCGGAATCCCGCGGCCTCGGCTACGCCGCGGAGCTTGGTGCCCGGGATGGGTGAACCGTCGGCCTTCTGGATCGTGAGCCCGATCTGCATGTCGAGTTCCGCGCACAGGCGGTCGAGTTCCTCGGCCCGCACCGCCTCGTCCTCCGCAGTCGCCGCGGACCAGGCCGCCGGGAGACGGGGCGCAAGTTCTGCGACCACCTGGTGGAACGCCTCGATCTGCGCGCGGGTCGCCGCGCCGTTGCGGTCGGCGAGCAGCAGGCAGGCCGCGAACTCGCCGAACTCGCCGGGCGTGTCTCCGGTCACCCGCTGCCAGGTCGCCTGCGCGTCGCGCCGGCCGAACCAGCGCAACGGCTTGCCCAGTCGGGCGTGCAGTCCCGCCGCCAGCGTTCCCGCCGCGGCAGGCTTCACCGGCTGCAGCGTCACGACGCATTCGATCTCGGGGTCCGGCTGCGGATGGGTGCCCTGCGCGGCCGGCGGATCGGCCATCGCGCTGCGGGTGATCGGTGCCGCCAGGCTCTCGCCGGCGTCGGCCGCCTCGTCCGCGAGCGTTTCGGTCTCCTCCATCGGAATGCCGAACGGCTCGCCGCTCACCGGTATCGTCGACGCGGGCGACGCGGCGCTCGCCGGGCCATTCGCGAGCGTCGGCTCGACACGCCCGCCGGGTCGCGCACCGCCGTTCGCCCGCGCCGGCGCTTCAGGCCGATGCCGCGCGCGGCGAAGCTGCCAGGCGTTGTAGACGACCACGCCCAGGACGAGCGCGATGCCCGCGACGATGAGACCGATCTGGAGCGTGGAGAGCCGCATGGGCACCGGACGGAAAGGAGCCGTCCGATTATAGACCCGCGTCGGGCGATAGCCGACGCGCCGCGGCCATCAGGCCGCCTGCGGCGTCCGCATCGCGAAGTCGATCGCGTCGGCGATGTCGACGGCGACCACGCGCGAGACGCCCGGCTCCTGCATCGTGATCCCGACGAGCTGGTTCGCGATCTCCATCGTGATCTTGTTGTGCGAGATGAACAGGAACTGGGTCTCGCCCGACATGTCGCGCACCAGCCGGCAGAAACGTTCGGTGTTCGGATCGTCGAGCGGCGCGTCGACCTCGTCCAACAGGCAGAACGGGGCCGGGTTGATCTGGAACAGCGCGAAGACGAGCGAGGTCGCGGTGAGCGCCTTCTCGCCGCCCGACAGCAGATGGATCGAACTGTTGCGCTTGCCCGGCGGCTGCGCGAAGACCTGGACCCCGGAGTCGAGGATCTCCTCGCCAGTGAGGACGAGTCGCGCCTGGCCGCCGCCGAAGAGCGCCGGAAACAACTTGCCGAAGTTCGCGTTGACCACGTCGAAGGTCTGCTGGAGCAGCGCCCGTGACTCCCGGTCGATCTGGCGGATCGCGGCTTCGAGCGTGCCCATCGCCTCGGTCAGGTCGGCGGCCTGCCGGTCGAGATAGTCCTTGCGCTCGCGCGACTGGGCGAGTTCGTCGAGTGCCGCGAGGTTCACCGCGCCGAGTTCGGCGATCGCCGCGGTGAGTCTCGTGATCTCACCGGGCAGGGTCGATGCGCGTCCCCATGCCTTCAGGGCATCGGGCAGGCCGACCAGGTCGGCGTTCGCCTCGGCGAGTTGCTCGGTGAACTGCGCCTCGGCGAGCATCGCCGCCTGCGTCTTCAGTTGCAGGTCCTGGATGCGGGTACGCGCCGGCTCGAGCGCCTGCTCGCGGGCGAGCCGCGATTCGTCGCCGGCGCGAAGCTCGGCGCCGAGCGTCTCGACCCGGTCGCGCGCGGCGGCCAACGCCTGCTCGGCCTCGGCACGACGCGCGAGCTGGCGCTGCAGCGCCTCCTCGACCGGCGACCAGTCGATCGCCTCCCGTTCGCCCGACAGGCGCGCGAGCATCGTCTGCTGGCGGCCGGTCTCCGCGACGAGCCCGGCACGGCGCCGTTCGAGTTCGGCGAGGCGGTCGCGCGCGCTGCGCTCGGCGAACTCGGCCTCCTGCGACGCACGCTCGCAGGCACGCAGGCGCTCCCGCCCCGCGGCGAGCGCGGATTCCTTCATCGCCCGCTCGTCGCGGGCGACATCGCGCGCCGCCCGCCGGTCGTGGAGCCCCGACTGGAGGTCCGCGATCGCACGCACGATCGCCTCGCGCTGCGCCTGCTCCTGCTGCAGGGCGGCGTCGAGATCGGCATCGTCGCGGGCGAGTTCCGCCCGCCGCTTCGATGCGGCTTCCGCGGCTTGCCGCAACTGCGCGAGTTCGAGCTCGAGTTCGTGGCAGCGTCGCTGCTGCGACGCCAGCGCCTGCGATTCGAGGTGCCAGGCCTGCTGGCGGTCCGCCTGCTCGCTCTCGACCGCATCGAGGCTCGCGCGCGCGGCCGCCGCCGCTTCGCGCAGGCCCGGAAGCCGGGAGGCGAGCGCTTCGAGTTCGGACTGGCGCGCGAGCACGCCGTGCAGGTCCCCGTCGGGGCGAAACAACGTCACGCTTTGCGCGGTCACGAGGTGCCCGGCCGGCGTCACGAACGTCTCGCCCGCGGCGAGCGACTCCCGGTCGGCGAGCGCGTGCGCGAGCGAGTCGCGGCAGCGGACGCCATGGAGCGTGTCGGCGAGCAGGCGGGCGAGTTCGGGACGTCGCATCCGCACGCGGGCGAGCAGGCCGTCGCCGCCCGCCGCAGGCAGCGGCTGGGCGGGCGCCGCCGCGAACACCGCCATCCGGACCGGCGGCGCCTCGCCCCTCTGCTCCCAATCGAGCGCACGGTCGAGCGTTTCGACCTCGACCGCTTCGAGCCGCTCGCGCAGCACCGCTTCGAGCGCGTCGTTCCAGCCCGGCTCGACGTCGAGCGCCGTGTAGAGCTGCGCCGCGCGCGCGAGCCCGGCCCGGTCGAGCCAGCCGTCGCGATCCTCGCCGTGGCCGACCTTCGCCTGCAGTGTCGCGAGCGCCTGCTCGCGCGCTTCGAGCTCCGCGAGCGCACGGCTCGTTCCCTGCCAGGCGTCGCTCGCCTCGCGCGAGCGCTCCTGCAACCCCTGTACGGCGGCGTGCAGCGCATCGAGCGAACTCTGCTTGCCCGCGAGGTCGGCCTCCTCCTGGGCGAGCTGTTCGGCGACCTCGCGCAGCGGTCCGCTCTCCTCGGTAGGCAGCGCTGCCAGTTCCGCCGCGACACGTGAGCGCCGGTCCGCGAGCTGCGCGATCATGCGCAGCGAATTTTCGCGCCGCGTCTCGGCCACGCGCGCTTCCTGCTCGGAACCCGCGATCGCCGATTCCGCGTCGGCGAGCGCGCGCGCCGCCCCGGCGAGCGCCTCGTCGAGCGCGGGCAACGCCTGCTTCGCCGCATGCTCGTCGGCGGCGAGACGTTCGCGCACGCCGATCGCCCGCTCGAGCGTCGCGTCGAGCGAGGCCCGCTCGCCGTCCAGGGATTCGGACTGCACGGCGAGCGAGGCGAGCTGGGCGGTGAGCTCGGCGACCTGTTCGCGGATGCGCGATTCGGAGTCGCGCGCGAACGCGAGTTGCTGCTCGAGACGCGACACCTCCGCGTTCGCTTCGAAGAACCCGCCCTGCCGCTCGTGCAGCGCGTCGCCGGCGGCGTAGTGATCGGCGCGCAGGGTCTCGAGCGCGGCCTCCGCGCCGCGAAGTTCCGCCTGCAGCGACTCCAGCGCGTTGGTCGCGGCCGCGAGTTCCTGGCTCGCCCGGTCCCGCGCGCGCATCGCTTCCTGCTGCTTCGCGTACCAGGCGAGGTGCTGCGCCTGCCTGAGCCGCGCCTCCAGTTCGCGGTATTCGGAGGCGACCTTCGCCTGCCGCTCGAGACGTTCGAGCTGCCCCGCGAGTTCGATGCGGATGTCCTCGACGCGCGCGAGGTTCTCGCGCGTGTCGGAGAGCCGCCCTTCGGTTTCCTTGCGCCGCTCGCGGTACTTGGAGACGCCCGCCGCCTCCTCGAGGAACACGCGCAGTTCCTCCGGCTTCGCCTCGATCACCCGCGAGATCATGCCCTGCTCGATGATCGCGTAGGCGCGCGGCCCGAGCCCGGTGCCGAGGAAGAGATCGAAGATGTCGCGGCGGCGAACCGGAATGTTGTTGATGTAGTAGGTGCTGTCGCCGTCGCGCGTCAGCACCCGCTTGATCGCGAGCTCCGCGTACTGGCCCCACTGGCCGCCGATCCGGCCGGCGCTGTTGTCGAACGAGAGCTCGACCGAAGCCCGGCCGACCGGGGCTCGGTCGCCCGCGCCGTTGAAGATGACGTCCTGCATCGACTCGCCGCGCAGCGCCGAGGCCTTCGACTCACCCAGCACCCAGCGCACCGCGTCGATGACGTTGGACTTGCCGCAGCCGTTCGGGCCGACGATGCCGACGAGTTGTCCGGGGGTCGCGATCGTCGTGGGATCGACGAACGACTTGAACCCGGCGAGCTTGATCTGGGTGAGGCGCAAGGGCGGGAAACGGGTCGGAAGCGGGGCGCGTAACGCTCCGGCGCAACGCGAAGCGGCACCGGGCAGGACAATCGGCGGATTATAGCGGAACCCGGTGTCCCGAATGAGCGGCTCCAGCCGCCCCGCCGACACGCCGCGCGCCTTGGCCGGTCAGGCCGCCGCGCTCGCGGCGCCCCGCGCGGGAAGGCGCCCTTCGGCGACCGCATGACAGGCGACTTCTCCGCCCGCGCCATCGGACGCCGGCGTCGGCGCCTCGCGCCGACAGCGCTCGTTCGCGTGGGGACAGCGCGGATGGAACGCGCAGCCCGCGGGGGGGTCGAGCGGATTGGGCACTTCGCCGGCGACCGCGATGCGGGAGGCGCCGGTCATCCGCAGGTCCGGCACGGCGTCGAGCAGCATGCGTGTGTACGGGTGCAGCGGCGCACCGAACAGTCGCTTCGTGGAAGCGATCTCGACCACGCGCCCGAGGTACATGACCCCGACCCGGTCCGCGATGTGGTGGACCACCGCGAGGTTGTGCGAGATGAAGAGGTAGGTGAGGCCCAGGCGGCGCTGCAGGTCGCGCATCAGGTTCAGCACCTGCGCCTGCACCGACACGTCGAGCGCCGAGGTCGGCTCGTCGCACACGAGGAACGCCGGCTCGGTGGCGAGCGCACGCGCGATCGAGATGCGCTGGCGCTGTCCGCCGGAGAACTGGTGCGGGTACTTCTCGCCGTCGGCCGCCGCGAGTCCCACCTGCGCGAGGAGCGTCCGTACCCGCTCCGCGATCGCGGCCCGCGGGGGCGGATCCTCCTGCGTGACGAGCGGCTCCGCGACGATGTCCGCGACTCGCCAGCGCGGGTTGAGGCTCGCGTAGGGATCCTGGAAGATCATCTGCATCGACCGCCGCGCGCGCCGGCGCCGGCGAGCGTCGATCGCCTCCGCGCCCGGCCCGGCGAGCGCGATGCCATCGTAGGCGATCGTGCCCTGCGTCGGAGCGTGGAGCCCGACGATGAGTCGTGCGACGGTCGACTTGCCGCAGCCCGATTCGCCGACGAGACCGAGCGTTTCGCCGCGATGGATCGCGAACGTCACGCCATCGACCGCGCGCAACAACGCACGCGGCTTGCCGCCGAGCACGCGGTCGAGCCACGGCGGCGACACGTCGAACGTGCGCGCGACGCCCGACAGGCGCACCAGCGCGTCGGTCACGGCCGCTCCGTGCGGCGCAGGGCGCGAACGCCTCGCGCAACCGCGGGGACGACGGCCCCGCGCCTCACGCCGCCACCGCGTCGGCCGCCGCGACCCAGCACGCCACCCTCGTCCCGCCGGCGGATTCGAGTTCCGGGCACGCGACCCGGCAGCGCTCGACCGCGACCGGGCAGCGCGGATGGAACGCGCACCCCGGCGGGATCGCGTCGAGTCGGGGCATGGCGCCGTCGATCTGCGCGAGACGCTCGACTTCCCCGCCGATCGACGGGATCGAACCCATGAGCCCTGCCGTGTACGGATGCCGCGGCCGGTGGATCACCTCGGCCACCGGACCGATCTCGACGATGCGTCCGGCGTACATCACCGCCACGCGGTCGGCGGTTTCCGCGATCACGCCCATGTCGTGGGTGACGAGCATCACCGCGGTGCCGTGCTCGCGGCACAGGCGCTTCAGCACCTGGATGATCTGGGCCTGGATCGACACGTCCAGCGCGGTCGTCGGCTCGTCGGCGACGATGAGCTTCGGCTGCGCGCACAGCGCGAGCGCGATGACCACGCGCTGGCGCATCCCGCCGGAGAACTGGTGCGGATAGTGGTCGACGCGCCGATCCGCGGCCGGGATGCCGACTTGGTCGAGCAGCGCGACCGCCCGTGCGCGCGCCTCGCCCTCGCTCATCGGCAGATGGGTCCGGATCGTCTCGACGAGCTGGCGGCCGACGGTGTAGAGCGGGTTGAGCGAGGTGAGCGGATCCTGGAACACCGCGCCGATCTCGCGGCCGCGGATCCTGCGCAGGTCGGACGCCGGCAACGCGTCGATGCGCCGGCCGTCGAGGCGGATCTCGCCCGCGGCGATCCGTCCCGGCGGATCGATGAGCCCGATGATCGCCGACCCGGTGATCGACTTGCCGGCGCCGGACTCGCCGACCACGCCCAGCACCTCGCCGCGAGCGATCTCGAAGCTCACGTCGTGGACCGCCACGAGCGTGGCGCGCCGCGTCGGAAACTCGACGCGGAGGCCCTGCACGGCGAGGAGCGGGCCGGAGGCCGTCATCGTCAGGTGCGCGACGGTCGCGGCCACACGCAGCCGGAGATCGGCTCCTCGTGGTCGATGACCGGCACGAACTGCGGCGACAGCGGGTTCGCGAACTGGGCGTTGACGTAGTAGCGGGTGCAGGGCGCGACCTCGAGTTCGAAGTCGACCGTGGTGCCCCGGAACCCGCCGTGCCGCGGCGACGAGATCACGATCCGGTGCAGGCCCGGTTCGACCTGGACCGGCGCCCCGCCGGCCCAGCCCGATGCGCTGCCGACCGAGACGATGTCGACCGCCCGCCGGTCCATGATGGTCACGTTGAAGCGATCGCCGGTGACTTCGCTGTAGGGCGTGGACATGCTGGCGCACGATGCGGTCAGCACCGACGCGACCATGGCGATGATGGGGGTACGCATGGGTTTGCCTCCTCGTGTCGGCGCCGGGGTATCCGGCCTCCGTCGTGCCCAAACGCGCGAGCCCACCGCTCCGCCTACCGGAGCCGGGGGTTGAGGGCGTCGCGCAGCCAGTCTCCCAGCAGGTTGATCGACAGGACGATGATCACCAGCGCCGCGCCCGGGAACACGGTGATCCACCACTCGCCCGAGAACAGGAAATCGTTGCCGATGCGGATCAGCGTGCCGAGCGAGGGCTGGGTCGGCGGCACGCCCACGCCGAGGAACGACAGCGTCGCTTCGATCACGATCGCGGTCGCGATGTTGATCGTCGCCAGCACCAGCACCGGCCCGAGCACGTTGGGGAGCAGGTGGCGGCGCATGATCCCCAGCGGGGCGACGCCGATGACGCGCGCGGCCTGCACGTACTCCTTGCTCTTCTCGACCATCGTCGAGCCGCGCACGGTGCGCGCGTACTGCACCCAGTTCGACGCCGCGATCGCGAGGATCAGCACCGCGATCGCCACCTCGCCGTGCGATTCGTGCGGCAGGACGGCGCGCGCCACGCCGTCGATCAGGAGCGCGATCAGGATCGCGGGGAACGAGAGTTGCACGTCGGCGATGCGCATGATCACCGCGTCGGTGCGCCCGCCGACGTAGCCCGCGACGAGCCCCAGCCCCACGCCGACGATCACCGCCAGCAGCACCGAGGCGAACCCGACGAAGAGCGAGATGCGCGCGCCGAACATGATGGTCGAGAGCACGTCGCGTCCCTGGTCGTCGGTGCCGAGCAGGAATCCGCTCTTCGCGCCGTCCTGCCATGCGGGCGGGGCGAGCGCGTCCAGCAGGTTGAGCGACGCGAGGTCGTAGGGATGCTTCGGCGCGAGCCAGGGCGCGAACAGCGCCGCCACCACGCATACCACGAGCACGGCGAACGACGCCATCGCCACCGGGGAGCGCCGGAAGCTCCACGCGACGTCGCCGTCCCAGAAGGTGCGCGCCTTTGCCGCGAGCGATGCACGCGCGGGCGCGGTGGCCGTCATCGGATGGACTCCGCTCCGGCGTGGAGATGCGCGCGACCGGATCGGCCCGTGCCGGCGCCCGTCCGCACGGCAACCGGGCTCATGCCGGGGCGAGCGGCATCGCCCGCTCGGCGAGCGTGGCGAGGTATCCCGCGCCGACCGGGATCACCTCGTCGTTGAAATCGTAGCGCGTGTCGTGCAGGAAGCAACCGTGTCCATCGCCCGCACCGCCCTGCCCCAGCCGCGCGTACGCGCCCGGCCGGCGCTGGAGCATGAACGAGAAGTCCTCGGCGCCCATCGACGGATCGAGGTCGCGGATCACCCGGTCGCTGCCGACGATCTCGTCGGCGACCTGCGCCGCGAACTCCGCCTCGTCGGCCGAGTTGATCGTCGCCGGATACAGGCGCTCGTAGTCGAGCGTCGCGCTCGCGCCGAACGCCGCGGCGACCGAGCCGACGAGTTCGCGCAGGCGCATCTCGATCGTGTCCTGGACCGTCGCCTTGAACGTGCGCACCGTGCCCACGATCTGCGCGGTCCTCGGCACGACGCTCATGGCGCCGGGGTGTCCCGCCTGCACCGAGCACAGGCTGACCACCGCCGTGTCGATCGGCGAAACGGTGCGCGACACGATCGACTGCGCCGCGGTGATGATGTGCGCCGCGACGACGACCGGATCGATCGTGCGATGCGGGTGCGCGCCGTGGCCGCCCTTGCCGGCGATCGCGATCGTGACCCGGTCGGCGGCCGCCATCATCGGGCCCGGACGGACCGCGATCGTGCCCGCCGGCAGCCCCGGCCAGTTGTGGAGCGCGTAGACCTGGTCGGCGGCAAAGCGCTCGAACAGCCCGTCCTCGATCATCGCGCGTCCGCCCGCGTAGCCCTCCTCGCCGGGCTGGAAGATGAGCGTCGCCGTGCCGTCGAACGCGCGCGTCTCGTGCAGGTAGCGCGCTGCCGCGAGCAGCATCGTCGTGTGCCCGTCGTGCCCGCAACCGTGCATCCGCCCGTCGTAGCGCGAACGGTGCGCGAACTCGTTCTCCTCCTGCATCGGCAGTGCGTCCATGTCGGCGCGCAGGCCGACCGAGCGCCCGCTCGCGGTCGATCGTCCGCGCACCACCGCGACGATGCCGGTCTTGCCGACGCCGGTGTGGTACTCGATGCCGAGCGACGCCAGCCGCTCGACCACGATCCGCGCGGTCCGGTGCTCCTCGAAACCGAGCTCGGGATGCGCGTGGAGGTCGCGCCGGACCGACGTGAACTCGTCGTGCCAGCGGCGGATGTGCGCGACCGCGGGGTTCACGGAAATGATCCCGGGTTCAGGGCGATGCCGCGGCGCGGCGGGCCGACTTCCGTCATGCGTGCTCCTAATGCGCGGAACCGCGCTCGATGCGCAGCCGCGGATCGACCGCGTAGTACAGGAGGTCGACCGCGAGGTTGATCACGACGAACACGACCGCGATGAAGCACAGGTAGGCGGCCATGACCGGAATGTCGGCGAAGTTGACCGCCTGGATGAACAGGAGTCCCATGCCCGGCCATTGGAACACGGTTTCGGTGATGATCGCGAACGCGATGATCGCCCCGAGCTGGAGTCCGGTGATCGTGATCACCGGGACCAGCGTGTTGCGGAGCGCGTGGCCGAAGTGGATCGCGCGGTCGGTGAGCCCGCGCGCGCGCGCGAACCGGATGTAGTCGGTCCGCAGCACCTCGAGCATCTCCGCGCGCACCAGCCGCATGATGAGCGTGGTCTGGAACAGCGCGAGCGTGATCGAGGGCAGGATCAGCGACTTGAGTCCGCTCGCGGTCAGGAGCCCGGTCGTCCACCCGCCGATCGACACGACGTCGCCGCGCCCGAAGCTCGGCAGCCAGCCCAGTTGCACCGCGAACACCAGGATCAGCAGGATGCCGATCAGGAAGGTCGGCAGGCTCACGCCGACGAGCGAGGCCGCCAGCAGCACGTGCGCGCCGACGCTGTGCCTTCGGAGCGCCGTATAGACGCCGGCCGGGATGCCGATGGCGAGCGCGAGGATCGCGGCAGCCATCGACAACTCGAGCGTGGCGGGCAGACGCTCGGCAAGCAGGACCGACACCTTGCGGCCCTGCCGCAGCGACACGCCGAAGTCGCCCTGCACGGCGTTCTCCACGAACCGCGCGAACTGCACGTAGAACGGCCGGTCGAGGCCGAGTTCGTGACGCAGGCGGACGCGATCCTCGGTCGTCGCGTCCTGGCCCACCATGAATGCGATGGGGTCGCCGGTGTAGTTGAACAACGCGAACGCGATCAATGCCACCACGCCGAGGACGGCGAAGGTCTGCGCGATGCGGCGAAGGACGAACGCGAGCATCGTCAGCCGATCCGGGTTGCCCGCCCGGACGACCCACCGGGCCCCGGCCGTGATGCGGTCAGGGTCAACGAGTGTCGCGCGGTCATCGGTCCGGGTCGTCTCTCCGTCCTGCGGTGCGGCGGATCATGCCCGAATCCCCCGGGCGACTCAACGCGGTGCGGCGACGCGCGCGGCCTTCGTCCGCGCCGCGCGCGTCGCGAAGAGGCAGATGCCCGCGGCGACCGAGACGTTGAGGCTCTCGACGCTGCCGACCTGCGGGATGCCGACGATGCGGTCGCATGACGCGCGCGTCAGCCGGCGGAGCCCGCTGCCCTCGGCGCCCAGCACCCAGGCCACCGGTCCAGAGAGATCGGCGTCCGCGATGTCCTCGCCGCCGGTGTCGGCGCCGAGGATCCACACGCCGCGCGCCTTCATCGCCGCGAGCGCGCGGGCGAGATTGGTCACCGTCACGACCGGCACCGTGTCCGCCGCCCCGCTCGCGGCCTTCGCGACCGTCGCGTTCAAGCCGACCGAACGGTCCTTGGGGACGATGACCGCCTGCGCGCCGAAGACGTCCGCATTGCGCAGGCACGCGCCGAGGTTGTGCGGATCGGTCACCCCGTCGAGCACCAGGAGGAGCGCAGGTTCCACGAGCGCGTCGAGGACGTCGTCGAGCGTCACATGCGGCAGCGCCGCGTCGATCTCGGCCACCACGCCCTGATGGCCGGCATGGCCGGCGAGTTCCCGCAGGCGCGCATCGTCGACCGGATGCACCGGAATGCCTGCCGCTGCGGCGCGCGAGGCGAGATCGCGCATCCGCGGATCGTGACGCCGGGCGTCGGCGTAGATGCCGCGCACGCTCGACGGATGCGTGCGCAGGCGGGCGGTGACGGCGTGAAAGCCGTAGAGGAGGCGCGTGGGCATCGGGAGGGTCGTCCACCCCCATGCTAACGTACCGGCCCGATGCTCGCCGACGCCCGCCAATTCCTCGAGGTGACGCTGCTGGCGATCGCCGCGCTGCTGCCGATCGTCAATCCGATCGCCGGGGCGTCGGTGTTCCTGCAGAAGACCGCCGATCTCTCCCGGGACGACCGGCGCAAGACCGCGCTGCGCGTCGCCCGCTACGGATTCGCGCTGCTCCTCGCCTCCGCGTTCGTCGGCGCCTACGTGCTCGACTTCTTCGGCCTGTCGATCCCGGTGGTGCAGGTCGCCGGCGGACTCGTCGTGTCGTCGCTCGGCTGGGCGCTCCTCGCGCAGGGAACGTTCGTCGCCGAGAAGGCGCGCGCCGATGCCGCGACGCCCACGCCCGAGGACCTGCGCAGCCGGGCGTTCTTCCCGCTGACGATGCCGTTGACCGTCGGCCCCGGCTCGATCTCGGTGGCGATCACGCTCGGCGCGAACCCGCCGGGGAACTACCGGATGCTGGCGGTCACGCTCCTCGCGCACGCCGCGGGACTCGCGATCGTGGCGCTCGCCATCTACCTCACCTACGCCAAGGCCGACGTCGTGCTGCGGCGCCTCGGGACGACCGGCGCGGTGATCGTGACGCGACTGTCGGCGTTCATCCTCTTGTGCGTCGGTGTCCAGATCGTCTGGAACGGCGTGCGGGCGCTCCTGCTCACGCTTCCCGTCCGATGAGCGCGGTCCGGCTGCGGCAGTAGCGGCTGGCGGGTCGCGATTCGGTCGGCTATAATGGAAGGCTGTGCTGTTGTAGCTCAGCTGGTAGAGCAACTGATTCGTAATCAGTAGGTCGGTGGTTCGAGTCCACTCAACAGCACCACCTCCCCCGGGCCGCCGTGGGTAGCGCCCCGACCCGCGTTCCCGCCACGCGTTGATGCCGACCTGCGGGTAATCGCCCGCGTCCCGGATCAGTACGGCACGCAGGCGAACACACGCGTCGCGCCCTGCCCTTCGAAGATCCACCCGTCGGAGGCCATCGCCTCGGCGGTGGCCATCGACGTCGTGTAGCGGTGGTTCGGCGCGCCGCCGGCCATCGCGTTGAACAGCCGGTAGAGCGCGCGCGTCCCCGGCGGACACCCGGGCGCGGGATCGGGCGACGGCAGCGCAAGCGCGAAGGCGATCTTCTCGAAAGTCCACGCCGGATCGGCTTCGAGCAGGCTGCACTCGTGCGCGTAGGGCGAGTAGAAGTGCGACGACAGCGGCGCGAAGCCGACGCCGAAGAGCCGGCACACCGGCTCGTTGCCCGGCGAGGGGGCCTGAGCGACGCGGAATCCCTCGCCGGTGCGCATCCAGCCGGAGAACGCGCCGGCGTCGAGCCCGGCGATCTCGTCGGCGTCCGCCGAGACGAAGTAGTGATCCATGGCGCCATGGTGATACTCGATGGCGCGCCGATCGCCGGTCGGATAGGCGACACGCGCATCGGCCTCGTGGAGACCGGAACCGGTCGACGCATAGAGCCGGTAGGCCACGAACGGATCGAACGCCGCGGAAAGCACGACGTCGTCGTCGAGACCCTCGTCGAGCGCGGTCCAGGACGCGCCGCCGTTGCCGCTGCGAAAGATCCCGCCGCCCGCCTGCGTCAGGTGCAGCGCGCCCGCGGTCGACGGATCGGGCACGATCGACGTCACCGCACCCGTCCCGAGCCCGCTGGTGCGGCGCGACCATGTGGCGCCGCCGTCGCCGGAGAACATCACGTAGTCCGGATCGCGGAAGCCCACCCAGATGCGTTTCGGGTCGGCCTTGTCGACCACGATCGTCGTGATCTCGTTGCCGAGTTCGGTCGCACCGGGGAAGGTCGCGACCGCGGTCCAGGTCTCTCCGTCCGACGACTTGTAGAGCTGCGGCGCCCCGGCGGTCATCGCGATGCCGCCCGCGTAGATCATGACCGGCGCGGCCTGCGTGGTCGCCATCGCCCGGACCAGGACCGGCGGCGGATCGCGCGGCACCCACGACCCGCCGTCGTCGGTGGACACGAAGATGCGGGCGTCGAGTCCCGCTTCGTTGGGCGAGTAGGCGTACAGGTACACTTCGCCGGAGAGCGCGCCGTACGCGAGCGGCCCGAAGCGCGTCATCGGGCCGAACGCCGCGATCCGCTGGTACCAGGTGATCCCGCCGTCCTCGCTCTGGCTCAGTTCGGCGTCGCCGCCCTCGCCGTCACCGAGCGCGCCGAACGCGACCTCAGCGCGGTCCCGGCTGGCGGCGAGGAGCCGCCGCCCGCCGCCGACTTCGGTCCAGGTGGCGCCCGCGTTCGCGGAGCGGGCGTAGCCGGCGCCGACACCCGGCGGATCGGTCAGGTAGCGCACGACCGCGCTGCGCGTGTCGAGGATCAGCACGCGCCCGCGGCCCGGGGCGCCGGTCGAGCGGTCGAGCGGCGTGAACGAGGCGCCGCCGTTCGTGCTGAAGAGCACGCCGCGCGATGTCGCCACGTAGACGCTCGCCGGGTTCGCCGCGTCGACCGCGACGGCAGAACTCATGGTGCCGGACGCAAGCACACCCGCCACCGCGAAGCTGGCGCCGAGGTCGTGGCTCACGAGCACGCGGCGCGTCGCGCATTCGAGGCCGTAGACGCGCGACGACGGCGCGCTCGCGAACGCGAGCTCGCACAGCGCGAGCGGCCCGGGGACCTGGGCCACGGGCAGGAACGTCGCACCGCCATCGGTCGAGCGCAGCAGCGATCCGGCGCCGTTCTGGATGAGCGCGACGCCCTGGCCGGCGGCGAGCACGCGCACATCGGCCGCGGCGGTGGCCCATGACGCCGGAGCGTCGAGCAGCCGGTGCGCGATCGTCGCGGGCGAGCGCAGCGCGGCGTACACCGTCCGCGTCGACCAGTCGACGGCCAGCGCGTCGAGGTCCGAGGGAGTCTGGTCGAGCGTCCAGGTCGCGCCGCTGTCGTTCGAATGCGCGATGTCGCGCCCGGCGCTCACCACGAGTTCGCGGCCGTCGACCGGGTTGACCGCTCGGACCACGGGCGGCGCGTCCCCGCCCGCGGCGAACGGCAAGGTGAGCGGTGCGAAGCTGCGGCCGGTGTCGAGGCTCCGCAGCACGCCGCCTTGCGTCGCGGCATAGATCGTCACCGGCGCGCCCCCGAGGAACGGGCGGCCGGTGACGCCTTGCCGCGCGCTCGCGGCCCAATGCGCGCCGCCGTCCGAGGTGAAGAAGGTCGCGGCAGGCGCGACGCCCTCCACGGCACCCGCGACGAGCAACGCGACGCCGCCGGTCGCAGGATGCGTGGCGACGGTGCCGAGCGAAGGCGCGCCGCCGCCGTCGGCCGGTCCTGCGGGCGTCCACGGAGCGGCCAGCGCGGCAGCCCCGAAAGCGCAGGCCATGCCTGCGAAGGCCGCGCGGACAAGGACGGACGTGCAGCGAAGCGAACGGACCATCGCGAAGACTCCCCTTCGGCGTCCCCGGCACACTACCGCAGATGCATCAGGCACAGTGCGCGAAGGCGACGAACGGGCGGGCGAATATTCCGCGTCGCGTGAGCGTACGGGGTCGCAAGATCCGACCGGGCGTCAATCCGCCGCCCTCGTCAGCGCGGCGTCGCGCATGCACAGCGCGATCCACTGCGCGGTCAGCTTCTCCTGCACCGCGTTCTGCGCGAGGCGCGCCCCGAGCGCGGGGAAATCGACCCGGTCGAGGTCCTGGTCCTGGTTGAAGCAGGAGAACACGTAGCTCGTCCGGCCGGTGACCGGGTCGCGGTGCACCTGCAGGCATTGCGCGCAGATCTCCTTCATCATGCACTGCATCGGCGAGTTGATCGATCCGATCGCCGCGTGGCCAGGCTTCATCCACGGGGCGAGCACGGTGTGGCGCGCCGCGGCGACGGCCGCCATCATGCCGTCGGACCCGATCGCGACGATGCGGTCGGGCCGGTTGAACGCAATCGCCTGCGGCCCGAGGTCTCCGCGCGCGTAGGCCACCATCGCCTCGACGATGTTGCCGACGCAGGCGCGATCCTGCGGCCGGGTCGGGACGAATCCGGGTGCTTCGTCGCAGCACCAGACGACGACATCCGCCGCGGCTTCGATCTCGGCGACCTTGTAGCGGTCGATCCGGTGGCGGTAGCCGGCGAAGTACAGGACCTTCGATCCCGCCGCACGGAACGCCCTGCCGATCGAGAGCAGCACCGCGTTGCCCAACCCGCCGCCCGCCAGCACGACCGTCTCCCCCGGTTCGATGTCCGTGGGCGCTCCGGTCGGTCCCATCAACACGACCGGCTCGCCTGGCTCGAGGTTCGCGCAGAGGTCGGATGAGCCGCCCATCTCGAGCACGATCAAGGACACGAGTCCCCGCTCCGGGTCGACCCATGCACCGGTGAGCGCGAGCCCCTCCATCGCCATGCGCGTGCCGCGGCGCACCGGCGCGAGGACCTCGTAGTTCTGCAGCCGGTAGAACTGGCCGGGCCGGAAGTTGCGTGCGGCCGAAGGCGCATGCACGACGACCTCGACGATGTCGGGCGCGAGCCGCTCGACTCGTTCGACGCTGGCGCGCAGGCTGCGGTCGAGCGTGGCGAAGAACGCGGCATCGGCGAGCGGCGACGCCGGCGCGACGCGCGCGAGCATCCGCGACACGATCGGATAGCCCTGCTTCGCGCTCGACATCGCCTTCACGACGTTGCCGAAATAGGACGGATGCAGGTCGCCGAAGAAGCTCGTGGCGCGGCCGTCGTCGCGGATCGAGGTCAGCACCGCGGGCACCGCCGGCTTCGGGAGGCCCTTGACCGGCTTGACCGGCGCTCCCTGCTCGTCGACGAGTTCGAAGTACTTGCCGTCGAGGCGGAAACGTTCGCCGTCCTCGCGCGCGAGCACGGTGTTGGGCTGGGTTCCGGCGGCGACGAGGATCGTGGCGGCAGGGATCGTCGTCCGCGCGTACTCGTGCCAGACGCCGTCGCCGTCGTTGTGCTGCGCGGAGACCTCGAGGCCGCACGCCCGGCCGTGCTCGTCCACCTCGACCCCGAGCGGCGTCAGGCCTTCCGCGAACCGGATGCCTTCCTCGAGCGCTTTCTCGACCTCCTCGTGGTTCAGCGTGTACGACGGGCTGTCGACGAGCCGGCGGCGGTAGACGATCGTCGCTCCGCCCCAGTCGCGGAGGAGCCGCGACACCTGCGCGGGCCGTCCGGCGCGCGCCGCGGTCTGCCGCTCCGCGCGAATCGCGCGCCCGTGTTCGAGGAATCGCTGAGCGACCGAGCGTTCGGCCGGCGTCCACGTACGCTCGACCGCTTCGCGCCCGTGGGTTTCCGTCAGGATCTCGTAGCGCGACAGGAACTTCTCGACCTGCACCGGGTAGTAGGCGAGCGATTCGGTCGCCGCGTCGATCGCCGTGAGCCCGCCGCCGATCACCACGATCGGCAGGCGCACTTCGACGTTCGCGAGCGAGTCGGCCTTCGCGGCGCCGGTGAGTTGCAGCGCCATCAGGAAATCCGACGCCGTGCGCACGCCGTTCGCGAGCCCGTTGGGGAGGTCGAGGATCGTCGGGCGCCCGGCGCCGGCGGCGAGCGCGATGTGATCGAACCCGGCGGCGAAGGCGTCCTCGGCGGTCAGCGTGCCGCCGAAGCGCACGCCGCCGTAGAGCGCGAACGACGCTCGGCGTTCGAGCAGCAGGCGGATCACCTTCAGGAAGTTCTTGTCCCAGCGCACGGTGATGCCGTATTCGGCGACACCGCCGAAGCCCGCCATCACGCGATCGTCCAGCGGTTCGACGAGCGCCGAGAGGTCGCGCACCGGTTCGAACGCGACCCGCTCGCCGGCGAGCGTGACGCCGGACAACGACGGCGGCAGCGGCTCGATCTTGAGGCCGTCGATCGCCGCGACCGCGTGCCCATCGTTCATCAGGTGGTGCGAGAGCGTGAACCCCGCGGGCCCCATGCCGACCACCAGCACCCGCCGGCCGGAGGCTTCGCGCGGCACCGGCCGGCGCAGGTTGAGCGGATTCCAGCGGGTCAGCAGCGAATAGAGCTCGAACCCCCAGGGCAGCGCGAGCACGTCCTTCAGCACGCGGGTCTCGCTCTGCGGTATGTCGACCGGGTCCTGCTTCTGGTAGATGCAGGCCTTCATGCAATCGTTGCAGATGCGATGGCCGGTCGCGGCCAGCATCGGGTTGTCGACGCAGATGGTGGCGAGCGCGCCGATCGCCCAGCCGCCGGCACGCAGCTTGTGGAACTCGGATATCCGCTCCTCGAGCGGACATCCCGCGAGCGTCACGTCGAACGGGCTCTTCCGGAACGGAATGCCCGGGGTCGAACCGTCGGCGGACTTCTTCTCCGGTAACCCGCGCGAGCAGGAATCCTTGCCCTGCTCGTGGCACCAGATGCAGTAATTCGCCTGGTCGAGTCCGCCGACGAGGTCGGTGCCCGGGTCGGTCAGCGCGAAACCGGTTCGCTCGCGCCGATGCGACGCGTCGAGTTCCAGGGCCGCGACACCGGCGTGGGTCGCCGGCACGACCGGGACGAGCTTCATCGGATCGAGCTTGCGCGGCGCGCGGAACAGCACACCATCGCGATGCACCGCCCTGCCTTCCGGCGTGTGGGCGGCCCACGCGGCATAGCGCAGGGCGAGATCGAGGGCGTCCGCGTTCGCCGCCTCGTCCCGCTGCCAGGCGGCCACCGCGTTGGCGAACGCCAGTTCGTGCCGGCGGCCGACGATGGGCGCGCCGATGCGGGCCTCGAGCGCGGCGCGCAGGGCCGGACCGTCGAACGACTGCGCGGCATCGGCCTTGTGGGCGTTCATCGCCTTGCGCTGCACGAACAGCCGCTTCGCCGCGTAGAGCGGCGCGAGTTCGTGCTGCGCGGCTTCGAGCGCGCGCACCTCGTCCTCGATCCCGAAGAGCGAGGCGACGAAGTCCTCGACGTGTGGGCCGAGGTCGACCATCAGGTCGCCTTCCGCCTTCGTCCCGAGCGCATCGGGCGCGTGACGGGCATCCCGCAGCCGCGCTGCGAGCGTCGCGTCGGCGGCGTCGAGATGCGCGAGGAAGGCGGCGTCGATCCGCCGCGCGCCCGCGGTCGAATAGAGGTCGGCGAACGCGAGTCCGTGGGCGAGACGCAGTGGCCGGACGGTGGTGGCGGTCATCGTCGATTGCGGCGGAAGCGGTGGCCGATCATGGCATGCGTCCGGCGGGTCCGACCGCGGGTCCGGAAGCCGTTCGCCGGGACTTGATGCGCGTCAATCGAGGCACGCTGCCGGCTTCGCCGGTCGTCGCGGCATGCGCGCGATTTCGGCGGCCCGAGCGAGGGCGTCGCACGCGCGGCGACCGGCCGCACGCCTTCAGGACGCGGCGGCCATGCGCCGGAAGCCGTCCTCGAAGTCGGCGATCAGGTCGTCGGGATCCTCGAGGCCGACGTGCACGCGCAGGCAGGGGCCGCCGGGCTCGAGCCGAGATACCGAGCGCAGCCGGTCGGGGTCGGTCGGAATGACCAGACTCTCGAAGCCGCCCCAGCTCCAGCCCATCCGGAACAGGCGCATGTGGTCGAGCATCGCGGCGAGGGACTCGCGCCGCGGGCCGGGCTCGAGGACGACCGAGAAGAGCCCGGTCGCGCGGCGGAAGTCGCGTCGCCACAGCGCGTGACCGCGCGCGCCGGGCAGCGCCGGATACAGCACCTCGCGCACCTCGGGGCGCCCCGAGAGCCACGTCGCGACCTTCGTCGCGCTCGCCTGATGGCGGTCGAGCCGCGCGGCGAGCGTGCGCAGGCCCCGCAAGCCCAGGAAGGCGTCGTCCGACGAGACCGCGACGCCCATGTCGGTCCACAGCCGGTGCATCGGTCCCGCGGTCGCCTCGTTGCAGACGATCACGCCCAGCAGCACGTCGGAATGTCCCCCGAGGTACTTGGTGCCCGCGTGTACCGACACGTCGACGCCGTGGTCGAACGCGCGGAAGCCGAGCGGCGTCGCCCACGAGTTGTCGAGCACGACGAACGCGCCGTGCCGGTGCGCGATCTCGGCGATCGCGGGGATGTCCTGCACTTCGAACGACAGCGACCCCGGCGACTCGGTGAACACGACGCGCGTGTTCGGAGTCATCTGCGCTTCGATCGCCGCCCCGGCGAGCGGGTCGTAGAACGCGACCTCGATGCCGTTGCGCACCAGGTGGTTCGCGGCGAAGCGGCGCGTCGGCCCGTAGACCGAATCGGTGATGAGCACGCGGTCGCCCTGCGACAGCAGCGCGAGGAGCGGCAGCGTCGTCGCCGCGAGCCCGCTCGGCACCGCGAATCCGCGCGCGCCGCCCTCGAGCGAGGCCACCGCCGCCTGCAGGTCGGTGACCGTCGGCAGGCCGTGCAGGCCGTAGCCGATGCCCGGATGGCGTCCCTCCGCCGAGGCTTCGAGCACGTCGAGCGTCGGGAAGACGATCGTCGAGGCCCGGTAGACCGGCGTGTTGACCGCACCCAGGTGCTTCGCCGGTTCGCGTCCGAGGTGGACGACTTCGGTCTCGGGCTTCATCGATCGAGGTGCGTCGCTCATGCGTGGGTCGCCTTCGTGGCCGGTGGGCAAGCCAAGGCGGCGCAAATGGCATCGACCTGGGCCTCGAGGGGCAGGGTCACATCGATGTCGAGCGCATCGTCCGGAGCCTCCAGCGTCGCGAACTGGCTCGCCAGGAGCGATGCCGGCATGTAGCGATGCTTGCGGACGGCGAGCCGCGCGGCGATCGTCGCCTGGTCGCCGATCAGGTGGACGAAACGGACGGCCGATCCCGCCGCGATGCGCGCCCGATACGCCGCCTTGAGCGCCGAGCAGGCGAGCACCGCGCTGCCTCCGCCCGCGTCGATCGCGCGCAGCTCGGTCGCGAGGCGGTCGAGCCAGGGCCAGCGGTCTTCGTCGGTGAGCGGCGTTCCCGACGCCATCTTCGCGACGTTCTCCGGAGGATGGAAGTCGTCGGCGTCGAGGAACGGGCAGCCGAGGCGCGACGCGAGCGCCGCACCGACCGTGCTCTTGCCGCAGCCGGTCACGCCCATCATGACGACGATCATCGCTTCGGACCCGCGCCGGCGCCCTGGACCGCGTGACCGCCGAACGCCTGCCGCATCCGCGCCAGCATCCGGTTCGCGTAATCGCCCTTGCCCTGGCTCGCGAACCGGTTCATCAGCGCGACGGCGAGCACCGGCGCGGGCGTGCCCTGCTCGATGGCCTCGGCGACGGTCCAGCGGCCTTCGCCGGAGTCGGCGACGTGCGGCGCGATCGCGTCGAGGTCGGCGTCGCTCGCGAGGAACTCGGCGGTCAGGTCGAGGAGCCAGGATCGCACGACGCTCCCGCGGCGCCAGGTCTCGGCGAGACGCGCGACGTCGATGCCGAACTCGCGCTTGCCCTTCAGGAGCGCGAAGCCTTCGGCATACGCCTGCATCATCCCGTACTCGATCCCGTTGTGGATCATCTTGGCGAAATGTCCGGCGCCGGCGGGGCCGCAGTGCATCCAGCCCGCATCGGGCGCGGGCGCGAGCACGCGGACGAACGGCTCGACCGCGCGCGCGCCCTCGGCCGAGCCGCCGAACATCAGCGTGTAGCCGTTCGCGAGGCCCCACACGCCTCCGGAAACGCCGCAATCGACGAACAGCAGCCGGCGCGCCGCGAGGTCCTGCGCGCGCCGCTGCGAATCCCGGTAGTTGGCGTTGCCGCCGTCGACGATCGTGTCGCCCGGGGCGAGATGCGCGGAGAGCGTCGCGATCGTGGTCTCGGTCGCCGAGCCCGCGGGCACCATCGTCCACACGACCCGCGGGGCCGGCAGGGCGTCGACCAGCGCGGCGGGCGACGATGCCGCGGACAGCACGCCTTCAGCAGCGAGTGCATCGGCGGCGCCGGGCGTCGCGTCGTGCCCGACCACGCGGATGCCGCCGCGGGAAAGACGCCGCGCCATGTTCCCGCCCATGCGGCCGAGCCCGACGAGTCCGATCGAGGGAGCAGTCATGCGTAGGCGCGCGAGCGCGCGGTGGCACGGCGGATGACGCCGCTCAAGGCGCGATTGTACCGGCTGGCCCGCCCCGCGACGCGGCAGCGTCGCGCGACGCGACGAGCGCGGCGATCACGAGCAGGCCGCACCCGGCGAGCATCGCCGCGGTCGGCCGTTCCCCGACGAGGACCGCGGCGAGCGCGATGCCGTAGACCGGCTCGAGTGCGGCCACGACGCTCGCCGCATGGGCCGTTACCCCTGCCAATGCCGCGACGAAGAGCGTGTGGGCGAGCGCCGTGCAGCCGAGCCCGAGGATGAGCAGCAGTCCCAGTTCCGCGGGTGTCGGCCACCGGACACCCGCAGGCCACCACGCGAGCACCGGCACGAGCACGGCCGCCGCGAATGCGTTCTGCCACAGCGCGATCGAACGCGCCGCGACCGTGCGGGCGTAACGGCGATTGCGGACCGCGAGCCAGGCGAAGGTCGCACCCGAGAGGACGCCCCACGCGAGACCGCGAACCGCGGCGTCACGAACGTCGATGCGCGGCACGGTGAGCACGAGGCCCGCGACGACCAGGACGGCGACGGCCCAGTCGCGGCCGCGCCCGCGCCGCTCGCCGGTCGCGCGCTCCAGGATGAGGGTGAACAGCGGGAAACTCGCGTACCCGATCAAGCCGACCGCCACGCCGGCGTCCTGCACGGCCGCGAAGAACGCGACCCAGTGCAGCGCGAGGACGAGACCGTTCGCCGCGAGGCCGGGCGCCGGCCGGCGCAGTTCGCCCATCGCGACGGCGACGAGCGTAAGTGCCGCGGCGGCGATCGTCGTTCGTCCGAAGACGATCACGACCGGCGGGAGCGCGAGCCAGGCGCCGAACAGGCCCGCCAGGCCGAACAGCGCGACGGCGAGGTGCAACGCCACGAGGTGTCGGAGGGAAGGCATCGCCGGTCGCCGGGCCGATTCTGCCATGCACGGGCCGCTCTCCCCTGGGGCTCGAACGCCCCGCTGCGCTAGAATCCGGCGCTTCCGCCCTGCCCCGCCCGTTCCCCTGGAGAAGCCGATGCCCGTAGCGCGCAATCCCAAGGCCGTGCTCGCCGACGTGATGAAGTCCCCCACGCCCGGCGTCAAGGTCGCCGTGTCCGACATCGACGGCATCCTGCGCGGCAAGGTGTTGCACAAGGACAAGTTCGCTTCGGCGCTCGAAGGCGGGTTCGGCTTCTGCGACGTCGTCTACGGCTGGGACATGCACGACGTCTGCTACGACAACACGACGACGACCGGCTGGCACAAGGGCTATCCGGACGCGATGGTGCGGCTCGACCTCGCGACCCACCGCAACGTCCCCTGGGACGGCGGGATCGACTTCTTCCTCGGCAACTTCGTGCGGATCGAGAACGGTCGCGAGGTCCCCTACCCGCTCGACGGCCGCCAGGTGCTGAAGCGCGTGCTCGCGCGCGGCGAGCGGCTCGGGCTGAAGCCGATGTGCTCGCTCGAGTTCGAGTTCTTCAACTTCGCCGAGACGCCGCAGACCTGGGCGGCGAAGAAAGGCGTCGGCCCCGAACCGATCACGCCGGGCATGTTCGGCTATTCGCTCCTTCGCGCGAGCCACGCGCGCGACTACTTCAACGCGCTCTTTTCCGAACTCGCCGCGTTCGGCGTGCCGATCGAGGGCCTGCACACCGAGACCGGTCCGGGCGTGTACGAAGCGGCGATCGCCTATTCGGACGCGCTGGAGGCAGGCGATCGCGCGGTGCTCTTCAAGACCGGCGCGAAGGAGATCGGCGCGCGCTTCGGAATCATGCCGAGCTTCATGGCGAAGTGGAGCCAGCACTACCCGGGCTGTTCGGGCCACGTCCACCAGAGCCTCTCGGACGGCTCGAAGAACGTGTTCCACGATCCCAAGGGCCGCGCCGGCATGAGCAAGCTCTTCGAGAGCTATCTCGCCGGTCAGGTCGACACGCTGCTCGCGTTCGCCCCGATGTTCTGGCCGACGGTCAACAGCTACAAGCGCCTGGTCGACGGATTCTGGGCGCCGGTCAAACCGACCTGGGGCATCGACAACCGCACGGTGAGCTTCCGCGTGATCCCGGGAAGCGCCAAGTCGACCCGGCTCGAGACGCGCTGCCCGGGCGCGGACGTCAATCCGTACCTCGCGCTCGCCGCCTGCGTCGCCGCCGGACTGCACGGCATCGAGAAGAAGCTGAAGCTCACCGTCCCGCCGATCGAGGGGACGAACAAGGGCGCCGAACACATCCCGCGGGCGCCGCGCTCGCTCGCCGAGACCACCAGGGTTTTCCGCGCGTCCGAACTCGCGCGCGACTGGTTCGGCGACGAGTTCGTCGACCACTTCGCGGCGACGCGCGAATGGGAGCACCGGCAGTGGCAGGACGCGGTGACCGACTGGGAACTGAAGCGCTACTTCGAGATCGTCTGATGCGCGTCGTGCGGCACACGGTCCGGCTGGCCGGCGCGCTGCTCGCGGCCGCGGCCCTCGCCGCCGCGCCGATCGCCCCGGCGGCGACGCTGCGCATCGCGAGCGCGAACGACCCGCAGTCGCTCGACCCGCATGCACTCGCCCTGCTCTACCATTCGCGCGTCGTCACCCAGATCTACGAATCGCTCGTCAACCGCGACCGCGACTTCCGGCTGGAGCCTTCGCTCGCGCTCTCCTGGCAGGCGGTCGACGCGCGCACCTGGCGCTTCCGGCTGCGACCGGGCGTGCGCTTCCACGACGGCGCTCCGTTCACCGCCGACGACGCCGTGTTCTCGATCGAGCGCGCGCTCGCGAAAAACTCGCAGCGGGCGTTCCAGTTGCGCGGCGTGACCGCGGTCCGGAAGGTCGACGACCACACGATCGATGTCGCGCTAGCCGCGCCCGACGTCGTGCTGCCGGAGAAGCTCATCTTCATCGGGATGATGAGCAAGGCCTGGGCCGCGAAGCACGACGTCCTCAAGCCGCAGGATTACAACGCGAAGCAGGAGACCTGGGCGGTACGCCACGCCAACGGGACCGGGCCCTACAAGCTCCAGTCCTACGAGTCCGACCACCGCGTCGTGCTGGTCGCGCATCCTGAGTGGTGGGGCAAGCGCGGCAACGTCGACGAAGCGGTGTTCCTCGTCATCGGTTCGGACGCGACGAGGCTCGCGGCGCTCGCGTCGGGCCAGGTCGATTTCGTGATCGACCCGCCGTTCCAGGACGTCGGGCGACTGAAGAAGGATCCGCGCTTCCGGATCACCGAGACGGCCGATATCGGCACCCAGTACCTGGGCTTCGACCAGGCGCGCGCGGAGTTGCCGGGCTCGGACGCGAAGGGCCGCAATCCGTTCCGGGACCTGCGCGTGCGCCAGGCGGTCGCGCACGCGATCGACACCGACGCGATCGTCGCCAAGGTGCTGCGCGGCCAGGGCACGCCGATCGGCTCGTTCGTCTCGAGGCTCGTCGACGGCTACGACCCCGCGCTCGACCGGAGGCTCGCCTACGATCCGGCGAAGGCGCGCGCGCTGCTGAAGGACGCGGGCTGGGCCGAGGGTTTCAGCGTCGGCATGGACTGCGTGTCGATCACCTGGCGCGCGGCCGCCTGCCAGGCGATCGCCGGCATGCTCGCGCAGGTCGGCATCAAGGTGAGCCTCGCGACCGCCCCGGCCGCGCAGTTCTTCCCCAAGCTCACGCAGGCGCAGTCGTCGCTGTTCGAGTTCGGCTGGACGCCGACGACCGACGCCTGGACGATGCTCAACTCGACCGTGCGTTCGTTCGACGCTGCGGGCACCGGCACGTTCAACGCCGGCCGCTACGTGAACCCGAAGCTCGATGCGACGATCGACGCCATCCGCATCGCCCCTTCGATCGAAGCGCGGCGCGCGCTGGTGCGCGACGCGCTCGCCATCCTCCACGCCGACCTGCCGCTCGTCCCGCTCTACCGGCGCACGCTCGCCTGGGCAATGCGGCCGGGCATCGAGGCCGCGATGTGGCCCAACGACATCCTCGAACTGCGCCTCGTGCGCGTCACCTGACCGACATGACCCTCGACAAGTTCTCCTTCCCCACCGCGATCACCTTCGGCCCCGGCGCAGCGAAGCTCGTCGGACCGCATCTGCGGGAGCACGGCATCGCGCGCCCGCTCGTGGTCACCGACCGCGCGCTCGCGGCGCTCCCGGTTGCGAAGTCGCTCGTCGAATCGCTCCGGCACGCGGGACTCGAGGCCGCCGTGTTCGACGGCATCTGGGGCAATCCGACCGTGGCCCAGGCGAACGCCGGGGCCGCCGCGTTCCTCGCCCACCGCGCGGACGCCGTCGTGGGCCTGGGCGGCGGCGCGGCGCTCGACGTCGCGAAGATCGTCGGCGCCGTGGCGAAAGGCGGCGGCAGCGCGCTCGAATACGCCTGGGACCATCCGCAGGTCCGCCCGATTCCCGACGCGCTGCCGTACTTCGTCGCGCTGCCGACGACCGCGGGCACCGGTTCCGAGGTCGGCCGCTCGGCGGTCGTGTCCGAGGACGACACGCACGTCAAGCGGATCGTGTTCTCGCCGAAGATCCTCGCGAAGCAGGTGTTCGCCGATCCCGAACTCACCGTCGGCCTGCCCCCCGCGGTGACCGCCGCGACCGGGATGGACGCGCTCACCCACAACGTCGAGTCCTGGCTCTCGCCGGCCTACCATCCGCTGTGCGACGGCATTGCGCTCGAAGGGGCGAGAATCGCGGCGCGTGCGCTGCCGACGGCCGTTCGCGACGGCGCGAACTTGCACGCGCGCGGCGAGATGCTGATGGCCTCGATGATGGGCGCGATCGCGTTCCAGAAGGACCTGGGCGCGGTCCATTCGTGCGCGCACGCGCTCTCCACCGTCGCCGACCTGCACCACGGGCTCGCGAACGGCGTGATGATCGACCACGTGATGGGCTTCAACCTGCCCTCCGCGGTCGCGAAGATGGCCGAACTCGCACGGGTGTGCGGCGCGCCGGGCGCCGCGTCGGGCAGCGAAGAGGCCCGCGCCGCGTCGTTCCTGCCGTGGCTGCGCGAACTCAAGGCTTCGATCGGCATTCCCGCGAAGCTCTCGCAGATCGCGGGCGGCCGGCCGGTGACCCGCGCCGATATCCCGCGACTGGTCGAGGTCGCGTTCGCCGACCTCTGCCACCAGACCAATCCGCGCAAGTGCGGCAAGGCGGACTTCGAGGCGCTGTTCGCGAGCGCGCTCTGACCGGAGGACCCGATGATCCCCGACATGGTCAAGATCGGCATCTCCGCGTCGTTCTTCCACGAGGATCCGAAGCGCGCGATCTTCAAGGGGATGACGCTGCAGTACATCGAGCAGAACGTCGCGCACTGGCTGATGCAGCGCGACGTGCTGTCGTTCATGATCCCCTCGCCCGACGGGCGCACGCGCCGCGAGACCTCGCGCGTCACGCTCGACGCCTACGCGCGCGAACTCGACGGACTGGTGCTGATGGGCGGCTCGGACGTGTGCCCCGAGACCTACGGCGAGAAGGCGTTGCGCCCCGAGTGGAACGGCGACCGCATCCGCGACGAGTACGAGATCGGGCTCATGAACGCGTTCGTGAAGCTGCACAAGCCGGTCCTCGGCGTCTGCCGCGGCGCGCAGGTCATCAACGTCGCGATGGGCGGCACGCTGTGGCAGGACATCGGCAGCCAGCTCCCGAACGCGCTGGTCCACCGCAACTGGGAGATCTACGAGCAGAACACGCACGCCGTCTCGATCGTGCCCGATACGCCGCTGGCGAAGCTCTACCCGGGTATTTCCGTCGTGAAGACCAACTCGATCCACCATCAGGCGGTGAAGGACCTCGGACGCAAGCTCACCGTCGAGGCGTGGTCGGAGCCCGACCGGATCGCCGAGGCGATCCGCTGGAGCGGCCCGTCCTACGTGTTCGGCGTCCAGTGGCATCCCGAATTCCACCCCGAGGGCGATCGCTCGTACATCGACGACCGCCCGATCCTCGACGATTTCCTGCGCCACGCGCGCAACCACAAGTCCGCCGCCTACGCCCTATGAAGATCGTCAATCCCTGGTCCGGCGCCACGATCGCCGACGTTCCCGCCGACAACGCCCGCTCGGTGGCCGCGAAGTACGCGCGGGCGCGCGCCGCGCAGCCGCGCTGGGCCGCCGTGCCGATGAAGAAGCGTCTCGACGCGATCGCGAAGTTCCGCGCGGCACTGGTCGCGCGCGAGGACGAGCTCGCGAAGACGCTCACGCAGGAGGTCGGCAAGCCGATCCGCCAGTCGCGAAACGAGATCAAGGGGCTCCTCGGCCGGATCGACTTCTTCCTCGCGCAGTCGGCGAAGACGTTGCGCGACGAGAAGGTGTTCGAGGACAGGGGCGGCAAGCTCGAGGAGCGCATCAGCCACGAACCTCTCGGCGTGATCGCGAACATCTCCGCGTGGAACTACCCGTATTTCGTCGGCGGCAACGTCTTCGTCCCGGCGCTCATCGCGGGCAACGCGATCCTCTACAAGCCGTCCGAGTACGCGACGCTGACCGGCCTCGCCATCGCCGAGATGCTGCATGCGGCGGGCGTTCCCGACGACGTGTTCCTCCCGGTGATCGGTGCGGGGGACGTCGGCGCCGCGCTGCTGAAGCAGCCGGTCGACGGCGTGTTCTTCACCGGGTCCTACCCGACCGGGCAGAAGATCGCCGCGGCGGCGGGCAAGCGGATGGTGAAGGTCCAGCTCGAACTGGGCGGGAAGGACCCGGTCTACGTGTGCGAGGACGTCGACATTCAGGCAGCCGCGGCTGCCGTTGCCGACGGAGCGTTCTACAACACCGGCCAGTCGTGCTGCTCGGTCGAGCGCGTCTACGTGCACGAGGCGATCGCGAAGCCCTTCATCGAGGCGTTCGTCGAGGAGGTCGCGAGCTTCCGGATCGGCGATCCGATGGACGAGGCCACCTACATCGGCGCGATCACGCGCAAGCCCCAGCTCGACGTGCTGAAGAGGCAGGTCGCCGACGCGAAGAAGAAGGGAGCGACGCTGCTCCTCGGCGGCAAGCCGCTGCCCGGCAAGGGCAACCGCTTCGAGCCCACCGTGCTCACCGGCGTCGATTCGACGATGGCGGTGATGCGCGACGAGAGCTTCGGCCCGATCATCGGCATCGAGACGGTCGCGGACGACGACGAGGCGCTCGCGCGGATGAACGACTCCGAGTACGGCCTGACCGCCGGCGTCTACACGAGCGACGCGAAGCGCGCGAAGGCGATCATGGCGAAGCTCGAAGCCGGATCGGTCTACTGGAACTGCTGCGACCGCGTGAGCCCGCGCCTGCCCTGGTCGGGCGTCAAGCATTCCGGCATCGGACTCACGCTGTCGACCTACGGCATCCAGACGTTCACGCGGCCGAAGGCCTGGCACCTGCGCGGGGGGTGATTCGGCCTGCGGCGGGGTACCGCCGCCAGCGTGCATGTCGACGAAAGGCGTTCGGCTGAAGCCGAACCCACAGGGTCTCCGATGCCTCCGAGCCTCACGTGGGTCAGGCTTCAGCCTGACGCGACCTCTCGCACAGCTCTGCCGCCCGCAGCGTGTTCGCGAGCAGCATCGCGATCGTCATCGGCCCCACCCCGCCGGGCACCGGCGTGATCCAGGATGCGCGCGCTCGCGCGGCATCGAAGTCCACGTCCCCGACGAGCTTGCCGTCGTCGCCGCGATTGATGCCGACGTCGATCACGATGGCGCCCGGCTTGATCCAGTCGCCGGCGACGAACTTCGCCCTGCCCACGCCCGCCACGACGATGTCGGCCTGCCGCACGACGCCAGGCAGGTCGCGCGTCGCCGAGTGGCAGATCGTGACCGTGCAGCGCGCCATCAGCAGTTCGAGCGCCATCGGGCGGCCGACGATGTTCGACTGGCCGATGACCACCGCGTGCTTGCCCGCGAGCGGCTCGTCGGTCTTCTCGAGGAGCTTCATGCACCCGAGCGGCGTGCAGGGGCGCAGCGTCGGTCGCTTCAGCACGAGCCGCCCGACGTTGTACGGATGGAAGCCGTCGACGTCCTTCCCCGGATCGATCCGCTCGGTGATTCGCTCCGGGTCGATGTGCGCAGGCAGCGGTAGCTGCACGAGGATGCCGGAGACCGCGGAGTCGGCGTTGAGGCGATCGATCAGCGCGAGCAACTCCGGTTCGGGCACGGTCGCGGGGAAATCGTAGGCGAACGAGCGCATGCCCACGGCCTCGGTCGTCCTGCGCTTGTTGCGCACGTAGACCTGCGACGCCGCGTTCTCGCCGACCAGCACGACCGCCAGGCCCGGCGCGGACCGTCCGGACGCGACGCGCGTGGCCACCGCGACGCGGACGCCGTCGGTCGCCTCGGCCGCGACCGCCTTGCCGTCGAGGATCCGGGCGGTCATCGTACGGGTCTCCTGCGGCGGAACGGATCGCGCGGCATCGCTACAATGGGCTCGTGATCGAGGCCCGCATTCTACCCGCGCTCCACGCGCGGCTCGCCCGCGCGTTCGCGCCACCACCGGTCCCGCTCGTTCCGTTCGACGTCGACGGCTTCACCGTCGGCGAACTCACGGTCGAACGTGCCAGACGCATCGCGGCGTTCGACGACGTCTTCGAGATCGACGAGCGGCGGGTCGCGTTCACCGCCACCTGCAGGACCGCCGACGATCGCACCGCGGCGATGGCGCGCGTCGCCCGGACGCTCGCGTCCGAGGGTGCGCTCAGCGCGTGGCGCGACGAACGCTACGACGTTCGTGCCGGGGCCGGCGGACCGGTCGCCTTCCTGCTGGAACGCGCCGCGGCGCGCTACTTCGGCGTGCACACGGCGGCGGTCCACGTGAACGGCCTCGTCGACGAAGGCGCGCGCGCCTCGATGTGGGTCGCGCGGCGCAGCCCCGCGAAGGCGATCGATCCGGGCTTGCTCGACAACCTCGTCGGCGGCGGCGTCGCCGCGGGAGCGAGCGTCGCCGCCATGCTCGCGAAGGAGGCCTGGGAAGAAGCCGGCATCGACGCAGCCCTGGCGGCGCAGGCACGACCCGAGGGCGTCGTCACGATCCGCAGGCTGCAGCCGGACGGCGTGCAGCACGAGACGATCCACGTGCACGATCTCTGGCTGCCGCGCGGATTCGTCCCGGCGAACCAGGACGGCGAGGCGGTCGAACACCGGTTGGTTCCGCTCGATCGTGTCGCCGCGCTCCTCGCGAACGACGACGGCGACGAGGTCGTGACGGCCGATGCGAGCCTCGTCGCCCTCGACGCGCTCATCCGCCTCGGCGCGATCGACGCCGACGACCCGTTCTACTCGTGGCTCGCGGCGCTGTGCGGCGAGGGGCGTTGAGCGGCGTCGGTGGGTCGGCCTTCAGGCCGACATCAGGGATCAGGAATCAATCAGGACGCAAAGGACAGACGCGCCGGCGACTCCCGGGGCGGCGCATCGAGCGCCGGTGAGCGTCCTCGGTGTCAGGCTGAAGCCCGACCCACAGCGGGGCTCCCGTCGGGCTGGAGCCCGACCCACAGTGCCCAAGCCCCAACCCCGTCGGGCTGAAGCCCGACCCACAGCGGAGGCTACGCGGCGACGCGCGCCGAGGACGGCGTCACCGTGCGGATGCCCATCGCGCGCAACGCATCGCCGATCGCGAGCGTCGCCAGGTGCATCTCGGAGGGCCCGATGGCGCCGATGCAACCGACGCGGAACGTCTCGAGCTGCGTGAGCTTGCCGGGATAGAGGACGAAGCCGCGTTCCCGCACCTCGGCGTAGAACCGCTTGAATTCGTAGGCGGGATCGGCCGGAGCATGGAACGTGTAGATGATCGGCGCCTGGATCGCCGGATCGAGGAACACGCGGAACCCCATCGCCTTCATGCCGGCGACGAGCGCCGCACCGTTCGCCGTGTAGCGTGCGAGCCGCCCGGCCTGGCCGCCTTCGGCCGCATGCTGTTCGAGCGCCGCATGGAACGCCATGACGACGTGCGTCGGCGGCGTGTAGCGCCATTGCGTCGTCTTCTCCATGTAGGTCCACTGGTCGAAGAGGTCGAGCGCGAGCGAACTCGACCGGCCCTCGCAGCCCTCCAGCGTCGCGCGCCGCACGACGACGAAGCCCATGCCGGGGGGGCCTTCGATGCACTTGCCGGACGCCGCGATCACCGCGTCGATCGGGGTGGCCGCGAGGTCGATCGGCAGCGCGCCGAACGAACTCATCGCATCGACCAGGAGGCGCCGGCCGTGGCGCGCCACCACCGACGCGATGCCGGCGAGCGGATTTGCGATCCCGGTCGAGGTCTCGCAGTGGATGAGTCCCACATGGGTGATCGATGCGTCCTTGCCGAGCAGCCGATCGACGTCCTCGGCGGTCGTCGGCACGTCGTCCGCGGTCTCGAACACCGAGACGCGCCGCCCCATCATCTGCGCGAGCTTCGCCATGCGCTTGCCGTAGGCCCCGTTCACCAGCACGAGCAGGTGGCCGTCGCGCGGCACGAGCGAATTGACCGCGGCCTCCACCGAGAAGGTGCCGCTGCCCTGCATCGGCACGCAGACGTGGGTCGCGTGGCCGTTGACGATGTCGAGCACGCGCGCGCGGACCTTCGCCGTGACCGCGTTGAACGCGGCATCCCACGAGCCCCAGTCGCGCAGCATCGCCGCCTTGGTTTCGAGCGTGGTCGTGAGCGGTCCGGGGGTGAGCAGGATCGGATCGCGGGATTGGTTCGCCATGTCGATGTTCTCCGGGAAAGTCAGGTCCGCGCGGCCGCGCGCCAGGCCTGGGTGCGGCGGAGCAGCACCCGCGTGACGATCGCGTAGAGGACGCACACCGCGGTGGACGACGCGACGATCAGCGTCGCCATGCCCGCCGCGGCGCCGATCTCGCCCGCCTCGTCCATGTTGAGGATCGCCACCGAGGCGACGCGCGTGTCGGGCGCGTAGAGGAAGACCGCCGCGGAGATCGTCACCATGCCGTTGACGAACAGGTAGCGGCCGATGTCGAGGACCGCCGGCAGGCACACCGGCACCGTCACGCGGAAGAAGGTCCGGTAGAACGGCACCTTGAGCGAGGCCGACACCGACTCGAACTCGTCGTCCATCGCCTTCAGCGCCGTGACCGCGGTCATGTGGCTCGACGTGTAGTAGTGGACGATCGTCGAGAGCACGAGGATCGTCATCGTGCCGTAGAGCCCGTTCAACGGATTGTCCGGGTGGTTGAAGAAGAAGATGTAGCCCAGGCCCAGCACCAGGCCCGGCACCGCCATCGGGATGGTCGCGACGAGCCGCACGAATCCCTTCAGGGTCGCCATGCCGCGGGTCTTCTCCAGCAGATAGGCGACGGCGAAGATGAACACGGTGCCGAAGAGCGCCGAATAGAACGCCATCTTCAGGCTGTTGAAGTAGTCGACGATCACGCCCGCGTCGATCAGCCCGTAGACGTAGTGGCGCAGGCTGAACGACAGGTCGTAGGGCCAGAGCTTGATGAACGACGTGTAGACCGCCATGCCGAGCACGGCGAGCAGGAAGAGCGCCACCAGCGAGCAGAAGGCGAGCATCGCCCGGTCGAAACCCGGCGACGGCCTCGGAACGTAGGGCACCGCCCGCGACGAGAACTGGGCCTGCAGGCGCCGCCGCATGATCCAGTCGACGGTGAACGCGAACAGGACCGGGAGCAGCAGCACCAGGCTCACCACCGCGCCCTTGTTGAAGTTCTGCTGGCCGATCACCTGCTTGAAGATGTCGATCGCGAGCACGTCGAAACTGCCGCCGATCACCTTCGGGATGCCGAAGTCGCTGACCGTGTAGGAGAACACCACCATCGTCGCGCTGACCAGGCCGTACTTGGCGCCCGGCAGCGTGATCGTGAAGAACCGCCGCCAGGTCGGCGTGCGCAGCGATTCGGCGGCCTCGTAGAGCCGGCCGTCGGCGAGCAGCAGCGCGGTCAGCACGATCATCAGCGCATGCGGAAAGGTCGCGTAGACGGACGACAGGATGATGCCGATCGGGCCGTAGACCGAAGCGCCGAACAGGAGCCCCTTGAGCAGGCCCTGCGTGCCGAACCACTGGATGAACGAGATCGCCGACATGAGCGACGGCGCGAGGATCGGCGTCAGCGCGATCACGCGGAAGACCGTCTTGCCCGGCATGCACGAGCGCGTGAGCGCGTAGGCGTAGGCGAACGCGAGCGGCACGGTGACGAGCGTCACCGTGGTCGCGACCCAAAGCGTGTTCCAGACCGACTGCTGCAGGGCGGGTGTCGCGAAGTACTCGCGGAACAGCGCGAAGCCGATGAACGCGCCGTCCTTGTCCTGGACGCTCTTCACCAGGATCATCGCGAGCGGCCCGATCAGGCACAGCGCGAGCGCGGCGCAGCACACGACGAGGAGGCCCTGCGCGAGCCGGTCGTGCCAATGCATCGTCGGGCCCGCCACCGCGAACCGGCCCGGAGGCAGGGCGACGGCAGGCGTGGCCACGTCAGGACAGGACGCGCATGGCCGACGCGGGCAGGCTCACCCGCACCGCCGAACCCGGCTCGAGCCTGCCCGCATCCACCTGCTGGCGCGGCACGCTCGCGATCAACGCGGGCGTGCCCTCGGCATCGAGCGCGATGCCGACCATGCAGAACGCGCCGAGGAACTCGACCTTCGCGACCTTCGCCGCCAGCGCGTCGGCCGCGGCATGGCCATTGACATGAACGCCGATCTCCTCCGGGCGGAGGTAGAGCTTGACCGGCGTGCCAGGCGCGACGTCGGCCCGCTCGGCCGCGAGCATCACGCTGCCGACCCGGTACCGCCCTGCTCCCTCGGCGACCGCCGGCAGCACGTTGATCTTGCCGACGAAGTCCGCGACGAACGGCGTGGCGGGCCGCTCGTAGACCTCGCGCGGCGTACCGACCTGCTCGATGCAGCCGGCGTTCATCACGACGACGCGGTCGGCCATCGACAGCGCCTCCTCCTGGTCGTGCGTGACCATGATCGTCGTGACGCCGAGCCGCTGCTGCAACGCGCGGATCTCGCCGCGCAGCCGCACACGCTCCAGCGCGTCGAGCGCGGAGAGCGGCTCGTCGAGCAGCAGCAGCCCCGGCGCGGTCGCGAGCGCCCGCGCCAGCGCGATCCGCTGCTGCTGCCCGCCCGAGAGCTGCCCGGGATACTTGGGACCGGCGTCGGGCAGGCCGACCAGCTTCAGCAGTTCGGCGACGCGCGAGCGAACGGCGTCGCGCGCGGTGCGCCGGTTGACGAGCCCGTAGGCGACGTTGTCGGCGACCGTCAGGTTGGGGAACAGCGCATACGACTGGAACACGATGCCGTAGTCACGCCGGATCGCCGGCAGCCGCGTGATGTCGCGGCCGTCCTGGACGATGCGGCCCTCGTCCTGGTGCTCGAGGCCGGCGACGATGCGCAGGAGCGTCGTCTTCCCGCAGCCCGAGGGCCCGAGGAACACCATGAGTTCTCCGCGCGCGGCGTCGAGCGACACGCCCTTCAGCGCCTCGAAGCGCCCGAAGCTCTTGCGGATGCCGGTCAGTTCGAGGTAGCGCGCGTTCGCGTCGGCCACGTGCGGTCCCGGTGTCGGCGATGGAAGCGAAACGGGCGTCCCGCGGCCGCGGGACGCCCGGCCCGTCTTGCGGTTACTTCTTCTCGGACTTCGCGTCGTAGCGCTTGGTCCACTCGGCGAGGATCTTGTCCCGATTCTTCGCCGACCACGCGAAATCGTTCTTCGTCAGGCGCTGCTCGTAGTCCGCCGGCACGTAGTCCAGCGGCTTCGCGATGCCGGGCACCGCCACCACCGCGAAGTTCTTCGAGAACAGCTCCATCGCCTCGGGAGTCGCGAGCCAGTCCATCAGCTTCTTCGCGGCGTCGAGTTTCTTGGTGTTCTTCATGATGCCCGACGACTCGAGGTCCCAGCCCAGGCCCTCGGTCGGGAAGATGATGTCGATCGGCGCGCCGGACTTCTTCGTGGTGACCGCGCGGTACTCGAAGGTGAGCCCGATCGGGAACTCGCCCGCGCCGGCCTGCCGGCAGGGCTTGCTGCCCGAGTGCGTGTACTGCGCGATGTTCTGGTGCAATCCGTCCATGTACTTCCAGGCCTCGGCCTCGCCCCACATCTGGATCCAGGCGGCCACGTCGAGGTAGCCGGTGCCCGACGACGCGGGATTGGGCATCACGATCTTGCCCTTGTAGACCGGTTTCAGCAGGTCCCTCCAGGTCGAGGGCTTCGGGAGGCCCTGCTTCTGCGCTTCGACCGTGTTGAAGCAGATGGCGGACCCGTAGACGTCCATCCCCACCCACGCCGGGGGATTCTTCGGATCGCGGTACTTGGCCGAGATCTTGTCCAGCCCCTTCGGCGCGTAGGGCAGAAGCATGCCTTCGTTGTCGAACACGGCGAGGCTCGAGGCCGACACGCCGACGACGAGATCGGCCTGCGGATTCGCCTTCTCGGCGAGGAGCTTCGACGTGATGACGCCGGTCGAATCGCGCACCCACTTGATCGCGATGTCGGGGTGCGCCTTGGTGAACGCCTGCTCGTAGGCCTTGATCTGGTCGGTTTCGAGCGCGGTGTAGACGAGCAGTTCGGTCTTCTGCGCGGTCGCGGCGCCGGCAACGGCGAACGTCGACGCGGCCAGCGCGGACAAGAGCCAGCCCAGGGGTCGTGCGGGTTTCATCGGTGTGCTCCTCGGATTCTCGAAGGGATTGCGACGGCGGCGCCCGTCGCTGCGGGCAGGACGATCAGCGCGAATGCTACGCGGGGAGCCACGAGCGGGCAACGCGGACCGTTCATCCGCGGCCTGCCCGGTCGGCGAGGGACGGGGCCGGCCAACCTGGCGCGGTCGTCGGCGCCGCGGCCCGGTTCGCATATTGCATCGCAGCGCCCCTTTCGGTTTTGCAGATTGTTGACAATCTACACCCGGACGATTCCAATAGGCAACATGCCCAAGACACCCGAACGCCCGCGCGAAGCCGCACGCGACGCGACCGACACGCTGGCGCTGGTGCGATCCAGCTCGCTGCCGACGCTGGCGCAGCGCGAAATCGAGCGGATGATCCTTTCGGGCGAACTCGCGGTCGGCGCCAAGCTGAACGAGGCCGACGTCGCGGAGATGCTCGGCGTGTCGCGCGGCCCCGTGCGCGAGGCCTTCCGTGCGCTCGAAGCCGCCGGCCTCGTCCGCCTCGAGAAGAACCGGGGCGTGTTCGTCCGGCAGATCGGCGTCGCGGAGGCGGACGAGATCTACGAGTTGCGCGCCGTCCTGGACGAGTTCGCCGGACGCCGCGCGTCCGAGCAGGCCGGCGCGCTCGATGTCGCGGACCTCCGTTCGCGGGTCGACCGGATGGAACGCGCCATCGCGGCCAACGACCTCGACGCCTATCACCGGGCGAACCTGGCGTTCCACGATCGCGTGATCGAACTCGCCGGCAACGCGAAGCTCGCCGCCCTCTACCGCCGCCTCGTCAACGAGCTGTCGCTGTACCGTCGCACCACGCTCGAAGGCGAAGGCAACTCGATGCGCTCGCTCTCCGAGCATCGAGCGATCGTCGACTGCATCGCGTCGGGCCAGGCCGCCGCCGCCGGGCGCCTCATGCGAGACCATGTCCTCGCGAGCCGCGAACGGATGCACCGAAGCAACGATTCCGCGCACGTCGCCACCTGGACAGAGCGCAACCGCACGTCCGCGTGAGGCGCGCGCGGCGACCCTCACCCGATCCCCCGACCTTCCATGAATCCCGTCTCGCTGAACGGACGCAGCTACCACCCCCCCCGCGGCCCGGTCGTCGTCGTGTGCGTCGACGGCTGCGAGCCCGACTACCTGAACCTCGCGATCGGGGCCGGCGCCGCGCCCTGGCTCGCCGGCCTCGTCGGCCGCGGCACCTGCCTCACCGCGGATTGCGTGGTGCCCTCGTTCACCAACCCCAACAACCTGTCGATCGTCACCGGCGCGCCTCCTTCGGTCCACGGCATCTGCGGCAACTACTTCTGGGACCGCGACCTGCAGGCCGAGGTGATGATGAACGACCCGAAGTACTTGCGCAGCCGCACGTTGCTCGCCGCGTTCGCGGACGCGGGCGCGAAGGTCGCCGTCGTGACCGCGAAGGACAAGCTGCGCGCGCTGCTCGGCCACGAGCTCAACGGCATCTGCTTCTCCTCCGAGAAGGCGGACCAGGTCACGCGGCAGGACAACGGCATCGAGGACGCGATGTCGCTCACGGGCATGGCGCTTCCCTCGGTGTACAGCGCCGCGCTCTCCGAGTTCGTGTTCGCCTCGGGCGTCGCGCTCATGGAACAGCGGCGCCCCGACCTCATGTACCTGTCGACCACCGACTACGTGCAGCACAAGCACGCCCCGGGCACGCCCGGCGCGAACGCGTTCATCGCGATGATGGACGGCTACCTCGAGAAGCTCGACCGCCTCGGCGCCACGGTGGTGCTGACCGCCGACCACGGCATGAACGCGAAGACCGACGCGTTCGGCCGGCCGAACATCGTGTTCCTGCAGGACCTCGTCGACCACTGGTACGGGCCCGGCGCGGCCCGCGTCATCCTGCCGATCACCGACCCCTACGTCGTGCACCACGGCGCGCTCGGGTCGTTCGCGACGATCTACCTGCCGCAGGAGAGCGTCGGCGATTGCGAAGTGCGCCTGCGCTCGGTGCCGGGCATCCTGCAGGTGAATGGACGCGACGAGGCGTGCCGGCGCTTCGAACTGCCGCCCGACCGCGTCGGCGACATCGTCGTGGTGTCCGAACGGCTGTGGGCGCTCGGGACCGGCCGCACGAAACACGACCTGTCGGGTCTCGACGCGCCGCTGCGCTCGCACGGCGGCGTGTCCGAGCAGCAGGTTCCGCTGATCGCCAACCGTCCGGCGCACGCGCTGCCCGAGCGGCGCTGGCGCAACTTCGACGCGTTCGACCTCGCGCTCAATCGCCTGGAGCGGGTCGCATGAACATGATGGCGGAACTCGCCGGCGTGCGCGACGGCCACGTCCTCCGCGAGAAGATGCGCATCGGCGGCGCGCGCGCGGGCGGCGTGCGCACGCTCGACGTGGACAACCCGTACACCGGGGCGGTCATCGGCACCGTCCCCAAAGCCGCGGTCGAGGACGTGCGCCGCGCCTTCGCGATCGCGCGCGCGTACAAGCCGACACTCTCGCGCTTCCAGCGCTACGACATCTGCAGGCGCGCCACGGAGTTGATTCGCTCGCGCACCGAGGCGATCTCCGACCTGATCACCGCGGAATGCGGGATCGGCAAGAAGGATTCGCGCTACGAGGTCGGGCGCGCCTGCGACGTGTTCACCTTCGCCGGCAACGCGGCGCTGGCCGACGACGGTCAGGTGTTCAGCTGCGACCTCACGCCGCACGGCAAGTCGCGCAAGGTCTACACGCTGCGCGAGCCGCTGCTGGGCGTCATCAGCGCGATCACGCCGTTCAACCATCCGCTGAACCAGGTCGCGCACAAGGTCGCGCCGTCGATCGCGACCAACAACCGGATGGTGCTGAAGCCCGCCGAGAAGACGCCGCTCTCCGCGATCCTGCTCGCCGACATCCTCTACGAGGCCGGCCTGCCTCCCGAGATGTTCCAGGTGGTCACCGGGGACCCGCGAGAGATCGCCGACGAGATGCTGGTCAACCCCGACGTCGATCTCGTGACCTTCACCGGCGGCGTCCCGGTCGGCAAGTACATCGCCGCCAAGGCGGTCTACAAGCGGCAGATCCTCGAACTCGGCGGCAACGACCCGATCATCGTGATGGAGGACGCCGACCTCGACGAGGCTGCCGCGCTCGCCGCGGCGGGCTCGTACAAGAACTCCGGCCAGCGCTGTACGGCGGTGAAGCGGATGCTCGTCCACGAGAAGGTCGCGGACGCGTTCGTCGAGCGGCTCGTCGCCCGGACGAAGGCTTGGTCGTACGGCGACCCGATGGACGATGCGCTCGAGATGGGTACGGTCATCGACGAGACCGCCGCGAAGGGCTTCGAGGCCCGGGTCGACGACGCGGTCGCCCGGGGCGCGCGGCTCCTCGTCGGCAACGTCCGGCATGGCGCGGTCTACTCGCCCACCGTCCTCGACCGCGTGGACCCGGCGATGAACGTCGTGGCGACCGAGACCTTCGGCCCGGTCTCACCGGTCATCCGCTTCCGCGACATCGCGCACGCGATCGCCATTTCCAACGGCACCCCGTACGGTCTATCCTCGGCGGTGTGCACCAACCGCCTCGACTACATCACGCGGTTCGTGCGGGAACTGAACGTCGGCACGGTGAACGTCCGCGAGGTGCCGGGCTACCGGCTCGAACTCACGCCGTTCGGCGGCATCAAGGACTCGGGATTGGGCTACAAGGAGGGCGTGCAGGAGTCGATGAAGAGTTTCACCAACGTCAAGACCTATTCGCTGCCGTGGTAGACAGATCCGTCGCTGCCGACCATCCCGCGGCGGACGGCACGCGCACGGTCCCGCGGCAGGCAACACGCGTCCCGGACACGAGCGAGGGGGACGTGAACCTCTCGCCGCTGCGGCAGGCGTGGGAACGCGACCACGTGCGCGGCGCCACCCGCGCGCTGCTCGACCGTGACGCGGCGGCCTACCTGCATCAGTCGCTGTCCACGCCCTGCTTCGACGCGCTGGTCGAGGCCGACGGCATCTGGCTGACCGACGCGGACGGCCGCCGTTTCATGGATTTCCACGGCAACAACGTCCACCAGGTCGGCTACCGCCATCCGCGCGTGATCGACGCGGTCAAGCGCCAGCTCGACACGCTGCCGTTCTCGCCGCGCCGCTTCACCAACGCGACGGCGGTCGAACTCGCCGAGCGGCTTTGCGCGCTCGCCCCCGATCCGCTCGGCAAGGTGCTGCTCGCGCCGGGCGGCACGCTCGCGATCGGCATGGCGCTCAAGCTCGCGCGCCTCGCGACCGGACGCCACAAGACGGTCTCGATGTGGGATGCGTTCCACGGCGCCTCGCTCGACGCGATCTCGATCGGCGGCGAGGCGATCTTCCGCCGCGACATGGGCCCGCTCATGCCCGGCGCGGAGCACGTCCCGCCCTGCGACCCGCACGCCTGCCGCTTCCGCTGCGGCGGGATTTGCGATGCCAGTTGCGCCGACTACGTCGACTACGTGCTGGGCAGGGAACAGGACGTCGCCGCGGTCGTGGTCGAAACCGTGCGTTGCACCGACGTGCAGATCCCGCCCGAGTCCTACTACCGCCGCCTGCGCGCGGCCTGCGACCGCCACGGGGCCCTTCTGATCCTCGACGAAGTGCCGATCGGGCTCGGACGCACCGGGACGATGTTCGCGTTCGAGCGCTACGGCATCGTTCCCGACATGGTCGTGCTCGGCAAGGGCCTGGGCGGCGCGGTGTTCCCGATGGCGGCGTTGATCGCGCGCCGCGACCTCGACCTCGCCGGCGACCGTGCGCTCGGCCACTACACGCACGAGAAGAGTTCGGTCGGATGCGCCGCGGCGCTCGCGACGCTCGACGTGATCGAGGACGAACGGCTGCTCGAGCGCGCCCGGAGCCTCGGCGCCCGCGCGATGGAACGCCTGCGCGCGCTCGAGTCCCGCCATCGCCTCGTGGGCGAGGTGCGCGGCGTCGGCCTGCTGCTGGGCGTCGAACTCGTCCGGCCCGACGGTTCGCCCGCGCGCGACGAGGCCGAGCGCGTGATGTACGGCTGCCTCGCGCGTGGCCTGTCGTTCAAGATCGGACAGGGCAACGTCGTCACGCTCTCGCCGCCGCTCGTGATCGGAGAAGGCGATCTCGATCGCGCGCTCGACATCCTCGAAACCGTGATCGGCGAGGTCGAGTCGGCCGCAACGGCCTGACCGGCACCATGCAGACACTCCTCAATCTCCTCGCCGGCGTCGCGCTGCTCGTCTGGGGCACGCACATCGTGCGCACCGGCATCCTGCGGCTGTACGGCGGGGACCTGCGGCGCATCCTGCGCAAGAGCGTCGCGCGGAACCGCATCGCGGCCTTCGCGGCCGGCGTCGGCGTCACCGGGCTGATCCAGAGCTCGACCGCCACCGCGCTGATCGTCGCCGCCTTCGCCGGCCAGGGCCTCGTGACGACGACGAGCGCCCTCGCGGTGATGCTCGGCGCCGACGTCGGCACGTCGATCGTGACCGCGGTCCTGTCGTTCGACCTCTCGTGGCTCGCACCGCTCCTCATCTTCTCCGGCGTGGTCCTGTTCCTCGCGCGGCAGTCGACCAACGCCGGCCGCTTCGGCCGCGTCCTGATCGGACTCGGCTTGATCCTCTTCGCGCTGCAGTGGATCCGCGTGGCCGCGCAGCCGATCGTCGACGCCGCCGGCGTCAAGGTGCTGTTCGCCTCGCTCACCGGCGACGTCCTCCTCGACGTGCTCGTCGCCGCGCTGGTGACCATCCTGTGCTATTCAAGCCTCGCGGTCGTGCTGCTCGTCGCGACGCTCGCGCACCTCGGGGTCATAAGCCCCGCGGTCGCGCTCGGCCTCGTGCTCGGCGCCAACCTCGGCAGCGGCGCGCTCGGCATGCTCTCGACGCTGAGTTCCCCTCCGGAGGCGCGCCGCGTCACGCTCGGCAACTTCCTGTTCAAGCTGATCGGTTGCGCGATCGCGATTCCGCTGGTGGATTCGATCCAGCGGTTGGTCGAGAGGATGGCCCTCAACCCCAGCCAGGAGGTCGTGGCCTTCCACGTCGTGTTCAACCTGGGCATCGCGCTCGCGTTCATCTTCTGGACCGAGAAGATCGCGCACGTCGCCGAGCGCCTGCTGCCGGCGAAGCCGATCGAGGACGACCCCTCGAAACCGCGGTTCCTCGACCCGTCGGCGCTGGAGACGCCGACGCTCGCGATCAGCAACGCGGCCCGAGAGGCGATCCGCATCGGCGATGTCGTCGAGCAGATGCTGACCGGGACGCTGACCGTGCTGAAGACCAACGACAGCGCGCTCGCCCGCCGCCTGCGCGACATGGACGACGTCGTGGACTCGCTCTATACCGCGATCAAGCTGTACCTGACCCAGATCTCCCGCGAGGCGCTCGAGGAGAAGGAGGGTCGCCGCTGGGCCGACATCGTCTCGCTGACGATCAACCTCGAGCAGGTCGGCGACATCATCGAACGCATCCTGTCCGACGTCGAGGAGAAGAAGATCGAGAAAGGCCGCAGCTTCTCCGAAGCCGGCATGGCCGAGATCTGCGACCTCCATGCCCGGCTCGTCTCCAACCTGCGCCTCGGCATGAGCGTGTTCCTGAACGGCGACCTCAAGAGCGCGCAGGAACTGCTCGCCCAGAAGGTGCTGTTCCGCGACCTCGAGCGCGCCTACGCCGACTCGCACCTCGGCCGCCTCGCCGGCAACACGGTCGAGAGCATCGAGACCTCCTCGCTCCACCTCGACCTCATCTCGGACATGAAGCGCATCAACTCGCACGTGTGCTCGATCGCCTACCCGATCCTCGAGCAGGCCGGCGTGCTCGCGCACACGCGGCTCAAGACCGCCGAACCGGACTCTGCGCCGGGCGGCCGCGGGCGGCGCTGGAACAACAAGAACAAGCCCACGACGGCGTGATCTCCGAGCGATGACGCCGGCGGACATCACGCTGCCGGTCACCCTCGCCGTGCTCGGCGCGGGCTTCCTGCACGCGCTGTGGAACGCGATGCTCAAGGCCTCCGGCGGCGATCCGCAGCTCGACATGGCGCTGATCGTGGCGGGCACCTGCGTCGTCGCTGCGGCGTGCCTGCCGTTCGTGCCTGCGCCCGCCGGGGCCGCATGGCCGTACATGGCCGCCTCGGCGATCGTCCATTTCGGCTACTACGTGACCCTCGCCGGCGCGTATCGGCGCGGCGACCTGTCGTTCGCCTATCCGCTGATGCGCGGCGTCGCGCCGCTCGTCGTCACGCTGCTCGGTATCCTGTTCCTGGGCGAGCATCCGAGCTCTTCGACGCTCACCGGCATCGTGCTGATCTCGCTCGGCATCCTGGTCATCGCGTGGTACGCGGGCGGCCGCCATACTGCCGCGTCCGCCGGCTGGGCGCTGGCGAATGCGGTCATCATCGCGATGTACACGCTGGTCGACGGCGCCGGTGCGCGGGCCTCGGGCAGCGCGGCCGGATACGTGGTCTGGCTCTGCTTCCTCGAGGGGTTCCCCTATCTCGGCTGGATCGCGGCCACCCGCGGCCGTGCGGCGCTCGCCTACCTCACGCCGCGCTGGCGCCGCGGCATCGCCGGCGGCGCCGCGAGCCTCGCCTCCTACGGCATCGCGCTGTGGGCGATGACGCGCGCGCCGGTGGCCGTCGTGGCGGCACTGCGCGAAGTGTCGGTGCTCTTCGCCGCGGCCATCGGCGCGATCGTGCTCAAGGAAGGATTCGGCTGGAAACGCATGGCCGGCGCGGCGGCGGTGGTCGCCGGCGTGGCCGCGCTGCGGCTGTGACGACGAGGAACCCGTGACTCCTTCTCTCCCCTCGCATGCGCGCGTCGTGGTCGTCGGCGGCGGCATCGCCGGATGTTCTACCGCCTACCACCTGACCAAACTCGGTTGGGGGGACGTCGTGCTGCTCGAACAGGGCAAGCTCACCTGCGGCACCACCTGGCACGCCGCGGGGCTCGTCGGCCAGTACCGCGCGACGCGCAACGCGACGCGCATGAGCCGCTACGGCATCGAGCTCTACTCGACGCTGGAGCAGGAGACCGGACTCGCCACCGGCTGGAAGCCCTGCGGTTCGCTCAACGTCGCGCGGACGCCGGAGCGCCTGAAACTCTTCCGCAGGCAGATGGCGCGCGCCAGGAGCTTCGGCATCGCCTTCGAATTCATCTCCCCTGCCGAAGCCGGCCGGATCGCGCCGATCCTGCGCACCGACGACCTCGCCGGCGCGGTGTGGATTCCCGGCGACGGCAAGGCGAACCCCACCGACCTCACGCAGTCGCTCGCGCGCGGGGCACGCATGGGCGGCGCCCGCATCGTCGAGGGCGCGCGCGTGACCGGCGTCAGGACGGAACGCGGCCGCGTCAAGGGTATCGACGTGTCCTGCGACGGAGCAACGGCGTCGATCGACTGCGAAGTGATCGTCAACTGCGCCGGCCAGTGGGCGCGAGCGTTCGGAGCGATGGCCGGCGTCGAGGTGCCGCTGTACGCCGCGGAGCACTTCTACATCGTCACCGAACCGGTGCCAGGCGTCACGCCGGACCTGCCGGTCATGCGCGACCCGGACGGCTACATCTACTACAAGGAGGAAGTCGGCGGCCTCGTGATGGGCGGATTCGAACCGGTCGCCAAGCCCTGGACGGTCGACCCGATCCCCGAGGGCTTCGAGTTTCGGCTGCTGCCCGAGGACTGGGACCACTTCGAGGTCCTGATGACGAACGCGATCCACCGCACCCCCTGCCTCGAGACGGCACAGGTGAAGCTCCTGCTGAACGGGCCGGAGAGTTTCACCGGCGACGGCAACTTCATCCTCGGTGAAGCGCCGTCGCTCGCCGGCTACTTCGTGTGCGCGGGGTTCAATTCCGCGGGCATCGCCAACTCCGGCGGCGCGGGAAAGCTCGTTGCCCAATGGATCGTCGACGGCGAGGCGCCGCTCGACCTGTGGGACGTCGACATCCGCCGCTTCGCGCCGTTCCACGCGAACCGCCGGCACCTCGCCGATCGCACCGTCGAGTCGCTGGGCCTGCACTACGCGATGCGCTGGCCGCGCGAGGAACTGCGGACCGTGCGGCCGCTGCGCCGCTCGCCGCTGTACGATCGCCTGGCGGCGAAGGGCGCCGCGTTCGGCAGCAAGCTCGGCTGGGAGCGCGCCAACTACTTCCTGCCGCCGGGCGCGAGCGAGCCTCCGCCCACGCTCGACACCCCGGAGTGGCTGCCGTGGGTGCTCGAGGAGCAGCGGGCCTGCCGCGAGGACGTGGTGGTGTTCGACCAGACCTCGTTCGCCAAGTTCGTGCTGAAGGGGCGCGACGCGCTCGCGGTGCTCCAGCGCCTGTGCGCGAACGAGATCGACGTCCCGCCCGGCCGCATGGTGTACACCGCGATGCTGAACGCGCGGGGCGGATTCGAAAGCGACCTCACGGTGCTGCGCGTCTCCGAGCGCGAGTTCTTCCTCCTCACCGGCTCCGCGCAGGCGACGCGCGACTTCTCGTGGATCGAGCGCCACATCGAGCCGGACGAGCACGCGTCGCTCGTCGACGTCACCGGCGCGTGGTCGGTGATCTCGGTGATGGGACCGAAGTCCCAGGCGCTGCTCGCCTCGCTCTCTCCGGATGCCCTCGGCAGGGACACCCTGCCCTTCTCGCAGGTCCGCACGGTCGACGTGGGGTACGCGCGGGTCCGCGCCGCGCGCATGAGCTACGTCGGCGGGCCGGGCTACGAGCTCTACGTGCCGGTCGAGCAGGCGCTGACCCTGTACGACACGCTCATCGACGCCGGAGGGCGGTTCGGACTGAAGGACGCCGGGTACTACACGATCGACGCGCTGCGGATCGAAGCCGGACGCCGCGCCTGGGGCGCCGAACTCTCGCCGGACGAGACGCCGTGGGAAGCCGGTCTGGACTTCGCCGTGAAACTCGACAAGGCCACGCCGTTCCTCGGACGCGACGCGCTCGTGCGGCAGCGCGAGACGGGCGTGCGCAAGCGGCTGGTCCAGTTCACGTTCGACGATCCCGCGGCCTTTCCGTGGGGCGGGGAGCCGCTGTTGATGGACGGACGCAACGTCGGCGAGCTGACGAGCGCCGGCTACAGCCGCAAATTCGGTCGCGCCGTCGCGCTGGCCTACGCGCGCTCCGAGGTCCCGCTCACCGACGAGGCGATCGCCGCGGCGCGCTACGTCGTGGACATCGCGGGCGTGGCGTTCGCGGTGACGCCGCGGCTCGGTCAGGCGGGCAAGGCCTGAGCTTCGCGCGTCCGCCGGTCCGTCAGCGTGCCGGATGTCCGACGGCTCGAGCCATGCGGCCGGTCATTTCAGGACCTTCTCGACCTTCCCGGTGTTCGCGTCGACGATGACGAGCGGCGGCGAGGTTCTCCCGTCCGCCTTGGTGAACTGGACGTTCCAGGTGGCGTGACGCGTGGACGGCGCGGCTGCGGTGCCGATCTGCACGAAGAAGCCGTCGGCGAGCGGCTTCGCGCCGTGCTCCTGCGCGATCGCGAAGAGCTTCGCGCCGTCGAGCACGAATCCCGCCTTCAGGTCGGGAAGCCTCCCGGCCGATCCGGGCTGCGCCCAGCAGTTGAGGCCTCCGCGAAAGGTGTTGATCGACACGTTGGCGTTGGCCGACGGCGAGAAGAACGTGACCGTCCAGGCCTCCGACGAACCGTCGGCCTCGAGCGGCCCGAGGATGGTGTTCGTGATGCGCGCGGGAACGACGTCGGCCTTCCAAGCCTTCGCGCGCCCTTCCGCCATCCGGTAGATCTCGTCCAGCTTCACGGCTGGCGCCGCGAGCGTCAGCGGCCGGCACGCCTCCTGGGCGTTCGCCGTCGCGCTCCAGGCGAGCGCGATCGCCAGCGTGATCGGCGCGGCACGATTCATGAACATCCTCGGCCTCCAGGCGGACGGGGCGAGCGCGTTACTCTACGCGAGTTGCGACCGCCCGTGACGGTTCCCCGCCGTCGAATGCGCGCGCTGCCCGGCGGGCGCGGCGCGCGCGGGTAGAATGCGGTCAGGACGCGCCGATGATCCAGCACCGCCCCTCGCCGCCCGCCCGCCGCGGACGAACGCCGTCGGAGACGTCGACCGGCGCGGCCCAGGTCCAGAGCCTCACCCGCGGGCTTTCGATTCTCGAGTGCCTCGCCCGCGCCGAAGGCGGGCTCACGCTGACCGACATCGCGCATCGCGTCACGCTGCCGCCGTCCACGACGCATCGGCTGCTGTCGACGCTCGAGCGCGGCGGCTACGTCTACCAGGCGGGCGACCTCGGGCTGTGGTACGTGGGGCTGCACGCGTTCACCGTGGGCTCGAGCTTCCTCGCGTCGCGCGACTGGGTGGCGCAGAGCCATCCGTACATGCGGAGGCTGATGGAGCAATCCGGCGAGACCGCGAACCTCGCGATCCTCGACGGCACCGAGGCCGTGTTCATCGACCAGGTGCAGTGCCGCGAGACGATGCGCACGATCGTGCGGCTCGGCAGCCGCGTGCCTCTGCACGCGTCCGGCGTCGGCAAGGCGATCTTCGCCGCGCTCCCCGACGAGCAGATCGAGGCGATCCTCAAGGTCAAGGGCCTGCAGCGCATCACCGAGAACACCATCACCGTGCCCGAGACGATGTGGGCGAGCCTGCGGGTGATCCGGCAGCGCGGGTTCTCGTTCGACGACGAGGAGCACCTGATCGGCACCCGCTGCGTCGCCTCGCCGATCTACGACGAGCACGCGGAGGCGCTGGGCGCGATCTCGCTCGCCGGACCGGTGTCGCGCCTGCCGGACGCGCGCATCCGGCACCTCGGTCCGGTCGTCGCGCACATCGCCGAGGACATCACCCGCACGCTGGGCGGCAAGTGGCCGCATCCGCATTGACCGCGTCGCAGCGTCCGCCGGCTCCGGGCGCGGCGAGCGGTGCATGATCGCCTGCCCGCGCTTCCGTCGCGCGGGCAGTGTCGCTGACGACCGTCACCCCATGCCGAAGGATGCGTCCGCCACAGCCGGCACCGGCTGGCTCGAAGCCGCCGGTTTCGTGTTCGCGATCGGGGCGCTCTCGCTCGTGTACGCCATCGGGCACCAGCAGGGATCCCACCCGGTCGCGTTCGTGCTCTACGCGATCCTGGGTTCGTCGCTCCTGATCCTCGCCGCGACCGGTCTCGGGGGCGACGTGATCGCCATCGCGCGGCACAAGATGAGCTGGCTCGCCGGCACGGCGATCATCCTGGTCGAGTTCTTCTACTTCCTCACCATCTCGTACGTGTCCCCGGCGCACGGCAATCTCGTGCTGCGCTTCGCCATCCCCATCGCGATGGTCGCCGGCTTCGTCCTGTTCGGCCGCCGTGCGACGCCGCTCGCCGCCGCCTCGACCGCCGTCGTGACGCTCGCCACGCTCTACGTCGTCGCGATCACCGATCCCGACGTACGCCTTCCGATGACCGCGACCGGGCTCGCCGGGAGCGTGGCGCTGGTCGTGCGCGGCTTCGCGGGGGAATTCCATCCGTGGAATCGTGCCGCGACGAACGTGCGCGAGAAACTTCGCGTCACCGGCATCCTGCTGCTGTTGGCCTCGATCCTGTGCCTCGCATTGGCATCGGTCACGGCGGTGGCGATCGCCGCGTGGGCGCTTCCGCCGCTGCGGTTCGTGCCGACCGGGGCGCAGATGCTGCACCTGCCGACGATCGTGCTCGGCGCCCTCGCGGGCGGCGGCGTCTTCGCGCTGATGAACGCGCTCAACTTCTCCGCCGTCGTGAAGATCACGACCGAGAACATCATGGCGGTCATGGCGCTGTCGCCGCTGACCGTGTGGCTGTTCCAGGAATTCGGCGTGGCGGCGGGCTGGATCGCGGTGACGCGTCCGGAACCCCGGCTCGTCGCCGCGATGGCGGTCATCGTCGCCTCGGTGCTGGTGATCGTGTTCGCCAGCCGCCGCGGCACGCCCGACTCCCGGAATGCCCACTCCCGCCGCCGGGCTCGCGTGTGATTTCGGTCGCGCTCCCGCCGGTATGCACCGGCGCCCGAGCGCGAGACAATGGCTGCGTACGGATTGGAGCCACGTCCTGCCCATGGTCGATGTCGCGCGCGCCTGCGCTCTCCTCGCGATCGCCTCCGCAGCCGGGTTCGCGCAGGCGCGGCCGCTCTCCGGCCAGGCGCCACCGCCCGATCCCGCGCTGCGCGCGCGAATCGCCGGAGCCGACGTCGCCGCCGGCGAGCGGACATTCGAGCGGCGTTGCGCGACCTGTCACGACATCGCCAGCGACGGCGCGCACTCGAAGGGGCCGCTATTGTGGAACGTCGTGGACCGCCGCGCCGGAGCGTCGCCCGGCTTCGCCTATTCGGACGCGATGCGCCGCTCGGGCCACCGGTGGACGCTCGAAGCGCTCGACTACTATCTCGCCGACACCGAGCGGGCGGTGCCGGGACGCTCGATGGACTTCACCGGTATCCTGGACGCGAAGTCGCGCGCGGACCTGATCGCCTACCTGCGCACGATGAGCGACGCGCCGCGCTAGCCGAGCGAGGCCGCGGGGCAGAGCTTCGTTTCGCGCGCACGAGGCGCTGCCCCGGCCCTCCCGCCCGCGCCCTCGCCCGCGACGTGCAGGCCGGACGCCGGATTCACCGGCGGACCATCCGCTCCCACCGCCGCGCGAGGTTCGGCTTCGCCGGCGGCCGCCAGCGTGACAACAGGTCATCCATCGCGCGAAAGTCGTTGCACAGGAGCGCGACGTCGCACCCTGCGGCGAGCGCGGCGTCGGCGCGCGCCACGATGTCTCCGGCGCCCCGCGCTCCGGCCATCTCGAGATCGTCCGAGAAAATCAGGCCGTCGAAGCCAAGCCGCTCCCGCAGGATCTGTTGCAGCCAGACGGCGGAAAAGCCGGCGGGCTGCGCGTCGACCTCCGGGTACACGACGTGCGCCGGCATGATGCCCTCGATCCCCGCCTTGACGAGCACGCCGAACGGAACGAGGTCCCCGTCCGCGATCGCGCGCATCGGCCGTTCGTCGACCGGGATCTCGTGGTGCGAATCGGCCGCGACGTGGCCGTGCCCGGGAAAGTGCTTGCCGACCGCGGCCATCCCGCGGGAGCCAAGGCCCCGGCACAGCGCCACGGCGAGGTAGGCGACCGCATTGGGGTTGCGGTGGAACGCCCGGTCGCCGATGACGCCCGAGGCGCCCCAGTCGAGGTCGAGCACCGGCGTGAACGCGAAGTCGACGCCGTGCGCTCCGAGTTCGGAGGCGATCGTGGCGCCCAGGGCCTCGGCCTCGCGGGCCGCGCGCTTCACGTCGGCGTCGAAGGACTCGCCGAGCGTACGCATCGGCGGAATCGCGGTGAAGCCCGCGCGGAAACGCTGGACGCGCCCGCCCTCGTGGTCCACCGCGATCGGCAGCGCGGGGGCGCGCAGCGCGCGGATCGTGCCGATCAGCGCCTTCAACTGCGCCGGCTCCGCGTAGTTCCGGGTGAACAGGATCACGCCACCGACGAGCGGATGGGCGAGGCGCTCGCGATCGCCGGGGGTGAGTTCGAGCGCCTCCACGCCGAGCATCGCCGGTCCGCGCGGCATGCCGGTCATGCGGCGCCCTCGCGGATCAGGCGCTTCATCTCGCGGACCGCTTCGCGCATGCCGACGAACACCGCGCGCGACACGATCGCGTGGCCGATGTGGAGTTCGCGCACCCCCGGCAGCGCAGCGACCGGCTGCACGTTGAAGTAGTTGAGCGCGTGACCGGCGTTGAACCGCATGCCGGCGGCGCGGATCGCCTCGCCCGCCGTGCGGATCTTCGCGAGTTCGGCCACCACGGCGCGACTCTCGGCATCGCGCCCCTTCACGTGGAACGCGTCGGCGTAGGGACCGGTGTGGATCTCGCACACGCGCGCGCCGATCGCCGCCGCGGCCTCCACCTGCCGCAACTCGGCGTCGATGAACACGCTCGTGTTGATGCCGGCGTCCGCGAGCCGCAAAACCGCGTCGGCGAGCGCGGCGCGCCGCCCCGCGACGTCGAGCCCCCCCTCGGTGGTGATCTCCTGCCGCCCTTCGGGGACGAGCATCGCCATCTCGGGCTTCACACGGCAGGCGATCGCGACCATCTCGGGCGTCGCCGCCATCTCGAGATTGAGCTTGATGTGCGTGAGTTCGCGCAACCGCCGCACGTCCTCGTCCTGGATGTGCCGGCGGTCCTCGCGCAGGTGCACGGTGATGCCGTCGGCGCCCCCCAGATGCGCCTCGACCGCGGCCCACACCGGATCGGGCTCGTAGGTACGCCGCGCCTGGCGAATCGTGGCGACGTGGTCGATGTTGACCCCCAGTTCGATCATTCCGGTCCTTCCTCGTCGAGCGCCTGCAGGTCGCGCACCACCTTGCGGCTCATGATCGTGCGCGACTCGAGATGATGGTCGATGACTTCGCGCATGAGCCGCTTCGCCTCGACGGCGGTGGCGGCATCGTCGAAACGGCCCGAAGCGAGCGCGACGAGCGTTGCCCCGCGCACGAGCGGCCAGCGCACCCCCGGCGGCGGCTGGCGCCGCTGCGCGCCCTTGTCGAACGCGTAATGGTAACGCGCGCCGGGATCGATCGCCGCGCCGCTGTCGGCCTCGACCGCGAGTTCGAGCGCGTAGCCGAGTTCCGCGAGCAGCCCGACCTCGAAGCGGCGCAGGACCGGCGCCTGCGCGTCGCCCCGCGCGAGCGACGCGAGCGCAGAACGGTACGCGTCGAAGAGCCGCGGATGCGGATCCTCCCGCGGCAGGAGCTTGATCAGGAGTTCGTTCAGGTAGAAGCCGCACAGGAGCGAGGAGCCGGACAGGAGCGGCAGACCGCCGCGCCATTCGGCACGCAGCAGGGTCTTCAGGTCGCCCGCGCCGGACCACGAGATACTCACCGGCTGGAACGCCTGGAGCACGCCGTGAAGTTCGGATCGCGGTCGCTTCGCGCCGCGCGCGACCATCGCGACGCGACCGTCCTCGCGCGTCAACGCCTCCACCAGCAGGCTCGTCTCCTTGTACGGCCAGCGGTGCAGCACGAACCCCTCGCGGTCATCGCGCCGGTCGATCTCGCGGCGAGGCATCGCGTCGGGACGAGCGGTCAGTAGCCCAGGCGCGCGAGCGTGGCGTCGCTGCTCGCCCAGCCCTTCTTCACACGCACCCACACCTCCAGGTGCACGCGCCCGCCGAAGAGGCGCAGCATCGACTTGCGGGCCTCGGTCGCGATGGTCTTCATCGTCGCGCCGCCCTCGCCCAGGAGGATCGCCCGCTGGCCGGGCTTGTCGACCCATACGACGGCGTGGATGCGGCGCGCGTCGCCTTCGTGCTCGAACGACTCGATCCCGACCGTCGTCGCGTAGGGCACCTCGTCGCCCAGGCGCCGGAAGATCTGCTCGCGCAGGTACTCGGCGGCGAGGAAGCGCTCGTCCCGGTCGGTGAGTTCGTCGGGGCCGTAGAGCGCCGGACCGGGGGGCAGCAGCTTCACGATCTCGGCCTCGAGGAGCGCGAGCGCGGTGCCGCGTTCGGCGGAAATCGGCACGATCGCCGCGAACTCGCGCATCGCCGCGACCTCCGCGATCCGGGGCAGCAACGCCGTCTTGTCCGCGATCGCGTCGACCTTGTTCAGCGCCGCGATGACGGGCTTGCCTTCGGGAACCAGGGCGAGCACGCCGCGATCGGGTTCGGCGATGCGCGCGCCGTCGACCACCCACACCACCGCATCGACGTCGGCGAGCGCCTCTCGCACCGCGCGATTCAGGCGCGTGTTGAGCGGTGAGGCGTGCCTCGTCTGGAAGCCGGGCGTGTCGACGAACACGATCTGCGCCTGTGGCCGGCTGACGATGCCGTTGATTCGGTGGCGCGTCGTCTGCGGCTTGCGCGACGTGATGCTGATCCGCTCGCCGACCAACGCGTTGAGCAGCGTCGACTTGCCGACCGACGGCCGGCCCACGATCGCGACGTGTCCGCAGCGATGCCCCGACGGCGCGGCGAAGGTCATGGCGTCACGCGGACCGGCCGCGAGCGTCGGTGCCGGGCGCAGCGACCTCCGACCACGCGCGGCTCGCGGCGTCCTGCTCGGCCGCGCGACGGCTCGATCCCGCGCCGCCCGCGGAGATACCGAGCGAGGGGATCCTGCATTCGACCGCGAACTGCTGCGCATGCGCTTCACCGTGAACCCCGACGACCGCGTACTCGGGGACCGGCAGCCGGCGCGCCTGCAGCCACTCCTGCAGGCGGGTCTTCGGATCCTTGTGCAGCGTGGTGGGATTCGCGTTGGCGAGTTCCTCGCCGTAGGCCGCGATGATCACCCGGCGCGCGGCCTCGAAGCCGGCGTCGACGAACACGGCGCCGAACACCGCTTCGAGCGCATCGGCCAGGATCGATCCGCGCTTCGCCCCGCCGCTCTTCAACTCCCCCTCGCCCAGGCGCACGTCGTCGCCGAGTTCGAGGCGTCGGGCGATACGGGCGAGCGTCTCGCCATTGACGAGGCTCGCGCGCGCGCGAGAGAGGTCGCCTTCGTCGGTTCCCGGGAAACGTTCGTAGAGCGCGAGCGCGACGACGCAGTTCAGAACCGCGTCGCCCACGAACTCGAGCCGTTCGTTGTGGCGCGCGCCGTGGCTGCGGTGGGTCAGCGCCTGGGCGAGCAGCTCCGGCCGGCCGAAAGCGTGTCCCAGGCGGACGGACGCGTCGGCCATGCGCGGCGCTAGCGCTGGACCGAGACGTCGAAGTCGAGCAGCAGGCTCACGTTGCCGACCAGGTGGAGTTCGCGCTGCCACGCGACGGTCGCCGTGATGACGTTGCCTTCCTTGACGACGTTGAGATCCGCGGAGGTGACCGAGTCGATGTAGTCGGCCGCGACGTACTTGTCGAACGACTTCTTGATGACCGGCAGCGTCGGGTCCGGCGCGTCGCGCAGCGCCTTCTCGACGGCGGAGCGTACCGTGAAGTACTCGATGTAGGCGGGCACCACCCGGAAACCGATCGCCGCGACGATCACGATCACCGTCGCGACGAACAGGAACGCGATCATCGACAACCCGCGCTGCGAGCCTGCCTTGCCCCTCATGTCGCCTCCCCTCACCGGATGCCGCTCCCGACCCGCTTGAACGCGAGGCTCGAGATGTCGTCCCAGTTGAACCAGATGAAGAACGCGCGGCCGCGAATGTGGTCGTCCGGCACGAAGCCCCAGTAGCGGCTGTCGTCGGAGAAATCGCGGTTGTCGCCCATCATGAAATAGTGCCCCGGCGGCACTTTGCAGGTGAAGCCCTGGCTATTGTATTCGCAGTGCTCCCGCCCGGGGAACGACCGGACGTTCTGCGGGTAGATCGACGGCGCCTGCGGGCTCACCGAGATGGTGTAGGCGTGCTCCTCGTTCCCGGCGTCGGCACGCTCGATGAACCGGTCGGTCGTCTCGAACCGCAGTCCCTCGAGCCAGCTGTAGGTGCCGTCGGGCGAGCGCGGCAGCGGCTTGCCGTTCACCGTCAGCGACTTGTCGCGGTACTCGACCACGTCCCCCGGCAGGCCGACCACCCGCTTGATGAAATCCTGCGACGGGTTGACCGGATAGCGGAACACGACCACGTCGCCGCGCCTGGGATTTCCGGTCGGAATCACCTTCTGCTCGACGATCGGCAGCCGGATCCCGTAGGCGAACTTGTTCACCAGGATGAAATCGCCGACCTCGAGCGTGGGGCGCATCGACGACGACGGGATCTTGAACGGTTCCGCGACGAAGCTCCGCAGCAGGAACACCACGAGCAGCACCGGGAAGAAGCTCACCGGGTACTCGATCCAGGCCGGCGCGGGAACGTCGGGCGCACGGCGGCGTGCGAGCACGAAACGGTCGAACGCCCAGACGACTCCGGTCGCGAGCGTGAGGAGGAAGAGGATCAGCGCGAAGTTCATCGTGGAAGGCGGTCCTGCCGCGGCAAGGGTTCGGGCGGGCGGGCGGATTCTCTCATGGCGCCCTCGCGAAGGGCGCGCCGCCGGTATCCGGGGATGCGGTTTCCGTCGCCTCGAACCGCGTCACTTCTCGCCCACCTTCAGGATCGCCAGGAACGCTTCCTGCGGGATCTCGACGCTGCCGACGGCCTTCATCCGCTTCTTGCCGGCCTTCTGCTTCTCGAGCAGCTTGCGCTTGCGCGTGATGTCGCCGCCGTAGCATTTCGCCAGCACGTCCTTGCGCATCGCCTTGACCGACTCGCGGGCGATGATCTGCGCGCCGATCGCCGCCTGGATCGCCACGTCGAACATCTGTCGGGGAATGAGACCGCGCATCTTGTGCACCACCTCGCGGCCGCGGAACTGCGCGACCGCACGGTGCACCATCACCGACAGCGCGTCGACGCGGTCGCCGTTGATCAGGATGTCGAGCTTCACGACGTCCGCCGCGCGGAACTCGAGGAACTCGTAGTCCATCGACGCGTAGCCGCGCGACACGCTCTTCAGCCGGTCGAAGAAATCCATGACCACCTCGGCGAGCGGCAGTTCGTAGTGGATCACGACCTGCCGCCCCCGGTACTGCATGTCCTTCTGCACGCCGCGCTTCTCGGTGCACAGCGTCAGCACCGGGCCGACGTACTCCTGCGGCACGAGGATCGTGACGGCGATGACCGGCTCGCGGATCTCCTCGACGCGCGAGAGGTCGGGGAGCTTCGACGGGTTGTCGATCTCGGCGAGGGTCCCGTCGCGCAGGAGCACTTCGTAGATCACCGAGGGCGCCGTGGTGATCAGGTCCATGTCGTACTCGCGCTCGAGCCGCTCCTGGACGATGTCCATGTGCAGGAGCCCGAGGAAGCCGCAGCGGAAACCGAAGCCCAGCGCCTGCGACACCTCCGGCTCGAAGTGGAGCGACGCGTCGTTCAGCTTCAGCTTGGTGAGCGCCTCGCGCAGCGCCTCGTACTGGTTCGACTCGACCGGATAGAGACCCGCGAACACCTGCGGCTTCACCTCCTTGAACCCGGGGAGCGGCGCGCCCGCCGGACGCTGCGCGTGCGTGATGGTGTCGCCGACCTTCGCCTCGGCGAGCTCCTTGACTCCGGCGACGATGAATCCGACCTCGCCCGCCGAAAGCGATTCGCGCGCCACCGATTTCGGCGTGAACACGCCGACCTGCTCGCAGAGGTGCACCGCGCCCTTCGCCATCAAGAGCACCTTGTCCCGCGGACGAAGCACGCCGTTGACGACCCGCACCAGCATGACGACACCGACGTAATTGTCGAACCACGCGTCGATCACCAGCGCCTGCAGCGGCGCGTCGTCGTCGCCCGAGGGCGGCGGCACGCGCGCGATCACCGCCTCCAGGATGTCGTCGATGCCGAGACCGGTCTTCGCGGAAGCGCGGATCGCGTCGGTCGCCCCGATCCCGATGATGTCCTCGATCTCCTCGATCACACGCTCGGGTTCCGCCGACGGGAGATCGATCTTGTTGAGGACCGGAATCACCTCCACGCCCTGCTCGATCGCCGTGTAGCAGTTGGCGACGGTCTGCGCCTCCACGCCCTGAGAGGCGTCGACGACGAGGAGCGCGCCCTCGCAGGCCGCGAGCGAACGCGACACCTCGTAGGCGAAGTCGACGTGGCCCGGCGTATCGATGAGGTTCAGGCGGTAGGCGACCCCGTCGCGGCCGGTGTAGGCGAGCGCGGCGGTCTGCGCCTTGATCGTGATGCCGCGCTCGCGCTCGAGATCCATCGAGTCGAGCACCTGCTCGGACATCTCGCGGTCGGCGAGGCCTCCGCAGCGCTGGATGAAGCGGTCCGCCAGCGTCGACTTGCCATGGTCGATGTGCGCGATGATCGAAAAGTTGCGGATGGGTTTCAAGGGTGGCGGCAAGCGCGGGACCGGCGGCAGGCGCCGTCGGGTCCGCTGACCGGAAAACCTTGAATTCTAACGGATTTCCAGATTGCCCGCGACCGATGCGCGCGCGAGGCGGCGTTCGAGGGCCGGCGCGTCGAGCGACAGCTCCGCCAGCGGCTCGCCGTCGGGTGCCGCGCCGAAGAGCAGCACCGGCACCCGCGTGCCGAATCGCGGTTCCCACTCCGGGTGCAGGTCGAGGTCGATGTCGACGATGCGATAGCCGTGGCGCGCGGCGACCGGAGCCGCGGCGTCGCGCATGACGTCGCACAGGCTGCACCAGCGGCGCACGAGGAGCGTCAGCGCAGGCCCGCGCTCCTCCGCGGGTGCCTGCGGTACCGCAGGATGGAGCAGGTGGCGGCGACGTGTCATCGCATTGCCCGTGGTGCCGGCGTCAATCGGGACGTCGCAACGGCGCTCGACGCGCCGCACCCGATGAATCCGGATCCGCCCCTGCGCGGCATCGACGCGAAACGCGTCCGGCTGAAGCCGGACCCACGAGGATGTCGCAGCGGCGCTCGATGCGCCGCCACCGAAGACTTCGCCGCAACTGCCAACTGTCAACTGTCAACTGACTACGGTTCGCCGTTGAGCATCCGCACCGTCGCATAGAACTGGTTGTCGCCGCGCCGCAGGCGCAACGTCACCGCCGCCCCCTTCTCGAGCTTCGCCAGGAACTCGTTCACCTGCGCCGCGCTCCTCGCGTCGGACGCGACGCCCTTGCTCACGATTTCGAGGATGACGTCGCCGGGCTGGATGTTGCCGCGCACCGTCGGGGCCACGTCTTCGATGAGCACGCCCGCGCGCACGTCGAGTTCGCGTTTCTGCTCGTCGGTGAGGTCGGAGAGCACGAGCCCCATGCGGTTGGGCTTGGCTTTCTCCTTCGGCGCCGGGGCGGTACGGCGCTGCGCCTGTTGCGCGTCCTCGCGCAGTTCGGCGACGGTGACCGACATGTCGCGCTGCGAACCCTTGCGCCAGACCGTGATCTTCACCGTTTGCCCGGGACGCAGTGCGGTGATGATGCGCGGCAGATCGTTCGACGCCTTCACGTCGCGTCCGTCGGCCTTGAGAACGATGTCGCCCGGCTCGACGCCCGCCTTCTCGGCCGGACCGCCCTTCTCGACCGAGTTCACGAGCGCGCCGACCGGGCCCCTGAGCCCGAAGGCCTCGGCCGCTTCCTTCGACACTTCCTGGATGGTGACGCCGATGCGTCCGCGCGTGACGCGCCCCTTGTCCTTGAGCTGGGTCACCGTGTTCATCGCGACATCGATCGGGATCGCGAACGCGAGCCCCATGTAGCCGCCGGTGCGCGAGTAGATCATCGAGTTGATGCCGATGACCTCGCCCTTCAGGTTGAACAGCGGGCCGCCGGAATTGCCGGGGTTGATCGCGACGTCGGTCTGGATGAACGGGACGAGGTTCTCCTGCGGCAGGTCGCGCCCCTTCGCGCTGACGATACCGGCCGTCATCGTGTTCTCGAGGCCGAACGGCTTGCCGATCGCCACGACCCATTCGCCGACCTTGAGCTTGTCGGGGTCGCCGATCGAGACCCTGGGCAGGTCCTTCGCGTCGATCTTGAGCAGCGCGACGTCGGTGCGTTTGTCGGCGCCCACGACCTTCGCGATGTACTCGCGGCGGTCGGACAGGCGCACCTTGACTTCGTCCGCGCCGTCGACCACGTGCGCGTTGGTCACGACGAAGCCATCCGACGCGAGGATGAATCCCGAGCCCGTGGCCTGCGCTTCCGGATCCCGCGGCGCGCCGCGACGCGGAGGAATCGGTCCGAAACGACGGAAGAACTCGTAGAACGGGTCGTCCTCGGAGAGTTCGGGCATCGACGGCGCGCGCCGTGCGCGCTGCGTCACGTCGATCGACACGACCGTCGGACTCTGCTTTTCGTAGAGTTCGGTGAAGTCGGGAAGTCCCGCGGCGAGCCGGCCCTGCGCGGCGGCCGGCGCCGCGGCGAACGGGCCGGCGAGCGCGAAGGCGAAGAAGGCGGCGGCAAGGGAAAGGGACGTCGTTCGGATCATGGATTCCTCGTGACGGAAGGGATGCGTCCGTCGGTCGCTCGTTCAGGTGGCTCCGGTCGGGTTCGAAACGCCGGGCGCGGCCACTCGTCCGGCGAATGCAGAAGGCGCGGTTCGACGCGCGTGGCGATCGCGGCAGACCGTCGCGTCACCGGCGCGTCACCGAGTTCGCGAGCATCCGCACCGTCTCGGCCGGAACCTCGCCCAGCGCGGTGATGACGTAGTCGTCCAGCTTGACGGAATACTGATTGATGCCGCCCATCCGGGCGCGCCCGATGCCGCGCTGCCGACCGCCGCGCTGCTCGATGAACACGCTGATCGACACCAAGCCATCCGAGAACACGATCTGCGACAACGCCCCCGGCCGGTCGCGCAGGTCGCGGCGCACTTCCATGATCTTCACGAAGCCGTCCGGCACCTTCGGCACGACCCAGCCCGTGTCGACGATCTCCTTCGCGTCGAATTGCGCCCGCTTCTCGCGCCAGCCCGCGGGGAGATCGGTGAACGTCGGGCGCGCCGCTTCCGGATCGATCGCCCTGCCGATCGCGAGATCGGAGAACGCGAATTGCTCCACCGGCTCGCCACGCTCGTTCAGCGTTCGCGCCTTGAGCAGCATGCCCGTCGCGGGGTCGGTCCAGAATTCGTGGCTGTAGCGCAGGCCGTCCTTCGGCTCGAAGCGCCACGAGCGGGCGTCGATGCCGGCGACTCGTCCGCCCTCGCCGGCCTTCACGCGGTAGTACTGCGAGAGCGAGGCGAGCTGCTGCGGAGAAAGCGACGGGAACGCGTTGCGAAAGGTGCGCGGCTCGGTGCGGACGAGCTTCGCGTCCGGATAGTAGCAGCGCACCTCCCCTTTCGCGCGAATCACCTCGCGTGCCGGGCCGTCCAGACTCACGAGCTTCTCCTGCTCCTCTCCGGCGTCGTTCACGTGGACGATGCGCGAGGACTCGACCGAGTATCCGCGCTGGTAGACGATCGTGCCGGTGTAGCTCAGCGTGCGCGCGGCCTCCGCCGCGCGGGTCAGCACCGTCTTCGCATCCTGCGCCGCCAGCACGGCGGACGCCGACGCGAGCGCCGCGCTCGCGACGGCGATCGCCGCGGCACGGCGGACGAACCGCGCGATCGCAGGCGCGGTCGGTGCGTTGCCCGGTGTCATCGCGCCGGTGCCTGGACCGGCACGAAGTCCGCTCGCTGGATCGGCGCGATACCCTGGATCGGCGTCGACGGAGAGAAGTCGCTGTGCGCGGTCAGGTATTCGGCGGGGATGACCTGCGGACGGAGCGCCTCCGAACGCATGCCGGCGGCGTCGCGCGCGAAGGCGACCGCCTGGTTCGGCGCGTCGGTGATCGAGACCGCCGTCCAGCCGACCACGGCTACCGCGGCGACGGTCGCCGCGGCCGCCCAGGCCCAGGCGGCGGGCCGCTCGGCCCGCCTGCGGGGCGCGAGCACCGTGGGCTCCTGCGCGAGCGCGATCGCGACGCGCCGCGACACGCGTGGCGCGACGGTGCACTCGCCGCGCAAGGCATCGCCGATCGCGTGGTAGCAGGTCCAGGCCGCGGCCGCGCCGGACGACCTCATGGCGCCGAGGACGCGGTCGACCGCGTCGTCGTCCAGTTCGCCGTCCATCAGGCGCGAAATGTCCTCGTTCATCACCATCTCCGGTTCTCGTCCGTCCCGAGCAGCGGACGCAGGTCCGCGGCGATCGCCTCGCGCGCCCGGAAGATCCGGGATCGCACGGTACCGATCGGGCAGTTCATCACGTTCGCGATCTCTTCGTAGCTCAGGCCCTCGATCTCGCGCAGCGAAATCGCGGTCCTCAGATCCTCGGGCAACGCGTCCATCGCCTTGTTCACGGTCCGGGCGATTTCCCGTCCCAGGAGCTCGCCTTCGGGCGTCGCGGCGTCCCGCAACCCCACCGCATCCTCGAACGACTCGGCCTCCTCGTGATCGAACTCCGTCGACGTCGGAGCCCGTCGCCCGAGCGCGACCAGGTAGTTCTTCGCGGTGTTGATCGCGATGCGATAGAGCCACGTGTAGAACGCGCTCTCGCCCCGGAAGTTCGGGAGGGCGCGGTAGGCCTTGATGAAGGCCTCCTGCGTCACGTCCTCGACCTCGCCGGGGTCGCGCACCATCCGCGACAACAGCCGCCCCAGCTTGCGCTGGTACTTCATCACCAGCAGCTCGAACGCGCGCTTGTCTCCCCGCTGCGCCCGCTCGACCAGCTGCTGGTCGACTTCTCGATCACCCATCCGCCGGTCTGCTCTTCCCTGAGGGGCTGGTTGTCATGCCCGCCGGCCGGCAGGCGCGAGTCCGGATCGACCCGTCACAAGATCCGGTCGGCCGCCCTCCGCGGACTCCGGACACGCGCTTGCGAACACAGACCGCCGGCGAGGCGCCGAGTTCACCGGGATGGTGGGGAGGCCCGCATTGCGCCTGCCGCTCAACCTTTGTCCAGGACAACAACGCTTCTGAGGACTCCCGTGGCCGTCCCGCGCGCATTGTGCAGCACCTCGGTCGCGAACGGCAGCAGTTCTTCACGAGCCTCACCCACGAGGAGCCCCAAGGCGTCCAGCACGCCCACGGCAATCGCCATCCGGGCACGACCGCCGCCGTCGGCGACCTTGATCGCGATGCCCATGCCCTGGTGCACGAGTCCGATCGCCTGCACGCCTTCGGCCCCGACCTTCGAGATCCAGGCGCCGCGGCCCGAACGCATCAACGCGAGGTCCCCGCCCCCGGTACCGGACACGTACTCCGGGTGCGCGACCATCGCTCCCGCGAGCGTCCGGCAAGCCGCGGCATCCTCTCCCGGGTGCCCGGATGCGATGCGTGCGAACGCCAGTGCGAGCCTGGAAAGCGGCAGAGCATAGTTCGGCGCCGAGCAGCCGTCGACGACCGGAACGAGATCGTCGACCCGCACGTCGGCGAGACGACCGATCGCTGCGCGGATGGCCTGTTGCAGCGGGTGGCCGGAAGCCAGGTAATCCGCCCGCGACCAGCCGTGCAAAACGCAGCAGGCGAGCATGCCGGCGTGCTTGCCCGAGCAGTTGTGCCCGAGCGGCGAATAGGGGGGCGGCGGCGGCGCCTCGCCCAGCGCATCGTAGACGTACGGGGCATGACTCCCGCACCGGAGGTCGGCGACCGTGCATCCGGCGCGCGCGAGCACTTCGGCGACCGCCGCCTGGTGACGCGCTTCGCCGGAGTGGCTCGCGCAGAGGAGCGCCACCTGCTCGCCCGAGAGACCGAAGCGCTCCGGGCCGCCGGCCACGACGAACGGCAGCGCCTGCAGCGGCTTCAGCGAACTGCGCGTGAACGTCACGTACCCCGGATCGCCCGCGGACGCGACGAGGCGCCCGTCGGCATCGACGACCGCGACCGATCCGGCGTGCACGCTCTCGATGCGCCCGCCGCGTTCGACGACCGCGAGCGAAACGTGCGGCCAGGCGCGATCGGCGATTCCGGTCATGCGCCTAGCCTCTGCCGACGATGTCGCGCCCGGTCATGTCCGGGCACCGGTGGCCCGGGCGAGGGCGTCGCGCACCAGCGACGCGATGTCGCCGACGCGTTCGGTGAGGATCGACGAGTGCGTGCCCGCCAGGACGTGGCTTTCGACCGACCCGGCGTGGGCGCTCCAGCCCATGTCCTCGGCAACCTGGCGCATGCGCTGCTGGGCGCGCACGACCACGACGTGGCCACGGTACCGGCCCGCGGCATACCGGTCGATCGCGCGGGCGTAGCGCAACTCGGCGTCGGAGAGCCGGTCGCGCGGCTCCACCGCTTTCGCCTGGCCGTCTGCGTCGAACTTGAAGTAGGCGCCCTTCCCGTCGCCCTCCGGGGCACCGGGTCGCGGCGCGGCGGTCTCGACGAGCACGACGGCGGGAACACACTCGCCTTCTGCCTCGAGTTGGCGCGCCATCTCGAACGCGACGAGGCCCCCCGCGCAGTGGCCTCCCAGCAGATACGGGCCGGTGGGCTGGACGGCGCGCAGCGCCGCCAGCCGTTCCTTCGCCATCGCCTCGATCGATTCGGGAATGGCGGGTTCGGCGAGACCGTGCGGATGCACGATGAACGTCGGCTGCTCGGGCCCCAACGCGCGGGCGAACGTCTGGCTGTAGAAACCGCCGCCGGTGAAATCGCCGTGCAGGTAGGTGAACGGCGGCAACGAGCCGGTCTCGTTCACGCGAAGGATCGGATCGTCCGGCGCGCGAGCGCCGCTGCGGATCGCGTTCGCGAGTCCCGCGATCGTGTCGTCGGTGAACATCGTCGTGAGCGGCAGCGCGTAGCCGGTCTTGCGCTCGATCGCATCGATCAGCCGCGCCGCGAGGAGCGAGTGTCCGCCGACCTCGAAGAAGCGGTCGTGCACGCCGACGCGAACGCCCAGGAGGTCGCGCCAGAGATCGGCGAGCACGCGCTCGAACATGTCGCGCGGCTCGACGTGCACGCCATGGTTCGGTTGCGCGGTGTCGCCCGGCGGGGGCAGCGCACGACGATCGACCTTGCCGTTCGCGCTGAGCGGCAGCTTCGGCATCCAGACGATCGCTCCCGGCAGCATGTACTCGGGCAGGCGCTTGCGCAGTTCCCGCAGCAGGTTCGGCGGCGCGGTCGCGGGATCGGCGGGCACGACGTAGGCCACCACCTGGCGCGTGTCGGCCGTCGTCCCCGCGAGTTCGACGACCGCCTCGCGCACCGACGGGAGTTCGGCGACCGCCGCCTCGACTTCGTCGAGTTCGATGCGGTGTCCGCGGACCTTCACCTGTCGGTCGAGGCGGCCGAGGTACTCGATCGCGCCGTCGTCGCGCATGCGCACCCGGTCGCCGGTCCGATACAGCCTGCGTCGGCCGAGCCCCGGGTGTTCGAGCTCGGCAAAACGCTCTCCGGTGAGATCCGGATGCCCGAGGTACCCCAGCGCGAGTCCCGGCCCGCCCAGCCACAGTTCGCCGCCCTCCCCCGGTGCGGCGAGGCCGCCGTCGGAGCGCAGGACGAACGCGTCGGTGTGCGAGATCGGCCGGCCGATCGGCACCGACGCGCTGGCTTCGTCCACCGCACGCACCTCGTGCCAGGTCGCGAAGGTCGTGGCTTCGGTCGGTCCGTAGACGTGCAACAGCCGCTCCGGCGGACCGGCGCGAAGGACTTCGCGCACGAAACGAGGCTCCACCGCCTCGCCGCCGAACAGCACGCAACGCACCGGCGCGAACGCGGCGGGGACGTCGCGGGCGACGGTGTTGAACAGCGCGGTGGTGATGAACAGGACCGACACGCGCTCCGCCGCGAGGGTCGCGGCCAGCGCACGCGGCGCGAGCGCGGTGGTTTTCGCGATCGGGACGATGCGCCCGCCGTTCAGGAGCGCGCCCCACAATTCGAACGTCGATGCGTCGAACGCGGGGTTCGCCATCTGCGCGACCGCGTCGCCCTCGCGCACCTGCAGGTAGTCGGTGTCGAGCACCAGTCGCAGGACCGCGCGATGCGGCACGACGACGCCCTTGGGCGTGCCGGTCGATCCGGATGTGTAGATGACATAGGCGGCGTCCGCCGGATCGATGGCCACCTCCGGGGCCGACGCGGGGAACAAGGCGATGCGCGCGCGTTCGGCGTCGGGGCAAAGCATCGCGACGCCGTCGTGCGCCATGCGCCCGGCCGGCACGTCGTCCGCAACGACGGCCGACACTCCGGCATCGCGGAGCATGAATCCGATCCGCGCGGACGGCAGGTCGGAGTCGATCGGCAGGTACGCCGCGCCCGCCTTCAGCACCGCGAGCCAGGCGATCGCGATGTCGGCGGCCTTCGCGCGAGCCACGGCGACCCGGTCGCCCTTGGCCACGCCCGCCGCAACGAGCGCATGGGACAGCCGATTCGCCTCTTCGTCGAGTTGCCGGTACGCGAGCGTGCCCACGGCGTGCGCCTCCGGGTGGCGCGACACCGCGTCCGCGAATCGCGTCACGATCGTTCCGGACGGCGCGTCGGCGGTCGTGCGCAGGTTGATCGCGACCATCCGCGACCGGTCGGCGTCGTCCATCAGCGCGAGCCGTCCGATCGGCGTCGCGGGAGCGTTTGCCGCGTTGACGACGAGCGATTCGAACTGGCGGGCCATGCGCTCGATGGTCGGCGCGTCGAACAGGTCGGCGCAGTACTCGAAGTGGGCGATGAGCCCGGCCGGTTCGTCGGAGAGCGTCAGCAGCAGGTCGAACTTGGCGTGCGGCCGCAGCGCAGGCTCGCGTCGGACTCGCACGCCTTCGAACGCGAGTTCGGCCTCCCCCGCCTCGCGCATCGCGAACGTGACCTGGAAGACCGGATTGCGCGACGGGTCGCGCGGCAGGGCCAGCGCGTCGACGAGCCGCTCGAACGGAACTTCCTCGTCCCGGTACGCCTCGACGAGCCGATCGCGCACGCGTCCGACGAATTCGGAGAAGCCCGCATCGACCGACAAGTCGATACGCACCGCGAGGGTGTTGGCGAAGAACCCGATCAGGCCGGCCAGTTCAGGGTGCGTGCGCGCGGCGATCGGCGTGCCGATCGCGAAGTCGCCCTCGCCCGAGAGGCGCGCGAGGAGCACCGCGTACGCAGCGAAGAACACGATGAACGGAGACACGCCGAGTTCCCGCCCGACGGTCTTCAGTTCGTCGGCGGCCGCAGCCGGCAGAGCCCGCGACACGACGGCGCCGCGGAAGCTCTGCAGCGGCGGGCGGACGCGATCCGTGGGCAACGCGAGCACGGGCACGCCGGCGAGGCGCGCTCGTGCTGCGTCGAGACGCCGTTCGATCGCCCCCGCGCCGGCACGGACATGTTGCCACGCCGCGAAATCGAGGTAGTCGATGGGGAGCTTCGTCCAGCGCGGCGACGCGTGGGCACGCGCCGCCGCGTAGGCGGCCGTCAGGTCGCGCTGGAAGACCTGCGCGGAGAGCCCGTCGCTCATGATGTGATGCCACACGCGCAACAGGGCATGCCGATCCTCGCCCAGCCGGAACAGCGTGAACCGGACCGGGGCGGCGGCGGCGAGGTCGAAGGGCCGCGACGCGCGCTCATCCACCGCGACGGCGAGCGCGGCCTCCGTTCCCGTCTCCGCGCCCGCGACATCGACGATCTCGAGCGACGCCGCGGCCGCCGGGTCGCTCACCTGGTGCGGCACGCCATCGACCGACAGATAGCGCGTGCGGAGCATCGCCTGGCGATCCACGACGGCCGCGAACGCGGCTTGCAGCGCCGCGACGTCGAGCGGCCCGTCGAGGTACCACAGCCGCGACTCGTGGTAGGCGTCGCTCGCCGGATCGAGCCGCTGCAGGAACCAGGCGCGCGCCTGCGTGTGCGTGAGCGGCACCGGCCCGCGCCCATCGCGCGGGCGAATCGCCTCGGGCGCCGCCGGTCGCCCGCGTGCCTCGCGCGCCGCGTCGATGCGGCGCGCCATGCCCTCGATCGTGCCCGCGTCCTCGAACAGCGACTCGACCGGCAGCGTCACTCCGAACACCGCGCGCACCTGATCGAGCAGCGCCGCACCGCGCAGCGAATCTCCGCCGAGCATGAAGAAATTCGCGTCGCGCCCGATCGCGCCGGTGCGCAACGCCGCCGACCACAGTCCCGACAACGCGATCTCGAGCGGCGAGGCCGGACCAACGACAACAGGCGGCGGCTCGGGCGCGGGGTCGGTGCCGAGCCCGACGAGCGCGGGAAGCGAGCCGCGCATCACCTTGCCGACGCGGTTGCGCGGCAGCGCGTCGACGATCCACAGGCGCTTGGGCGCGGCCCTGGCGCCGAGCGTCGCGCGCGCGCGTTCGAGCAACGCGGCGGCGTCCGGCGTCGTCCCCGGCGCGGGCACGATCGCCGCGACCACTTCCTCGCCGAGACTCGGGTGCGGCATGCCGAACGCCGACGCGTCCGCGACCCCCGGCAGCGCGCGGAGCGCATCGTCGATGCCGGTGGGCGCGATTTTCTCGCCGCCGCGATTGATGACGTCCTTCACCCGATCGACGATGCACAACTCGCCTGAGGGGTCGAAGCGCGCGAGATCGCCGGTCCGAAAGCCGCCGTCGAGCCACGCGTCCGCGGCCCCATCGTCGCCATCGAGGTAGCCGTCGAAGACCTGCGGGCCGCGGGCCACGATCTCGCCCACCGCTCCAGCGGGCACGTCCCGGCCGGCGCCGTCGACCAGACGCACGTGGGCGTCGATCGGCCGCCCCGACCCCCCGGGCAGCCGCCGGGCCGGCGGCAATTCCTGGATCGACACGGTGCCCGCCTCGGTGACGCCGTAGTGCTGCAGCACGGGCGCCCCGAGCGCGGACTCGAGCCGGTCGCGTTCGTTCGCGCTGAACGCCCCGGTGGCGACCACGGCGAACCGCAGCCGTCGGGCCGGCAACCGCGGACCCGGGGGCAGGCGCACCAGCAATTCTCGCGCGGCGGCGAAGGTGAGCGGGAAGTAGCCGACCGGGTCGCGCTCCACCACTGCCCGCAGTGCCGCGATGTCGGAGTCCGGCAGCACGTGCACCGACCCGCCGTTCGACACGCAGAGCAGGAAGGCGGTACGCGCGCCGAACGCATGATGCAGCGGGACGGCGTGCCAGGCGACGTCCGCTGGCGACATCGCGAGCCGGGAGCCCATGTCGCGCGCCTGGGCCATCAGCGACCGGTGCAGCAGCGGCACGAGCTTCGGCCTGCCGGTGGTGCCCGACGTCGCGGTCACGAGCGCCACCTCCGGGCGCGCGAGCGGAGGATGACGCCGGTCCGGAATCGGCGCGATCGGCTCGAGCGCGAACGCCCCGGCCACGCCCGGCTCATCGTCGATCGCACGGAGCAGAATCGCCGGCGAGCGACGCGCCGCCCGCGAGAAAGGATGCGACGCATCGTCGGGAACGATCACCGCGCGGGCCCGGGCGCGCGCGAGCACCTCGACGTACTGTTCCTCGCTCGACGCGCTCCCGAGCAGCAGGAAGCACGACGCGGCCGGGGCGGCGGCGAGGAGCGCCATGTCGCGCGCGCGATCGCCTGCCGCGGCCACGACGACATCGCCGCGCCGTATGTCCCACGCCGCGAAACGATCGCGCAGTGTCTCGACGCGCCGCGCGAACCCGGCCCAGGTCATCAGCGCACGGCCGTCCTGTCGGATGAACGGTGCGTCGGGTTGTCCGCGTGCGATCGCGAGGAGCCTCGCCGTCAGGTCGGGATCGTCACTCATTTCGAACGCGCGCCCGCGGTACCTCGCGGCGCGTCCGCTCGCGGGGTTGCTCCCAGCGCACGTTCGATCGACCGCGCCATCCCGTCGAGCGTCTCGTCGCCATGGCCGGGTGTGGGCGCCGGCACCTGGACACCGAACGCCGCATGGATGCGCGCGACCAGGTCCTCGGCCGACCCTGCGTCCCCCCCCAGCGAATGGAAAGTCGCGCCGGAAGGCACCCTGGGCACCCCCAGCACCGAACACCACAGGGCCATGAGGGCCGCCGCGAACGGGGACGGCGGCGGATCGTCCGGCGACGCCGCCGATCCGACCGACGCGGCAGACGCGAATCGCACGCGCAGCGACGTGCGCAGCACCTTGTCGGCGCGATTGCGCGGCAATGCGTCGACGAACCACAGCCGGCGCGGCGCCCGGCGCGCACCGAGCCGCACGCGCACCGCGTCGAGCACTTCGTGCTCCGTGACCGTCGCCCCTTCGCCACGCACGACCGCCGCGACGATTTCCTCGCCCAGCGTCGGGTGCGGGATTCCGAATGCTGCCGCATCGACGACGCCCGGAATCGCGCGAAGCGCCGCGTCGATCTCGAGGGGCGCGATCTTCTCGCCACCCCGATTGATGACTTCTTTCACCCGGCCGACGACGTAGAGGTCGCCGGCCTCGTCGAAACGCGCGAGGTCGCCGGTGCGAAACCAGCCGTCGAGGCGCGATCCCGCATCGAGCGCCGCGTCATCGAGGTAGCCGTCGAATACCTGGGGCCCGCGCACCAGGACCTCCCCTGCTGCGCCACGAGGAGGAACTTCGCCGTCATCGCCGAGCAGGCGGATTTCCGCCAGCAGCGGGGCGCCTGCGCTGCCGGGCGTCCGCGGTTCGGGAGGCAGGCGCTGGTGCGTGATCACGCCGGTCTCGGTCGTCGCGAGACCGGTCACCACCGGCACCGCGAACCGATCCTCCAGACGACGGATCTCGTCGGGGTCGAGCGTTCCGGACGCGACGCGCAGGAACCGCAGCGCCGGCGACCGCAGCGACGAGTCGCGGTCGGCACGTTCGAGCAGCGCCCGGAGGATCGTGAACGTCGCGCTCAGGAAGGTGATCCGGCCCCCGCGCAGCGCGGCGACGAGCGATTCGACGCCGCCCTCGGGCAGGCAGATCACAGAGCCGCCGTGCATCACCGGCAGCAGGAACGCCGTCCGCTGGCCGTTCGCGAGGTGGATCGGTGTCACCAGGGCGGAAACGTCGTCGCGCACGATCCGCAGCACCGCTCCGAGGGCATCGGAGATCCGGACGATCGCGCGATGACTGTAGGGAACGAGTTTCGGCCGATCGGTCGTGCCGGACGTAATGCCTACGTACGCCCAGCCTGGCGGATGGATCGGTCGCCTCGGCGTCGGCACGGGGGAGGGCGCGTCGCACGACAATTCGAATGCTCCGGCGTCCTCGCAAGGGCTCGCGACGATCGTCGGGAGGCCGAGTGCACGCGCCGCGGCCCCGAGCGCCCCGAATGCGCCCGCCGGAACCACCACCGCACGCGCCGACATGCGCGTGAGGAGCACCCTGCATGCATCCTCGGTCGGCCCGCCCGGGATCATGGTCACGGTCGACGACACCGGCGCGCAGGCGAAGAGCGTCGCGGCCATCGTGCGGTCGGCCGTCGACACCGCCACGATGTCGCCCCGGGCCAGGCCCCAGGCGGTGAACCGTTCGCGAACCTGCGCGACATGGCAGGCGAGAGCGCCCCAGTGCATGGTCGGGCGGCCCGGCACAGCGAGGAACGGTGCCCCCGGACGCGAAGCCGCGTGCTGAAGCAACCGGGCCTGGACGTCTTCGGTCATCGCGTGGTGGGCGGAGGGTTCGACATGGCAGGCGCGATCATAGCCTTCCGCAGGTCGGCGCGGCCTGCGCGACGATACAATGGGGCGCATGGACTTCCGGGTCGCACGCGTGCCCCTCTTGTTCATCCTCGCCGTGGGCACGGCGACGGCCCAGACGGATCCTCCGGGAGTCGTCGTCGACGCGTTTCCGGTCCGGACCGTTCGCATCGTGGCCGCACAGCAGCCCGGCAGCGCGAACGACAACGTTGCGCGCATTCTCGCCGACGCACTCGCGGAAGCCTGGGGCCAACCCACCGTCGTGGAGAACCGCCCGGGGGCGAGCGGTGCGATCGGCACCAAGTTCGCCGCCCAGTCGGCGCCCGACGGCTACACGCTGCTCGTCGGCGGCATGAGCAACATGCTGAGTTCTCCTGTGCTCGATCCGCGATATGGCATCGACGCTGCGCGCGACTTCGTTGCGATCGGACGCATCGCCTGGGTGCCGTTCGTGCTCGCCGTGCATCCGGACGTGCCCGCACACACGATGACCGCCCTGGTCGAGCAGGCGCGCCGCCATCCCCGCGGACTGGTCTTCGCCACCTCCGGGCCGACAGCGTTCTCCCGGCTGTGCGTCGAACATTTCGCCCGGCGGGCCGGCGTCGAATTCCTCACGGTCGAATACCGCGGCGCACCCGCGGCGACGCTCGACCTCGTCGCCGGCCGCGCGCAGCTCCAGATCAACGAGGTCGCCACGATGAAACTGCACGCCGACGCAGGGCGGGTGCGGCTCCTCGCCGTCGCCGGCGACCGGCGCACGGCGAAGGTTCCCGCGCTGCCGACGTTCGCCGAGGCGGGGATGAGCGCGATTCCGTTGACGCCGTGGTACGGCCTTTTCGCGCCCGCCGGCATCGCGCCCCCGATCCTCGCGCGCGTCGAAGCCGCCTATCTCGCAGCCATGCGCAGCCCGGAGCTGCGCGCGCGACTCGAAGCGCTGGGTTACGAGCCCGTCGTCGACGAACCCGGCGAGTTCCCGCGAGCGTTTCGCGCCGACCTCGAGGCGATCCGCGCGCTGGCGCGCGGAGCCGGTTTGCTTCCGCCCTGAGGCCGCAGCCTAGGCGGTGCCCAGCGCCGCGCGGATCTGCTCGAGCGCCCCCGGATCCTCGATCGTCGTGAGGTCGCCAGGGTCGCGCCCCTCGGCGAGCGCCTGGATCGAGCGGCGCAGGAGCTTGCCCGAGCGTGTCTTCGGCAAGAGCGTCACGAAGTGCACCTGGCCGGGGCGCGCGATCGCGCCGAGTTCGCGATCGACCGTGTCCATCACTTCCTTGCGCATGGCGGACGCGGCCTCGGGGGTCGCGGCGCGCGCGGGATCCTTGAGCACGGCGAAGGCGACCGGGACCTGGCCCTTGACCGGGTCCGCGACGCCGACGACCGCGACTTCGGCGACGCCGCTGTGCGACTGCACCGCCTCCTCGATCTCGCGCGTGCCGAGGCGGTGTCCGGCGACGTTGATCACGTCGTCGGTGCGGCCGAGCACGAAGTGGTAGCCGTCCGCGTCGCGCGTCGCCCAGTCGAAGGTCGAGTAGAGGAGCTTGCCCGGGATGGTGCCGAAGTAAGTCTTGACGAAGCGCTCGTCGTCGCCCCACACGGTGGTCATGCAGCCGGGCGGCAGCGGCGGCGCGATCGTGAGGACGCCCTTCTCGTCGGTGCCCGAGTCGCGTCCGGTCGCCTCGTCGACGAGCCTCACGTCGTAGCCGTGCACCGGGAACGAGGGGCTGCCGAACTTGCGCGGCGTGTCCTCGACGCCGGGGAGCGCCGAGAGGATCGGCCAGCCGGTCTCGGTCTGCCAGTAGTTGTCGACGATCGCGACGCCGAGCGCCTCGCTCGCCCAGCGCGCGGTGGGCTCGTCGAGCGGCTCGCCGGCGAGGAACAGCCAGCGCAGCGACGACAGGTCGTGCATCGTCATGTACTTCGGGTCCTGCTTCTTCAGCACGCGGATCGCGGTCGGCGAACTGAACATCGTCTTCACCTTCCGCTCCTCGACGATCTTCCACCAGACCGCCGGGTCGGGCCGGATCGGCAGCCCCTCGTACATGATCGTCGTCGAGCCGTTGATGAGCGGCGCGTAGACGATGTAGGAGTGGCCGACCACCCAGCCGATGTCGGAGGTCGTGAACATCGTCTCGCCGGGCGCGAGGTCGAAGATGCGGCGCATCGAACTCGCGAGCGCGACCGCGTAGCCGCCGGTGTCGCGCTGCACGCCCTTGGGCTTCCCCGTGGTGCCCGAGGTGTAGAGGATGTACGACGGCTCGGAGGACTCGAGCCACGCGCAGGGCACGCGGGCGTCCAGGTGCCGCGCGCGGAGCTCCGCGTAGTCGACGTCGCGGCCGGCCGTGCGTGCCATCGCGCGGTCGATGCCGCGGTCGACGATCAGGACCTTCGCCGGCGGGTGCTTCGCGAGCGCGAGCGCTTCGTCGACCAGGTGCTTGTACGGGACCGGCTTGCCGCCGCGCATGCCCGCGTCGGAGGTCACCATGGCCTTCGGACGCGCGTCGTCGATGCGGGTCGCGAGCGAAGCCGCCGCGAAGCCGCCGAACACGACCGAATGGATGGCGCCCAGGCGCGCGCAGGCGAGCATCGCGAACGCGGCTTCCGCGATCATCGGCATGTAGACGAGCACGCGATCGCCCTTCGCGACGCCGAGCGACGCGAGCACCGCGGCCATCCGGTTCACTTCCGCGTGCAGCTCGGCGTAGCTCCAGGTCCGTTCCTCGCCGGTCTCGCTCGACAGGTAGACGAGCGCGGGCTGCGATGCGCGGTCCGCGAGGTGCCGGTCGATCGCGTTGTGGCAGAGGTTGGTCCGGCCGCCGACGAACCAGCGCGCGAACGGCGGGCGCGAATAGTCGAGCACCTCGCGGAACGGCTCGTGCCAGTCGACGAGCGCGGCCTCCGCGCGCCAGAACGCGTCGCGTTCCTTCAGGGAACGGCGGTGGAAGTCTCGATAGCTGTCCATGGGTCGGGGCCCGGGCGGGTTTCGGTCGTCGAGGAGCTACGCTATGCCCGTCCGGCCGCGGCCGGAAATGATCGGGGTCAATCCCGGAGCAACGGGAGCCTTCGCGGGCGCGGTGCCGGACCCGGGATCAAGGGTGAGAATCCTTGCCCACGCGCACCACCGTGCGGCCGCGCACCATGCCCTTCAGGTACGCGTCGAAGTGGGTCGGCAGGTCCTCGAAGTCGATCGTGCGCACTTGGTCGTGCACGCGGTCGGGCCGCCAGGCGACCGCGAGCTTGTTCCAGAGCGTCTGCCGCAGCGCCATCGGCGTGTTCGCGCTGTCGACGCCGAGCAGGTGGACGCCGCGCAGGATGAACGGCGCGACCGTCGTGTGGAGCTTCATGTCGGCGGCGAGGCCCACGGCACCGACCGTCCCGCCGATCTTCTGCATCGACAAGAGCCAGGCGAGGATGTCGCCGCCCAGGTTGTCGATCGCCCCCGCGTAGGTCGCCGGTCCGAGCGGCCGGATCTTCGCGAGGTCGATCGACTGGCGCGAGAGCACCTCGGAGGCGCCGATCGACTTGAGCCACGCGCCCTCCTCCTTCGCCTTCCCTGTGATGGCGACCACCTGGTAGCCGAGCTTCGAGAGGATCTCGACCGCGACGCAACCGACGCCGCCGGTCGCCCCGGTCACCGCGACCGGGCCGTTCGCGGGCTTCAACCCGTTGTGCTCCATCAGGTGGATCGCGAGCGCCGCGGTGTACCCCGCGGTGCCGAGCGTCATCGCGTCGAACGCCGTCATGCTCTCGGGACGACGCACGATCCAGTCGCCCGGCACGCGCACGAACTCGCTGTAGCCGCCGTCGTGCGCCACGCCCATGTCGTAGGCGTGCACGATCACCTTGTCGCCCTTCTTCCACCGGGGATCGGACGACTGCTCGACGGTGCCCGACATGTCGATGCCCGCGACCGTCGGGAACTTGCGCATGATCCGCCCGGTGCCGTTGTGCGACAGCGCGTCCTTGTAGTTGATCGTCGAGTACTTGGTCCGCACCAGCACGTCGCCCGGGTCGAGCTCGTCGACCTTCATGTCGACGAAGCGGCTCGCGACGATGCCCTGGTCCTCGTAGGTGCGATAGGCCTTGAACGACGTCTGCGCGTGGGTCTGCACGGGGGTCTCCTCCGGTGGGTCGGTGTCGTGGCTCAGGCGGCCTCGGCCGCCGCCGCGTCGCGGCTGGCGTGCGGTTCCGCCATGTAGTCGCGGGTGCGCATCTCGATCAGGCGGCTCACGGTGCGCGGGAACTCGTGGGACGCGGGACCCTCGCGGTAGAGCGCGTCCGCCTCGACCGCGGCCGAGGCGATGAGCTTCACACGATGATCGTACAGGATGTCGACGAGCCAGGTGAACCGCCGCGCGAGGTCCGCGGTCGCCGGCCCCATCGCCGGCACGCCGGACAGCAGGACGACCGAGAAGCGTCGCGCGATCTCGAGGTAGTCGCGCTGCGAGCGCGGACCGTCGCACAGCGAGGCGAAGTCGAACCACGCCGCGCTCCCGGCGCGCCTGCGTGCGACGATCGTGCGTCCCTCGATCGCGAGCCTGCGGTCCTCGTCGGGACCGTTCGCCATCGCCTCGAACGAGCGGGCGAGTTCGGCGTCCGCCGCGGCGCCGGGGGGCACGAGCCAGGTCCGGGCCTGCGAGAGCGTGCGCAGCCGGTAGTCGACGCCGCCGTCGACCTCGATCACGTCGAGTTCGCGCTCGATCAGCGCGATCGCCGGCAGGAAACGCTCGCGCTGGATGCCGTCGGGCCACAGCCGGTCGGGCCGGAAGTTCGAGGTCATCACGAAGACCGTCCCGCGCGCGAGGAGCGCCTCGAGCAGCCGTCCGAGGATCATCGCGTCGGCGATGTCGGACACGTGGAACTCGTCGAAGCACACGAGGCGGTGGCGCTTCGCGATGCGGTCGGCGACCCTCGCGAGCGGGTCGGCTTCGTGCTTGAGGCTCGCGAGCGCCTCGTGGGTGTCGCGCATGAACGCATGGAAATGCACGCGCGTCTTCCTGCGGATCGCGACCGCGCCGTAGAAGGCGTCCATCAGCAGGCTCTTGCCGCGGCCCACGCCGCCCCACAGGTAGACGCCGCGCGGCACGGGCGGCGGCACCAGCAGGCGGCGCAGCGTCGACTGCCTGGCCGCCCGGAACGAGGCGAGTTCGGCCGCGAGACGGTCGAGCCGTGCGGCGGCGGCGCGCTGCGGAGGATCCGGCGCGCTTCCCCGCGCGGCCAGGTGCCGCTCGAGGTTCGCGCCGACGGTCTCCCCCGCCGCGGCTTCGTGTTCCCCCACGCCGGCGATCTTACGCCCAACCGCCGCGCGGTTCATGCGGCGGTGCGAAACCGTGGCAAAGGCGGCCGGACCGGTGCATCCGATCGCTCGAGGCGGCGGGCGGATCGGCGCGGCGCTTCAGAGGTTGAGCGTCCGCTTCGCCACCGCGAGGGCCGCCTCCTTCGTCGCCTCCGACAGCGTCGGGTGCGCGTGGCAGATCCGCGCGATGTCCTCGGACGAGGCGCCGAACTCCATCGCCATCACGCCCTCGGCGACGAGTTCGGAGGCCATCGGCCCGATCGCGTGGAGTCCGAGGACCCGGTCGGTCGCGGCGTCCGCGAGGATCTTGACGAATCCGGTGGTGTCCCCCATCGCGCGCGCCCGGCCGTTCGCCGAGAACGGAAAGGTTCCCGCCCTGTAGGCGATGCCCGCCGCCGCGAGTTCGCGCTCGTTCTTCCCGACCCATGCGATCTCGGGCGAGGTGTAGATGACCCACGGAACCGTTCCGAAGTCGACGTGCGGCTTCTGGCCGGCGATCCGCTCGGCGACCGCCACGCCCTCCTCTTCCGCCTTGTGCGCGAGCATCGGCCCACGGACCACGTCGCCGATCGCCCAGACGTCGGGCAGGTTCGTGCGGCACTCGTCGTCGACCGCGACGAAGCCCCGGTCGTCGAGCGCGAGGCCCACGGCGTCGGCGCGAAGCCCGGCGGTATTCGGCGCTCGGCCGATCGACACGATCAACCGGTCGAAGGCGGCCTTCTGCGCCGCGCCCTTCGCGTCGGTCCAGTCGACCGTCACGGTGCCCTTGGCCGAACGCACCGTAGCGATCTTCGCTCCGGTGTGGATCGCGAGCCCCTGCTTCGCGAACGCCTTCTGCGCTTCCTTCGCGACGGCGTCGTCGGCGGCGCCGAGGAAGTTCGGCAGCGCCTCGAGCACGGTCACCTCGGCGCCCAGCCGCCGCCACACGCTGCCCATCTCCAGTCCGACCACGCCGGCGCCGACCACGCCCAGGCGTTTCGGAACCTCGGGTATCGCGAGCGCCCCGGCGTTGTCGAGGATGCGATCGCCGTCGAACGGCGCCCCGGGAAGCGCGCGCGGCACGCTGCCGGTGGCGACGATGACGCGCTTCGCGGCGAGCGTGGCCCTTGCGGCGCCCTCGACTGCGATCGTCCAGGCGTCGCCTTCCTTCCCGGCGAAACTGCCGCGCCCGTGGAAGAACGCGACCTTGTTCTTTTTCAGCAGGTAGAGGATGCCCTCGTTGTTCTGGAGGACGACCTTGTCCTTCCGCGCGAGCATCGTCGCGACGTCGATCGAAAGGCCCTTGACCGCGATCCCGTGCTGCGCGAATCCGTGTCCCGCGTGCTCGAAATGCTCCGACGACTGCAGAAGCGCCTTCGACGGGATGCAGCCGACGTTCGTGCAGGTGCCGCCCGGGGCCGGCTTGCCGTCCGCGCGCGTCCCGTCGTCGATGCAGGCGGTGGTGAATCCGAGCTGGGCGGCACGGATCGCTGCGATGTAGCCGCCGGGCCCGCCGCCGATCACGACCACGTCGAAGGAATCAGCCATGCAAACTCCAGGTTCCGGGTTCCGGGTTCGACGCTCCGGGTCGGGGCGGGCGCGGCAGGGGTCAGACGTCGAGAATGAGCCGCGCCGGATCCTCCAGCGCGTCCTTGATCGCGACGAGCGACAGCACGGCCTCGCGGCCGTCGATGATCCGGTGATCGTAGCTCTGCGCGAGGTAGTTCATCGGCCGCACCACGACCTGGCCGTTCTCCACCACCGCACGGTCCTTCGTCGCGTGCACGCCGAGGATCGCCGACTGCGGCGGATTGATGATCGGCGTGGAGAGCATCGACCCGAACACGCCGCCGTTGGAGATCGTGTAGGTGCCGCCGGTCAGTTCCTCGACCGTGAGCTTGCCCTCCTGCGCGCGCTTGCCGTAGTCGGCGATCTGGAGCTCGATCTCGGCGATCGAGAGCTGGTCGGCGTCGCGGATGATCGGCACCACCAGTCCGCGCGGGCTGCCGACCGCGATCCCGATGTCGTAGTAGCCGTGGTAGACGATGTCGTTGCCGTCGATCGACGCGTTGACGAGCGGGTATTTCCGGAGCGCGTGCACCGCCGCCTTCACGAAGAAGCCCATGAAGCCGAGCTTGACGCCGTGTTCCTTCTCGAAGCGGTCCTTGTAGCGGTTCCGCAGCTCGATCACCGGCCCCATGTTCACTTCGTTGAACGTGGTCAGGATCGCGGCGGTCGACTGCGACTGGACCAGCCGCTCGGCGACGCGCTGGCGCAGCCGCGACATCGGCACCCGCTGCTCGGGCCGTGAGCCCTGCGCGACCGGCGCGAGGGCCGCGGGCGCGGCGAAGGGCGCCGGTGCGGTGGGCGTCGGGAGCGGAGCCTTCGCCATCGCGGCGAGCACGTCGCCCTTGGTCACGCGACCGCCGCGGCCGGTGCCGGCCACCTCTCCCGCGGCGAGTCCTGTCTCGGCCATGAGCTTGCGCGCAGCCGGCAGGGCCTCTGCCGCTGTCGCGGGCATCGCTGCCGCGGGCTTCGCGGCGGCGGGCTTGGCCGCGGCGGCGGCCGGCCCCGACGCGGCCGCGGGGGCGGCCGCTGCGCCCTTCGCTTCGGTGTCGATCACCGCGATGACGTCGTTCGACGTCACCGTCGACCCGTCGCCTTTCAGGATCTCGACCAGCACGCCGTCGCCGGGCGCGGGCAATTCGAGCACGACCTTGTCGGTCTCGACGTCGACCAGGTTCTCGTCGCGGCGAACCGGCTGGCCCGCCTTCTTGTGCCAGCTCACGAGCGTCGCCTCGGCGACGGATTCGGGGAGCTGGGGTACCTTGACTTCGAGTTTCATGGCCTCACCGCGCGCGCGGTCCTCGTCAATGGGCGACCAGCATCTCGCCGGAGGCGAGCTTCGCTGCGAACGCGTCCTCGATCAACTGCTTCTGCTCGGCATTGTGCTTCGCGGCATAGCCGACCGCGGGCGAGGCCGACACCTTGCGGCCGGCGTAGGCGAGCACCTGCGAGTCGAGCGCATCGGCGCGCAGGTACGCCCGCAAGCGGTACCAGGCGCCCTGGTTCTGCGGCTCCTCCTGGCACCAGACGACCTCCTTCGTCTTCGGGTATTTCGCCATCTCCGCCTTGAACTCGGCGTGCGGGAACGGATACTGCTGCTCCAGCCGGACGATCGCGATGTCGTCGATCTTCTGCTCGCGCCGGTGGGCCAGGAGATCGTAGTACACCTTGCCGGAGCACACGATCACGCGGCGCGTGCGCGAGGGGTCGATCGCGTCGGTCTCGCCGATCACGCACTGGAAGCGGCCCTCGGCGAGCTCGTCCATCGTGGAGACCGCGTCCTTGTGCCGCAAGAGGCTCTTCGGACTCATCACGACGAGCGGCTTGCGGTAGGGCCGGATCATCTGCCGGCGCAGCATGTGGAACACCTGCGCCGGCGTCGAGGGCACGACGACCTGCAGGTTGTGCTGCGCGCACAGTTGCAGGTAGCGCTCGGGCCGGGCCGAAGAGTGCTCCGGCCCCTGTCCCTCGTAGCCGTGCGGCAGCAGGAGCACGAGTCCGCAGATGCGGCCCCACTTGACCTCGCCCGAGCTGATGAACTGGTCGATCACGACCTGCGCGCCGTTCGCGAAATCGCCGAACTGGGCCTCCCAGATCACGAGCTGGGACGGCTCCGACGTCGCGTAGCCGTACTCGAAGGCCATCGTCGCTTCCTCGGTCAGCACCGAGTCGATCACCTCGAAGACGGGCTGGTCCGGCTTGACGTGCTCGAGCGGCACGTAGATGCCGCTGTCCCAGCGCTCGCGGTTCTGGTCGTGCAGCACCGCGTGACGGTGCGAGAAGGTGCCGCGGCCGACGTCCTCGCCGGTGAGCCGCACGCCGTAGCCCTGGTCGATCAGGCTCGCGTAGGCGAGGGTCTCGCCCATGCCCCAGTCGAGCTTCTGCGTCCCTTCGCCCATCGCCCGGCGGTCGGCGATCACCTTGTCGACGCGCGAATGCAGCTTGAACTGCGCGGGGATCGTCGTGAGCTTCGCGGCGAGTTCCGCGAGGCGCTTCCTCGGGACGCGCGTGTCGCAGGGATCGGTCCAGTGCGTGTTGCGGTACGGCGACCAGTCCACGGTGAACGGCGGCTTGTAGTTCGACAGGATCGTCTTGTTGGTGTGCTGCCCGCGGTCCATCGCCGCGCGGTACGCCGCGACCATCGCGTCGGCATCGCCGGCGGCCACCACGCCGGCCTGCTCGAGGCGGTCGGCGTAGAGCTTGCGGGTGCCCGGGTGCTCGTGGATCTTCTTGTACATGAGCGGCTGCGTCACCATCGGCTCGTCGGCCTCGTTGTGGCCGTAGCGGCGGAAGCACACGAGGTCGATGAACACGTCCTTGTGGAACTTCTGCCGGTACTCGAGCGCGATGTCCACCGCCAGCAGGCAGGTCTCGGGGTCGTCGGCGTTCACGTGCAGGATCGGCGCGTCGACCATCTTCGCGATGTCGGTGCAGTAGGTCGTCCCGCGCGTGTCCCGCGGGTCCGACGTCGTGAAGCCGATCTGGTTGTTGACGACGATGTGCACGGTCCCGCCGGTCGTGTAGCCGCGGGTGTGCGCCATGTTCAGGCACTCCTGGTTGACGCCCTGCCCCGCGATGGCGGCATCGCCGTGGATGACGATCGGCAGCACCTGGTCGCCGGTGCGGTCGCCGCGGCGGCGCTGGCGCGCGCGCACGCTGCCCTCGACCACCGGGTTCACGATCTCGAGGTGCGACGGGTTGAACGCGAGCGTCACGTGCGCCGGACCGCCGGGCGTCGCGACGTCCGACGAGAAGCCCTGGTGGTACTTGACGTCGCCCGCCGGCAGGTCGTGCGCGGCCTTGCCCTCGAATTCGGCGAAGAGATCGGCGGGGATCTTGCCGAGCGTGTTCACCAGCACGTTCAGCCGCCCGCGATGCGCCATGCCCATCACGATCTCCTGCACGCCGGCGGCGCCCGCGCGCTGGATCAGGTGGTCGAGCATCGGGATCATCGTGTCGCCGCCCTCGCCGGAGAAGCGCTTCTGCCCGACGTACTTCGTGTGCAGGTAGCGCTCGAGCGTCTCCGAGGCGGTCAGCCGCTCCAGCACGTGGCGCCGCTGCTCCGGCGTGAACGACGCGCGGGCGCGCGAGGGCTCGACGCGCTCCTGCAGGAAGCGCTTGGTCGCCGTGTCCGAGATGTACATGTACTCGAGACCCAGCGTGCGCGTGTAGGTCTCCTTCAACGCCGCGTGGATGTCGCGCAGCCGCATGCGGGCGGGGCCGGCGCGGAACGACCCGACGTCGAACTCGGTGTCGAGGTCCGCGTCGCTGAAACCGTAGGTCCGCAAGTCGAGGTCCGCGAGGTACGGCGGCTCGAGCCGCTTCAACGGATCGAGGTCGGCGTGGAAGAATCCGAGCGTCCGGAACTTGCTGATCAGCCGCAGCACCAGCACCTGCTTCGCCATCGTCGTGGCGTCGACCATCGCGCCGCGCACGCGGCCGCTCCGCCCCAGTTCGACGAACGAGGCGACGACCGGCGCGTGCGGCACGTCGGGCGCGTCACCCTTGAGTTCCGCGAAGTACCCGGCCCACTCGGCCGGCACCGCGTCCGGATGGGCGAGCCAGTTCTCGTAGAGTTCCTCGATGAACGGCGCGTTCGCGCCGAACAGGCTCGAGGTCGATTCCCACGCCTTCATGACGCCCATGACGCCACCTCCCGTTGCCGGACCGCTGTCCCGCACTTCGTGTCCCGGCGTCGGACGGGGCGTCCGGCGCGCGGGGATTCGATCAACGCTCGTCGAGCGGCGGCACGCTGCGACGCGTCGCCCCGTGGTAGAGCTGCCGCGGCCGGCCGATCTTGTACTCGGGATCGGCGATCATCTCGTTCAACTGGGCGATCCACCCGACCGTGCGCGCCAGCGCGAAGATCGCGGTGAACAGCGACACCGGGATGCCGATCGCCTTCTGCACGATGCCGGAGTAGAAGTCGACGTTCGGGTACAGACGTCGCTGGACGAAGTAGTCGTCCTCCAGCGCGATCTTCTCGAGCGCCATCGCGAGCTTGAACAGCGGATCGTCGTGCAGGCCCAGCGCCTCGAGGACCTCGTGGCAGGTCTCCCGCATCAGCTTGGCGCGCGGGTCGTAGTTCTTGTAGACCCGGTGCCCGAAGCCCATCAGCTTGACGTTCGAGTTCTTGTCCTTCGCCTTCGCGATGAATTCGCCGATCCTCGCGACACCGCCCTGCGCCTGGATCTCGTAGAGCATGTTGAGCGCGGCCTCGTTCGCGCCGCCGTGCGACGGGCCCCAGAGGCACGCGACGCCGGCCGCGATCGCCGCGAACGGATTGGTGCCCGACGAGGCGCACAGCCGCACGGTCGAGGTCGACGCGTTCTGCTCGTGGTCGGCGTGCAGAATGAAGATCCGGTCGAGCGCGCGCACCAGCACCGGGTTCACCCGGTAGTCCTCGCAGGGCGTCGCGAACATCATGCGCATGAAGTTCGCGGCGTAAGTGAGTTCGTTGCGCGGGTACATGTACGGCTGGCCCATCGAGTACTTGTAGGCCATCGCGACCAGCGTCGGCATCTTCGCGATCAACCGGATCGCCGAGATGTCGCGCTGCTTCGGGTCGTGCAGGTTCATCGAATCGGGGTAGAACGCGGACAACGCCCCGACGAGGCCGGTCAGCACGGCCATCGGGTGCGCGTCGCGGCGGAAGCCGCGCAGGAAGAACTGCATCTGCTCGTTGACCATCGTGTGGGCGGTCACGCGCGAGTCGAACTCCTTCTGCTGCGCGGCGTTCGGCAGTTCGCCGTAGAGCAGCAGGTAGCAGATGTCGAGGAAGTCGCACTTGACGGCGAGTTCCTCGATCGGATAGCCGCGGTAGAGGAGTTCGCCCTTGTCGCCGTCGATGTAGGTGATCTGCGACTGGCAGGCCGCGGTCGACATGAAGCCCGGGTCGTAGGTGAACTTGCCGGTCTTGCCGTAGAGCGTCCGGATGTCGATCACCTCCGGGCCGGTCGAGCCGGCGATCATCGGGAAGGTCACCGAAGGCGAGCCGTCGGAGAACGAGAGCGTGGCGGTGCGGTCGGTCATCGGGGTGCTCCGGGTGCGGTCGTCGTGATTCGGTTTCGGGTCCTGCGCAGCGCGCGGATCAGCACGCGCGAAGCGCCCGCACCATCGGCGCGAGCGCGTCGTCGGGGGGGTCCGCGCGCCCGGCGATCAGGTCCCACAGGTCGCTGTCGGTCAGGTCGAGCAGACGGTCGAGCATCGCCACTTCGTCCTCGGTGATCGCCGCGCCGCGAGCGTCGAGGAAGCGCTCCAGCACGAGGTCGTTCTCGAGCATCCCGCGCCGGCAACGCCAGCGCAGCCGCGCGAGGCGCCGGGAATCCCCGACGCGGCGATCGCGCTGCGACGGGTCGTGTACGGGCATGGCGCCGACCATCGACCCTACACCGCGCGCTTCAGCATGACCTCCTTGATCCTGCCGATCTGGAGCGTCGGGTTGAGACCCTTCGGGCAGACGTCGACGCAGTTCATGATCGAGTGGCAGCGGAACAGGCGATACGGGTCCTCGAGGTTGTCGAGGCGCTCGTTGGTCGCGAGATCGCGCGAGTCGGCGATGAACCGGTACGCCTGCAGCAGGCCCGCCGGCCCGACGAACTTGTCCGGGTTCCACCAGAACGACGGGCACGCGGTCGAGCAGCACGCGCACAGGATGCACTCGTAGAGGCCGTCGAGTTCCTCGCGCTCCTCCGGCGACTGCAGCCGCTCCTTCTCCGGCGGCGGCGTGTCGTTGACGAGGTAGGGCTTGATCGAGTGGTACTGCTTGAAGAACTGGCTCATGTCCACGATGAGATCGCGGATCACCGGGAGCCCCGGCAGCGGCTTCAGCACGACCGGCTCGGTGAGCGTCTTCAGGTTGGTGATGCAGGCGAGCCCGTTCTTGCCGTTGATGTTCATCGCGTCGCTGCCGCACACGCCTTCGCGGCAACTGCGCCGGAACGCGATCGTGTCGTCGACCGACTTCAGTCGCACCAGCGCGTCGAGCAGCATGCGGTCGTGCGGATCGAGCGCGACCTCGTAGTCCTTCAGGTACGGCTTCGCGTCCTTCTCGGGGTCGTAGCGGTAGATGCGGAACTTCATCGGGGCGATTCCGGGTGGCGGCCGCGCGGCGTACGCAGGTTCTCGTTCGCGCCGGCCGGCGTCAATAGGTCCTGGCCTTGGGCGGGAACGACTCGACCGTGAGCGGTTTCAGGTTCACCGGCTTGTAGTCGAGGCGGTTGCCCTCGGAATACCACAATGTGTGCTTGAGCCAGTTCGCGTCGTCGCGCGACGGATGGTCGCTGCGCGCCTGCGCGCCGCGGCTCTCGCGCCGCGCCTCGGCCGACACGATGGTCGCCTTCGCGGTCTCCATCAGGTTGTCGAGTTCGAGCGCCTCGACGCGCGCGGTGTTGAACGTGCGGCTGTGGTCTGCGATCGCCGCGCGCTTCGCGCGCTCGGCGAGTTCCATCACCCGGCCGACGCCCTCGGACAGGAGCTTCTGGTTGCGGAACACGCCGCAGTGGCTCTGCATCGTCCTGCGCAGGTCGGCGGCGACGTCGGCCACCGACTCGCCGGACTTCGCCCCGTCCAGCCGGGCGAGCCGCTCGAGCGGCCGGTCGGCCGCGTCCTTCGGCAGGTCGGGATGCGACCGCGACTTCAGGTTCTCCGCGACGATGAAATCGCCGGCCGAGCGTCCGAACACGATGAGGTCGAGCAGCGAGTTGGTGCCGAGGCGGTTGGCGCCGTGCACCGACACGCAGGCGCATTCGCCCACCGCGTGGAAGCCCGGCACGACCGCGTTCGGGTCGCCGTGGCGCGGCGCGACGACCTGCCCGTGGATGTTGGTCGGGATGCCGCCCATCTGGTAGTGGATCGTCGGCACCACCGGGATCGGCTCGCGGATCGGGTCGACGTTCGCGAACTTGATCGCGATCTCCCGGATCGACGGCAGGCGCTTCATGATCACCTCGGGGCCGAGGTGGTCGAGCTTCAGCAGCACGTAGTCCTTGTGCGGGCCGCAGCCGCGCCCTTCCTTGATCTCCTGGTCCATCGACCGCGACACGACGTCGCGCGAGGCGAGGTCCTTGAGGTTCGGCGCGTAGCGCTCCATGAAGCGCTCGCCGTCGCTGTTGAGCAGGATGCCGCCCTCGCCGCGCACGCCCTCGGTGATGAGCACGCCCGCGCCGGCCACGCCGGTGGGGTGGAACTGCCAGAACTCCATGTCCTCGAGCGGGATGCCCGCGCGCGCGGCCATGCCGAGCCCGTCGCCGGTGTTGATGAACGCGTTGGTCGACGCGGCGAAGATCCGTCCCGCGCCGCCGGTCGCGAACACCGTCGCCTTCGCCTGCAGGATCGAGACCTCGCCGGTCTCCATCTCGAGCGCCACGACGCCCAGCACCTCGCCCTCGGCGCCGCGCACGAGGTCGAGCGCCATCCACTCGACCAGGAACTGCGTGTGCGCGCGCACGTTGCGCTGGTAGAGCGTGTGCAGCAGCGCGTGTCCGGTGCGATCCGCGGCGGCGCAGGCGCGCTGGACCGACTTCTCGCCGAAGTTGGCCGAATGCCCGCCGAACGGGCGCTGGTAGATCGTGCCGTCCGGGTTGCGGTCGAACGGCATCCCGAAGTGCTCGAGTTCGTAGACGACCTTCGGCGCCATCTTGCACATGAACTCGATCGCGTCCTGGTCGCCGAGCCAGTCGGAGCCCTTGATCGTGTCGTACATGTGCCACAACCAGTGGTCCTCGCTCATGTTCCCGAGCGAGGCGCCGATGCCGCCCTGCGCCGCGACCGTGTGCGAGCGGGTCGGGAACACCTTCGTCAGCACGGCGACGCGAAGTCCCGCCTGCGCGAGTTGCAGCGACGCGCGCATCCCGGCGCCGCCGGCGCCGACGATGATCGCGTCGTAGCGGTGGACCGCCGGCGCGCTCACGACCGCCCCCAGAGGATCTGCATCGTCCAGCCGAGATACACGACGAGCACGGCGATCACCGCGCACTGGAACGTGACGCGCACCCAGTCCGGCTTCAGGTAGTCCATCGCGATGTTGCGCACGCCGACCCAGGCGTGCCACAGGACCGCGACGGCGAACAGGAACGAGACCAGGCGGAACGGGTTCGACGACCACAGCGCCTTCCAGGCCGCGTGGTCGAGGCCGCCGTACCACAGGAGCGCGCCCAGCAGCACGATGAGCCACAATGCCATGACGATCGCCGTCACGCGCTGCGCGAACCAGTCGGTGAGCCCGTAGTGCGCACCGACGACGTGCTTGGCCTTGAGGTTCACCATAACCGGACCGCCACCGCGAGCGTCACGAGGAGCGCGAGCACGAGCGCGATCGCGCTCGAACGTCGCGCGGCCGGGAGGGCGATGCCCACGTGCAGGTCGAGGAACAGGTGCCGCAGGCCCGCGAACAGATGGTGCAGCAGCGCCCACAGGAGCACGAGCGCGACGAGTTTCCCCAGCGGATGCGCGACGACCGCCGCGAACGACGCGTAGGCGTCCGCCGAACCCAGGCTCGACTCGAGTCCCCACAGCGCCAGCGGGATGCCGGCGAGGAACAGCAGTGCACCGCTGATGCGATGCAGGATCGAGACGATCGCCGGCAGCGGCTGGCGGATCGACAGCAGGTCGAGGTAGACCGGAGACGTGCGGCGTGCGGTCGGACGGGGACTCGCCATGGCTACGCGCACGCCTTTCGAGAAGCGGCACATGCATGCGGGGACGCTGGCATCGTCGAAGGTCTGGGCATGGTTCCGCGCATCGGTCGAACGTTCCGGTACGGCCGACCCCCCCCGGAATCGGAGATCGCGCCGGCCGTCGCGGTGCGCAATGCACAATTATAGCGAAACGCGGCGTTTCGGGGGTCGGCACGCGCGAACGGTTCATTCCGCGCCCCTTGCGCGCGCGAAACGATGCGCGTGCGACTGCAGCTGCCCGGGCGCGCGCCCCTGGCATCCCGCGTGCCGGCGCGGCGTCAGCCGAGCAGGTTCAGGTAATGGCAGCGCGCGGTCGCGCACAGCCCGCGCCGCAGTTCGACCGGTCGCTCACCGTAGGTCGTCGTGACGCGCTCGACCGCGAGGAGCGGGGTTCCGGGCGCGACGCCGAGGAGCGCCGCGCTCGCCGGGTCGGCCGCGACCGCCTTCAGCATCTCGCGGGCCTTCAGCATCCGCACGCCGAACTCGCTCTCGAAGAATCCGTACATCGACCCGTGGTAGGCGAGGACGCGGTCCTTCGTGAGCCCGCGAAACAGCGCCGCCGGCAGCGTGATCTCGTCCAGCACGGCGGGCGCGAGGGCGAGTTCGAGCACGCGGCGCAGCACGATCACCGCGTCGCCGGCCTTGAGGTCGAGCAGGCGTGCCGCTTCGGCCCCCGCCTTCGCCCGACGCACGTCGACGAGCCGGCTCGCCGGGTACTCGTCGACGCCGTCGTCGCGCCGGATGCGCAGGAAGCGCGGCACCGAAGTGCGCTCCTCCGTGTGGGTCGCGACGAACGTCCCCTTCCCTTGCCGCCGGACCACCAGGTTCTCGTCGGCGAGCGCGTCGACCGCGCGGCGCGCCGTGCCGAGCGACACGCGATAGCGCGTCGCGAGTTCGAGTTCCGAAGGGATCGCCTCGCCCGGCTTCCACGCGCCCGACTCGAGTTCGCGGACCATCAGCGCGCGGATCTGCTGCCAGAGCGGCCGGAAGGTCGGGGCGTTCATCGGGGTGATCGACGCTCGGATCGGCGGATCCTATATCTTATATCAGTTATAGGACATGATTGACACCCCCCGATCCCGCGCCTAGAATTCCCCTGTTCGCCGGCGGCGCGCCTGCGCTAGGGCGCACCGCACTCGCCGGCCGGGTCTGCCCCGTATCCCGCCTCTTCCAGGAGTCCTCGATGAAAGCACCCATCCGCGTCGCCGTGACCGGCGCCGCCGGCCAGATCGGCTACAGCCTCCTCTTCCGGATCGCCTCGGGCGAGATGCTGGGCCGCGACCAGCCGGTCATCCTCCAGTTGCTCGAAGTGCCGGTCGACAAGCCGCAGGCGGCGCTGAAGGGCGTGATGATGGAACTCGAGGACTGCGCCTTCCCGCTCCTCGCCGGCATGACCGGTGGCGGCGACCCGAAGGTCGCGTTCAAGGATGCGCAGGTCGCGATGCTGGTCGGGGCGAAGCCGCGCGGTCCCGGCATGGAGCGCAAGGACCTGCTGCTCGAGAACGCGAAGATCTTCATCGAGCAGGGCAAGGCGCTCGACGCGGTCGCCGCGCGCGACGTCAAGGTGCTCGTGGTCGGCAATCCCGCCAACACCAACGCGTACATCGCGATGAAGTCGGCGCCCTCGCTGCCGAAGCAGGCGTTCACCGCGATGCTGCGGCTCGACCACAACCGCGCGCTCTCGCAGGTGGCGGCGAGGGCCGGCAAGCCGGTCGGCGCGATCGAGAAGATGGTGGTCTGGGGCAACCACTCGCCGACGATGTACGCCGACTACCGCTTCGCGACCGTCGACGGCAAGTCGGTCCGCGACCTGATCGGCGACGAGGCGTGGAACCGCGACACGTTCCTGCCGAAGGTCGGCAAGCGCGGCGCCGCGATCATCGAGGCGCGCGGCCTGTCGTCGGCCGCGTCCGCGGCGAACGCGGCGATCGACCACGTGCGCGACTGGGTGCTCGGCACCGGCGGCAGGTGGGTGACGATGGGCATCGCCAGCAACGGCGACTACGGCATCCCGAAGGACGTGATGTACGGCTTCCCCGTGACGTGCGCCGACGGGCGCTTCGCCGTCGTCGGCGACCTGCCGATCGACGACTTCTCGCGCGAGCGCATGAACGCGACGCTGAAGGAACTCGAGGAGGAGCGCGCCGGCGTGGCGTCGCTGCTCGGCTGATGGACGCGCTGCCCAGCGGCCGCGGCCCCGTGCGATGAGCGAACCGAGTCCCGGCGCGCGGTTCCGTGCCGCGGTCGCCGCCGAGCGGCCGCTGCAGGTGCCCGGCGCCATCTGCGCCTATCACGCCATCCTTGCCGAAAAGTCCGGGTTCCGGGCGATCTACCTGTCCGGCGGCGGCGTCGCCGCCGGGTCGCTGGGGCTGCCCGACCTCGGCATCAGCAACCTGGACGACGTGCTGGTCGACGTGCGCCGCATCACCGACGTGTGCGGCGTGCCGCTGCTCGTCGACGTCGACACCGGCTTCGGCGCGTCCGCGTTCAGCATCGCGCGGACCGTGCGGTCGCTGGTGAAGTCCGGCGCCGCCGCGCTGCACATCGAGGACCAGGTCGGCGCGAAGCGCTGCGGCCACCGGCCCGGCAAGGCCATCGTGACCAAGGACGAGATGGTCGACCGGATCAAGGCGGCCGTCGACGCGCGCACCGATCCCGCGTTCGTGGTGATGG